>JBIOJO010000081.1:0-1772 GCA_044450965.1 Elusimicrobiota bacterium | reverse complement strand
GATCAGGGCCGCGCCGCCGCCCCCGCCGCCCGTGATCGAGTAAGCTCCCGCTCCACCCGAGCCCAGGTCCGTCGGGTTCGTAGTGTTGTCGTAGGCCCCGCCACCCACGGCGCCGGAACTGCCGTGGCCGCCCGCGCCGCCGTGGCCGGCGCCGCTGCCGTCCCCACCGTAGGTGCCCGCGCCCGGACCGAAGCCGTTCTGCGTGCCGACGCCGGGCGCGTAACCCACGCCGTTCACCGCGATCGTCGCGCCGGATTGCAGATCGAAATTGCCGGACACGTTCAGGTTGAGCACGGCGGCGCGGCTCGAACCGTTGGCCGTGTGGGTGAGCAAGCCGCCGGGCAGGACCGTCATGCCGCCGAAGGCGAGTAGGGAGGTCGTGTCCTGCTGGAAGACGGCGCCGGAACTGACGGTGACGAGCCCCGCGGTCGACGCCGCGGCGGAAACCTTCAGCGTCGGCGCGAAGGTCGCGCCCGCGTCGCCGAGGTTCAGGGTGTTGAAGGCGATCGAGGGCGAGGCGGCGGGGACGGTCACGACGGCGTTCGCATCGATGACGACATCGTCGGCCGATGTCGGAACTTGCGCCGGCGACCAGTTACCCGCCGTGAACCAGCTTCCTCCCGTGGCGCCGGTCCAGGTGAGTGTCGCTGCTGTCGCCGGGGAGGATACGAAAAAACCGGCCGCCACGAAGGCGGTCAGCGGTAAAAAAACTCGGCGCGAAAAAGTCCGCGTACTCGGCGCGACTGCGGACGTATTTTCCCCCTCTCCTTCGCGCATATCCGCGGCGCTTGCGGTGCCGCAGATACGCAATGGGAGGAATATAACCCCGGACCTCGAATCTGTCAATCCACAGTTATGACAGTTTGTCCAGAAAATATGACGGGCTACAGAAGTTTGTAGCCGCCGGGGATGGACACGATGCGGTCCTGTCCGCAGCTGAGCACGATGTCTTCGCGCAGGCGCGAGACGGTTTGCACGAGGGTATTGGGCGCCACCTTCTTCGTGCCCCAGACGATGGCGTGCAGGATGTTCAGAGGCACTCCGTCCCTGCTGCGGGCTAAAGCGAAGAGAATCTCCAGGCGGCTCCTCCCGAGCCGCAACGGAGCCTTGTTGACGTAGACGCGGCGGCACATCAAGTCAATGCGCAGGGGGCCGCTCTTCACCACGTCCGGATTGCCCTCCTTCGATTCCTTCGCGCGCAGGTCGAGGGCCGCACGAAGCGTCTCGGCCAGCTTTGAGAGATCGATCGGCTTGCGCAGGAGCTCGAAAGCGCCGGAGCACTTTCCGGCCGAGGAGAGGAGGTCGGCTCCCGAGCGTCCGGTGATCAGCACGACCGGGATCGTCCGCGTCCGCGGGTCCGAGCGAAGAGCGCGGAACACGTCGAAGCCGTTGATGTCGCCGAGCACGAGGTCCAGGAGAATCACATCCGGACTCCGCTGGAGCGTCAAATCGAGAGCCGCGGCGCCGCTGGCCGCGGCGATGCACTCGTAGCCGGCGACCTCCTGGAGATAGCGGAAAACGGCCCTGCGGATCTCATGGTCGTCGTCAACGATCAGAACGCGTGCGCGGCGCATTGAGGGATTCTACTACACCCTTCAGCGCATTTATCCCGCGCCGCGAGCCTGCGCCGTCAGCTCCCACTGCCCCCAGGCGACGCGCCTGAACAGGCCGCGGTTGGCGTGCAGGATCATGCTGACGGAGCCCGCCTTGTAGCCTTTCTCCTGAGCGGCCGACAGCAGGTCCCCGCGAGACGCCCTCCCGCCCTTCTGACG
>JBIOJO010000080.1:0-2352 GCA_044450965.1 Elusimicrobiota bacterium | reverse complement strand
CGTGCTGGCCCTGACCAAGCTCTTCTTCCCCGCCATCAACAAGCGCCGCCTGGGCGTCGACAGCCCCTCGGCCATCGCCGTCCTGAACGCGGCCCTAAAGAGCGGCTTCCTGATCGCCGCGGTGCAGGGCGACGGCACGTCCGCGGGACACGCCGAGATCGCCACCTTGATGCGCGTCTCCAATCCCGAGACGTCCGGCGGCAAGATGACCGTCATCATGGAGCCGATCCGCGCGGTCAAGATCACCGGCTACACCAAGGCGGGCGGCGTCGCCTCGGCGAACGTCTCCTACATCCCGACCACGGCCAGCGACCCGCAGAAGGTCAAGGAGCTGGCCTCCGCGGCCGGACAGATCCTGCACCAGTTCTCCCACCTGGACCCGAAGATCAGCCAGGACCTCGTCGCCGAGGCCCTGGAGGAAACGAACGGCCAGCGCTTCGTCAACATGCTGTCCCAGGATCTGCCGCTCTCCGACGCGGCCAAGATGGAGCTGCTCGCGGCTCCGTCCATCGAGGTCCGCCTGCACCTGCTGGTCATGGAGCTGATGGGACACTTCAAGGCGGTCTCCGACGCGTCGAAGCCCGCCGCCGCCGGCGGCGACGAGGGAAGCGCGTTCGACAGCCCCGAGGCCTTCAAGGCCAAGATGGACGCCATCGGAATGCCCGCCGACATCCAGGCGATCGCCAAGAAAGAGTTCGACAAGCTGGAGAACATGGAGCCCACAAGCTCCGAGGCCGGCAAGATCCGCACGTACCTGGAGTGGCTGACCGAGATGCCGTGGGGCCAGCGCACCAACGACAATTTCGACATCGCGGCCGCTCGCGACATCCTGAATCGCGACCACGCGGGCCTGGAGAAGGTCAAGGAGCGCGTGCTGGAGTTCCTGGCCCTGCGCAAGAAGACCGGCTCGAAGAAAGGCGCCATCCTGGCCTTCACGGGGCCCCCCGGCGTGGGCAAGACCTCCATCGCCGGCGCCATCGCTCAGGCGCTGGGCCGCAAGTTCGTGCGCCTCTCGCTCGGCGGCGTCCACGACGAATCGGTCCTGCGCGGACACGGGCGGACCTACGTGGGCGCCATGCCCGGCGAGATCATGCGCCAGATGAAGAACGCCGGCGTGGTGAACCCCGTCATGCTGCTGGACGAGGCCGACAAGATCGGCCGCAACGGCAACGCCGGCGACCCGACGGCGGCCCTGCTCGAGGTCCTGGACCCGGCGCAGAACAACACCTTCCGCGACCGCTACCTGGACGTTCCTTACGATCTGTCCGAGGTCCTGTTCGTCGTCACCTCCAACGAGCTCTCCAACATCCCCGAGCCGCTACGCGACCGCATGGAGATCATCGAGTTCGACGGCTACACCACGCTGGAGAAGATGGCCATCGCCGAGACCCACGTGATCCCGCAGAAGCTGGAGTCCGTCGGCCTCAAGCCCGGCGAGACGACCTTGACCCCGGCCGCCATCCGCAAGATCATCGAGGGCTACACGATGGAGGCGGGCGTCCGCAACCTCCGCGAGAAGATCGAGACCGTCCTGCGCAAGGTCTCCTCCTGGACCGAGACGAAGGGCGAGAAGGTGCCCGCCGTCGTGGACGCCCAGGACGTGGAGAAGTACCTGGGAGTGGCCCGTTTCAGCCCGCGCCAGGTGGCGCAGAACGGCGTGGGCGTGGCCACGGGCCTGGCGGTGAACACCTACGGCGGCAGCACTTTGAACGTCGAGGTCACCTGGGAGCCCGGCAACGGCCAGCTGAAGCTGCGCAAGCAGTTCGGCGACGACATCGAGGACTCGGCCAAGAACGCCTACAAGTACGTGAAGCTCAACGCGGCCAAGTACGGCCTGGAGAAGCTGGACTTCACCAAGATCGACCTGGACATCAACATCACGCCCGCCGGAAAGGTGGACGGCCCGTCGGCCGGCGGCCTGATGGTGACCGCCATCCTGAGCAGCTTGACCGGGCGCGCGGTGACGCCGGGCCTGGCCATGACCGGAGAGATCACGGCGCGCGGCGACATCCTGCCCATCGGCGGCCTGAAGCAGAAGGTGATGGCCGCGCACCGCATGGGCTACACCGAAGTGATCTTCCCCTTCGCCAACCTGAAAGACATCGAGGACATCCCCAAGGAGGTCCGCGACGGCATCACGCTGACGGCGGTGAAGACCTACGACGAGATCTACCCGAAAGCGGTCGTGAAGAAGGCCACCGCCGCGGCGGCCTTCACGCCGACGCCGGCCGCGCCCTCCGCGTCGGTTCCGGCGGCGGCCTTGGTCGCCCCGGCGGCGCGGTCCTGGAGCTGGTGGAATCCGATGAGCTGGCCGATCTTCAACCGCTGAAGCCCACGGGTCGGGGGGGTTAT
>JBIOJO010000079.1:0-3082 GCA_044450965.1 Elusimicrobiota bacterium | reverse complement strand
TCACTTCCGTTCGCGCTGCCGCCCGCGCTTCCCGCCCCGGCCCTCGCCGCGCCCGTTCCGGCCGCCGCCCCCGCGTTCAATCCCGCCGCCCGCCTCGACATCCTCGGCCGATCGCTCGCTCCCGAGCTCGAGAACGCCGCCCGCCTATCCGCCGCGAGTCCCGAATCGGCCTCCGGCCTGGGACTCAGCGCCGGCGACAAGCTGTCGGGCGCGTTCTCCGCCGCCGCGTCCGACGGCCCCACGCCGTCCTTCACGGCCGCACCCGCCCCGGCGCGGCCATCATTCGGGATATTAAAGAAGCTGGGAGTGTACGGCCGCATCCTCCGAGGCGGAGGCCTCGTCGTCCGCGCCGACGGCTCCGTCGTTGCCGTCAAGAAGCCCCTGTCGTTGCGCGCCTTCGACAACGACGACAATCTCATCTACTACCGCACCAAGATCTACGTGCGTCACAAGGTCACCGGCGAGGAGAAGGCCATCCCCACCGCGGAATTCGCTTCGGTCCGCCCGGAGATCGGCGTCACCGGGAAGTACGCCGACTATGAGTTGTTCGGGAAAGCCGACAAAGATGGGGGTTCGTTCCGGGATTTTCTTGATATCAAGGACCCGCGTGTTTTTATCAAGGACGTGAACGACGCGGTGACGCGCTCCGGCGGCGCCTGGCGAGGTCCCTCCTGGGCGCCGTTCGCCGAAGCGCTTTCGGATCGACGTGACGCCCCGTGGGTCGCCATCGTCACCTCCCGCGCCCACCGGCCGTCTTCGTTCGCGAAAGGCTTCCGGGTCCTGAAGCGCCTGGGGGAACTCGCGCGCGTGCCGCGCAAGGACCTGATCTTCGGCGTGGGGGAATTGTCCGCCGTGCAGCGTCTCCTGCCTCCGGACATGAAGACCCCGGAGCGCAAGGTCGAGGTGTTGATCGAGCTTTTGGACTTACTTCAGTCCGTGCCCATCGACGGCGATGGTCTGCACTCGTTCAGCTTCTCCGACGACGATCTGGATATGATCACCCGCGTGCGGGACCGCCTGGCGGCCGAGCAGGTGTCGGGCCGCTGGCCCCGCGTGCGGATCAGCCTGTTCTCCACGGCGAAGGACGCGGCGTGGAAGGCCGTGCTCGTCGCGCCGAATTAGGGCGCCGCGGGCCGGAGTTATCCACAAACGAACTGTCTTTGACGACAGTTCGTGGAGGACCCGGGTTCTCCGGCCTAAAGTTGTTAAAATGAACTCATGACCGCCTCCTCCTCCGACGACAAAGACCTGGGCTTCGCCACGCGCGCCGTGCATGCCGGACAGTCTCCCGATCCCGCCACCGGCGCGATCATGACGCCGGTGTACCTGACCTCCACCTACGTCCAGGAGTGGCCCGACAAGCACAAGGGCTACGACTACGCGCGCACCGTCCATCCCACGCGCCAGGCGCTGGAAAAAAATCTGGCGTCCTTGGAAGGCGCCAAGTACGGCTTGTGCTTCGCTTCAGGCATGGCCGCCACCTCCACCGTCGCCGAGGCCCTATCTTCGGGCGATCATGTGCTGTGCAGCAACGATTTGTACGGCGGCACCTACCGGGTGTTCACCAAGGTCTTCTCTCGTTTCGGCATGACCTTCTCCTTCGTGGACGCGACCGATTTAACGGCGCTGGAAGCCGCGTTCACGCCCAAGACGAAGTTGGTCTGGATCGAAACGCCCTCTAATCCGCTCCTGAAGATCAGTGATATTCGCGCCATCGCGAAAATGGCGCACGCGAAGGGCGCCAAGTTGGTCGTCGATAATACCTTCGCCAGCCCGGCGCTGCAGCGCCCTCTGTCCCTCGGCGCGGACGTCGTCGTCCATTCGACGACGAAGTATCTCGGCGGCCACTCCGACGTGGTCGGCGGCGCGATTTTGACCAGCGACGATGTCCTCTACAAGGAGTACAAGTTCCTCCAGAACGCCGTCGGCGCCGTGCCCGGCCCGCTGGACTGCTTTCTGCTTCTGCGCGGCACGAAAACATTGCCGTTGCGGGTCGAACGGCATTGCGTGAATGCCATGAAGGTCGCCAAGCACCTGCTCTCACATCCCGAGGTCGCGACGGTTCATTACCCCGGTCTGGCCAACCACGCCGGCCACGAATTGGCGAGATCTCAGATGTCCGGCTTCGGCGGCATGATCTCCTTCGAGCTGAAGGGCGACATGGAGCGCGCCAAGCGCATGATCTCCTCCTGCGCGATCTTCTCCCTGGCGGAAAGCCTGGGCGGCGTCGAGTCCCTGATCGGCCACCCCGCGTCCATGACTCACGGCTCCATCCCGCGCGAGGAGCGCCTCAAGGCCGGCCTCACCGACGGGCTGATCCGCCTGTCGGTCGGCATCGAGGACGCGGACGACTTGATCGCGGACCTGGACTCGGCGATCGTGAAGTCGCTGAAGGCGTGAGCGCCGACGCGATCGAGAAGTACGTCCGCGCCGTGCGCCTGCTGACGGGCGACGGCGTGCCGAAGGACGAACGCGCGGGCTACGAGCTTTTGGTCGAGGCCTCCAACGCCGGCGTGGCCGACGCCGCGTACGAGGCGGCTCAGTGCCTGCGCCTGGGTCGGGGAGTCTCTCCCGACGCGAAGCTGGCCTACGGCTTCTACCGCGTCGCCGCGCAGGCGGGCCACGCGCAGGCGGCGTTCTCGGCGGCATTATTGTTGGGCCAAGGCGTGTTGGGCCAGCCGGAACCGGAGAAAGCCGCCGAGTTGTACGGCATCGCCGCCGCCGCCGGGCATGCGGCCGCGGCCCACAACCTGGGCGTGATGTTCGCGCGTGGCGTGGGCCGTGAGCCGGACGCCGCGGCGGCGCGAGACTGGATGACGCGCGCGGTGAATCTCGGTTTCGACCAGGCGTTGTTCAGCTTGGGACTCCTGGTCCTTCTCGGCGGGCCGGGACTTCCTCCCGATCCTATCGAAGCTCTGAAATGGGCGCTTCTGTCCCAGCGCCGCGATCCCGGAGGCCCCGGGGGAAAACTCGCCGAACGGGCGGCCCCTATGTTGGACGAGGACGGCCGGGCCGAGGCGCGGCGCCGCGCGGACGCCTGGACGCCGAAGGCCTAGCTACCAGCTTCCCGACGCCCCGCCCC
>JBIOJO010000078.1:0-3956 GCA_044450965.1 Elusimicrobiota bacterium | reverse complement strand
TGTGGCTCCGGTATATTATAATATCACCCCCCCCGCCCGTGCGCCCCCCCCCACCCCAACCCCCCCACCAATTCCTTTTCCTAAAAAAAAAACTGCCCCCCGGCGCCCCCCCCCCCCCCCCCCCCCTCGCCGTTGTCCGTCTTTTCAAATGTTGGAAGCCGCCTCGGGTTGCCGTACGGGATGAGGGGCGGCGGCTTCCACGGACATTCTAGCACGCGCCGGCGCCTCGGCGCAAGCGGCCGCGCCTACCGGCGAAAGCCCGGGAACTCCATGATATAATCCGGGGATGATCCATTATCGGCAGATGCGCACCGCGCTGGCCAAGAAGCTGACCGGAAACTCCCTCATCCATCTCGAAGGCGGCAAGCCCCTCCCGCGCAATTTCGACGTGGACTACGTTTTCCGCCAGAATTCCGATTTCCTGTATCTCACCGGCGTGGAGGAGGCCGGCTGCCACCTGATCATCGACCCGAAGACGCGGCGCGAGGTCCTGTTCGTGCCGCGCATCGACAGCCACCACCGCGTCTGGGAAGGCCACGTCCCCGGCCCCGCCGAGGCGCGCAAGCTGTTCGGCGTGGACCGCGTGATGTACGCCGACGAGCTGAAGAAGGTGGTCGGCCGGCGGAAGGTGGTGCCCAAGGCGCTGCTCCGCGACGCCCTGGACGATCTGCGCGCCTGCAAAACTCCCGCCGAGCTTTCGCTGATGAAGAACGCCAACCGCGTCAGCGGCGCCGCCCACCGGGCGGTGATGGCCGGGACCCGGCCGGGCATGAAGGAATATCAGGTGCAGGCGATCTTCGACGCCGCCTGCATGAACGCCGGCCTCAAGCACCTGGCCTACCCGTCCATCGTCGCGGCGGGAGCCAACGGCGCCGTTCTTCATTACCGCCGCAACGACGCGACCCTGAAGAGCGGAGACCTCCTGCTGATCGACGCCGGAGCGGAAGACCGCGGCTACGCGGCCGACATCACGCGCGTGTTCCCGGTCAACGGCAAGTTCACGCGGCGCCAGCGCGACGTCTACGCGGTGGTCCTGGCCGCGCAGAAGTCCTGCATCGACCGCGCGCGCGCCGGCATCGTGTCCGCCGACCTGCACGTGCATTCCATGCGCGTGATCGCCGAGGGATTGAAGTCCCTGGGCTTCCTGCGCGGCGAGACCGACGGCCTGGTCGAGGGCGGCGCCGTGCGCCTGTTCTACCCGCACGGACTGACGCACATGCTCGGCCTCGACGTGCACGACGTGACGGGGGGCAAACGGCGCGCCATGCCGAACCCCACGAAGGTCCCGGTGCGCTTCGTCGCGAAGCTGGAGCCGGGGTTCGTGATCACCATGGAGCCCGGCGTCTATTTCATCGACGCCCTGCTCAAGGACCCCGCGCTGCGGCGCAAGCACCGCTCCTCGGTGGATTTCGCGAAGGCCGAGAAATTCCTGGACTTCGGCGGCGTGCGCATCGAGGACGACGTCCTGATCACCGCGGACGGTCCGCCTCGCAACCTCACGAACGTGCCGAAGGAGATCGACGACGTCGAGGCCGCCTGTGCGCGCTAACCCCGCGGCGGCGCTGGCCTTCGTCCTCCTCGCGTCGGCCGCGGCCGCGCACGACGAGGGACGCTCGGTGACGTTCGGCGCCGCCGTGAACGCGCGCTTCACGGTGACCGCCCAGGGGACCGGCACCCGAGTCGTCTACGAAAGCGGCGTCAGCGACCCGCTTCCCGACGCCTGGGACACGGTGCTGATCCAGGGAGTTCTTCCCGACCCCGCCGTCGCCTTTCAGGCCGCCCGCCCTTCGCTGGTCGCCCCGGAGGATTGGCAGCCTTTGGAGATGCACCGCTTCGCCGACGGCCGCTTCTGGGCGCGCGTCCGCGTTCCGAAGGCCGCCGGGCCGCTGGAACTGCGCGCGCTCGACGCCGGAGCGCTGATCAGCCATGACGTCGAGATCTACGGCGTCGAGGTCTTCGCGTCGGAGCCGGCCGGAACCGGAGGCGCCGCCGCCCCCGCGCGGGGACCTCAGGATCCGACGGCCACCCGGCCTCTCGTCCACGGCCGCGCGGAATGGGGCGCGGTCACGCCCGCCGAGCCCTATTCGCCCGATCCGCTTCCCTGGCGCGTGACGCTGCATCATTCCGACGGGAAATACACCCGGACTTTGGCCGAAAGTGAGGCCGAGGCGCGCTTCATCCAGGACTTCCACATCCACGGACGCGGGTGGAACGACATCGCGTACCATTTCCTCGTGGACCAGTCGGGCAATATTTTGGAAGGCCGTCCCGAGGGGATGCTCGGCGCTCACACCCTCGGCAACAACGAGGGGAACGTCGGCATCGTCCTTCTCGGGACCTTCCATCCGCCCGTCAACAACCGCCCGACGAAGGCCCAGCTCGACGCCGTCGCCGCGCTGGGCCGCTACCTGATCGCGCGCTACGGCATCGATCCCAACTCCTTGAAAGGTCACCGGGACTACAAGCAGACCGACTGCCCGGGAAACCTCGCCTACGCGAAGCTGGACGCGCTGCGCGCGGCGTTCGCGGGGCTTCCGCTGCCCGCGGTCGCGGCGAAGCGGATGAAGAAGGCGATGTCCCTTTCCCTGTCGGCTCTGGAAGCGCCTTCGTTCGACGGCGCTCAGCGCGTCCAGTAAAGCGCGAACACCGACGCGCCCAGGAGCACGCGGTAGATCACGTACGGCCGCAGGCCGTACCGGGCGATCCAGCGCAGCAGCCCGTTGACGGCGATCCAGCCCGTCGCCGCCGCGACCGCCACGCCGCAGACGAACGGCCCCGTGAAGTCCGCTCCGGTGAGGTGACGAAGCTTCAGGATCGCGGCGCCGGCGATGATCGGGGCGGCCATCAGGAAGGAAAGCTCGGCGGCGCTCTCGCGCGTGAGTCCCAGCGCCAGGCCGGCGCTCATGGTGGAGCCCGCGCGCGACACGCCGGGGACGACGGCCAGGGCCTGCGCCGCGCCGACGGCGAAGGCGGTCTTCCAGTCGCTCGACCAACTCCGGGCCTTGGCGCCGAAACGGTCGCAGGCCTCCATGATCAAGGCGAACACGATCATCGCTCCGGCGATGAGGCGGGGATCGCGGAACGCCTCCTCGGCCTTTTTCTCGAAGATCAGGCCGATCACGGCCCCGGGGACGGTCGCCAGCGCCAGAGCCGCCAGCTTGCGCCCGTTCTCTCCGCGCGGCTCCCGGGCCGCGCCCGAGAGGATCGTCCACCAGCGCGCCCCGAACGCCGCCATGATCGCCGCCAAAGTGCCGGCATGAAGCGCGACGTCGAAGGTCAGTCCCGGATCCTCGAAACGGAACGCCCACGGGGCCAAGGCCAGGTGCGCGGAACTGGAGATCGGCAGGAATTCGGCGAAGCCCTGCAGCGCGCCCAGCAAGACGCTGTGGCCGTAGGTCACGGTTCTTCCGGGGACTTCGGCACCAGCGCCAAATCGCGATGGAGGGTTTTTTTCGGATTGCCGACCCACGGCAGGTTGCGCGCGGCGGCCTGCATCAGGATCTGGCGCTCCTCGGCCGTCGCCTCGCGCAGCGAGCTGGTCGCGTCGCCTTCGTCGATGTAGCGGGTCGTGTAGTCGGAGTGCGCGATCTTCAACGTGTAGCCGCCGCTGGCGCTCACCGGCAGCGAGATCTTGTAGCGTCCGCCCGGACCGGTCTCCGTCTGACCGACGTCGTTGCCGTCGGAATCCAGGTAGATCAGCTTCGCCGCGAACACGCCGCGCGCGGTCAGAAGGTCGAACACCACGCCCTCGAACTCCCACGAAGGGCCCTGGGGCGCCTTCGGCTTGGCCGGGCGGCGCGGAGCGTCCGGGCGGCGGGCCTTTTTCGGCGCCGGCGCGGCGGGAGCCTCCTCATCGCCGTCGTCGGGAGGCGGGGCCTTCGCCGCGGGGGAAGGGGTCTCTCCGGCGACGACGACGCGCGGCACGGAGGTGAAGCTGGCCGCGGGACGCGCCTCCG
>JBIOJO010000077.1:0-4581 GCA_044450965.1 Elusimicrobiota bacterium | reverse complement strand
GGGCGGCGACGGCGACGGGGACCGCCGCGGGTACGGAGGCGGGCGCCGCGGCGACGGGAAGAGCGGTGGGGACGGCTGACGTCGGGACGGAATAGAGGGAAACCGGTGAGGGCACGGCGTTCAGCGCGGGAGCGGCGATGGAGGCCGCGGAAGAGAACGGCATCCCGGTCGGGATGATCAACGGCGTTCGGACGACGGCCGCTAAGGCGTTTATGGGGGAAGAGGCGGTCATGAGGGCGGCGACGAAGACCGCGACGGCGCGCGCGATGGGGCGCTGTTTCCTCATTACACTGAGGATAGCAACGGAATTCGATGGACGGCGGGGTCTATCGGTCCTTCCGGGAGCAGTAGAAGCCCTAGGCCCCGATGCGTCTTAAGGCCTACGGATAATATTTATAATGGCTTCGGAATGAACGAATCCCGATCCTTCGAGCTTCAGCCGACGCTGACCGGTCCGAGGCTTCTGCTCCGTCCCTTGGAGCCCGAGGACTTCGACGCGCTGTACTTCGCCGCGGCCGATCCCCTCATCTGGGAAGTGCATCCCGAGCCGAACCGTCACGAGCGGCCGGTGTTCAAGAAGTTTTTCGAGGAAGCGCTGGGTTCGAAAGGGGCGCTGGCGGTCCTGGACCGGGAGACGGGGCGGATCATCGGCTCGTCCCGTTTCTACGACCTGAACGCGGCGCGGAGCGAGATCGTCATCGGGTATACGTTTCTAATCCGGCACTACTGGGGCGGATCGTACAACCGTGAGATAAAAACGTTGATGCTGGACCATGCTTTCCGGTTCGTCGACAGCGCGGTGTTTCACGTCGGCGAACACAACCTCCGTTCCCGCAAGGCCATGGAAAAGATCGGCGGCGTGCTGTGCGGGAGCCTGGAGAAGACCGGCGCCGATGGACGGCCGCGACGGAACGTCGTCTACGTCATCAAGAAGAAGTCCTAACTCGCGCCGGCGCGAGTCTCGATACCTTATAACGCATCAAGACCGGCTCTGGAGTCAGTCGGACAAAACGAAGCCCCGGATCCCGTTCCTCCGAGATCCGGGGCTTTCCGTTTAAACGTTACTTCGACTTGCCGGCGACGTAGCGCCCTTCGGCGGCGCTCCAGTCCACGGTCACGGCGTCGCCGTCGGTGATGCGCCCTTCCAGCTCCGCGTCCTTCAGCGCCCGGTTGATCTCGCGGTCCACGATCTGTTTGATCGGGCGCGCGCCGTACTGGGACTGCTGCAGGGCCTTGGCCAGCACGGCCTCGCGGGCGCCGTCGGTCAGGGCGACCTTCAGGCCCTTCTCCTTGAGCTGGTTCTCCAGCGCCTTCAGGCGCAGGTCCAGGATGGCGCCCAGCTTGGACTTCTCGGTGATCTCGTTGAACACGATCACGCGGTCCTCGCCCACGCGGTTGACGAACTCCGGGCGGTACTTCTTCTTGAAGGCGTCCAAGTAATGCGCGGCGCGTCCCGTCGCCATCGCGGCTCCGGCCTTGGCGCGCTTGAGCGTCTTCGCGTTGAAGCCCATGCCGTCCTGCTTGTACTCGAAGCCGTCGCCGCCGTCGCGCCAGCCGTCCGCGGCCTTCTCGGATTCGTCTCCGGAGACGCTGCCGCCGATGTTGGACGTCATGATGATGATGGTGTTGGAGAAGTCGACGGTCCTGCCCTGCCCGTCCGTCAGGCGGCCGTCTTCCAGCACCTGGAGCAGGACGTCGAACACTTCCGGGTGCGCCTTCTCGATCTCGTCGAGCAGGATGACCTGGTAGGGGTTGCGGCGGATGGACTCCGTCAGCTGGCCGCCTTCCTCGTGGCCCACATAGCCGGGAGGCGCGCTGATCAGGCGGCTGACCGAGCTCTTCTCCTGATACTCGGACATGTCCAGGCGCAGCATGTTCTTCTCGGAGCCGAACTTGATCTTGGCGAGGATGCGCGCCAGCTCGGTCTTGCCGACGCCCGTCGGTCCCAGGAACACGAAGGACGCGATGGGCTGCTTCGGGTCGCGGAAGCCGGTCTCGCCGGCCTGCACGGCCTCGGCGACCTTCTCCACGGCCTCGTCCTGGCCGATGACCTGTGATTTCATCTCGGACGGCAGGTTCTTGAGCTGGGACTTCTTGTCCTCGTTCAATTTTCCCGCGGGAATTCCGGTCCTCAGTGAGATTTCCCGGGCGATGTCCTCGGCGGTGACGGCCTTGGTCGGGTTTTCCTCTCCCTTGGCCTTCGCCTCGGACGCCTTCAGCTCGACCTCGGCGGACGCGTCGTCCATCAGGTCCAGCGCGGAGTCGGGCAGGTGCCGATCCGTCACGTAGCGGTACGCCAGAGACACCGCGGCCTTCACCGTCTCGAGGGCGATGGTCACGCCGTGCTTCTGCTCGTAGACGCCCTTCACTCCTTCCAGGATGGCCTCGGCCTCGTCCTTGGTGGGCGGCAGCAGCTTGACCGGGTTGAAGCGGCGCATCAGCGCGCCGTCCTTCTCGATGCGGCGGAACTCGTCCATCGTGGTCGCGCCGATCAAGGACAGCGAGCCGTCCGCCAGCGACTCCTTAAGGATCTGGGACGCGTCGGGGGAGCCCGAGGCCCCGCCGGCGCCGACGATCATGTGCATCTCGTCGATGAATAGGATCACGCGGCCGTTCGACTTCTTGGCCTCGTCGATGATCTTCTGCATGCGCTCTTCGAACTCGCCGCGGTACTTGGTGCCGGCGACGACCTTGTTCAGGTCGATCTTGATGATGGTCTTGCCGGCCAGCTCCGGGATGTCCCCGGAGATGATCATCTGCGCCAGGCCGTTGATGATGGCGGTCTTGCCCACGCCCTTCTCTCCGATCACGAGGGGATTGTTCTTCTCCACGCGCAGCAAGGTCTTCACCATCTGGCGGATCTCCGCCTTGCGGCCGATCATGGGGCGCATCTTGCCGCTCGCGGCCTTCAGGGTGACGTCGGTGCCGAACTCGTAAAGGGTCTTGTACTCGCTCGCGTCGAGCGCCTTGTAGGCGGGCTTCGCCGGGGCGGTGGGCTGGGAGTTCGGCGTCGGGGCCGGGAGGGCCAGCATCGGCCGCTCCGCGGGCGCCTTTCCCGTGTTCTCGCCGTTGGGGGCGATCAGGGAGTAGAGGACGCCCAGGCCGCGGCCGATCATGCGGCCGTCGCCTTCCTGCTTGTTGCGCTTGCTGGCGTTCAGGCTGCC
Organism: Elusimicrobiota bacterium; assembly: GCA_044450965.1. Lineage (GTDB taxonomy): Bacteria > Elusimicrobiota > Elusimicrobia > UBA1565 > UBA9628 > GWA2-66-18. The sequence goes on along the minus strand of JBIOJO010000077.1, from coordinate 1,417 downwards.
GACCAGGTTCTCCAGCCAGATCTGCGTCTTCGCGTCGAACGCCGGAGCCTCCAGCCCCGCGCCGAAGTGCATGCCCTGGAGCTCGCGGCCCAGGGACTCGGCTTTCTCGCGGTCGGCGGTGCGCGACGAGTCGGTCTTCTCCTTCTCGCGCAGCATGACCGCGGCCTCGCGCAGGATGTCGCGCAGAAGCTCGAACGAGGCGTTATTCATCAAGATCCGGACCTCGGCGGCGGCCGAAGTCTCCCCGTGCTCCTTCAGGATCTCGAGAGACTCCTCGAGCGTGGCGACGGCGCGGGCGTGATCGGGAAGCTTGCGGCTGGCGTTCATGGCCTTGATCGCGTCCTGCGCCAGCACGCCGGCGCGGTCCACGTTCTGGTCGCCGGAGGTGGAGTCGAAGCGGTCGGTCAGGTCGCTGTAGACGAAGGCGCCGCCGGAGAGGCGCATCAGGCGGCCATCGGCGGCGAGGAGGCCCAGCACCGCGTCGAGGTTCTCGGCGTTGACGCCGACGGACGCGCCCTGCTCCGCGAGCGCGGCCTTCTTGATCAGGTCGCCGCCGCGGACGGTGGAGCGGCGGAGCTTGGCGTCGAGGGAATTGGCCACGGCGCGGTGGTCCGCGCCGTTCGGGGAAGAGCCGCGCGCGGGACCGTCGGCGGCGGCGCCGTGGGACGAGCGGCTCAGGCCCAAAGCGGGAGCGGCGCTCCAGATCCCGGCGGGCACGGCGTCCGGCGAATCGGCGGGGCGGGCCGCGGCGGCGTCGAAGGTGCGCGCGGACCGGGCGCTGCCTTCGGAGGCGGAGACGTCCTTGCCCGTGGAGGCGGCGGCGCCGACGGCGGCGGATTTCAACGCGCCGGCGGCGGTGACGGGCGCGGCGGCGGGAGAAGCGGCGGGGGACTTCGCGAGGGCCGGGACCGAGGCGGCAACGGCGGCGGGCAGCGCGGCGGCCTGGAGCGCGGAGGCCGGCGCGACGGCCGCGGCGGCGGACGGAGCGGAGAGCGGCGCGAGCGCGGACATGGGCGCCAAGGACGACGGAGCCATCGGCGCGGCGGAGACGGACGCGCCGGCACCGGCGGCGCCGATAGGCGCCGTCGCAACGGGCGCGACGCGGACGATGCTCTGCGCCCACGCGGCGGGGGCGGCCAGGTTCGCCGCGAAAACGACCGCGGTCAGGCGGGCGCACAAGAGGGTGAACGGGGAACGACGCGGGCGTCGGTTCATGTTGGTCTCCACGGGATCAGTATATGAGGAGAGCGCGGCGAGGGGCGGGGTCTTCCGGGCCTTCGCCGGGAGGAAAAGGCCCTAGGTCCGGCGGCCCTCCGAGGACCTACTCGGTTTGGGCCCTGTGGGGCGGAGAGGCGCGCGTTGGGGGGGCGCCCGCCCCGGGGCGTGCGCGGGTTTAGAAAGGCCACGACATACGATT
>JBIOJO010000076.1:0-4701 GCA_044450965.1 Elusimicrobiota bacterium | reverse complement strand
GGGGCGGCGCTCAACGGCGCCAAGCCGGGGGAGACCGAGGCGCCGGCGGCGGAGGCGCCGGATCCCGAATTCCCGTCGGGCGAGGCCAGGATGTCCGGGACCGTCGTCACGCCGGCGAATGCCGTTGACGCGGCGAAGAGGAGGGCGAGGAGGGCCGAGGGGCCTGAAGACCTCATCCCCCGAAGTATAGCCCCTATCGGCGGAATATCAAGACGTGAGGGTTAGTCGCCCAGGAGCAGGCGCCGGGGCAGGGACAGCAGGGCCCGGCGCAGGATCATGGCCGCGCGGCGCGGCTGCGGGAACGCCCATTCGCCGTAGCGGCCGACCATAGAGGATTCCAGGCGGGTGGCTTCCATCCGCCGCAGAAGATCGTTCGCGACGGCTTCGTGGCCGTCGACGATCACGCCGGTTTCGGTGTTGAACATGAACGCCCAAGGGTTGAGGTTGAAGCTGCCGAGGTAGGCTCGCCGCCCGTCCACGACCATACCCTTCGCGTGCAAGGTCCCCGGGCCCTTGAATTCGTACAGCTCGACTCCCATCCGCACCAGGCGGTCGCGATCGGCCTCGTAGGCGTAGCGGACATAGGGCAGGTTATTGGTCTCCAGCGAATTGGTGATGATGACCACGCGCACGCCGCGCTCGCGGACGGCGCGTTCCAATTCGTCCCGGAAGATCTTGGGGAAAACCAGATAGGCGTTCTCGATGACGACGGTCTTCTCGGCCGAACGGATCATGTCGAGCAGCTCCAGGCCGATGCCGCCGGAGCGGTGCGGCCTGAGGAAGTTGTTGTGCGTGAAGCGGACGACGGCGTCCGCGGCGCGCTCGGCCCAGGGTCGCGGCGCGTCGGCCGCCGGGGCCGGGCGATCGTGGGCGTCGACCAGCCGACCCGCGGCGGCGGCGGCCTCGGGCGCGACCTTGTCCAGGCCGCGGGGCCTGCGAACCTCGCCGCTGCGCCACATGCCGTCCACGTACGCTCGCCCCTGGGCGGCGGCGGGGCCGGACACGTGGATTTCGCGGCTGCGCCAGGGGTCGGGCCCGCGGCCGAAGAACTTGTCCGCCATGTTCGAATCGCCGACGATCATCTCGCGTCCGTCGACGACGGTCCATTTGTCGTGGGAGCGGCGCCAAAGCCATGACGCGTGGAGCGAACGGAGCGGGTGGTATATCCGGACGTCCACTCCTTCGTCGACCATATGTCGGACCAGCGCCTTGGGCAAGGTGCTGCCGTAGCCGTCCAGCATCAGACGGACCTTCAGTCCGCGCCGCGCGGCGGCGCGCAGGAGCGCCAATTTGGTCAAGCCGGTCTCATCCGGCGAGAATTCGAAATACCCCGCGTCGATCGAATCTCCCGCCGACGCGAACATCTGAGCGCGGGCGTCGAACGATTCGTCCGGATTCTTGAGGAGCGCGACGCGGGACAGGACCGCCGCGGCAGGCTCCCCGTTTGGGGCGGAATCCGCGGCGGGCCGTATGGCCGCCGGCGGCGCCCGCCGCGGCGGCAGGGCGGCCGTCGCGGCGGCTGGAGCGGCCAGTGCGGGGGCCGAGAGCGGCGCGGGAAGAGCGATGGACGGCGCGGCGAGGGGAGAAACGTCGAAAGGGGCGAGGGCCGCCCGGGAGGCGGACGGAGCGGCGACGAGAGGAGTTCGCGTCTCGACGGCGCGAGACGCCGCGGCGATCTGGGCGGCCGCTGGTCGCGGCGCGGCCGCGCTCAATAACATGAGCGCGGGGAAAAACGGAGTCGTCAGGAAAGACCGGAGAGGGGGCATCCGAAGTTTCATTTTACGTGGAAAAACGCTTTCGCGACAGCGGCTAAAGGCCCGCCCGCGTCCCGGGAGAGGTCCTAGGGAGGTAGGCCCGAAGACCCCTGCGGAGGCCGCACGTTCCGCGCAATATTATGGGAATGCGAACGGCGCTTCTGCTCTTCCTCGTCCTCGCGGCCCTTCCCGCCGCGGCCGTTTCGCCGTCCGAACGCGCGCTGGCCGAGTTCGCCGCGGCGACAGGCCAGTTCCTTCCGCCTTCGCCTCAGATCGCCGTGCCGGCGCCGTCCCCGGCGCCCGCTCCGCCCTCCGCTTGGACCGGCTCCTTCCGGATCGTCTACAGCTCCGCGACCAGCGCCGATTCGCGCCGGTGGAAGCGCATTCTGCAGAAGACGAGGATTTTGGACGACGCCGTCGCCGGCCTGGGCCGGCAGCTCTACCTTCCCGCCGACCTGGTCATCGAGGTCAAGGAGTGCGGCGAGGCCAACGCCTGGTACGATCCCGATACGCGCCGCATCACCTACTGCTACGACTACGTCGCCGACGCCGCGCGCCTGCTGAAGTCCCGCGTCGAGCCGGCGTCGCAGGTCGACCGCTACGCCCTGGGCAGCGCCCTGCACACGCTCTATCACGAGGTCGGCCACGCGCTCATCGACATCTACGGCCTGCCCGCCGTCGGCCGCGAAGAGGACGCCGTCGACCAGTTCGCGACTTTGGTGCTTCTGGGCAACGACGCGGGCGAGGTCGCCGCGACGACGGCCGCGCTGGAGTTCCTGCAGGGCTGGACCGAGGACCGGCACCTGCGCTTCTGGGACGAGCACTCCTTCGACAAGGTGCGCTACTACGACACGCTCTGCCTCATCTACGGCAAGGACCCTGAAAAGAACGCCTCCATGGTGACCGACAAGATCCTGCCGAAGGACCGCGCCGAGCGCTGCCCCGCCGAATACGCGAAGCTCGACGCCGCGTGGGACAAACTGCTCGCGCCGTACCTGAAGCCCGAAGCCGCCGCCCGCCCTTAGCCTCGGAGGGGAGTGCCTGAAGTCCCGCGCCGCGCTCGAGTCGGCGCGCGGCGTTGCGGCGTCCAAAGAGTAAAGGATAAGATGCCGCACCTTGCCGAATCTCTATCGCGCCGGCGTTCTGGAGTGGATTTGGCTGGGCGCCGGTCTCGCCTGTTTGGCCGCAGCGGCTTGGGCGCTCGCCGGCCGACGCTTCCCGTCTGAACGGCGCGGAGCGGCGTGGGCCGCGTGGGGCGCGGGCGTTCCCGTTCTCTTCGTCTACTTCAAGCTCTCCCAATTCCGCGCCTACGAATCCATGCTGGATTCCGCGGTCATGGTCAACCTGGCCTGGAACGCGGCCCACGGTCATGGCTTGACCTCCAGCCTCCTGGGCGGCGTTTCCTACTGGTCGGTCCACTTCGCGTTCGCCTACGCGCTCCTCTCGCCGATGATTCTGATTTGGCCCAGCGCGACGCCGTTTTTCGTCCTTCACGGTCTGGCCTTGGGCTCGGTCCCGCTGTGCGCGTACTTGCTCGCGCGCGGGCGCGGCGGGCGCGACGGGTTGGGCTGGCTGGCCGCCGCGCTGGCGGTCGGGCATCCGTTCGTCTGCGGAATACTGGGCACCGTGCTGGACAACAGTTCCTTCGCGCTTCCCCTGTTCTTGTGGGCGGCTTATTGCTGGGAGTCCGAGAGGCGCATGACCGCGGCCGTCCTGGCCCTGCTGATGCTGTCCACGCGCGAGACCATCCCTTTCCTTTTCGCCGGCGTCGGAGCCGTCGCCTGGATGAAGGCACTGGACCGGAGAGGGCGGATGCGCGCCGGGGGGCTGATCGCGGCCTCCGCGGTGCTGTGGCTCTTCGAGCTTCATGTGATCGAGGGCGCGAAGGCCGCGAGCGGGGTCGTGTTCGATTATTGGGCCCTGTATCCCAGCCTCGGAGGAGCGCGGGGGGCCGTCGTCGGAAATCTTTGGCGCCGGCCTTGGCTGATCCCGGCGGCGCTGGTCTGGCCGCCTCTCAAGGTCTGGCACGCGGCGAAGCTCTTCCTGTCATTGGCCCTGCTGCCTCTGGCCTCCGGCGCCGCCCTGCTCCCGCTCCTGGCGGTTTGGCTTCCGCAGCAGCTGGGAGACGTCTCGTCGAATTTTCACCTTCTCGTCGGTCATCAGGCCTCCTACGTCGCGGGCCCGGCGATCTGGGCCGCGATCGTCGGGCTGCGCCGGCTTGACGCCCGCCTGGACGCCGGCGGCCGCCGCCGGCTGGCGGCCTGGGTTCTGGCCGTCGCGGGGTGCGGATTCTTCACGACGGCGCAATTCCGCCTGCCTCCGGGAGCCTTGCCTTCGTCCTGGGAGCGGAGCGGCCCGCGCGCGCTGGCGGCCGTTCCCGCCGGGGACGCGGTGTGGAGCGATTATTTCTTCGCCACCCACCTGGCCGCGCGCCGCTTCATCAAGGTTCTCCCGCTGGGCGAGGAGCCGGCGTTCGACTCGGGCCGGTTCGAGCCCGACAGCGTCCTGATGTCCCGGCACTGGCTGGCGCGCGCCGCGCCCGCGGTTTCCGCGCGCGTGCTGACGGCGATCAAGGCCCGCGGCCTGGTCCCGATTTTCGACGAGGGCGACCTGGTCGTATTCTCCAGTCCTAAGACCCACTGAGGCCTAGGACGTAGGCCCCTGACGCCGGGGTCCTCCCGACGGCACACTTCAGGGATGAGACTCGCCTGGCGTCTGGCCGTCGTCGCGGCTCTGGCCGCCGCCCCGTCCCGGGCGGCGCTCGTGGAGATCGCGCCGGCGGCTCCCGCCGGTTCTGCGCCGGCGGCGTCTTTCGCGGCCGGCGCGGCCCTCGTTTCCGCGTCCCTGGCCGTTTCCCCGCTGTCCGCATCCCCGGGGGTGCTCACCGGCCCCATTCCTCTCCTCTCCCCCCCGGCCGCGAGCGCGGCGCCGCTTCCCGCGGCGGCTC
>JBIOJO010000075.1:0-4713 GCA_044450965.1 Elusimicrobiota bacterium | reverse complement strand
GGCGGCCAGCGCCATCGCGGGGAGATCCACGACGGGATTCTACTTAAAAACTTTTGAATTCGACGACGAACATGGCGTCGTTCATCACCACGTTGATCATGTGGCCGCTCGCCTCGCCGAACACCTCGGTCTTGTCGGACTTGGCGGCCACGGCCTTCGCCCAGTCCTTGTAGCTCTTGTCCGGCCAGGCCAGGATCTCCACCTTCTCCGGGCGGTCGAAGGACGCGTCCAGGTCGCGGCGCAGCTCGGAGGCCTGGCGCTCGGTCTCCTTCATAATGACGAGGCGGGCGCGCGGCAGGCGGCGGGTGATCTTGGTGAGCTTGTTCGTCGTCACCGAACCGCACTCGACCCATAAAACGGCTTCACCGGCGTCGTTCAGACCTAGAAGGTCGGGTAGGAACTCATAGTCGGCCAAAGCCGGGGTCTTCACGCTGGCGTCAAGAATGGGTTGCGCGTCCCAAAACAGGATGCACGCGGCCAGGCGGTGGGCGAGATGATCATCCGGTTCACTTGGTCCCGAGACAAGCAGAACCTTCCGTTCGCCCCCGTTGATGGATAATTCGGCGCGAATCTTCACGCCTTTCTCCCGTGCAGGGCGCAGCCGGGAAGCCAGCGTCCGTCGCCGTTCACATAATGCTCCTTCTTCCAGACCGGCAGCCGCCGTTTGATTTCGTCGATAATCCAACGGCACGCGGCGAACGCTTCGGGGCGGTGGGCCGAGCCCGCCGCGACGAACACGCTCACCTCTCCGACATGAAGCCGTCCCGTTCGATGGGCCGCGGCCGCGGCGACGGGCCATTTCTTTTCGGCCTGTTTGAGAATGAGCGCCATTTCTTTTTCGGCCAGCGGCACGAAACAATCGTAACTGATCCCCTTCACGCGGCGGCCGGCGTGGACCGCCCGCACGGCGCCGGAAAAGGTCGCGACCGCGCCGTGTTTCGGAGAGGTCGCTTCCGCCGCTATCGCGGCGATGTTCAAACACGAAGAAGTTATCCGCCGCATACCGGTGGGAGTACGGCAAGGTGTCCCGACGACGGTACGGAGTCGGAGGGATGCAGCACGGAGTCGGCCGTGGCGAGCACGCAGCCGGACAGCGCCGCGGAGCGGCGTCCAAGGACGGCCTTCAATTGAGCAAGGACCTGCCGTGCCGTGGCGTGCTCGGGAAGATCCAACGACACAACATCGCCGAGACCGGCATCGCGAAGGCGCCCGTACAATTCAATTTTGCGCTTCATGAGAGGTGGTCGGACAACGGAAATATATCTATCTCCGTTCCCGCTTGAACGGTCGTGCCCGCTTCAGGCAGCACCGCCCAGCAATCGGCCGAAAGAAGGGAGTGGATCTGGAACGACGCTTGTCCCGGGAGTATGTCGATGGAAACGGTGTCGGTACGGCGTGCTTTGAAAAAGCACCGGAGTCCCTCGGGTTTGTCGACGTTTCTTTCCAGTCTTGAACGATACGGCACTTCGTGAGGACGCCCCAACAGTTCACGGAGGCACGGTTCAACAAAGAAACGTAATCCAACCACGGTGGAAATCGGATTTCCGGGAAGACCGAAGAGCATGGGGCCCTTATCGAATAGCGCGAAAAGCCCCGGCTTCCCTGGTCTTATCGCCGTTTTATGGAAGATGATATTCGCGCCGAGAGACGAGACGGTCGACGGGACGTAGTCCGCCGTGCCCATGGACACGGCGCCGGTGGTGAGCACGATGTCGAATTTCGCGGCGAGCACGGCTTCAAGACGAGATTTGAAATCGTTCGGGTCGTCCGATGTGACCCCAAAGAACTCGAAGTCCGCGCCCAAAGCCGGAATCGCGGCGGCGAGATAGGCCGAGCTGGCGTCCCGTATCTGCCCCGGCTTCATTTCGGCGTCGCACGCGACCAGCTCCTTGCCGGTCGAGATCAAAGCCACGCGCGGCTTGCGCCGCACCGGCACGCGGGCCAGGCCCACGGCGGCCAAGGCGAGCAGATGACGCGCTCCCAGCCGCGTGCCCGCGGGGCACACCTCGCCGCCGGCGGGGAAATCGCGTCCCGCGCCGCGGACATAATCGCCGGTCTCGACAGTTTCGAGCAATTCGACATGGCCGCCGTCCAATTCGCGCGTCTTTTCGACGGGAATGACGGCATCGCAGCCCGCCGGGATGGGCGCTCCGGTCATGATGCGCCACGCGCCGCCGGTTTCCACGGCGCAGCGGGGAACGTCTCCGGCCATGATCGTCCCCAGAACGGGGAGGCGGGCCGGCAGCGCCGCGCCTTTGGCCGCGGCGAGCGTGTAGCCATCCATCGCGGAGTTGTCGAACGGGGGGATCGCCTCGCGGCTGATCAGGGCTCGGGCGGCGACGCGGCCCAGGGCGTCCTTCAGCGCGATTTCTTCTTCCGCGAAGCCGCCGCGGCGGTTCCGGGCCGCGCCGCGGATCAGGGCCAGCGCGTCGGCGTACGGGAGCATCAGTGCGCGCCGCCCCGCGCGATGTGCACCGCGTGGGGCAGAAGGACGCTCAGCACGGCCAGCCCGTCGCGGACGCCGCCGGGGCTGCCCGGCAGGGCGACGACCACGCATTCGCCGCGCTGACCGGCCAGAGAGCGGGACAGCGGCGCGGTGGCGGGCCCGCCGGAGCCGCGCAAGGCCTCGCCGATTCCGGGAATCAGGCGCTGGCAGACGGACGCGACGGATTCCGGGGTCACGTCGCGCGGCGACAGGCCGGTGCCTCCGGTGAGGACGACGGCGCGCGCGGTTTTCGCGGCGCGCACGACGGCGGCGGAGATGAGCTCGCGGTCGTCGGAGACCGCCAGAGGGCGCTTGACGGTGAAGCCCATCGCGCGCAGGCCTTCGACCAGCAGCGGGCCGGAGCGGTCGACGGCTTTCCCGGCGCTGACGCGGTCGCTGACCGTGATGGCGACGGCCGGCCCCAGGCGCGGCGGCTTCGGCGCGCGCGGGGCGGGGGCGGGCTTCTCGGCGGGATGAACCCAATAGCCCTTCTTGCCGCCTTCCTTGAACGCCAGGCGGATGTCCTCGACGGTCAACGCGGGATCCACGGGCTTGACCAGGTCGTAGACGCAGAGCAGGGCGCCGCTGACGCCGGCCAACGCCTCCATCTCCACGCCGGTCTTGGCGACCGTCGCCGCGACGCAGCGCGCGCGCACGCCGGGCAAGGACTCGTCCAGGACGAAGTCCACGGTGATCAGGTCCAGCGGGAGCGGGTGGCACAGCGGCAGAAGCTCGGAGGTTCTCTTCGCGGCCAAAATCCCCGCGGTCTGGGCCAGGCCGAGGGCGTCTCCCTTGGGGAGCTTGCCGTCGCGCAGGAGGAGGAAGGCCTTGCGGCCCATCCGCAGCGCCCCGACCGCGGCGGCGCGGCGTTTCGTGGCGGGCTTCGGACCGACGTCGGCCATGTGAACGCGGGACATGTCAGCCCCCGATCGCGGCGAAGTGCCGCGTGTTGCCGATCCTTCCCTCGGGAAGATAATGGGAAACATCTTTACGACCGATCAATGACTGAACGGCGTTCTGCAGCTCGGAGAGTTGGGTGTCGCTCTGCAGCAAGGGGCGTAAAGAATGTTCGCCTTCGGCGAACAGACATAATCTCAATCGGCCCCGGCTCGTGATGCGCAAACGGTTGCAGGTCGCGCAGAAGTTATTGGCGTACGGGGCGATCACCCCGACCGAGCCGGCATGGCCTTTCTTCGTGAATTGGCGCGCGGGGCCGTCGGCTTCCGCGCGGGTTTTTTCCGTCCAGCCGTTGCCGTTGAGCCACTCGACCAGCGCCTCGGCCTTCAGGTGGCGTTTCGTGAAGAAGTCCATGTTGTCGGCGGTCGGCATCAGCTCGATGAAGCGCACCGACAACGGCCGCGCGCGGGTCAATTCGACGAAACGGGAGAATTCGTCGTCGTTGAACCCTTTCATCAGCACGGCGTTGAGCTTGACGGTCATGCCGAGTTCCACGGCGCGCGTAATTCCGTCCAAAATCTTGGGAAGGTCGTCGCGGCCGGTGATTTCGTGGAAGCGCTTCGAATCCAGGCTGTCGACGCTGACGTTGACGGCGCTCACTCCGGCGGCGGAAAGGTCCCCGGCGAGCGCGGCCAGGCGCGAGCCGTTGGTGCTCAACGCCACGCGGCGTATGCCGGGCGTCTTTGCCGCGACCGAGGCGATCTCGACGATGTCCTTTCGGACGGTGGGCTCTCCGCCGGTCAGGCGAACCTTCCAGAAGCCCATGCCGGCGAAGGCGGCGATCAGGCGCCGGATCTCGTCCACGGACAGCGGCGGCTCCGGCTCTTCCTTATGATAGCCGTGCGGCAGGCAGTATTGGCAGCGGTAGTCGCACGCGTCTTCGACGGAGAGGCGCAGGTAGGAGAACGTTCGGCCGTGCGAGTCGACGAGGGTCACGCCTTCATTCTACCAGATGTCTTAATTGGGGTCAGGCTTTTACTTAATTTACTTATTTTGATTTTGAAGTGAATAAGTTGATTAAGTGGAAGCCTGACCCCACTGTTGCCTATTGGAACAGCTTCTTGGCGAGGAGGTGGCCGGCCAGGCCGCCGACCGCGGCGCCGACCAGGGCGCCGATGGGGCCGCCCAGGAAGAAGCCGATGAGGCCGCCCAGGAGTCCGCCGCCGCCGGCGGCGATCAGACCCAGCTTGCCCGCGTACGGGGGCCGGCCGCTGGCGCTGGCCTTGGCGACGCGCGAGTCGAGATCGTCCATGGGAGAGGCGGGCTCGGGG
>JBIOJO010000074.1:0-5383 GCA_044450965.1 Elusimicrobiota bacterium | reverse complement strand
CGATAGCGAACCTGTACGGCTCCGAATACGGGAGCTTCCAGAACGACGCCGTCCACCGCCTGCAGCGCGAGGAGTCCCTCGTGCGGCCGCGCTCGCGCTGCCCGCGCAGCCGCAACCCGATCGCCTGGTACGACAACGTTCCCGTGCTCTCCTGGCTGCTCCTGCGCGGACGCTGCCGCCATTGCCGCAAGCCGATTTCGGCCCGCTACCCGGCCGTCGAGGCCGCGACCGGCCTTCTGGCCGCGGCGCTCCAGCGCCGGTGGCCCGCGGATACCGTCTGGGTCGTCGGCGCGGCCCTGGCGTGCGGCGCGCTTCTGGCGGTCGCGCTCATCGATTGGGAAACCTTTTTGATTCCCGACGAGCTCTCGATCGGGCTGGCCGTTTCGGGCCTGCTGTTCTCTCCGTTCAATCCTTACTTCGGCGGCGGCGCCTGGTGGCTGTCGGCGCGCGGCAGCCTGATCGGCGCGGCCAGCGGCTTCGCGATGGCTTGGGCGATCGCGGCGATCGGCGAGGCATTGCTTAAGAAGGAAGCTCTCGGCGGCGGAGACGTGAAGCTCCTGGCCGGCGTCGGAGCGTGGGCCGGCGCCACGGGCGCGTTCGACTGCATGATGCTGGGCTCGCTCGTCGGGTCGATCTACGGCATCCGCCTGCTCCTGACGGGCCGGGCCACTCGCTCCGACCCCATACCGTTCGGCCCGTTCCTGGCCGCGGCGGCGGTCTTCAACTTCTTCGTCCTCCTGCCCCTGGGCTGGCCGTTGATCTGACACCGGGCCTTGACAAATCAAGGTTGAGGGACAAAGCTTACATAGACGCCATGCGTTTGTGGAGGCGGGATGAAGCCCTCTATCGCTCTCTTCGCCGTTTTTTCCTGCCTCGCCGTTTCGGGACGCGCCGAGCCGACCGCGCCTCCTGAGGGATCGCCCGGCCAGTTCAGCGCCGCGGACCAGAAGCTGATCGACCGCTACTGCGCCGCGCTGCGCGCCAAGTTCGGCTATACCGGCTGCGCGTTCGCGAACGGTTCGTTGACCGTCGCCGTCCCCTCGGGAAATCTGACGGTGGACCTCAAGGACGCCCGCAGCGAGGACGAGATCGAGGAGCGGATATTGAAGGCCGCGCCGCCGGCCGAGAAGATGGCGGCCGGGGAGTCCAAGATTCCGGTCTATTTCTACGGCGCCGCGGCGAAGGATCTCTTCAAGGGAGCGGTCGCGGCGGCGGACTCCAAAGAGGACGACGCCGCCCTGGCGGCCAAAGCGGCGGGGAGCGACGACAAGGCTCTGCTGGATCTGAAGCAGGGGAAAATCACCTTTCCCGGAAGCAGCCAGCCCGAAATCGTCTTCAAGATTTCCGACAAGCCCGTGCGGCGCGTGATCTTGCGGCGGGGGGAGGATGGGGCCTTGTCGGCGACCTTGGACGGCGAGGACTACGCCTATGTCGCGGCCCGCGTGCGCGGGGGCAAGAGCGAGCGCGACCCGGTCACGGCCGGGACCGCCAGCGTCTTCTTCGAGTTCAACGTCTGGATGCAGAAGAACCTGAAGGCGGCCGACGGGCGGGCGGAGAAGGAGAAGGCGCCGAAGCTGAGCGACGGCGGCTACCGCCACCCGTCCTTCGAGAAGCTGATGGCGCAGGTCCAAGGGGGCCTGACCGCCGATAAGCTGGGGCAGACCTTCGAGAACGCGGGCGCGCAGGCTCCGGCCAACCTCGAGGCGCGGGCCCAAGCGGCGCGGGAACTGGCCGCGTCGGGCTACGGCGGCGCCGCCCGCTGGAAGATCAATTCGAACGGCAAGTACGCCGACGCGAACGGGAATCTCACCTTGCTGGTGCGGGCGAACGGCGCGGACGGCAAGATCGAGGAGACGCCGGTGCTCGTGAAGAAGAGCGCGCGCGGCGGCTACGATCTGGCCGCGGCCGTCGAGCCCGTGACGAAAATCCTGCTGGCCGGCGACGTGGTGGGGGCGCGGGCGAAGGCGTACCAGACCGCGGCCGCGGCGTCGCCGTCGGAAGCGGTGGCGGAGGTTTCCCGGTCGCCCGCGCTGGCCCTGACGGGGACGGGCGCGATGGGCGTCTTCGGCTCTTTGGCCGCGCCCGCGACGGCGAAAGCCGCTCCCGACGCGGCCTTGACCTCGGCCCTGACTCGCGTCGCGACGGAGCGCAAGGCCGAGGACGCCGCCGTCGCGAAGGTCTGCGGCGGGAAGCCCGACTGCGCGCCGGACGCGGTGGTCGAGCGCCCCGCCGTCCTCTCGCCCGCGAACCCGCCGCTGACGGCGAACGTGGGCTGCGTGATCAACCTGCGTCCGTCGGTGGACCAGCAGAACGCCTTGGCGAGCTCGGCCGAACCCCCGTTGACCTGGATGAAGGAGCCGCCGCATCCCGGCGCCGAGGGCTTCACCGCGGTCGGCTGCTTCACGACGCGCAACCGCGCCCTGCTCGATCATTCCAAGCAGATGGCGCTCATGCGCCTCCAGAGCCTGGTCTCGTGCCAGGTCGCCCCGCCGCCCGGAACGATCGTCGAGTACGCCGAATTCAAGACGACGACTCCCGGCGTCATGGGCTCCTGCGCCAAGGCGTTGGTGAAGACCCCGGGATGAGGGACGGATGCCGGAGAATCTAGCTCCCGTCAGCGCGCGGATCGCGGCGTTCACGGTCGACGCGGGCTTGGCCGCCGGCGGTTATTTCCTCAGCCTCAAGCTGTTCTATCCCCATGAGCACGTCTGGGGAAACCCGCGCGGTCCGCTGTTCGCGGCCTTGTGGTCCGGGGTCTTTCTTCTGTATCAGGCGTACATGTCCGGCGAAGGCCGCCGCTCCGCGGGGAAGGCTTTGCTCGGCCTGCGCGTGGTGGACGCCCAAGGCGAGCCGCTGGAGGCGGGGCGCGCGGCTCTCCGGTCGGCGGGGTATCTGCTCAGTTCGATCGGGGACCTGGGCTTCGCCTGGACTCTGGTGGACCGCTCCCGCCGCGGCTGGCACGATCTGATCGCGGGCAGCTTCGTGGTGGAGGACGTTCCGTCCTCCGCGTCGCGCCTGGTCCGCCTGCGCGTCGCCTCGGCCCTGTGCTTGGCGGGATTCGGCGGGCTGTGGTACTGGCGCTGGGTGGTGCTGCCGCGTTTCGACCGGATCTACCGCGCCTCGGCGGCCCAGGCGTCGCTGGAGGAGATGAAGGTTCTGGAGCGCCTCTACTTTTACGGCAACGGGCGCTTTTCCGTCAGCACCGACGATCTGGCGGTGGTCAGCGGCGATCCCGCGGGCTTCAAGTCCGGCTTGGCGGTCCTCCTGGATCCGGCCTACGGCGTGCGCTTCTCCACCACGGGCTACAGCTACCGGATCGACGCGCGCGCGCCCAACGACGAGAAGACTCCGGTCTCCGTCACCGGCCCTTGACCGTCGCGCGGCGGACCCGGTACAGCGTCAGGCCGTCCCACTCCCCGGCGGGCTCCAATCCGTAGGCCGCCAGCGGCGCGAGGTGGCCGGTGAGTTCCAGCGTCCGGTCCGAGACGAACACGCCCTCGCCGCCCGCGTTCAATCGGTCCAGACGGGCTTCCAGCGCCTCGGGCGCTTCCAGGTAGCGGAGATTGACGACCTTGCGGTGCGCGAAGTACGGCAGATAGACCGAGCCGTTGCCGTAGGTGAGCACCCAGGCGTCGTCCGGGACATGAACGGCCGACCAGCGGGCCTCGACCAGATCCGCGTTCGACGCCGGATCCGCGGCGGGGCGCACGGTGAAGGCCAAATTGAAGGCGAGGGCGGCGGCCGTCCACGCGGCCAGCGCCCCGGCGCGCGCGCGGGGAGGAAGATCATCCAGCCCGATCAGCGCCAGCGCCCAGAGCGCGAGCAGGTCGCTGATCCGGTACACCATGGTGAACGGCTCCCAGTTGACGAACAGGACGGCGTAGCCGGCCAGCCAGATCAGCCAGAACCGGGCCCGCGTGCCGCCGCGGCGCGCGCCGCGCGCGGCCGCCGCCAGGGGAATCAGCGCCAGCAGGAAACCGGCGGCGCGGGCCAGCGGGGGGCGGCCGACGAACTCGCAGAAAATCCGGAAGGTCATGGCGAACCAGGCGGGGAGGGCCGCGGAGAGGGACGCGGCGTGCCAGGAGAAGCCGCGGTCCACGCCCAGCGCCGCGCTGCCCAGCAGCCACAGGCGAAGCTCGTCGAGCGTGGACGGCCTGACGGCGAGAATCCCCGCGGCGGCGTAGGCGGCCGCCAAGGAGACGAACAGCGCCGCCAGATACGGGCGCAGGGATTTTCGTCCGCCCTTGCGGGTCAGCGCCCACGCCAACGCGGGCAGGGCCATCAGGTGACCGACGTGGCCCAGCGCGGCGGCCGCGTGCCACAGGCCGGCGACGGCCGGACGGGGATTCTCCGCCAGGCACTCGCGGGCGGCCAGCGCCGCGAAGAGGGCGCCCAACAGATAGACCTGCGCCTCCAGGCTCCAGAACCACCAGGCCGAGGAGACGGCCAGCGCCGCCGCCCCCAACGCGGCCTCGCGGTCGCTCCGGCCGGAGCGGCGGAGCAGGGAGGCGAACGCCGTCGCGCCCGCGGCGCCCAGCAGGGAATCCAGAACCTGGAGCGGCAGCATCGCCGGCCCGCCGTAGCCCAAGATCCTCCACGCGCGGTCGAACAGCCACCCGACGACGCCGTAGGCCAGGTGATTGCCGTGGACCAGATGCTTGAAGTCCGACAGCTCCACGGCGATGGCGCAGGCCACGCCGTCGAAGTTGAAGTACAGGGAACGGAAGGACAGATACAGCAGCAGGGCCGCGGCGAAAACGGCCGCGTTCAAACGCCGTTCCGAGGCGGAGTCTCTCATTTATTTCCTCGCGCCAGCCCTTCGCGCATCCGCCGCGCGTCCTCGCGGCCGGCGTCGTCGGGGGCCAGCCGGAGGCAGGCGTCCAGCTGCGCGGCGGCTTCCTCCCGCCGGCCCAGCGCGGCCAGCGCCCGCGCCAGATCGAAGCGCGCGACGAAATCGTCCGGACGAACCGCGACCGCGCGGGACAGCGCGGCGGCGGCGCCGGCCCAGTCGCCGTCGCGCTCGTCGAGCAGCGCCTTCAGGGTCAGCCCGTCGGGCGCGTCGGGGCTCAGGGCCAGCGCGCGCTCCAGGCGCGCACGCGCCTCCGCCAGGTTCCCGCGTTCATACGACAGAAGGGCCAGGTTCATCGCGGGATCGAACAGCGCGGGGTTCAGGCTGACGGCCTCCTGAAGGGCCGATTCTCCCTCGGCGGTCCGGCCCGCGCGGAGAAGGGCCAGGCCCAGCCCGCCGCGCGCTTTCGCGGAAACGGGATTGCACGCGACGGCGGCGCGGTAATACGACGCGTCGTCGCGCCAATCCGCCGCCCGGACGGCGGCGCGTCCTCCCAGCCAGAGCAGCGCCGCGCCCAGCGCGGCGCGCGCCGGG
>JBIOJO010000073.1:0-6880 GCA_044450965.1 Elusimicrobiota bacterium | reverse complement strand
TGACGGCTTCAAGGTTGACGGTCCACGCGCGGCGGGCGGCGGCGTCGTAGAAGCGGCCGTGCTCCATGCTGGGCGCCTGCATGGCGTTGAGGGCGTAGAGAGCCTGAGAATGCGCGACGTCCTCGGTGAGAGCGATGATCGCGTGGGAGGGAACGGCAAGAACGGCGACGGCCAGCAGAAAGGATGAGGGATGCATGGGACAACTCCGGAGGCGACGGTTTTCGAAGCCGTCGCCGGCATTCCTCGGCGGATGGGGATACTAGTACATGGAGCGGTGGAGGGCCAAAAGGTCTTTGGGCAGGGGTGCGGGGTAGGCCGGATGGGGCAATTGTGACGTTGCCTTATTCTTTTGAAATGTGAAATCCGACCTGACGCGGTTTCGGAATTGGGGCATCGATCAATTCGCCCAATGCGTCGAACAGATGCTTGATCTCGCCGTCGTGGGTTCCCACGCGCAACTCAAGCTCTTTGAGTCGAGAAGCGAGCTCGCGTCGTCCGAAGGTGAGCCGCCTAAGACTGACGAAGGCGCGAGAGATCGCGACGCTGGCTTGAACCGCCCGGGATGAATTGAGGACTGCCGCCAACATGACGGCGCCGTGCTCGGTATATGCCGAGACACGGTTGGCGTATTTGATCTTCGAAGTCGGGCCGGAGGGTATCACAATCTGTGATATCCTCGCGATCTCGACGCGGGTCAATTCGAATCGAAAGTCGTCGGGAAAGCGTTCAATATTGCGTCTGACAGCTTGATTGAGCGCGCGTGTCTCAACGCCGTATATTTCGGCTAAATCCGCGTCCAGCATGACGCGCTGTCCGCGGACGTAATAGATGCGGCTTCCGGCGTGGGGTGGAATTGGCTGCATGTCATCATACGATTGAGACCTCGAAAAAGTTCCATTCGTGTCGCCTTGGCCGCGGCGGGCGCAGGAGCTGTTAGCTCTTCACGCGCGCAAGCAGCCGACCTATGTGCCGCATCAGGCACGAACGAATTGGTGAGATTTTTTTGGAAGAAATGTTTCTGGAAAACGAGAGACCCCGGCAGGAATCCCTGCCGGGGCCTCTTTATTTCCGACCGCGTGAATCTAGTAGCGGTAGTTGTCGGGCTTGAACGGTCCTTCCACGCTGATGCCCAGGTAGTCGGCCTGTCCCTTCGTCAGCTTGGTGAGCTTGGCGCCCAGCTTGCCGAGGTGGAGCATGGCGACCTTCTCGTCCAGCTCCTTCGGGAGCAGATAAACCTGCTTCTTGTACTTGCCCGTGGCCTTGTTGTTCCACAGCTCCAACTGCGCCATCACCTGGTTGGTGAAGGAGCAGGACATCACGAAGCTGGGGTGGCCCGTGGCGCAGCCCAGATTGACCAACCGGCCCTCGGCCAACACCGTGACCACCTTGCCGTTGGGCCACACGAACTGGTCCACCTGCGGCTTGATCTCCACCTTCTTGAGCTTCTTGTCGGAAGTCATGGAGGCGATGTCGATCTCCAAGTCGAAGTGCCCGATGTTGCAGACGATCGCCTGGGACTTCATCGCGTCCAAGTGCTTGCGCAGGATGACGTCCTTGCAGCCCGTCGCCGTGACGAAGATGTCGCCCATGGAGGCGGCCTCGTCCATCGTGACCACCTGGTAGCCTTCCATGCACGCCTGCAGAGCGTTGATCGGGTCGATCTCCGTGATGAGGACCCGCGCGCCCTGACCGCGCAGGGACTGCGCGCAGCCCTTGCCCACGTCGCCGTAGCCGGCCACCACCGCGATCTTGCCCGCCACCATCACGTCCGTGGCGCGCTTCAGGCCGTCGAGCAGCGACTCGCGGCAGCCGTACAGGTTGTCGAACTTGCTCTTCGTGCAGCTGTCGTTGATGTTGATGGCGGGGGTCAGCAGAGTGCCCGCGGCCATGCGCTGGACCAGGCGGTGCACGCCCGTGGTCGTCTCTTCAGACAGACCCACGATGTCCTTCGCCATTTTGGGGAAGCGGTCGAAGACCATGTTCGTCAGGTCCCCGCCGTCGTCCAGGATCATGTTCAGCGGCTGGCCGTCCGGGAACTTCAAAGTCTGCTCGATGCACCAGTCGAAGTCCTTCTCGGACAGGCCCTTCCAGGCGAACACCGCCGCCTTCCCGGCCTTCGCGATGGCGGCGGCGGCGTGATCCTGCGTGGAGAAGATGTTGCAGGAAGACCAGCGCACTTCCGCGCCCAGCTCCAGCAGCGTCTCGATCAGGACCGCCGTCTGGATGGTCATGTGCAGGCAGCCCGCGATGCGCGCGCCCTTAAGAGGAAGCTTGCCCTTGTATTCCGCGCGCAGAGCCATCAGGCCCGGCATCTCGCTCTCGGCGATGGTGATTTCCTTGCGGCCCCAGTCGGCGAGCGTGATGTCCTTGACCTTATAATCGTTTTTCATGGCGGTGGCGGTGGGCATTTGATCTCCAGGTAGGGGGCGACGGCGCCCCAAAGTTCAGACGACAATTATACCAAATGGGGCCGTTTTCGGCTTGATACAGGTCAAAGTCCCGACATGTCCAAATCGGGCATAATAGAAGGATGCATCACCTGGCTTTCCTCCAAAACGAGTACTTCGGCAACCCCGTTTCGGCCTATACCCTGGCCGGCGTCACCTTCCTGGCCATCACCTGGGTGTTCTTGGTCACCCGCCGCGTCCTTCGCACCCATCTCCCGGGCCTGGCGTCCGATCTGCTGGTGCAGGTGCACCGCCATGAGCTGGCCGTGGTCGCCCTGTACCTGGCCGCCCGCCCCCTGGAGTTGCCCGCCCGCCTGGACACCGCGCTTCACGCCGTGTTCGTCCTGGTCGTGGCCTATCGCCTGGTCGGACTGCTGACCACCGCCGCCACCTACGCCATCCGCCATGCCATGGTGGAGAACAGCGCCGATCCGGCCAGCCGCGACACCGCCGCCGCCGCCACCATGCTGGTCAAAGGCGTCATCTGGATGGCGGCTTTGCTGTTCGCGCTGAGCAACCTGGGCTTCAATGTCACCTCTTTGCTGGCGGGACTGGGCATCGGCGGCGTGGCCGTGGCCCTGGCGGCCCAGGCCATCCTGGGAGACCTGTTCTCCGCCGTGGCCATCTACCTGGACAAGCCCTTCGTGGTGGGCGACTCCATCAAGGTGGGCGATTTCTTCGGCACCGTCCAGCACATCGGCGTCAAGACCACCCGCATCCGCTCCTTGGGCGGGGAATTGCTGGTGTTCCCGAACTCGTCGCTGACCTCGTCGCGCATCCAGAACTTCCGCGACCTGTCCGCCCGCCGCGTGCTGTTCAACTTCTCGGTGCCCCTGGGCACCCCGGCCGCCACGTTGGCGAAGATTCCGGAGCAGCTCCGCGCCATCACGGCCAAGACGCCCGACATCCGCTTCGACCGCGCCCACCTGGCCGCCATCCTGGACACCGGCTTCCAGTACGAGGTGGTGTTCCATGTCTTGAACGGCGATTACGCCCTTTACATGGACCGCCAGCAGTCCATCCTCCTGGGATTGGTCGCGGCGCTGGACGCCGACGGCATCGCGCTGGCCCAGCCCACGCGCAATGTCGTGGTGACCGGCAAGATGCCGTGAGCGGCGGCGAAGCGTTTTTTTACGCCGATCCAAGTCTTTATGATTTGATCCACGCCGACGGGACCGACGACGAAGTGTGGCTTTTGGATTATATCGCCAAGCAGCATGGAAACGGCGGCAAAACGGCGTTGGAGCCGGCGTGCGGGACTGGGCGCTACATGGCGGGACTTCTTCGGCGCGGCTGGGAGGTCGATGGTTACGATATATCCCCCAAGATGGTCGCGTACGCGAAGAAGCGCCTGGCGAAATATGGCCCGCGTGCGAATGTGACCCGCGGGGATATGACTTCGTTTCGGCCGAAACGACGATATGACCTCGCGTTCAATCTTTTGTCGACGTTTCGGCATCTGCACACCGACAAAGACGCGGTGGCGCATCTGCGCGGCACCTACGACGCGCTGAATCCAGGCGGTTTGTTCATCCTGGGTCTGGATCTGGCCGTTTATGGGCAAGGTATGCCCGACGAAGAGGTCTGGGAAGCACGGCGCTCTGGGAAATCAATAAGACATGTGATGATGACCTTGCCCCCGGAGAAACGCACGCGGCGGGAGAAAATAATCAATTTCGTGCATGTGGACGGGAAGGTGCTCGAGTCGACTTATGATTTGCGCAGTTATGACTCACAGCAGATCGCGGCGCTCGTTCTGCGCACGAAGTTCTCGCTGCCCATTTGTTATGGGTATAACGGCAAGCCCGCGTCGTTGTGCGGGGACGAGAACGCGCTGTGGCTGGTTCTTAAGAAGAACTGAAACTCGCGCCGGCGCAGGTCTTGGTGTCGTTCGCGACACCTAACTGACTCTGGAGCCAGTCGTTCAGGCGCCCGCTTGCGAGGCGCGGGACTTGAGGAGCTCGAGAACTCGCTGGGAAAAGGCCTTGTAGGCCGCGCGGCCCTTCTTGGACCGTAATGACTTCATATCCCGAGCGATCGCGTCCGCGTATTTCCCGGCGCGCGGTCCGCGGTGGCCCTCGGCCGACTCCAGGTCCTGCTCCAGCTGGTCCACGATGTCGGCGAACGACGATTCGCCCAGGAACGGGCTGCCCGGCACGGCCATCTGGATCAAGGCGATGAAGGCGGCGGGGCCTTTCTTGAGCGCTTCTTCCGTTTGGCGGGCGAAGGTGTTGGGAGGCGTACGCAGGCCCAATTCGTTCATGAGCGCCAAATCTTGAAGATGGGCTTCGATCTCGAGCTCCAAGGCGTTCGACGGCAGCCCGGCCGCGTGTTGGGCCACATGTAGAAGTTCATGGGCGAGCGTGCCCGCGAGTTCGGCCTCGCGGCCTTTCTCGAACAAACGGCGATGCAAGCGCATGCGGCCGTCCAAATAATCGTACTCGCCCCAATTGCGGCCCAGGTCCTTCACCTCGATGGACAAGGTCCGGCCTTCGGAGGTCAGCGCCTTCTCGGCGGCGTCCAGGGCGCGGCGGCCGGCGTCGGTGGTCCGGGCCAAGGTCACCGCCGCGTCGAGAGCCGCGGCCAGCTTCCGGTCCTTGAGGACCAGCCACGGCGCGGCGGAGCCGGCGTCGGACTCGTCGGCCGCGCCGAGGGTCTGAAGGCTTGATTCGCCTTCGTAGTCGTCGAAGCCGCTCCAAAACGAGTTGATCGAGCGCGACGGCTCATCCGGCGACGCGTCCGCGGGCCGCGTCGGACCGTCGAGGGGCGCGGGATCGTTCTTCAGCGCGGGCGCGCCGCCCGGCTTCAGGAAGCGGCGCGGCGAGAAGATGTCCTGCGGGAGCCACTCGGGAGCCTTTCCGGTCAGAGCGATGATCGCCGCGGCTTCGCCGGCGGCCTGCGTGTAGGTGCCGCCGTAGCCGGAGAATCCGGCGGCGACGATCAGCCCCGGGCGCAGGAGGCCGATGCCGGGCAGCTGGTCCGGGGCGTAGTCCAGCGGACCGGCCCATTCGCGGGAGGGAGGAACGCCCTTCAGCTCCGGGAACATCCCGTCGCGTCGGCTCAGCAGGCGCTTGCTGATGGCGTGCGAGCGCATGATGTCCCGGGAGCGCGCCGCGCGCGTGGGTTTGTCGCGGCCGCCGCCCAGCAGGAGCGGCGCGCGCTTCACGCCGTCCATTTTCGTGTAGGACTCTCCTTGAGGGAAGTGGCCGTACAGGTCGCCCTGGTCGGCGGTGACGGTGCGGCCTTTCCACCGGTCCTGGACGTGCTCGGTGACTTGGACCTGCGACCGGTACAGCTTGATGTCCAGCCCGGGCACCAGCTTCGCGGTGAAGGCCCCGCTGGCCAGGATCACCTGCTTGGCGCGGATGTTCCCGCGTTCGGTCTCCACCAGATGCTCGCCGTTCCCCAGTTCGGTCAGGCGGCGGACCTCGGTGCGCGTGTACAGCTCGGCGCCTTTGGCCAAGGCGGCCTGCAGGGCGCCGTTCACGTATTTGAACGGATGATAATTGCCGTCGGACTCCGACAGACGCCCGCCGAATTTGTTCGTGCCCGGCGCAACGCCCATGGCTTCGTCCAGCTCGCGCGGGGTCAGCGCGCGCATGTCCAGGCCGAGGGAGCGAACCAGCGCCACCTCGGCGGCCAGACCCTTGTCCTCGGTCGCGTTGACGGCGGCCCGGACCCAGCCGGCGGGCGTCACGTCGGCTTGAATATTCTCGCGACGGACGATGTCGAGCAGGACCTCGCGGTTTCGAGCGGCCAGGCGAAGGATGGCGCGGGCTTGGCGCTCACCCAGTTCGCGGAGCTCCGCGGCGGTCGCGCCGGGGTGAAGCGGTTTGGACAGGCGCGCGCGTTCCGCGGCCAGGCCTTCGTAGTCGCCCTTGTAGTTCTCCGGGATCAGTTCGAAGTTGCCGCCGTTACGGCCGGAGGCTTGGCCGGCGGGGTCGCCGCCATCCAATACGACCACTTTGAGGCCTTTCGCCTGGGCCGCCTCCGCGAGGCGATATGCCGCGGCCGCCCCGGTGAGACCGGCGCCGACGATGACGACGTCCGCTTCCTCGGGGAGATTGGGACGACTTTGGAAGTTCGCCAGCGGATGGGCGCCCTTCTGCCAATAGGGGACGGCGACTGGCGGAGTCACGATGGGTAAGGTGGTTTGAGCGCCGAGGGAAGCGACGAGGTTCTGCCACTCGCGACGGGCGCCGCGCGTGAACGTGTTCGCGTGGGCGCTTTCGATGCGGGTCAAAGCGGCTTGGAGATCCGGGGTGACGCGGCCGTGTTCATCCGCCTGTCTTCGCGCCAACGGCGCGAAAGTTTCCACGGCGCGTTTGTTCCGTTGCGCCGTTCCGTCCCAGAACGAGTCGAGGGCCGACGCGCGGGACGGGTTTTCCGGGCGGGGGCCTTCAGACGCCGCGGCGACGCGGGCCAATGACGGG
>JBIOJO010000072.1:0-7020 GCA_044450965.1 Elusimicrobiota bacterium | reverse complement strand
TGCCCCCGACGGCGCCGCCGAAGGCCTGAGCGCATGAGCGCTCTGACCGAACTCGGCGCGGCCGTCTCTCCCGGCTCCCTGCTGACCTCGTCCTCCGATCTGGCGGTCTATTCCTACGACGGGGCGCTGGACCGGGCGCGGCCGGACGCGGTGCTGATCGCCCGCTCGGCCGGGGACGTGCGCGGCGCGGTGGCCTGGTGCGCGCGCAATCGGATCCCCTTCATCGCGCGCGGGGCCGGCACGAACCTGTCCGGGGGCTGCATCCCGCTCAAGGGCGGGCTGGTGATCTCCCTGGCGCGGATGAACCGGATCCTTTCGCTGGACGCGGCCGCGCGCGTCGCGTGCGTGGAGCCCGGCGTCGTCAACCTGGAGCTGCAGAAGGAAGCCGAGAAGGTCGGGCTGTTCTACGCTCCGGACCCCGCCAGCTTCCGGGTCTCCACTTTGGGCGGAAACGCGTCGGAGAACGCCGGCGGTCCGCGCTGCCTGAAGTACGGCGTCACCACGAACCACGTGCTCGCCGTCGAGGCCGTGATGGCGGACGGGAGCGTCGCCCGTTTCTCACACGACGACGCGGGCCCGGAGATGGCCAGCCTGCTGGTCGGAGCGGAGGGCACCTTGGGCGTGCTGACGCGCCTGTGGGTCAAGCTGACGCCGATTCCCCAGGAGGCGCGCACTTTGCTGGCGGGCTTCCCGTCGATCGACGCGGCGATCGAATGCGTGTCGGCGATCATCGCGGCGGGCGTTCTGCCGCGCTGTCTGGAAGCCATGGACCGGGCCACGGTGGAGTCCGTGGAGGCCGCGCGTCCGCTCGGATATCCGAAGGACCCGGCGGTCCTGCTGATCGAACTGGACGGAGAGCGGGCGGCGGTCGAGCGCGAGGCGGCGGCCGTCGAGATCCTGTGCCGCGAGCATCGCGCCGCGTCCGTGCGCGCCGCCGCCGACGCCGTGGAGCGCGACCGTCTTTGGGAGGGCCGCCGCGGGGCCTACTCCGCGCTGGCGCGTCTGGCGCCGAACGTCCTGGTGGAGGACGGCGTCGTGCCGCGCGACAAGCTCCCGGAGTGCGTGCGCCGCCTGCAGGAGATCGCCGCCAAGTATTCGGTCAAGGCGTACCTGCTGTTCCACGCCGGGGACGGCAACATCCATCCGAACATCGTTTTCGACGAGCGCGACGCGGACCTGACCGCCCGGGTCAAGGCCGCGGGCCACGAAATGCTGCAGGCGTGCGTGGAGCTGGGCGGCTCGCTGTCCGGGGAGCACGGGATCGGTCTGGACAAGCGCGACGCGATGGCGTGGCTGTTCACGCCGCCGACCTTGGCGCTGTTCCACCGGGTCAAGTCGGCGCTGGACCCCGCGCACCTGGCCAATCCCGACAAGCTGTTCCCGCTTCCCGGCGCGCCCAAGTCCGGTCCCGGCTTCGTCCGCCCGCCGGCGGCGCCGCTGTCGGAGCACGCGAACCTTCTCGTCGAAAAGGTCCGGGAGGCGCCCAAGGACGCCGCGTTCCGCGTGCGCGGCGCGTCCACCCGAAGGGCGGACGCGACTCCGGACGGCGCGGTCGAGCTGCTGACGACGGGCATGAGCCGTATCGTCGATTGGGACCGCAAGAACTACACCTTGACCGTCGAGGCGGGAGTCTCCCTGCACGGCCTGCATCGGGAGCTGGAGGCCCAGAATTTCCATCTGCGCCTGCCGAAGGTCGGCGGTACGGTGGGCGGTCTGCTGGCCGCGCGGCCGTGGCCCGGAATCCGCGAGGACCTTTTGGGGATGCGGCTGCTGCTGTCGAACGGCGACGTCGTCGAATTGGGCGGGAAGGTCGTCAAAAACGTCGCGGGCTACGATCTTCCGCGTCTGGTCGTCGGTTCCTGGGGGATGTTCGGGGTGATACTGGAAGCCACCTTCAAGCTCCACGCGAGGCCGGTGGACGTTCCCCTGTCCCTGCCGCCCGCGCGCGTTCCGTCGTTCGGGCCCTGGGCGCTCAAGGCGCGCGCCGCGTTCGATCCCGGCGGGCGCATGAACCCGGAGCTGGCCCGGCTTTAGTCCTTCGGGACCAGGACGATCTCGATGCGGCGGTTCAGAGCGCGGCTCTCCAGCGTGTCGTTGGACGCGACGGGGTGGAATTCGCCGTAGCCGGCCGCGACCAGGCGCGTGGGATCCACCTTCGCCTTGTCCTGCTGGTAGCGCGCGACGGCCGTCGCGCGCGCGGTGGACAGCTCCCAGTTCGTCGGGTATTTCGACTGGAGCTCGCCGGTGATGGGCTTGTTGTCGGTGTGGCCTTCGATGCGGATGTTCTTGTCCAGCACCGTGTTCAGCACGCCGCCGACCTTGTCCAGGACGCGGCGCCCGTCGTCCTTGACCTCGGCCTTGCCGGAGTCGAACAGGATGCGGTCCACCAGGTTGACGGTGAGCTTGCCCTGCAGCTGGGTGATCTTGATCTCTCCGGCGGCGATCTCGGACTTGAGCCCGGAGGTCAGGTCCTCGTAGTTTTTCCGAACCTTCTCCACTTCCGCGGCTTTCTCGGCCTCGGCCGCGGCGCGCGCGGCGTCCGCGGCGGCGGCCTTCTTCTCGAGCGCGGCGATCCGGGCGGACTGCTCGGAGTTCATCGCGGACAGCGCGTCGCGCTGCTTGATCAGATCCGAGACCTTCTGGGTCAGCTCGCCTTTCTTCGCGTCGAGCGCCTGCTGGAGATCCTTGTTGGAGGTCTGCGCGGCGGCCAGCTGGTCTGACGCGGCCTTCAGATCGGTGGAGACCTTGAGGCCGGCCTCGACGGTCGCGGCGTGCGCCGTCTTGAGCGCGGCCAACTGGGCGTCCAGGCCGTCGGCGCGGGACTTCTGGGCGGCCGTCGCGCTTTCCTGCTCCTTCAGCTTGCCCATCGTGGTGCAGGCGGCGGCGGGAATCATCAACAACAGCAACGCGTAGCGCTTCATCGGAGCCTCCGGAAAATTCGTCGCGTCCATTCTATCAATGAATCGCGGGTCACCGGGGGTTCTTAGGCGGCCGCGTGACGGAGGAGGGTTTCGTTGATGAGCGTCTGATATCCGATGCCGCGGCGCTTGGCCTTGGCTCTCGCCCAGGCCAGTATCCGCGGGTGCAGGCGGATATGGACGGCGCGGTATTTGTCCGCGCCTTTGGGCGGGCGGCCGCGCGGCGGACGCTGAATGGCGAAGGTGTTTTCGATCGCGCGGCGGAAGACCTCCGTTTCTTCAGGAGTGACCCGGCGGGCTTTCGAAAAGTCGAAATCTTTTCTCTTCTTCATATCGCCTCCTTTCCGTACGACCGGCGCGCCGCGCGCTGATGATCCGGATCCTCTTCCCCGGCGGACGAATGGTGAAAACGACGACGAGGACGCCCGATCCTGAATCCCCGATCAGCCAGCGCCTGGCCTCGTGCGTCGAGTGCCTGTGATCTTCAATAGTGAGCGCATCGGGATCGTCGAACGCGAATGAGGCCGTTTGAAAGCTGGTCCCGTGCTTGAGTGAATTGCGGCTCGCTTTTGTCGGATCCCATTCGAAATCTCTTATTTCAGTATACATAGAAAATAAACTGCCGTCAAGAGGCGGCCCTTCCGTCCCGATCGGCGTCCTAGGTATACGAAGGGGGAGCCGGATTTGTTCCATGCTCCACCCATCCGCGCGCCCGCGGAGTATAATGGTGCATGGCCGAACCTTTGGGCCGCCTGCTGACGGACCTCGGTGAACGCACCACCTACGACGCCGCCAGCCAGTGCTCGCGCTGCGGCTATTGCGAGCAGGCCTGCCCCACCTACGTCGCGACCGGAAAGGAATCCCACTCCCCGCGCGGGCGCAACCAGCTGGTCCGGCTGATGTTGGAAGGGAAATTGGACGATCCGCAAGCCGCCGAGGAG
This sequence comes from Elusimicrobiota bacterium, assembly GCA_044450965.1. Classification (GTDB taxonomy): domain Bacteria; phylum Elusimicrobiota; class Elusimicrobia; order UBA1565; family UBA9628; genus GWA2-66-18. The sequence goes on along the minus strand of JBIOJO010000072.1, from coordinate 3,161 downwards.
GCGTTGTCTTCTTGCCTGCTTTGCGGCGCCTGCGTGACGGCGTGCTACGCCAAGGTCTCGGTGCCGGACATCGTTCTGGAAGGCCGCCGGGCGTTGCGCGGCGAGCCGCATTGGCTGGTGCGGCAGGCCTCGCGGTTGTTGATCACCTCGCCTGGGACGTTGTCGTTCTTATTGAAGATCGGATACCTGCTCAAGCGCTTGGGTCTTTCTCGCCTGGGTCGCCCCATCCTCCGTGCGGTCGGGCTTCCCGTGCTGGCCGCGATGGACGAGCACGTGGACGAATCTCCGTTACGGCTGCTCGACAGCGAGCTTTCGACCCTGCGGCGCGAGGGGGAGGGCGACAACTGGAATTACTTCGCGCCGTGCGGGCCGCGCTACCTCTATCCGCGCGTGGGCAAGGCGACGTGGGAGGCCTTGACGAAGCTCCAAGGACCGGGGCGCTTCATGGAGAATTCCTGCTGCGGACTCCTCGCCAACAATTACGGCGACATCGACGATGCCCGGACCTTGGCCCGAAAAAACATCGAGCTCGCGGAGAAGAACGGCGACGCCCCGATCGTCGGCGATTGCTCGTCGTGCGTGGCGTTCCTGAAGTCCTACCCTCAACTCTTCCTCATGCCGTCGGACGCCGAGTGGCGGCCGCGCGCGGAGCGTTTCGCCGCCCGCGTGCGCGACGCCGTCGAGGTGTACGGGGAGCATCCCGTCGTCGTGCCGCTGGCCGCGGACGGCGCGAAGGTCACTTATCACGATTCCTGCCGCGCGCTCAACGGCCAGGGTCTCAAGGATCAGCCCCGGAAGGCCGTCAAGGCCGCGGCGGGGGATGATTACTGCGAGATGGCGGGCTCCGACGTCTGCTGCGGCGGCGCCGGAGCGTTCGCGTTCGTCCATGAGGAGCTGTCGGACGACGTCCTGCGGCGCAAGGTCGGCAACGCGGCGGCGGTCCAGGCGGGGACGATCGTGACCAGCTCCACTTCGTGCCTGATCCAGCTTGCCCGTGGATTGAGGAAATACTATCCTGACGCCCAGGTGCTCCATATTTCCGAATACGTCGCGCGAGCGCTCAAGGACCGACATGGGACGTAGACAAGAACTCGAAAAGCGCCAGTCGCTCCTCGCCCGGTTCGGCCGCATGGTCGCGGCGGAAACCCACCTGGACAGCCTGCTGACGATCATCGCCGAGGAGGTCCGCAACATCCTGGGCGCGGACCGCTGCTCCGTCTTCCTGGTCGACCCGTACAAGGGCGAGCTGTGGACGAAGATCGCGCTCGGCATGGAGGAGAAAATCCTCCGCATCCCGCTGGGCCAGGGCATCGCCGGCTTCGTGGCGAAGACCGGTTCCGCGGTCAACATCCGCGACGCGTACAAGGACACGCGATTCGCGCAGGACCTGGATCGGATCACCGGCTATCAGACGCGCAGCGTGCTGGCCGTGCCGCTGCGCGGGCGCGACGGGAAGTCCCTGGGCGTGTTCGAAGTCCTTAATAAAGGCAAAGGCGCGTTCACCGAAGAAGACGAGGGCCTGCTCCGCATCCTGGCCACCATGGCCGGCAGCTTCATCGAGAACGCGACCTTGTACGAGGAGCTCCGCAAATCGCATCTGGAAACCATCTACCGCATGGCGCTCGTGGCCGAGTTCCGCGACCAGGAAGATACCGGCCGCCATCTGCGCCGCATGAGCCGCTTCTCCGGAATCCTGGCGCAGGGCATGGGCCTGACGTTCGCCGAGGCGGAGGACATCCGCTACGCGGCCCCGCTCCACGACATCGGCAAGGTCGCCATCCCGGACGCGATCCTGCGCAAGCCGGCCAAGCTGACGCCCGAAGAATTCGACGAGATGAAGAAGCACACGGTGTACGGCGCGAAGATGCTGGCCAACGCCGAGAGCCGCCTGCTGCGCCTGGCCTCCAAGGTCGCCATCGGCCACCACGAGTGGTTCGACGGCACCGGCTATCCGTACGCGCTGAAGGGCGACGCGATCTCCATCGAGGCGCGCATCGTCACGGTCGCCGACGTGTTCGACGCGCTGTCGTCGAAGCGCGTGTACAAGGGCGAGTGGACGGTGGAGGACGCGCTGAAGTACATCGAGGAAGGCGCGGGCAAGCAGTTCGATCCCCGGGTGGTCGCGGTGCTGCGCGAGAAGTTCGCCGACATCCTCCAAGCGCGCGACGAGGAAAACCGCCGCATGGTCGAGGACGAGGGCGCGATGATGCAGCAGCATTTCCCGCTGCGCCCGACGGACGCCGATCATCTTCCCAAGACCGCCTAACTTTTGCTAGACTGGCCGGGTCGCGGGCGTGGTTCAATGGTAGAACGGGTCCTTGCCAAGGATCAGACGGCGGTTCGATTCCGCTCGCCCGCTCCAATTCTTCCCCTGTAATTCCTAGACGACAGCCGATGTTTGGCTGTCGTTTTTCTTTCTGGGAGCCCACTCCTAGACCCCGGACATAGTGAATCCCCGCCTATTGCTGAATTTGAATGTTGGAGCGTAGCGCGAGATTCTGAGACTGCCAGCGATTGCGAATCTTTATCGCCATCTCGTTGTAGACGGGCGCTTTTTTCGTCGGGTCTGCAATCGTGACGATCAGCGCGAACTTTTGCGGGTTTGCGCTCAGGCGATCTTGGGCGGCGTGGCGGCAGAGCAATTGTACCTTCATGCGCCATCGATCGCCGCGGTGCCCATTCGGCCCCAGGCTTCCGAAGTAGGTCCGGACGGGAGCCCATTTGCGAAGCCTCTCGACCTGATACGCTTCGTATAGCTGCCCGGGATTTTTGTGTTCGGGGGGGACGAGACCCTTGAACTTGCTTTCCGTCCGGGTCTTGTCTCGCGACTGCTGGGTGAACTGAACGCCAAAATGCGCATCGATATGCGTCTCGCAGTATTCGGTTCCCCAGCGATTCCCGCGCGCGGGCGCGAAGGCGACAGTCATCCAGATGTCGCCAAAATACCGCCCATTGCGCCGAAGCGAATCTGGATAAGGGAAGTCGTCCCACTCCTGATAGAAGCCCGGTCTAAGCTGGTCTTCAAAGACGAGTGTTGAGGCCCACGGCGGGCATTCAAGAGATTCGGCAACGGGGCCAGGACGTCCGAAGCCGATGAAGTTTTCTTCCTGGTCCTTAACCCGACCGCCGGTGACAGGATGACGGGCATGATGGGTTAGAAT
>JBIOJO010000071.1:0-7546 GCA_044450965.1 Elusimicrobiota bacterium | reverse complement strand
CCGCGGGGGGCCCGGGGCGCGGCGGGCAGCCGTCCTGGGGGGGGGCCGGGCGGGGGGGGCGCGGGGGGCGCGGACGCCGCCGCCGTGGAGACGCCCACCGCGGGACGCGCGAGGGAGGCCGGCTGGGTCTGGAAAACGCTTCCTTCGGCCGCGCGCGAACGCGCCTTCGCGGCGACGCCCCGGTCATGCTCGGATTTCAAGTGCGACCACCAGTTGTAGAAGAGGAAACCGGGCACGGCGAGGGCCGCGGCCAGGATCACCCAGCCCAAGCCGGCCCGTCGGGCGCCGTCGGCGGGAGCCATCAGTGGAACCTCTTCTTCGGGATCACGGTCGCGATGTCGCAGGCGGCGGTGTTGATTCCGGGATTCTCGCGCTTCTTTCCCAGTTCCAGGCTTTGAAGCTGCATCAGCGGACGGGCGCTTTCCAGGCGCAGCAGCCAGTCGAAGAAATCGGAAAATTTGAGGCTGAGGGTGACGGCGGAGACCTGGAAGATCAGCCCGTTGAGCTCCTGCTCGCGGATCGGCTTGAAATCCTCGGTCACGATCCCCGGCATGTTCAGCGAGTCGCGGACGGAGTTCGTGAGCCACTGCTCGCGGTCGTTGATCTGGGGCATGCCCGTGTAGGCGGCGTTGAGCTGGTCGCGCAGGTCCTTGAACTGGGCGCCGTAGTCGGCCATGGTCTTGGCGCGGTCGATCTCCGCCTGGAGGCGGGCGCTCTTCTGCTGCGGCGGCATGTAGACTCCGAAATAGGCGGCCACGACGGCGAAGCCGGCGGCGGCGAAGGCGCGCGTGAAGCGCTTGGCGCCCTTTTCCCGCAGCGCGCTGGTGACGATGCCGACTTCCTGCAGCACCGCGTCCAGATAAGGCTTCAGGTCTTGGGCGTTCATCAGCGTTTCGACTTCAGTTCGATCGAGAACGAAGTCCTCTCTTCCAGGCGGTCGGCCAAGGCCTTCGGGTCGAGCCCGTTGGGGCTGTTCGACCCCGTGTCGTCGCCGCCGGCCATTTTCTGCAGCGACAGGCTGATTTCGAACGTCTTGCCCAGCAGCGGGCTGCGGATCAAAGTGTCCTTCAACTGGAAGGCCAGCGCCTGCTCGGCGTTCACCGAGGCATCCTGCGCGTGGCCGCGGAGCGTGATGTCGAAAGGCTGCTTGTCGGCGCCCATCAGCGGGTTGCTGATGGACACGTGGTCCAGCCAGATCTTCGGCGGCATGGCGTCGATGATCTCCTTGAGGACGACGGAAATCTTGGGGTGCCGCGCGGTGGAGCCGGTCAGGGAGCGCATCTGGTCCAACTGCGCCTGCATGTCCTTGAGGAGGTTGTCGATCGAGATCGGATCCAACCCGTTGAGGGCGGCCTTGATGTCGGGATCGATCTTGCTCTCGTATTTGTGGAGCTCCTGGGCGCGGTAGGTGTACGTCGCGGACTTCAGCAGGCCGGCGCCCGCCAGTAACAGGCCGCCGAGAAGTCCCAGGATGATGATGTCCCGCGCGGTCTGGCGTTCGTCGTCGGTGACGCGCTCGGTCGCCGCCATGTCGACGGTCGAGCCGGAGACGGCGGGAGACCGCACCGACGCTCCCAGGGCGGCGTAGCCGCCCCAGTCGCCGCTTTTCACCGACAGGAGCTTGGGCGTGTCCTGCACGGTCGCCGGGAGGTGGGTGTCCTCGGCGAACGCGGCCTTCATCTCCTCGAGATTCGGGATGCTTCCGCTGACGCGCACGCGCGACACCGTGGTCAGGCCCAGCTGCTTCTGCACGAACGAGAGGCAGCCCATCAGGTCGATCTTTCTCAGGTCGGAGGGCGCCGCGTCGGCGCTGAGGAAGACCTCGCGGAAGAAGACGGGAGAGCCCTTGTCCACCACCATCACGCGGACGTTGCCGCCGTCGAGATGGACGTGGAGGAACGGGGCGGGATCCTTCGGCGCGTCGATGGCCTGCCAAAGGCGCAGCACCGACAGCGGCGCGACCTCCAGCCCGTCCAGCTTGAGGCCGAGGGAGTCCAGCAGTCCCTGGACGTTGGAGATGTTCTTCTTCTGCGTCACGGCGATCACGATGCCCACGCGGGGCTTGCCGGTCGCGTCCGGCGCCAGCGGGATCGCCTGGAAATCGTGGGCCAGGACGTCGAACGGGATCGGGATGTACTTCTTGGCCTCGAGCGGGACGGCGCTCTTCAGGAAGCGCCGGTCCATGGCCGGCATCGTGAAGTAGCGCAGGAGGCCCAGGTGATGGGACAAAGTCACCCGCACGGTCTTCGAGTTCCAGCGGAGCTGGGACATCGACTGCTTGATGAGGCCGCCGATCTTGACCGGGTCCTCGAGGAAGTCCGTGTTCATCGTCGCGGTCGCCCCGGCCTTCTTCTTTTCGTCGACCGGAATGGGGATGCGGACCAGGTGATCGACGACGAGGCCGTCCTTGCCCATGTGCGATTCCGACAGATAGATGAGGTCCGGGCTCAGGTAGAGCCCGAGGCTGGAGCCGTTCTTCGGGCCTTGCTGGCCGAAGGCGATTTGTTCCGCGATTTCGTCGATCTTGCTCATCAGTCGTTGCGGGCGAGGATCAGATCCACGGTCGCCCCCTCTCCCGTCGATGACGTGACCTGGATTTTCTTGGGCTCGACCTGGTAGCGGTTGATCAGAAGCCCGGCGACCATCCGCGCGCGGCGCTCGGCCAGCGCGGCCGCGTCGGCCTCGTCGGCGGACGCGTGGCCCACGACCTGGAGCGTTTCCAGGGGATAGGAGGTGATGTCGGTGGCGGCCTTCGCCAGCGCCTTTTCGGCGGCGGCGGTCATCTGATGGGTGTTCTTGTTGAAGGCCAGTTCGTAGCGCCCGGGCTTGGCGGGAGCCGGAGCCTGTTCGGGCGCCGGAGCCTTGACCTTCGCCGCCGGAACGGAGGCCGAGGCGGCCGCGCCGCCGTCCGCGGAGGGTTCGGCGGCCTTGGCGGCCTTGCCTTTGTCGGCCTTCGCCGCCTTCTTCGCGCGCACCCCGCGCGCGACGACCTTGCGCTTGGACTTGGCGGAAGGCTTGGGGGCGGCGGCGATCTCCACGGCCGCCGGGGCCGCCTTCACGCCCTTGACCAGCGGCTTGGCGTCGCCCGCGGAGAGGTCCTCGCTGGGCGCCGCGTTGGCGGGAACGGCGGCCTTCGCGGCCGGCACGGCCTCCACCGCGGTGTCGGAGCCCTTGACCGGCTCCGGCCCGGACGCCAGCAATTTCTCCGAATCGCCTTCCTCGGGAAGGACCTGGATCCAGCGGTGCAAGGTACGCTGTCGGTTCTTCGCGTCCAGCGCCGTGAGCACGCACTCGTAGCGTCCGGCCGGAAGCGGGGTGCCGAAATAGTTCTGGCGCCCGTTCCAGAAGATCTGATGGAACACCGGGCCGCCGCCGACGACCTCCTGGAGCGCGGCCAATTCGGTCCCGTCCTTCGACGGCTGCAGGAGCTGGAACTTCCAGGACACCAGGCCCGCCGGCGGATCGGAAACGGAGAATTCCACGATCGCGCCCTGGTTGCGCGACGGGCGGATTTGGGGCGGGAAAACGCCCAGGGAGATCGGCGGTCCCAGTTCGTCGCCGACGGCGCTTTCGACCGCGAGCTGCATGGGTTGATCGTACTGAAAAACGATGACCACTCCCTTGAAATCGGCCAGGCCCTTGGGGATGTCCACCTGCGTGTTCAGCAGGTTCACGCGCACGCGCGGCGGGGCGACCCCCGCCTGGTACAGCGACGAGGAAATCCCCATGGTGCGGCGCATGTCCAGGACCTTGGCGTCGCCCATCGCCGTGCCTTCCGGCAGGATAAGGACCTGGGTGCTGCCCAGCGCGAACACCAGCTTGGTCAGCGGATCGAGCAGGCGGACGGCGTCGCGCTGGAACGAGATCCCGGATTGGAACAGAAGGGGCGAGGGAATGCCGATCGCGTCGGGATCGCCGTTCTCGCGCATCATGATCCGCACGCCGTTGATCGCCTTGAGATCCGCCAGGCTGCGCTCCTGGGCCGAGTGCAGGCGGGACTTGATCTCCTTGCGCATCAAGGCTTTGTTCGCCGACGACATCTCCTCGGTCCGCGCCGGAGTCGAGTTCCGCGGCGCGACGGCCTTCGCCGGCTTGCGGGCCGCGGGCTCGGGCTCGTCGATGGAGTCCAGGCGCGTGGGGCGCCGGGACGGAGCCGCGGCCCCTTCGGAGACGATCTCCCCGCCGCTGGCTCCTCCGGAGCTCTTGGACTTGGACGAGGACGGGGGCGCGGCCTCGACGGGCGCGCGCGACGCGGCCGGGGAATAAGACGGAGCGGCGGGAGCGGGCGCGGAGGAATCCGACGCGGCCGCGGGCGCCTTCGGCGCGGGCGAACCGCCGCCCCCGCCGCCGCTGTTCATGCGATGCGTGATCAAATTGATGTATTCGTTGGCCATCGAACGCTCGGACGGGTCGCCCTTCGTCAGAATCTCCATGAAGCGGTCCATCGCCTGCATGTCGTCTCCCGTCTCGTAAAAATGAATGGCCGCCTTCATCGGGCGGCTCAGGCCGGCGCGCGCGTCCTCGTCCTCCTGCGCGTGAGCGCGCGGGAGGACGGCCAAAAGGGCCGCGACGATGATAAGTTTTTTAAGGGAAGACATACAATCGGACCCCGTGCGAGGGCCCGCGAAAAGGATCATAAGGGATGTCAGTTACTGAATTATTACGCCCTTTTTACCGGAAAGATATCCAGGCTCATTTCAACGCGCCCAAAGCCGTCAAACGCTCGCGGGCGGTCGCGTTGCCGGGCTCGATCTGCAGGGCCGCCTGGAACTGCGCCGCGGCTTCGGTCCGCCGTCCGACCAGCTGATAGGCCGTGCCCAGGTTGACGTGCCCCGCGGCCCGGCCCCTCTCGCGCGCCAGCGCCGCCTCCAGCTCCGGGACCGCGTCGGCCGCCCGGCCGCGGGCCAGCAGCAGGCTGCCGTAAAGGAACCGGGCCTTGGGCGATTCGGGAACGCGGCGCGCGATCGAGGCCGCCAGCGCCACCGTGCGGTCCGAGTAATCGCGGGCGCCGACGGCGGCGTCCAGCGTCCGCATGTCGCCGACCACGGCCAGCATCGGCGCCCGAGGACGCCCGGACTGAACGGCCAGGCCGGCGAGGTTCCTCTCGGCCAGGCCCAAATCCGGGGCGATGGAAAGCGCGTGGGTGTAGGCGTCCTCGGCCTCCTTCCAGCGCTTCGCCTGCGACAGCGCGTAGCCCAGGTTGTTCCAATGATTCGGGTCCTCGGGAAAATCGCGCACCGCCTCGTTCAGGACGTCGAAGGCCGCGTCCAGATGGGCGGCGGGATCGCGGAGATAGAACGCGCTGAGGGCGTTCGCCGCGCCGGCGGACAGGGGGTTGATCGCCCAGGAGACCTCGTAGAACTTCAGCGCCCGGTCCGCGCGGCCGAGGTTGGCGTTGTTGACCGTGCCGAGGTTGAAGTAGATCTCGTCGTAGCCCGCGTTCGCGTCCAGCGCCTCGCGATAGCCGGCCTCGGCGTCGGCGAACCGTCCCGTCCGGGCGTACACGTTGCCCAGCTCGTAGAGCGCGTTGACCTCGCGCGGACCCCAGGCGCGGGAGCGCTCCAGCGCGCGCGTCGCGCCCGGCAGGTCCCCCATGCGCACCAGCTTGAAGCCAGCGAAATACCACGCCTCCCGCTCCCAGAAACGGACCTGGGTCCAGACGGAGAACCCCGCGAACACCGCGAGGGCCGCGAAGACGGCGCGGCGCGCGGCGACCGGCGCGTTCCAGAGGGCGGGCGCGTGTCCGTCGCGCGCGCCGCGGCCCATGGCCACGCCGGCCAGCCACCAGAACAGGAACGCCGGCACGGCGAAATGCATGGAGACGTTGAGCATGTTGTCGGCCAGCACGCCCGCGCAGCCCGCGGCCGCCCCGATCCACAGCGGGTCGTCGCCGGCGCGGCCCTTCGCCCAGCGCCGGACGGACTCGAAGAACGCGGCCCAGAAGGCGAGATAGGCTCCCAGGCCGATGAGTCCGGTCTGGGAGAAAATTTCCAGGATCTCGTTGTGGGAGTTGTTCGCGTGGGTCCGCATGTTGTGGAAGAAGGTGTACGCGTGCAGCATGGTCCCCTGGTAGAACGGGTAATACAGCTCGAAAAGCCCCGCGCCCTTGCCCAGCAGCGGGGACTCGGAGCCCATCAGCCACGCGGACGCCCAGATCAGCACGCGCTGATGGAACGGGCTGTAGGAGCCGTCGCGCTTGAGCATGGACGAGAACTCGGTGAGGCGGCCGACGACGGTCGGGGCGTAGCCCGTCGCGATGGTGCTGGAGGGCCACAGCAGGGCCATCGCGGCGCCGGCTCCCAGCATCAGTCCCAGCACCCGCGGCTCGGCCTTCGCCCGCGCGCGCAGGCGCGGGGACAGGGCCAGCGCGGCGCAGGCGACGAGCGCTCCCCCCCAGGACGAGCGCGTGAGCGTGGCCAGCATCGCCGCTTCCAGCGTCAGGAAGAGCGCCGCGTAGGTCAGCTTCCGGCCGGCCGATTTTTCGGTCAGGAACAGGGCCAGGGAGATCGGCATCAGCGCCACGTTGTAGCTGGACAGGAAGTTCGGATTGCCGAACGTGGACACGGCCCGTCCGCCGTAAGGGTTCAAGGTGTAGGGCCAGACGAGGTCGAAGTTGAAGTACTGCAGGACGCCGTAGGCGGACGCCAGGAAGCCGGCGCACAAAGCCAGGTGCAGGAAATCCGCCGTCCGCGCGCGCCGCGTCAGGCGCCCGACCGCCGCCACGCCCGCGATCCACAGGAACGCGCCGTACGGATCCCAGATCAGTCCCCAGAAATCCTCGGGACGTCCGACCGCGCGGACGCGGGCCGCCGAATAGCCGAACCACAGCGCCCCCCAGCCCAGGGCGAACGCGGCCCAGGCGCCCAGCGGCACGTCGGCGCTCATGTCGTCGTCGTACGAGAGCGCGGCCGACACCGCGAAGCTGGAGACCGCCACGGCCAGGAGGAACCACGCGTTGCGCGCGCCCTCGGCCAGCATCGCGGGCCGGAAGAAGGCGGGATGCACGACGTAGGCTCTCAGCCAGCTGGCCCCCCACGCGGCCAGGAACAGGACCAGGGGGATCGTCACGGGCAGGCGCGGCAGGCGCCAGCCGCCGGCGCGGTTGGATTCCGTCCACGCCCACGCGGCCAGCGCCAGCGGAACGCCCGCGTGGATCAGCGCGATCTGCGTGACGTAGGGATTGCGCGTGAGGTTGGTGAAGAAGATCAGGGGGCCGACGAAATGGCAGGCGACCAGCAGCCAACGCCGGACCTCGTTCATCGCGTCTTTCACGGTCTGGAATAATACATTTTCCTGAAGAGCTTTTCGGCCATCGGCGGCGCGGCGGGATCGCGTCTCAATTCATTTCGCCGACGCCGCGAAAGGGGAATTCACGGAAACGCAATTTTGCCCCCCGTCCAGGTCTCGCCAAATTTATTAAGACTTTCCTCATCTCCGGTTGTAAAAAGAGAGCGCCCGATACCATGAGGGGTAGGGCGCCAAACAGGGGGTTATAAAGGAAAAACCCCGCGTCATGCCGACCCGCTTCGAAAAATAATCCGGGGAT
>JBIOJO010000070.1:0-8162 GCA_044450965.1 Elusimicrobiota bacterium | reverse complement strand
GGTATTCCTGCCTCCACCCCCGTCCTCTCTGCCGGTCCCGTTGCCGCCCTCTCCGATCTTCCCGTCGCCGGCGCCGGCGCCCTGATCCACCAACGGAGAGCCTCGAAGGACCGCGGCCGCCGCGCGTCGGAGCGGCGGCCGCGGGTTCTCCGGGCGATCAGTGGTTGGCGGCCATCTCGATCGCGTAATTCTGGACGTCGGTCAGCGTTTCGTAGCCCGGGAACTTGAAGAGGTGCCGGTAGTAGATGACCAGGCCGCTTCCGTTCTGGGAGGCGTTGAGCCACTCGGCGATCCCTTCCGGGGAGTCGGCGATGACGCCGTCCTTGATCGCGCCCTGGATCGCCGCCGCCTCGGCCGCTCCGGCGGCCCCCTGCTTGGCCAGGGAGCCGTTGTGGATCATGTCGTAGCGCGATTGGCCGAACGCCCGCCAGGTCGAGCCGCCGTTGGCGGGCAGCGGCGCGTTCAACTGCGCGGCCGGCAGGACCGCCGGAGAGAAGGTGAGCTTCGACAGGTCGTTCTTCGGATCGTACGTCAGGCCCTTGCTGGGCGCGCGCGGCGGCACCTGGGAGGACGGGACGGCGTCAGCCGCCAGCGCTTTGAGCATCTCCGGGCTCATGCCGTTGGGCAGCGGATGCTCCTGCATGGCCGCGACCATCTCCGCCGTGGGCTGAACCCCCAGGTACTGGACCGGCACCCCATCCGCGTTCAGGATAAGCATATAGCCGCCGCTGGGCTTCGACGGATCGGTCCCCGCGGCCAGAATCGCGGCGATCTCGTCCTTGCGCGCCGGCGGAATCTTGAGCACCGAAGCGTCGTAGGTGATGGTCCCGTCCGGCCACATCAGAGCGCCGCGGTATTGAGGCTGGACCTCCGACGAGTTCTTCATGGTCCGTCCGGCCAGCGCCGCGTTCTGCTCCATGGTGCGCGGATCGGAGGAGCCCGGGACGGGCGTTCCCGGAGAGGCCGCGTGGACGGGGTCGACGGGCCTAGGCAGATGCTTCAGGTCCAGCTTGGGGTCGTAGGCGTTTCCCAGGATGACCTCGTTGCCCGCGCTGTCGTGGCCGACGATGTCGCCGTTTCCGTTGACCCGCGCGCTTCCCTGGCCCGGCACGTAGGTGGCGGCGAGGGCCTGGTTGACGCGGTTGTCGCGCCAGCTTTGGCAGTCCGTGGTCCCGTTCCCCGTCAGGCAACTGCCCTTGAAGGAAGCGTCGTAGGCCTCGGGGTGCTTCTTGTACTCGTCCGTGGTCATGAAGTTGGCGACGAGCGCCGCTTTCTGCGCCGCGGTGAGGGAGGCGATGTAGTCAGCGCCCAAAGTCTTCGACGGGTCGCCCGAGTTCATGAACATCAGGTTGAAGGCCCGCGCCGTCGCCTCCTTCACGATGTCCGGATTGCCGCTGTTCAGCCCCAGGTTGATCATGGCGGTGTCGCCGTTGGCGATTCCCACCCGCAATTTCCGGTCCGGCTCGAAGCCCGGGCAACCGGCGTTGTTCCAATCCGGATTTCCGAAGCCGCCGCCCGTGTGGCAGGATCCCGGATCCCGGATGATGGCCGTGCCGTCGGGCGTCACCAGATTCGTCGAGTGGTCGTTCGCCGCCGCGAGATAGCGGGCGGCGAGGGCGTTCTGAAGATCTCCGTGCGCGGCGTTGCAGGCCGCCTGGCCCAGGTCGCAGATGGTGCCGTCGGGGTTATGCCAGCACGAGCCGGCGCTGTGCGGGCATTTGGAGATGTCCCCGCCGCTCTGGATCAGATTGAACTCGGCCAGTTCCTCCGCGGTCAGAGGATTGCCGCCGCACAGCGGCGGGGGATTTCCTTTGCTGTCCCGTTTGGTGCAGGCTTCCGCGGTCGCGTTCTTGTCGCCGCCGTCGCCGGTGTAGACCGTCGGACCGGCGGCGGTCACGGGCGGCACGGGAATCACGGGATCTGGAGCGGCCGGTGGAACGAACAGGACGGGAGGTTTGATGGGATCGTGCACGACGGGAGGATTCGGGGCGATGGGGGGAAGAATTTTCGGCTTGGGATTGTCGGTCGCGGGACCGTCGGCCGCGGCATCGGGGCACTGCGTCACGTTCCCGGTCTGCTCCAGGTAAACCCCGTCCTTGACGGTGGTCCCTTCGTCCAGCCCGTCGCTGTCGCACGGCGCGTTCGTCTTGCGGGCCGCGGAGTAGATCATTCCGCTGTCCTTGTCGCACACGTCGGGGAGGCGTTCCCACAGGCATTTGGGCAATCGCGGGGCGGCGACTCCGTCGCCTCCGTCGCCGCCGCTCCCGTCGTCGATCAGAGTGTTCGGGTCTTCCACGATTTTCGCCCGCGCGGGGGAGGCGAGCGCCATGGCGGCGACGAGGAGCCCCGTCATTATTGGAATGCCCATGACCCAGTTTTGCCCCGTTCTTCTGAAAAATCAATGGATAAATCGCCGATTTCGAATAAAAATCGGTAAAGCGGCCGATAGGCGGGGACGTTGTCGTCGAGACGGCGGCCTAGTTCCGGCTTCCGGGAAAGAACGTCCGTACGGGCTCGGATTTGCCCTTGACGGCCATCGGCTCGGCCTCCGTCCAGGAACCCTCGACGCGGTCGCGGGTCGCCTTGGAGACGAGCGTGACGACGCCGTGGACCTTCGTCAGGCCCTCGATGCGCGAGGCCAGGTTCACCGCGTCGCCGATGGCGGTGAATTCCAGCCGCCGCTTCGGCGAGCCGATGTCGCCGACCACGACCGGGCCCGTGTGCACGCCGATCCCGATGCGCAGAACGGGCTCTCCGCGCCGGGCGCGGGCGGCGTTGAGCAGGGCCAGCTCGCGCTCCATGTCGAGCGCGCACTCCACGGCCTTGCGCGGGTGGTCGGCGGTGGCGAGCGGGGCGCCGAAGTAGGCCATGATCCCGTCGCCCATGAACTTATCCAAAGTGCCGCTGTGCCGGAAGATGGTCTCGACCATCCTCTCGTGGTACTCGTTGAGCATGGCGACGACTTGCTCCGGGGCGAGCTTCTCCGACAAGGCGGTGAAGTCCCGGATGTCCGAGAAGAGGATCGTCACCTCGGTGGAATGGGCCGCTTCCTGGGCGCTGTCCTTCATGTGTTCGATGACGGAGGAGTTGAAATAGCGTCCCAACTTCTCGAGCTTGATTCCTTCGTGAGACACGGAGAGGATCAGCCAGCGCGTGCGGCCGACCAGGTGCCAGGCCGCCGCTCCCGAGGCCAGGAGCACGACGACGGCCGCGGCTTGAGGACCGACGGCGACGCCGGCGGCGCGCATCAGTACAAGCTCCAGCACGGCGCCGGCGCCGGTCGCGAGCAGGATGAGGTTTTGGTCGAGCGACAGAGCGGCCAACAGAATGAACGCGCCGAAAAGCCCCAAGGCGAAGCTGGCCGTGCCCGCGGGCGAGGGGGAGACGGCGAGGGACGCGCGTTGAATCCAGAAGACGAGCGGAATGTCCGCGAGCGCCGGCCCCAGGCTGGTGAAGCGATGCAGCGACGGGCGCTTCCACGCGACCAGGGCCAGGCAGGCGCTGAGAAGGAGGTAAAGGCCGAACTTCGGCAGGGTCTCGCGCCAATCGCTGAGTCCGTCGATCAGCCCGTACCGGAGGGAGATCGCGAACACGCAGGCGACGGCGGACAGGCGGATGGCGCACAGCCAGCGCGAGTTGCGGCGGCGTTCCTTGTCCAGCGCTCGGTTCAGGACGCCCGCGGTGCGATCGATCACCGCGTCAGGCCGGGACCTTGTCGTCCAGGCGGCGGCGCAGGTCCTGGATCAGCAGGTCGGGGAACTTCTTGTCGTCCATCTGGGACCAGATCCAGGTGGCGTGGCGGGAGGACGGGGCCACGTAGCGGTGATGCATGGGGCGCACGAAATCCTCGTACAGGCGCAGGGTTTCGTCGAGCTCCACGCCGCGCTCGGTGCAGTCGCGCTTCACCCGGCGCATCAGGCGGATGTCGTCGGGCACGTCGATGAAGACCGACAAGGTCATGAGGTCCCGGAGAATCTTCTCGTGCAGGATCAGGATGCCGTCGATGATGAGCAGGGGCTTGGGCTCGACGCGCCGGGTCTTCTTCAGGCGCGCGTGGGTCGCGTACTCGTAGATCGGCGCGTCCACGGGTTCGCCCGCGGCCAGCCGGTCCAGGTGGCGCCCCATCAAGGAAGTCTCAAGGGAGCTTGGGTGGTCGAAATTGAGCTTGAGGCGGGCTTCCTCGTCGCTCATATGCCCGTTGTGCTTGTAGTACCAGTCGTGGCAGACGACGGCCGCTCGGTCCGCGAACGTTTCGGCGACGGTCTTCGCCAGCCAGGACTTCCCCGACCCGCTCCCGCCCGCGATCCCTAAAATCACGCGCGGCGCCGTCTCCGGTTTCGTTTCGGGCATCGGCGGACATTATACCGTTTAAGCGCGTCCGCGCTCGGCCGCGCGATTGGCTACAATCACCCGATGCGAGCCCACGCCGGCACGGAGATATTCAAATTCGGCGGTCACGACATGCTGGCCGCGTACCACCGTCCCGCGGGGCCGGAGCGGCGCCGGTTTCCCGCCGTTCTCTTCCTCCACGGCTTCCCCGGATCGGAAAAGAGCGTCGACGTCCAGCGCGAACTGATGCGGCGCGGGATCGCGTCGGTCGCGCCCAGCTTCCTGGGAGCGTGGGGCAGCGGCGGGACCTATCGTTTCACGACCTTGGTTCCTCAGGCGGCCGCCGCGCTGCGGGCGATGCGGCGGCTTCCGTTCGTGAACCCGCGCCGCGTCGCGGTGTACGGCTTCAGCATGGGCGGCTGGACCGCGCTGAACCTGGCCGCGCGGGAGCCGTCTCTCAGGGCCGCGCTCGCCGTCGCGCCCTGCGGCGGCCCCGAGATGCTGGGGCCCGGCACGAAGAAATTCATCGCGCATCTGTCCCGGCCGCTGAACGCCCCGGCCCCGAAAGCCCTCCTGGCGGATTTTTCCGCCGCCCTGCGCCGCTATGATCCGGCGCTGGCCGCGCCGCAGCTGCGCGTCCCGCTCCTGTTGATCCACGGCGACGCCGACGACACCATCCCGCCGGCGGTTTCCCGGCGCTTGGCGGCGCTGGCGCCGCGCGGGACGCGGTTGGTGGTGGAGCGCGGGGCGGATCACGGCTTCCTGGACCGGCGCGAAAAGCTGACGCGGCTGGCGTCGAACTGGCTGGCGGCGCGCGTATAATAGGGTCATGAAACGCATCCCGGCGCTTCTGCTTCTGGCGGCGGCGCTCCCGGCGTCATCCCTCTCGCGGGCGCAGCCGTCGGAGGGGGCCATCCGCGACGAGCTGGTCCTTCTGCGGGCCTCGTATCTTCCGGCCGTCCGCGCGGCGCGCGCGGCCGCCCTGGCGGCGGCGCCGTCCGAACGGGCGCGATCGCTGGTGAAGGCGAAGCTGGCCGGCTCCGGCGTCCCGGACGCGTACGTGGACCAGGTCTTCGACGATCCCCGCTCCAAGCTGTTCCCCGAAATTCCCGGGAAGTTCGGCACGCCGACGACCCCGGCTCCGGCCGTGCCGTACGATGAATACCGCAAATACTTCATCACTCCGGCCAACATCGCCGCGGGGACGCAGTTCGTCCGGGACCACCGCGACCTGTTGAACGCGGTGCAGGCGCGCTATAAAGTGGACGGCGCCCTGCTCACCGCCTTGGTCTCCATCGAGACGCGCTATGGCACGGCCGTCGGGAAATATCCGGTCTTCGACGCGCTGAACACCATCATCCAGCAGGTTCCCTCGCGTTCGAACTGGGCCGCGCGCGAGGCCGCCGAGTTCCTGAAGATGACCCATGGCCAGGGCATGGACGCGCACGGGGTCCTGGGTTCCTACGCGGGCGCCTTCGGCTACGTGCAGTTCGAGCCCTCCACCTACAATTCCACCGCGGTGGATTTCGACGGCGACGGGCAGCGCCGGCTGGACCAATGGCCCGACGCGCTGGGCAGCTGCGCGAACTATCTGGCGCGTTCCGGCTACGACGCGAAAGCGCCGTTCACCCCGGACTCGGCGATCGGCCGCTCGCTCTTCTCGTACAATCACTCCGACAACTACGTCCGCGTGATCCTGGAGCTGCGCGGTGAAATCCAGCGGCGGCTTCCTTAACAAGCTCTCCGTCGGCGCGGCGTTCTACGCGCTGGCGGCCTTCGCGGACCTGCGCCTGACGGTCGCCGGGACCGGCGGCGCCGCCGCCCTGGAAGGCAATCCGGTGATGCGGTCCATGATGGCGCGTTTCGGCCCGGAAGCGGGGCTGTGGATCGAGAAGACCCTGGTCGGCGCGCTGTGCGTCCTGATCGCGCACTACGGCGAGCGGGAGATGAAGCGGCGCGCGCCTTGGCTGGATCGGATTCCGTCCACGAAATGGGCGCGGGACTGGGTGAAGAGCGGCGACCGCTCCTGGGCGGCCTACGGGCCGCTGTATGGCGCCGCGTTGGGCCAGCTGGCGGCGGCGGGAAGCTGGGTCTGGCTGCGCCTGCGTTGACGGCTCAGCGCGCGCCGATCGGCTTGAGATTCTTCACGAAGCGGACGAAGAAGTCGCGATAGTCCAGGTAGTTCGCGCGCGCCGTCGTCAGCCGGACCAGGAAATACGCTTCGCCGCGCGGGATCACCGCGACATACTGATGCAGTTCCATCGGCGCGCTGGGGCCCTCCTCCGTCGGCAGGCGGCGCCGCTCCACGATCTCGAAGATGCGCGCCAGCCCCGCGGAGACGCGCAACGGGTGCACCGGAGAGGGATCCCGGCCGGGGCCGGAGCGGCGCATGGCGTCCACCGCGTCCTTGGAGGGGATGAAGTCGGGCGAGTCGCGGTCCACGAGGCGCACCGTCAGGACGGCGCGCAGGGCGCCGGACGGATCGTCGGGACCCATGACGCGGACGACGGAGCCGAGCGCGTCGTCTTCCTCGAACGCGCGCCAGCCTTCGCCCGGGAGTTCGCCGCGGAACAAGCGGGACGCGGGCTCGAACGGGATCCAGTCGGATTTCGGCTTCTCGGGGGCGGCCTCGCCGGCGATGGGCGCGGCGGCGGCGGCGCGCTGCGCCTCGAGGATCCAGTCGTCGGCGCGCGCGGGCGCGGCGGCGAAGAGAAGCGGCAGGAGCAGGTTAACGATCATGGGTCTCCCGGCCGGTCTTCGCCTCGCGCAGGCCGCGTTCGCCGCGCGCGGCTTCGGCCATCAGGACGCTCGCCTTCCTCAGACCCTCGTCGCGCTTCGGGTCCGGCGCCGGGCAGGCCGGGGGGTGGGCGAGCAGGCGGTTGCGCGCCGCGGCCTCCTCGTCGGTCGCGGCTTGGGCGGAGGCTTTCGCGGCCGCGTCGCTCACGACGCCCGCGTCCACCAAGGTCTCCAGCGCGCCGACGCGGCGCGCGCGCCGTCCGGCCGCGGCGACCAGGGCGTCCTCCAAAGCGGCGCGGCCGCAGGAGGCGCGCGCGCGCGCGTCGAAGTCCCTCTCGGCGTCGGGGGGGCCGCGGCGGGGGTCGAAGACGGCCATGCGGGAGCCGGCCCAGGCGGAGACGGCCGCGTCGTCGGCCTCTTCCGCGTGGTCCAGCCAGGCGCGAAGTTCCGCGCGGCGGTCGGGATCCAGGAAGGCGTCCTGCTTGGTCTCGTCCTTCATGCGCGCCTCGAACATCAGTCGGGCGGTCCGCGCCCAGCGCCGCACGGCGTACTCCGAGGCGTTCAAGTCTTCGCGGGCCAGCCCCAGGCGCAGGAGCTGTTCCAGGAGTTCCCCGGCCTGCTCGGTCGGGGAGTAGGCGCCGCGGCGGCTGCCGTCGGCATAGACGCGCACGGCGCCCCAGTCGCCGTTCTCCACGGCGGCCGGCGCGGCGCTCGCGTCCCAGGCGGCCAACGCGGGGCGGGAGACGCCCAGCTCCGTCCACGCTTCCGGCGATTCGAACAGGAGCACGTCCTCCCGCGCGGAGAACATTCCTTTCTTGACCTGGACCATCACCGGTCCGGGGCTGAGGGCCACGATGGGCGGCGCCAGCGGATCGGCCGGGCGGATCAGCCCGGCGCGCAGGTTTCGTCCGGCGCGCGCGCCGTCCAGCGCGATCTGCGGCACCGCTCCGACGACCGTCCGGCGCAGCAGAGGCAGGCAGTAGTCGGGCGCGCGCTTGCCGATGAGTTCCAGCAGATAGCGCCCGTCTTTCGTGTAAGGTCCCTCGGCCACGAACTTCTCATACTCCGGCGCGCCGACGGCGGCGGGCTTCGGCGGC
>JBIOJO010000069.1:0-8673 GCA_044450965.1 Elusimicrobiota bacterium | reverse complement strand
TTCGATTGGGGGCTCCATCAGAAGGATCCCGCCGGTCCCGCCGAATTTTCCCGCCGCATGAGGCGCGCCATCGATGAAGTCTACGCCGACGGCCCCGCCCAGGCCGTCTTCTATCATGACACGGCCAGGCTGCTCTGGGGCCGTCTCGGCCCCTGGGGCACGAAGGGCTGGGCCGACGAGGCCCGCAAGATTTCCCAATACGTCAAATCCAAGAACGCACCCCCGTCCACGGAGAAGAAGCCATGACCATCGCCGCTCTCGCCCTGACCCTCGTCCTGACCGCGTCCGCCGCTCCCGCGCCGAAGGCCGCCCCGGCCTGCAAGCCGCAGAAAGTCGCCAAGAAGGCGAAGCTGACCTTCCCCGACGGCAAGACCATCCTGGCCAACATCGTGGACACCCCCGCGTCGCGGGAGACCGGCATGATGTGCCTGACCAAGGTGAAGGCCGACTACGGCATGCTCTTCGTGTTTCCCAACGAGATGGACCTGAACTTCTGGATGAAGAACACCCTTCTCAGCTTGGACATCGTTTGGATCGGCGCGGACAAGAAGATCACCGTGATCCACGACCACCTGAAGAAGTCCACCGTGGACACGCCCGACGACAAGGTCGCCACGGCCTTCGGCCGGGGCCTGTACGTCCTGGAGCTGCCCGCCGGCGCCGCCGCGCGCCGCAAGCTGAAAGCCGGCGACCAGTTGGCCTTCGACGTGGCGATTCCGAAGCTTTGACCAAGAACGAGGAGTTGAACGCGGCGCTGCGCGCGCTGGGGAACCAAGAAGGCGTTCAAATTCCCCCGCCGTTCGTGGCGACGGTGGGGATGACCGTCTTGGAATTCAGCGACAAGGCCATGGCGGCCGAGTTCCCAGTGGATCCGAAGTATTCCAATCCGCTCGGCGCCTACCTGGGCGGCATGCTGTGCGCCGTCGTGGACGCGGCCTGCGGCCCACTCAGTTTCCTGGCCTGCGGCCGTCCGGCCGTCACGACGGAGTTCTCGATGACCTTCCTGCGGCCGCTGACCAAGCGCGACCCCACCGTAACCGTGCGCGCGGAGGTCGTCTCGGTCTCGCGGACCTTGGTCGTCATGGAGGCCTCCGCGTTCAATCCCCGGGGGAAGCTCGTGGCGAGGGCGAGAACGACTTCTTTCGTTCTGGACCGCCGTTCCGCGTGATCGCCGGAAATTTATTCACAGACTCGTCGCGCGACGCGTCTGTGAATAACTCCCCGGACTAAGGGGCGAGCGTCGCGGGACGGTCCACCGTCACGTCGGCGGTTCCGTTCGTACCGATCGGCGCGGACGGTCCGCCTTCCAGGTCGCCCATCTGACGCGTCATCGCGTCGCCGTCCTGGTCCACGCGGACCGAGACCGTCAGACGCTTCGGCGCCGCCGTGCCGGCCATCATCACGTTGTCGGCCCCCAGGGAGTACCGGAACGGAGCCTTGACGCCGTCGTAGCGGCGCACGGCGAACGGAGGTCCGCCTTGCTCGGCCCGGGCGATGACGAACACCGGCGCGCCGGCGGGCCACGGCTCCTTCAATTTCCCGGAGAGCTTGACGGTGCCGGTGATGGAGAACTCCGCCGACGGAGCTTGGCCGCGGGCGGCGGCGGCGACCTCGGCGAACTCGGGCGCCATCTCCGCGTCGCGGCCCATGGGGCCCGAGGGCGCGGAGATGGGCGCCGCTTCGGGAACCGTCACGTCGGGATGGCCGGGAGGAAGCCCTCCGCGAGCCGGCGAGGACTTTTTATAGAGGAGCGCGGCGCCGAGACCGATGTTGGTCAAAACCAACGCCACAACCAGCGGCTCGCGGTGCAGCGGCCGCGCCCGGGGGCTCATGCGTCGAAGCGATAGCCGAAGCCGCGGACGGCGACGATCTTGTCCGCGACGGCGCCGATCTTCTGGCGCAGGTGGGAGAGCGTGACGTCGATGACCTTGGTGGTCAGGTCCACGCCCGCGTCGTAGCCCCAGACGTGCTGGAGAAGGAAGTCGCGCGTGAGCACGCGGTTCTTGCGGAAGATCAGGAACCAGAGCAGGTCGAATTCCTTGGCGGAAAGCGCGACTTCCTTGTTCCCCACCCAGGTCTTGCGGGATTCGCCGTCCATCTTGATCCCCGCGGCCTCCATCACGGACGGCTCGGTGCTCTTGCCGGAGCGGCGCAGGATGGCGCCCACGCGCGCGACCAACTCCTCGGTGTTGAAGGGCTTGGCGACGTAGTCGTCCGCGCCGGAGCGCAGCCCGGCGACCTTGTCGGCCACGTCCTTCTTGGCCGTCAGGATGATGATGGGCGTCGCGCGCCCAGCTTATCGTCGGCGCGGATCTCGGCCAGCAGGTCCACGCCGTCGCCGTCGGGCAGGTTCCGGTCCAGGATCATCAGCTCGGGCGGCGACTTCTTGAGACGCGCGCGCGCCTTGGCCAAAGTGTCCACGGTCTGGACGTCGTAGCCTTCGCCGCGCAGGACCTCGAGGATGAGGTCCGCCGTCGCGGCCTGGTCCTCGACCACGAGTATCTGGGCTTTTATCATAGGCGTCGGAAGTATAGCATCATCGGTCGCGGTTTGCCGAGCCCGCCGCCGGTGGGGTCCTCGAGGCGATCGCGTCCAGAACTTTCCGCAAATAGTTCGGGCCGGGATACATCGTCATATGCGGCCGGGCCGGGTTGCCTTCCAGGATTTCTCCGTTCGGCCGGAAGGTGATCCCGAAGGATAAGGTGATCGAAAACTCTTCCCCGTCGGCCAGCTTGAACGTCTTGTCGGCCCGGGAGGGCGACGAGGCGCCTTGCGCCGGCAGTCCGACCGACTCGCCCAGGTCGTTGTCCACGAATACCGCCGCGAACTGGTCGCAAGAGCTGACGCAGTACGGGCCGATCAGAAGGAAGGTCTTGTAGTTCAGCCCCGTCTCCGCCGGGCGGCCGTCTCCATCGCGAGGGCCGCAGGCCGGGGTGACGCAGACGAACGCATGGGGCGAGGAGCGTTCCGCTCCGCTCTCGAGTTCTCTCAGCGACATCGCCTCTTTCTCCGCTTCGGGATGGCGGTACGCCGCGGCGCGGAAATCCTTGTCGCGCCGCAGGAGCGGCGTGAAGACCGCGTAGGACCAGGTCCCGCGGAAAGGTTTTCGCGCCAATAATTCGGTCAGGCGCTGGGCGATCGGACCGCCGCCGTTTTCTCGGACGTCCACCAGCAAGCGGTCGTAGGCCGCGTTGCGCGATTTCAGGTATTCCGCCAACCGAGCGACGTCGATTTTTTCGAACGCTTCCCGTGCCTCGTAGCGGCCGGCCTCCCGGACCGGCGGGGGTTCGTACGACAGGCGGCGCATCCGGTTCCACAGCTCCGACGGTTCGAAATCGTAGCCGAAAGAAAAATAACGAAGCACGAGCGTCCGCGTGGCGCTGTCGCGGTAGACGCGGTAGTTCAGCCCGGAGAAATCGGGGGTCCGGCCGTCGTAGTCCGGATCGTCGCGCAGGGCGGGTTCGGACGCCGGAGCCTGGCCTTCACGCGCGCCGCGCGGCTCCGTGAATTCGGCGTTCACGGCGACGTCCCGTCCCCCCCTCTCGTCGCGAAAGACCAAATCGGCCGCGCGCGTCTCGGGAAGCGGCGCGTTGTTGGAATCGCGCGCCGTCAGCCAACGGGCGAATTCGAATTCCCGGTGCTCCGGCGATCCGCTTGGATACCACTCGGTGAATTCCGCCAGGGCCTCCTCCGGCGTTCGGCCCTGGTAACGCTTCAGCGTGAACCCTTTTTCCACTCCGGGCCGCCGGCTCCAGGCCACGACGAACTTGAGGCCGGCCGAGTCGCGCGCCGGACGGAGTCCGAGGGGGAGCCGGAGTGTTTCCCGGCGCGGCAGCAGGGAGTCGGGCACGGACAGGCGGCTGTGGGCGTCGTGGACGGTGTTTTTCAGGGACAGCAGGGCGTAGTAGACGTCTTCTTTCGTCCGGGCGGCCAGAAAGCGCTTGCGCGACCGTCCGAGCTCGGCGTCCCAGGTGGTGCCCAGGCGCTGGAACGTGTTCGTCGAAAGGGCGATGCCGTCGCGGATGTCCGCGACGTAGGACCGGAACAGGGCATCGCGGTCCGCGCCCAGATAGGCGTCGGCGTCGCCCGCCCGCGCGCGGCCCGGCGCGGCGAGCAGACAGAGAATCGCGCCCGCGAGAATCGCGGGCCGCGGCGTCACAGCGGTATGTTGCCCCGGTTCTCGTGCGTCCCGGGAATGCGCTTGTCCTTCAGGAAGCGCAGGGCGCGCACCACCTTGTAGCGCAGAGACGCGGGCTCGATGACCTCGTCGAGGGAGCCCGTGGACGCGGTCTGATAAGGAGAAGCGAACTTGGCCGCGTATTCCGCGGACAGCTTCGCCCGGAGAGCCGCCTTCGCCTCGTCGGTCTTGCACGCGGCGATGTCGCGCGAGTACAGGATCTCCACGGCGCCGGCCGGGCCCATCACCGCGATCTCCGCGCAGGGCAGGGCGAAGTTGAAGTCGCCGCGCATGTGCTTGGAGCTCATCGCGATGTAGGCGCCGCCGTACGCCTTGCGCAGGATGACCGTGATCTTCGGGACGGTCGCTTCCGCGTAGGCATGCAGTATTTTCGCGCCGTGACGGATGATTCCGCCGTGTTCTTGCTGCACTCCGGGCCAATACCCGGGCACATCGACCAACGTGAGCACCGGTATATTAAAGGCGTTCAGCATCCGGATGAACCGCGCCGCCTTGTCCGACGCGTTGATGTCCAGGGCGCCCGCCAGATGCGCGGGATTGTTGGCCACCACGCCGACCACCTCTCCCCCCATGCGGCAGAAGCCGGTGACGATGTTCTTGGCGTACGCGGCCTGCACCTCGAAGAACTTGTGCTCGTCGGCGATCTGCCAGACGATGTGGTGCATGCGGTACGGCCGGCGCGGGTCCAGGTCGCACATCTTTTCCAGCAAGGGCACCGAGCGGCGCACCGGGTCCGGGTTGGCCACGCGCGGCGCCTTCTCCCAGCGGTTCTGCGGCAGGTAGCTGAGCAGCTCCCGCACCTGGCGGAAGCAGTCCGGCTCGGACTTCGCCACGAACTGGCAGACGCCGGACTTCGTGGAGTGCGCTTCGGAGCCGCCCAGCGCGTCGAAGGTCACTTCCTCGCCGGTGGCGGACTTCACCACGTCGGGGCCGGTCACGAACATGTGGCTGGTGCCTTCCACCATGAAGATGAAATCGGTCAGCGCCGGGGAGTAGACCGCGCCGCCCGCGCACGGCCCCAGGATCACGGAGATCTGCGGAACCACGCCGGAGCACTTCACGTTCCGGTAGAAGATTTCCGCGTAGCCGTCGAGGGAGTCCACGCCTTCCTGGATGCGCGCCCCGCCCGAATCCAGCAGGCCGATCACGGGAACGCGGTTCTCATAGGCCAGGTCCATGATTTTGCAGATCTTCTTCGCGTGCGCCAGGCCCAAGGAGCCGCCCAGCACCGTGAAGTCCTGCGCGTAGACGCAGACCTCGCGCCCGTTGACCTGGCCGAAGCCCGTGATCACGCCGTCGCCGGGGATGTCCTTGTCCTGCAGGCCGAAATCGGTCGCACGCGTGTTGACCAGCAGGTCCAGCTCCTGGAAGCTGCCCTCGTCGAGAAGATAATGAATGCGCTCGCGCGCGGAGAACTTGCCGCGCGCCTTCTGCGCGTCCACGCGGGCCTTGCCGCCTCCGGCCATCGCCTTGTCGACGGCGGCGCGCAGTTTCACCACGCTGGCGGCGGCGGGGCGCGGAGATTTCGCGGTTTTCGTGAGGTCGGTGTCCATGTTAGTCTCCCGTGTACGCGACGGAAATCATCGCCGTTTCGGCCCGTTCGAACGAAAGTCTGACCCGCGGCGAGCCGAGCGCCCGCCACGCGTCGGCGGGTGCTCCCGTGTAGGCGACGTCGCCGTCCACGGCGCGGACGGCGCGCGCGTCGGCATCCAGTCCCAGTCCGAGCAGCTTCAACGCGGCTTCTTTCCCCGTCCATAATCGAGCCTGCGCCTCGGGATTCGACGGCGTCGCGCCGGCCAATTCGTCCGGGGTCGAAACGAAGGCCAGCACTTCGACCGGGCGGGCCACGACGGTTTCGATGTCCGCGCCCACCCGTCGTCCCGGGGCCGCCACGGCGCAGATTCCTCCTGCGGAGGAATGCGCGATGGAGAACGACGGGGCCTCCGCGGGCGCGCCCGCGGGGAGGCGCAGGAAGGGTCGGCCCGACTCGTCGTTGAAGATGGCGAGGTCGCGGGCTTCGGCGTCCCAGCCGCATTCGGCCGAGAAGTGCGCGGCCAAGGCGCGCTTGGCGGCCAGGCGCCCCGCGAGCCGGTCGCGCAGGCGGCGCTCCGGAAGGGCGTCCAGCTCCGCCAGCTCGGGCGCGGAAAAGAGGTCGCGTACGTCGGCGGGCAGGGACGCCGCGCGTTCGGCCTCCGCGCGCGGACAGAAGGCGAGGCGGTACGGCGGTCGGCCCTGAGTCGAAGGGTTCATCAGGCCCGCCTATTATACCTGTTCGCGGGCGCGCCTGCGAGCTTGACACTCGCTCCCGGCACGGATACCATTCCTTGTATATGCAGGCACTTTGGGCGGACGGCTGGTTCTACATCTCTTCTGCGGGCCTGCTCGTGAGCGGGGTCCTCTTCTTCTTCCTCCTTGGCCAGTACCGCGCCGCGGCCGACTCCGTGGACGGCCACGACGCCGCGCCCGAGCCGGAGATCGAAGAGCACTCCGCGCCGGTACGGCCGCTCTACACCCCCGTCGAACCCGCCCCGGCCCAGAAGGTCTCCTCCGTGGCCGAGAAGCCCGCGGCGAAAGCCCCCGAAACCGCGGCCGCGACGCCGCTCAGCGAGAAGACCTCGCCCGGAGGCATCAGCCCCGCGGTCGTCTATCTTCAGAACATCCAGACCCATCTGTACGAGCTTCACGGGGAAATGCGCGACCTCTCCGCGCGCGTCAACGCCATCACCTCTCGCGACGAGGCCTTGATCGAGCGCCTGGGCGAACTGTCCTCGGCCGTGGCCGATCTGAAGTCCGCCGCCGGAGCCTCCGCGCCCGCCGCCGAGCCGAAGCGCGCCAAGAAGACCGAGCCCGTCGCGGAGAAGAAGGCCGAAGCCGTCGCCGAGAAGAAGATCGAGGTCGTCGTCGAGAAGAAGCCCGAGCCGATCCCCGAGAAGAAGCCCGAGCCGGTCGTTGAATTGAAGCCCGAGCCGGCGCCGCAGCCCGTCGCCGAGAAAAAGCCCGCCCCCTCTCCCGACGCCACGATCCGCGTGGAGCCGACCCTGTCGTCCATTTTCGGATCCGAGGCCGAGGCGGCCGCCGAGAAGAAGACGCCGCCGGCCGCGGAGAAGACTCTTCCTCCCGTGGAGAAGGCCGAACCGCCCGCCGAGGCCGAGGAAAAGCCGCGACGGGGGCCGGTCTGGCCCGTCTGACCCTTCTCCTCGCTGCGGCGCTGAGCGTGTTCTCGCCGTCCGTTTCGGCGGGCATACTCCCCGATGGGGCGTTCTCCTCGAAAGCCGCGGGCTCCACCGGCGCGGCCTTTCTGCGCGATCCTTTCGGCGCGCGCGCGGCGGCCATGGGCGGCGTGATGGCGGCGTCCGCCGAAGGCGCCGAATCCCTGTTCCAGAATCCCGCCGCGCTGGCGCGGCTAGAGCCGGAATCCCCTTCGGAGATAGCGCTGGGCTACGATGCCCTCGTGGAGTCGGCCTACCAGGGTTCGGCCGCCTACGCCCGCCCGCTCGGGCGCGACGGCGCGCTGGGCGCGGGCTTCGTGGACCAGTCCCAGTCGGCCCAGACCACGTACGACGCCCTGGGCAACTCGAACGGGAAATTCACCCCCATGGACCTGGCCGCGGGCGTCGGCTACGCCCGCCGCGTCGGCCCCGTCTCGATCGGCGCCGGCGTCAAGGCGATCCGCTCCACTTTGAGCACGCTGAACGGCACGACGGGAGCCGTGGATTTCGGCGTGCTGGCCCGCCACGTGACCGACCTGGGCGAGGGGCCGCTGGACCTGGGCGGCGCGGTGTCCAACCTGGGCCCGCCGCTGAAGCTGGGCTCCACCGCGGATCCCCTCCCCATGCGCGCGCGCGCCGGCGCCTTATGGCACGCGACGCCGAACTTCGACGCCGCTCTCGACCTGGTTTTTCCCGTGGATCAGGATCCCTACTTCACGATGGGCCTCGAGGCGCGCTTTCCGGCGGCGATGATCAACTCCGCCCGCCCGTGGTCCGCCGCCCTGCGCGCCGGCTACGACCAGAACCGCGGCCGCGACGTGGACGGCTTCGCCGGCGCGTCCATCGGCGGCGGGTTGGACTTGTCCTCGTTCCGCGTGGACTACGCCTGGGTGGCGCTCGGGGCGCTGGGTTCGGCGAACCGCATCACGCTCGCCTTCCGGTTCTAGGCTCCCTCAAGGGGCGCGCGACGGAAACGATCCCCGTCGGGGGCGCTCGGCCTAGGGGCCTCGCTCGGCTCGCGGCTCGGGCATGAGCAGCTTCATCGCCGCTCGACGCCCCGCCGAGAATCGTTTCCGTCGCGCAACTCACTCGAAGCAGCCTCTAGGCGCGTTGCGCCTCGCGTAAGCCGGCTTGCGCCGCGCTTGGCGCGCGTGAGTGAGATGGCGCCGACGGCGAACGGTTCGCGGGATTTCGAGCGAAGACGGCGTCGCGTCCGTGATTCCGCTTTTAGCCGCGAGCGAGGCTAAGCGGCGGTCGATCCGCCGC
>JBIOJO010000068.1:0-9473 GCA_044450965.1 Elusimicrobiota bacterium | reverse complement strand
TGTCCAGTCCCACCGAACGGAACCCAGTGCAATCCCACCGATCCGGACCCACCTGGTTTGAGCGTTTTGTAGTTTAGCGCTTCACCCTCATCGCGCGCACCACATTTCTGGCGTTTTGGCGTTTATGAAGTCTCTCCTTTTTCGTCGTCGTCCGCGGCGATCTCCACCGGGATGTCGTGCCCGGTTTCTTGAATACGCCGTTTGAGCCGGTAGCTCTTGCCCGCAAACTCCAGGACCTCCGCGCGATCGAAGATCCGATCGATCGTCGCGTTGGCCACGACCGGATCCGGGAACACCGCGCCCCATTCTTCAACCGCGCGGTTGGACGTCAGGATCATCGACGAGCTGTACCTGCGCCGGTCCATCAGGTCGAAGACCTCCTCGGATACTTCGCGGCTCATTCTCACCACGCCCCAGTCGTCGATGATCCACAACTGCGCAGATAGGGCCTGCTTGAAAAACGCGTCGAGACCGTTCCTCGCCTTCGCCATCACGATCTGCTGCACCAGCCGCTTGGCGCTCGTCCACCACACCCGGTGGCCGGCCTTCGCCGCGCGAACCCCGATGGCGATCGCCAGGTGTGACTTGCCCACCCCGGGCGCGCCCAAAAACAACGCGATCCGGTTCTTGCGCATGAACTCAAGCGTCCACAGCTCCTCGATGCGTTCGCGCTCGATCTTCGCGTTGAAGCCCCAGTCGAACTCTTCGAGCGTCGTCACTTCCGGGAACGCCGCCCGTGCAATCCGTTTTTGAATCCCGTTCGCCTTGCGCGAATCGATCTCCCGTTCCAACAGCTCGCTCACCCATTCCAGCGACACCGATTTCTTGTGCTTGGCCAGCACCTCCTCGATCTCTCTCGCCGCCGTGCCCAACATCAACTTGCGCAACTGCGCCTGCATCGTCTCGACACTCATTTTTGTCTCCTCTCTTTTTACGCGTGGCCTTCTTTCACCGGCAACGACAACTGCTCGCCGTACACCGATAGTGGCCGCACGAACCGATGCTTGACTTCTCGCTCGACCGGCCACGTCTCAGACGCCGCCGCCGAGATGCTCTCCATTTCCAGCAAGTCGTGGACCATCCGATAGCTCAGGCTTCCTATCGCCTTGGCCCGCTGACACGCCGAGTCGATTCGGTCGGCGGCATAGCGTTTATCCAGGCTCAGGATTCCCCAGATCTTGCGCGTGTCGATGAATCCCTGCCCCTGCTTCAAGATCGCCATCACCAACGCCTCCACGTTCGGCCCCAACTTCGCGGCGCGCTCGCGGTAAACCGAATGGTCCTCCAGCGCTCTTTCCCACGGCTTGAGATGATGCGGCTTCGTCGACTTCGACTGATGCCAAGCCGTCACTCGCGGGTGAACCTCGATAAGCTTGCCCCGCAGGTAGATTGAGACCGTCGTCGAATTTCCCAGAACCGTCACCTCCGCCCCGATGTGCTCTTCATCCGTCGAGTAGTATTTGTTCAGGAACCTCACATGTCCATCGTTGCGCACCGTTCCCTCGTGGAACGTTTCGATCTCGTAGGCCAGCGCGGGCAGACCCCTCAACGCGCCTGCTTCCTCGTCTCGAAATATCTCCCGCGGACGGCGCATCGTCGTCCCATGCTTGCGCTCGTTGGCGATCGACATCTTCTTGTCGAAGTATTCTTGAGACTCTTCAATTCCGTGCCACGCCTCGCCGTGCGCCTCGTAGAGCCGTCTCACGTAAGGCATCGGCCGCTCGATCTTGCCCTTCTTCTCGGGATCCGCCGGCGGCAGGCACTCGATCACGAATCCGTAGTGCGCCGCGAACCGCTCAAACGCCGGGTTGAGCAGCGGCTCGTACTTCGATGCCTCCAGCGCGAAGCACTTCGGATTGTCAGACGTGATCTTCGCGGGCACGCCTCCAAGTTCCGTGAACATGCTCGCGATCACCTTCAGCGTCGTCTCGACGTCGTTGCTCCAGACCAAGCGCACCATCAGGTAGCGCGAATAACCCAGGATGCCGGTAAACATCCACAGCGTGCGCTTGCGCCCCGTCTCGTCGATTGCATCCCTCAGCTTCCCCCAATCCAAAAGCAGCGCCTCGCCGCAACGGTGCCTGATTTCAGGGACCACTCGAAAGCTCGCACCGATCCGGTTCAACCGTTCGCGCTCCAGGTATCGGTAGAAGCTCGAGCGCTTCACCTTGACCGCCAGTTCCTCGAACACCGTCACCGCGTGCCACCCGGCCTGCAGCCGCTCCGCGATCCACGCTCGATGCGGCTCCAGCTGCCGCTGCGGCTCCGACGCCTGCACCACGCGCCCGTCGAGTTGCTCTGGAAAGATCGCCTCCGGATATGACGGCAGCGCCGCGGCGCCCGGCTTGCCGTTCGCCTCCAAGTAGCCGTATTCCTTGGCTTGCTCCCTCAGCCGGCGCACGCGCACCTTGCTGACCCTCAGCGTCGCCACCACCTGATTGACGCCGCATCCGCTCTTGAGCAACTCCACAATCTTTCTGTCCATCTGCCGCCTCCTCGTCAAACGCGTCATTGATGCCCCCATGCACAGCTCAGGTCATCATACGCTCAACCAGGCGGGTCCCAACCCCGGCGCGGACTGGGTCTGAATAGCTGGGATTTCCAGCCACCAAACTGGGGTCGAATCGGTGGGATTGTCCCCAGTTTTACTGGGGTCGTTTAGGTGGGATTTACACCCCTAAAACTGGGGTCGTGTCGGTGGGACGGAACAAACGGCACGAGGCTTCAGACCGCGCATCAGTGTTTAGTATCTACTGATAAGACTATTACTACAAGACCTGCGCAACAAGACTTTCGCCTGACTTTATGCAGGTATTCGCATGACTTTTTGCAGGTATTGCCGAGGGTTTTCGAGGCTGGAGAATCGCACGCGGAAGAGCGCTCAACGCGGTCGTAGGAAGCCGGGACGGAGCGGCCGTCAGCAGGTCGTCGCGCTCGCCGTCACGAGGCTTGCGCCGGCAAAGTCACGCGAAAGACGCTTCCGCGGCCGCCCGGTCCCGGCTCGTAGGTGAGTTTCCCGCCCTGCGCCTCGATCAGCCGGCGCGAGATGTACAGCCCCAGCCCCGTCCCCTCCGTCGCGTCCACCGCCGGCCCCAGGCGCGCGAACTTCCCGAACAGCCTGTCGCGCTTGTCCGCCGGCACGCCCACGCCCTCGTCGCTCACGTCCACGCTCACCCGCCCGCCCTCGGCCTCCGCGCTCAGCCGCACCATCCGTCCCGAAGGTGTGAATTTCAGCGCGTTTCCCAGCAGATTATGCAGGACCTGGCGCAGGCGGTCGGGATCGGCCACCGCGTCCGGCAGGCCCGCCTCCGCGCTCACCGAGACGCTCACCTTGCGCTTGCGCGCGAGCGCGGCGTACTCCGCGGCCACCTCGCTGAGCAGCGGCCCCAGCGCCAGCGGCCGCGGCGAGAGCTTCAAGCGCCCGTCCTCGATGCGCGTCATGTCGAGGATGTCCCCGATCGTCCGCCTCAGGTGCGACGCCGTCGACTTCATGCGCCGCACGTCCGACAGCCACTCGCGCATCCCGCGCGCGTCCTCCGGGGCGCCCAGCGCCATCAGATCCAGGTACGACTCGATCGCGGACAGCGGCGACTTGAGCTCGTGCGCCGCCAGCGCCAAGGTCTCTCCCGCCGCCCGGTCCCGCTTGGCCTCCCGCGACCGCGACAGCACCGCCGCGGCGAAGATCAAGGCCGCGCCGAGCGCGGTCCGCGGCCAGATCGGCGGCGCGGGCGGCCGCGCGGGCGGCGGCGCCTCGACGAGATGCGGCGGAAGAGGCGCCGGCAGCGGCTTGGGCGCCGCCGGCGCCGGAGACGCGACCACGATCTGACCGCCGCCCAGCGACACGTTGCTGAAGTGCCGGCTCGTGGACTCCGTCGCGCGCGCGGAAACGCCGGACAGCGCCGCCGCGAGCGCGAACGCGTGGAGGATCATCTTGCGGGGAGTATAAAGGACGGCACCTCGGGACGCAAGTGCCCGGGAAGTAAGGTACAATCGCGCGGACCATGAATCAGACGCCCGCTCCGGCTGCCGTCAAGCCCTTCGAGCTCCTGGCCAAGGACCCGTGCGGGGCGCGCGCCGGCGTCCTCCACACGCCGCGCGGTCCGGTCGAGACGCCGGTGTTCATGTCCGTCGCGACGCAGGCCAGCGTGAAGGCGCTCGATTCCGACGACCTCCGCCGCCTGGGCGCGCGCGCGATCCTGGCGAACTCCTATCATCTGTATCTTCGTCCCGGCACGGAGACGGTGAAGGCCGCCGGCGGCCTGCATCGCTTCATGGACTACGACGGCTTCATCATCACCGACTCGGGCGGCTTCCAGGTCCTGTCGCTGTCCGAACTGCGCGAGGTCGACGACGAGGGCGTGACGTTCCGATCCCACCTCGACGGCTCGGAGCACCGCCTGACGCCGGAGTCCGTCATCGGCGTGCAGGCCGCGCTGGGTTCCGACGGGTGGACGACGCTCGACGAGCTCGCCCCCCACCCCTCCGACGAGGCGCATGTACGGCGCGCGCTCGAGCGCACGATGCTCTGGATCGACCGCTCGGTGCCCGCCGTGGCCGCCGCGCGGGAGGCCGGCGCGAAATCCCTCTTCATGCCCATTCTCCAGGGCGGGTTCTATCCGGCCCTGCGCGCGCGCGCGATCGCGCACATGAACGACGTCCCGGCCGACGGCGTGTCCATCGGCGGCCTCATGGTCGGCGAGGAGAAGGAGCTGACCTGGCGGACGCTGACCGAGACGAGCGCCGCCCTGCGCCAGGACCGAGTGCGCTACCTGATGGGAGTCGGCACGCCCCGCGACCTCTGGGACAGCGTCGCCTGCGGCGCGGACATGATGGACTGCGTCTATCCGACGCGCGTGGCGCGCACCGGACAGGTGATGGCGCGCGACGGGAAGTACAACGTGACCAACGCCCGCTTCCGCCGCGATTTCGGCCCGCTCGACCCGACGTGCGCGTGCTTCGTCTGCGCCCGCTACTCGCGCGCCTATCTCGGGCACCTGCTGCGCGCCAAGGAATTGGCCGCCTACCGGCTGCTCTCGTTCCACAACCTGCACTTCATGGGAGTCCTGATGAACGAAATCCGGGAATCCATTCTCGCCGGCCGCTTTCCCAGCGCGCGCCAAGACTTCATGAAGCGCTACGGGGCGTCGTGAAGCTCCTGCTCCCGGCCTTGGCGGCGGCGCTGCTCGCCGCCGCGGCGCGCGCTCAGGACGCGCGCTCGCCCGTCAGCCTCGCCCAGCCCGAGGCGCGCGCTCTCGTCGCCTCCATCGACGAGCCCGACAACGACGCCGTCGTCGACCCGAACGATCTTTCGCGCGAGCCGCTCGGGAATTTTCACCTGGTCTCCACGGGGCTTTACCGCTCCGCGCTGCCGAGCCCGGAAGGCTATCCGCTGTTGAAAAAGATGGGATTCAAGACCATCGTGAATCTTCAAGAGACCGACATCGCGAAGGAAGTCGAGCGCGCGGGTCCCGAGATCGCGGTCGTCCCCGTTCCGATGAGCGGAATCAAACAGCCGACGTTCGAACAAGTGGACCGGGCGCTCGACGAGCTCGCCGCGGCGAAGCGCCCCGTCCTCGTGCACTGCACGCACGGCAAGGACCGCACGGGCTTCGTCGTCGCGGCCTGGCGCGTCGCGGTCGAGAACGTTCCGGTCGCCGCGGCGGCGAAGGAAGCCCGTTCCTACGGCTGCTGCTTCGTGATGTTCGGCAACCTGGAAAAGTTCCTGGAGAAGTACGCCGCGCACCGCCGCGCACGGCGCCTCCCGGCGGGGGTCAAGCCGTAAGGGTCAGCTGGTAGCCGACGCCGGTCACGGCCGCGATGCGTCGGCCGGCCGGACCGAGCTTGCGCCGCAGCTCGAGGATGTGGTGCACGAGGATCGCGCCCGTGCGGCGGCTCTTGCCGCCCGGCCAACCCGCGCGCAGCAGGTCCCGCCAGCGCACGGCCTTCCCGCCGGCGCGCACGAGCGCGGCGAGAGTCGAAAACTGCTTGGCCGTCAGCCTCACGTCGCGGTAGCCTTCCTCCCGGCGAACGAGGCAGCGACGGGCGGTCACGTCCAAGGCGATCTCGCCGTCGGCCGTGCGCAGCAGGCGGCGCGGCCAGCCGGCCGAGACCGACAGCTGCTCGACGGTCCGAAGGGCCGACTCGATCCTCGCCGCCAAGAGAGCGGGATCGACGGGCGCCGGCATGACGTCGTCGGCGCCTTCGGCCAGCAGGCGGGCCGCGGCGTCCGCCGGAGCGTGGGTCCCGGCGAGCAGGATCACGGGAACACCGCGTTCGCCGAACAGCCCTTTCAACGCCGCCAGTTCTCGGGCCGAGTCCGGAATCCGCGCGACGGAGATCAGCAGAACGTCGGCGGGAGCGACTTCGGCGAGCTTGCCCAGCTGCGCCGTCCGGGGAGCGGCGAGGATTCCGATGCCGAGGTCTTCCAATGCGGCCCGCGCCGGCGCCGGGAGATCGTCCTCCTCCCCGAGGTAATGAGCGACGATGCGGGCGGACAAGGCGTCCTTCACGGCGACGACTGTATCAAATTCAGACCTCCTGACATAGCCGAGCCGCATTTTGTCCGCTTTTCGCCGGATCGGGCGTCATGAAGCCGCGCCAAAGCGCATCCGCAGATCTGTCCCAGGAAACTGAACCTTCATTTCGTTAAGCGCGTCGCACAGGGCCGCCAGCGCTCGGTCTCTGTGAGCCGAACTCAGCGGCGCGAGCGTTACGCGCAGTTCGCCGTCTCGAACTTCCAGATCGGCCGAACTCTGAAGCGCCGTGGTGATCAGGGTCCGGCCCTCGTCATCCGCGCGCGCATAATGAGGCCGCAGCAGGGCCAGCAGGTCGCTCTCCGCTTGGTAGGCCACCATCTTGATGCAGTTGGTCAGGTGTTTGCGCTCACGCGAAAGCATCACCAGCGGCTCGCCGCCCAACTTGGCCACGGATATTCGCGCAGAAGCCTGATCCCGCCGTTGCTTGAGAAGCGCGACCCGCTCCTCGGCTGCTCGGATGCGTCGCCCCATCTTGCCGTGAGCGATCTTGAAGCCGCGCATTGTCGGTCGCCTGTCCTCCTCGTTGGCCGCGGCGGCCTCGCCGTAGAGCGTGTGAATTTCGCGAAGTTCCGTCCGTGCTGCGGCCAGATGTTTTTCCGCGATACGCCGCTCGGGATTTGGCACCGTCTGCTCCAGCGCCATGGGTTCGGCGGCGTAGTCCGTCAAAGCGTCGAGCGCGAACTCCAGACGGAGATACTTGAAGAAGTTCTCCTGTTGCCACCGTTCGAACATCCGATACGCCAGCACCGCGGCCGACAGGTTCCGCCGACTCGTCACGATCGGCGTCTGGTGTCCGCCCTCGCGCAACCGCGTGATCTGGCGAAGGCGCAGTCGCCCTTTGAGAAGCCTGATGTTCCGGTCGTTGAGTTCGTAGCGGACCGAGCGCCCGTCGACCTTGGCGACGCAGGTTTCGAACTGCGTCAACGGCAGCGGCTTCCAGCGGCCCTTGCGGTAGGTCAGGATATCGAAGCCGCTCTCGATCAGTCGTTTGAATAGCTTCGGGCTCCAGCCTCCGCGGTCGAAGACCATCGTGACACGCCGGCGGGGTCCCACGAGTTCTCGAATTTCGGCCGTCAGCATCGGCAGCATCGTCGCCAGTCCCGCGTTGAGTTCCGTCGTCACCACGAATAGAGGATCGCCATGCTTGTCGTTGACCCAGTAGTCTGTCGTCGCGGGTAAGGCCAGCCGCATCCTGGTGACGTACGCCTTCGGCAGCCTGCGTTTGCCATGGTAGACGCGCACATGTCCGTCCGTGTACAAGAACCCAAGCGCTCGGCCGCGACCGGCGACTCGGCGCTGAGCAAGTTTTCGCCCGAAAGCTTCCGCCTTGCCCGCCAACGCAAGTCGGCTCAGCTTGCGCCGCAGCGTCTTCACCTCCGGCGCGCGGTCCAGACCCAGCACCCGGCCGAGATCGGCGGGCACGCGCTCCTTGAGTTCCTCCGGCCGTTTGATTCGCAGGAGCGCCATCAACAGAAGGGCCATCATCGTCGTCCGCAGACCGTAGAACGCCGGACCGATGTGCCCATAAATCTCTTCGGCCGCCGACAGGACGCCGCTTTGCGTCAACGCCGGGACGGCCAGCAAGACTCCGGCGTGAGTGATGCGCCGACCCGACGTGAAGATGGGCTTCGCGTCGACCAACTTGCCCATTCGGGCCAGGATGCGGTCGATCACGCGGTCGCCGGGGTCGGGATCGCACCTATGGGCGTCCGCGGGTTCCTGACGATCTTCGTCGACAACCACCTTTTCGGTCGTCCAGCGCCCTGCCGTGCTCTTGCCAACGCCGAGCTTCTGAGCAATGTCTCTCACGCCCAGTCCTTGGGCCTTCAACGACTTCGCCGTGCTCGCCCACGCGCTCGGCGTGCGGCAAGCCCCTCGGGGACGTCCCGCTCCGCGGCCCAGCGAACTCATTCCGCCCGCTTCAAAACGTCGCGTACTGCGACGCAATGTCCGCGTCGAACAGCCGAACGCGCGGGCGACTTCGTTTTGGTCCGCGTATCCGCACCTCACCAGGCTCACCATCGCGTGCGCCTCGGCCATCCGATCGCCTTCCGTCCAGTGGTACGCCGGCAGACCCGCGATGTAGACGGCCCGGAGAAGACCTTCCTTCTTCAGCGAACATCGGCCGTTGATGGGAATGGTGTCAGAAGCGGCAGGAATTGCCAACGGCAGTTCGGGAGCACATGCGGGCTTCATCCCCTCATGCTACCAGCCATGCCCGGCTGGAAAAGCGGACACATTTATGGGACAGCTTGGCCAGGGCGTTCCAGGGGTATGTCCCGTCGGAACGGAGTGTCAGTCGGCCAAAAAAACGGACATATTATTTGGGACAGCCAGGGCATGTCCGCGGAGGATGCTCGACGGAGCGGCTACGCTATGTCAGGAGGTCTGAAATTAGATGACGATTTCTTGACGTTTTTAGGCCGAAATGTCATAATCCCCAGCCGCTGAAACCCTGGCCGGAGGATTTGAATGGACTTTATGCAATCGATGAGGTTCCCGTTCGTGATCGTGATGGGGATCTCCCTGCTCGCCCTCGCCGTCGCGTTCTGGCTCATCAACTGGGTCATGGCCAAGGACACGGGCACCGACGAGATGCGCAAGATCTCGGACGCGATCAAGTCCGGCGCGGAAGCCTACCTCCGCCGGCAGAACACCACGATCATCTCCCTCTCCGCCGTTCTCGCGGTCGTGATCTTCGTGCTGTACGCCTTCGTGCGCAAGCACAACGACCACGATCCGGCGAGCCCCATGGTCCTGGCGCTGTGCACGACGGCCTCCTTCGTCTCGGGCGCGGCCTGCTCCCTGATCGCCGGCTACATCGGCATGTGGGTCTCGATCCGCACGAACATCCGCACGGCGTCGGCCGCGCGCACGAGCCTCAACGACGCGCTGCGCATCGCCCTGCGCGGCGGCGCGGTCGCGGGATTGTTCGTC
>JBIOJO010000067.1:0-10509 GCA_044450965.1 Elusimicrobiota bacterium | reverse complement strand
GCGGGGCCGCGGGAGCTGCCGCGGCGGCGGGCGCCGGGGCGGCGGCGGACGGCTTCGGGATCGGAAGCTTGAAGTAGAAGAACGAGCCCACGCCCAGTTCGGACTCGATCCCCATGTCGCCGCCGTGCATCTGCACGATCTCGCGGGCGATCTTCAGGCCCAAGCCGAAGCCCGCCTTGCGCATGGTCTGAGCTTCCTTCGTCTGGAAGAAGCGCTCCCAGACGCGGGGCAGGTCTTCCTTGGAGATGCCGATGCCGGTGTCGCGAACGCCGATGATCACCCAATCGGGCTGCAAAGTCGCCTCGATGGTGACCTTGCCCCCCTCCTTAGTGTACTGCACGGCGTTCGTGCACAGGTTCTGGATCACCTGGCCGATGCGGTGCGGGTCGCCGTGCATCGGCGGCAGCGCCGCCGGGAGGCTCACGCTGAACTGGAGCTGCTTGCGCTGCGCGACGACGTCCACCCGCGACTTGACCTCGTTGATCACGGCTCCGAGGTCCAGCGGGCCCAGTTCGACGCGCAGCTTGCCGGACTCGATGGCGGCCAGGTCCACCA
Source organism: Elusimicrobiota bacterium (assembly GCA_044450965.1). Taxonomy (GTDB): domain Bacteria; phylum Elusimicrobiota; class Elusimicrobia; order UBA1565; family UBA9628; genus GWA2-66-18. The sequence goes on along the minus strand of JBIOJO010000067.1, from coordinate 9,954 downwards.
GGTCGGACACCAGCAGGTTCAAGGTCTTCGCGGCGTTGTTGATGTGCGCCGCGCACTTCAGCTCGTCGGGCTGGTTCTTCAAGCGCATGGCCAGGACCTCGGCGTAGCCGAGGATGGCGGTCAGCGGGTTCTTGACGTCGTGCGCGACCGTCGCGAAGAATTTGGTCTGGAAGCCGTTGACTTGGGCCAGCTTGGTCGCGGAAATCTGCACTTCCTTCAGCAGCCGCGCGTTCTCCTGGATCAGGAAGCGGCGCTCGAGCGCGCGTTGAATGGACAGCACCAGGCGCGAGGCGTCGATCGGCTTCAGGATCGCGTCGTCCAGGCCCAGTTCGACGGCGCGGCTGACGCCCTTGAGCGCGTCCTGGACGGGAAACTGGTCCACCATCAGGATGATGCGCATGTCCTTGTCGCGCTCGCGCATCTTCAGCGCCAAGTTCGCGCCCGCCAGCTTCGTCGTCTCCAGCGCCGAGCCGCCGATCGCGGCCAGAGCGAAAGGCTTCTGCTGGGACAGCTTCATCGCCTCCTCGCCGTTGACCGTGCTCTGCACCTCGTAGCCCAGGGAAATCAGCGCCTCGGTGAGCCGGGACAAAGTCGGAACGTCGTTGTCGCAGAGGAGCAGGCGTTCCTTCTCCCGGGGCGTGGTCTTCGCGGCGTTGAGCGCGTCGTTCAGGATCTCGGAAAGGCGGATCGCGTGCTCGCGCGGCAGCTGCGCCGGCTGGCCGTTCGTCACGGCCATCGTCGCCCCGCGCACGGGGTCGATGGTCGTCACCATGTAGCACACCGCGTTGGGCAGGGCCTGGCGGAGGCGCACGTCGAATTGAGCGGCCTCGGCGGCGGTGCCGCTGAACTTGGTGACCGCCACGTGGCCCAGGACGGCCTTGTCCTCGGGCGCGTCCTCGTTCCCGCCGGAGAGCCGCTCCCAGAAGCCGCCCCCCTTCGGCGGCTTGGTCTTGGTGCGCGCCTCGTGGGCGCGCTCGACCGGCTCGCGGAGCATGTCGATGACGCCGACCACGTTGTCCAGCTGGAAGAACTGCACTCCCGATTGACGCAGCGCGCCTTGGACGCCCTGGGTCAGGAACAGGGTCGGCTCCACGAAGAAAACGACCGGAATCTCCACCGCGCGCACCTGGTCCAGGAAGCCGCGCGGCAGCGGCCACGGCAGGCGCCGCAGGGACGCCGCCATCGCCGGCGACAGGGAGGCCGCGGCCTCCAGGCCGATCAGCGCGAAGCCGCCGCGCTCGCTCTGCAGCTTGGCCAGCGCGGCGCAGTCGGCGGCGGGCGCCTTCGCGAAGTCCACGACGACGGCCGTGAACGCCTCGGTCGCGATCTTGAGCATCGCCTGCCGGACGTCCGGCGTGGTGGACAGCTCGTACTCGCGCGCCACCATGGACGGCGTCAGCTCGTTGACCAGGGCCATGTCGGCGCCGATGAGGAGAACGCGGCCCTTCGGGTTCATGCCCGGGACTCCATCAGTTCGTCTCCGAACCGGGATGGTACGCGCACTCGTCGCAGCGGCACATCTTGCGCAGAAGCTCGAAGGTGTAGATCCCGGTGCCGTGGCCGTCCGCGAAGGTGAAGCTCAGGGCGTAGTTGCCGACGATGTCCGCGCGGGTCGCGGCCAGCGTGTCCGGGACGGTTTTCGGGTCCAGCAGCGCCTCCCCGGTCCATTCGTCCTTGCACATCGCGCAGGGGCACGACCGCCGCAGGGAGGCGAAATCGAGCATGGTCTCATGCCCGTCTTCCCAGACGATTTTGAGCTCGGCGTCCTCGACCTTCTCGATCGAGCGGGGGGTGAAATTCAGCATGCAGCGGATTTTTATTCTATCATAATCGACGAATTCACTGACTCCAAGAGGATATAGCTCATGAATCCCATTTCCGCCAGCCTGACCCTCATTCTCGCCGCGACCGCGGCCGCTTTCCCTGTCGGAGCCGACGGCGTCCTGGTCCGGGTCAACGGCGTGCCGATCCGCCAGTCCGAGGTCGTCGAACGCCTGCTCAAGCGCTACGGCGCGCAGGCCGTCGACGAAATGATCGACGAGACCCTCCTCCGCCAGGCCGCGAAGAAAAGCGGCGTTTCCGCCGACGACTCCGAGGTGAACCGTCGCCTGAACAAGCTCCAGGAGCAGTTCGGCAGCCGCGAGCTGTTCATCAGCCAGCTCGAGCAGGCCGGCTCCTCGCTCACGAAGGTCAAGGAGGACCTGGCCGACGAGATCGTCCGGGAGCGCCTGGTCGTCAAGTCCAAGAATCTTTCCGTCGGCGACGCCGAACTGAAGAAAGCGTTCGATGAGAACAAGGACAAGCTCGGCGCTCCGGAGGCCGTCCATCTGCGCCACATCCTGGTCGCCGCCGAGGCCGACGCCAACGCCATCGTCGGAATGATCAAGGCCGGAGCCGACTTCAAGGCGCTGGCCCGGGACAAGTCGCTGGCGGCCAGCGGCAAGGCGGCGGGCGGCGACTACGGCTTCGTCGCGCGCGGCATGCTCCCGTCGGAGATCGAGGAGATCGCCTTCTCCATGAAGCCGGGCGAGATCCGGGTGGTGCCGGGCCCGCGCGGCAGCCACGTCCTGCAGGTGCTGGAGAGGCGCGCGGCCAAGCCGGCCGCCTTCGCCGAGGTCAAGGAGGACCTTCTCGACATGCTACTCGCCGAGAAGATCAAGAAAGCCGCGCCGGAGTTCCTCCAGGAACTGCGGAGCAAGGCCGACATCAAAACCTCCGACGCCGTCCCCCCCGCGGTCAAAGCCAAGTAATATCCGGCCCGAAGGACCCCCGAACTCCCGGGCCCTCTGACGGGTCCGCGCTGGGTCCTATGCCTCTGCGGGGGATTTGCGCGCGCTGATACACTGGGGTTAATGGAAGCAACGGTTCGTTCGGTCCTCGCGATCCTGCTCCTCTTACCAAGCTTCGCCTCGGCGGCCGTGGTCGTCGCCCCCGTCGCCGGAGTTCCGTCGGCGGTCCTGGGAGCCCCTTCCGCCGCCGCCGCCGGCACCCTCGCGGGAGCCGCCCTGTCGCCTTCCGCGCCGAGGGTCTCCGCCCCGCTCGTCTCCGCGCCCCTGACCGGCGCGGCGCCGCTCGCCGCGCCCGCCGCCTCCGCGGCCCTGCCCGCGGCCTTCGCTCCGGCCCCGATCGCGCCGGTCGTTTCCGCCGCGGTTCCCGCCGCCGCTCCGGCCTTCGCCGCGCGCCCCGCCGCGTCCGCGAAAGCGCCCGGCCGCGGCGAGACGCCGAAATCCGCGCTGGACCAGGCCGCCGCCCCCGCCAAGCAAGGGGAAAGCGCCGAGGACCGGAGCGCCCGCTCCGAGAAATTCTTCGACCAGGCCGGCGTCTACGAGAACATCGGCCGCGAGGAGCCCCTGACCGCCGAGGCGGCCGACATTCTGAGGGCCGTCCATACCCCGCCTCCCGCGACGACCGGCGACGACGGCGGCGGTCCGGACTACCCGCACCGCGACGTCACGTTCAACGGCCAGACCTTCCCCTCGGTGGCGTTCCGCCCGAACACGCCCGTCGAGGCGCTGCTGGTCTCCGCGATCGACTCCTCGAAGAAGACGATCAAGATCGCGCTGTACGAGTTCAGCTCCCGCAACATCCTCCAGGCCCTGCAGAAGGCCAAGCGCCGCGGCGTGAACGTTCAGGTCATTCTGGACGATTCCAACGTCTTCCCGGAGAACGAGCCCGGCGCCGAGTCCCGGCGCCGCCGCAGCGAACAGATCTGGGGCCTGGTCCGAGACGGCTTCGACCTGCGCGTCCTGCGCGGGACCACCCAGTTCGGCATCAACCACAACAAGTTCGCCGTTTTCGACGGCAAGATGGCGGAGTTCGGCTCCTACAACTGGTCGTACACCTCCGAGCACAACCACTACGAGAACGCGAACTTCTCGACGGAGAAGGCTCGCGTCGCGGGCCTGGACGCCTACTGGAACTACTTGCTGGAGCGTTCGACCCCCGAGAAGGGCGGCCGAGACCACGTCTGGCCCGAGACCGTGCCCGCGCCCCCCGTCGCCTCGGCCACGGTGGACTTCAACGGAGTCAAGCTTCCCTTATACGTGTTCACCCCCGGCGACAAGCTGGAGGACGTCCTCGTGACCGCGATCGACGCGGCCAAGGCCTCCGTGGACTACGCGATGTTCTCGCCGCGCTCCACGAAGGTCGCCGAGGCGCTGAAGCGCGCCGCCGCGCGCGGCCTGAAGGTCCGCGCCGTCATCGACGAAAGCCAGTCGAAGAGCGAGTACTTCAAGCCTTACGCCGACTGGCTGGCGCTCAACGGCGTCGAGGTCAAGACGCTCTCCGGCCCCACCGGCGCCGAGAGCGACTTCCCGATGGCCGAGAAGATGCACAACAAGTTCATGATCCTGGACGGCAAGCTGGTGGAGACCGGCTCCGCCAACCACACGAAGCGCGCGTCCATGGACAACTACGAGAACGCCAACTTCCTCGCCGACGCGACCGACGCCGCCGGCTTCAACTTCCACTTCAATCACCTGTGGGCCGTGGCCCAGACCTTCGAGCACGCGGCGGCCGCGGAGATTCCGACCGACGCCCAGTTGCGCGACGACATCCTCCACCCGAACGTGACCCCGGCTCCGGCGCCCGCGCCGAACCCGGTGGTTCTCCCTCCCGCGACGACCCTGACCTACCGCGGCCGCCAGTACCCGACCAGCTCCTTCCGGCCGTACGAGCCGGTCGCGGAACACGTCGTGGCCGCGATCGACGCCGCGCAGAAAACCCTGCGCATCTCCATCTACCAGTTCGAGCAGCAGTCGGTGCTGGACGCCCTGGTGCGCGCCAAGAAGCGCGGCGTCAAGGTGGAGGTCGTGCTCGACCGCTCGCACGTCTACACCACGGGCACCAGCCACGAGGGCGGGCCGCGCCGGCCGCGTCCGATGGTCGTGGAGCTGGTAAAATCCGGCTTCGACCTGCTGCTGCTGAAGGGCCAGGGCAGCGGCATCATGCACAACAAGTTCCTGATCGTGGACGACGAGCTCCTGGAGGGCGGTTCCTACAACTACACCGACCAGTCCGAGAGCGACCACTACGAGAACGCCTATTTCACGCTTGAGAAGGAGCGCGTCGCCCTCTACCTGCGCTACTGGAAGTACATGCGCGACAACGCCGAGCCCGTGGACATGGACAAGCTCGAGGAGATCCTGACCCGGACGTCGGCCTCCGAGAGCGAGGCGGCCGCGGACATGGACGCGGCGGACACGGAAGCCTCCAAGCGCAAGCCCGACCCGGACGGCCGCACCTCCAAGTTCCCCGCGCCTCCCGTGGACGAGGGCGCGCCCATCGAATTCAACGGCCAGCACTTCCCCCGCGCCATCTTCTCCCCGCAGGGCGGCATCGAGGACGCGGTCATCCGCGCCGTGGACGCGGCGAAGGCCACCATCGACATCGCGATGTTCAGCTTCTACTCGCGGCGCATCGCCGAGGCGCTGCTGGCGGCCAAGGAGCGCGGCGTGGCGGTGCGGCTGGTGCTGGACAAGAGCCAAGCCTCCCTCTCCTCGCTGGACGACTGGTTCGCGTGGCACGAGTTCGACATGCGCGTGGTGACGGGCCCCGACGACACCCGCGACCCGCTGTACCAGAAGATGCACAACAAGTACGGCGTCTTCGACGGCAAGCTGGTGGAGACCGGCTCCTTCAACTACTCCCCCAACGCCGAGAAGAACAGCTTCGAGAACTCGAACTGGTTCGACGTTCCCGAGCTGGCGGCGCGCTACACGGCCTTCTTCGAGCGAATGTTCCTGGACGGGGTCAAGCCGCGCAAGCCCAAGCGCGAGCCGAAGTTCAAGGACGCCGACGCGTCCGCCTCCGGCGCCGGCACCGAATAACCGGCGGCCTTGCCCCGGCGCCCGGCGAAGTGCGATCCTCTCACCCCATGATTCCCCTCGTCGCGGTCCTGCTGGATTGGGTTCTGACCGCGCTGTGGCCGCTGATCGGGGCCTCCGGCCTCCGCTACTATTCGGGGCTGCCTTTCATGTGCGCGGGACTTCTGATCGGCCTGCTCGCGATGTCGCCGTGGCTGGCGGCGCGCGGGCGCTGGAAGCGCCTGCTCGCGCGCGACGCCGCGCCCTCGCTGATCGCGATGGGCTTCTTCTCCGCCCTGGCCACCGTCATTTACATCTCCGCCCTGCGCTACACGACCCCGGTGAACGCCGTGATCCTGGCCCAGGTCGAGGTCCTCTATTCGACCTTGCTGTCCGCCCGCTTCCTGGGCGAGCGCCCGACGCTGAAGCAGTCCCTCGCCAGCCTGCTGGTGATCGCCGGCACCGGCCTCATCGTCCTGCGCGACCTCCACTCGCCGCGCTGGCGCGGCGATCTGATGATCCTGGCCACCCCGTGGATGTATCAGGTCTCCCACATCTTCTCCAAGAAGCTGCCCCGGGATTTGGACGCGCTGGTCCTGTCCGGAGGGCGCGCCGCCTACGGCCTGATCGCGATGGCGCCGCTGTGCGCGTGGGCGATGTGGCGCGGGGCCGCCTGGAGCTGGGAGCCCGCCGCTCTGCGCCTCCTCCTTCTTCAGGGCGTGCTGATGTCCTCGATCAACTTCGTTCTTTGGTACGTCGCCATCCGGGGCATGGAGCTCTCCAAGGCGACGACCATCCTTCTGTCCTACCCCGCGCTGACCCTTGTGTTCTCGTGGGGCATGGGCCGCGAGACCATCCACGCCGTCCAGATCGCGGGCCTGGCCTGCTCCATGGCCGGCGCGCTGTGGACGGCGCGCCTGTCCTTGGGACGCGGCGGCGACGGCGCGGTCGAATCCCCGGTACCGATATGAAAAACGACGAGATCCCCTTCAGCAAGACCGTCTTCGTGTGCACCAACGTCCGCGACGGAGGGCGGGTCGCCTGCGGCGATCCCGACCGCGGCGGCGTGGAGTTGTGCCAGGCGTTGAAGGACGGCGTCAAGCGCCTGGGGCTCAAGGACACGATCCGCGTCGCGCGCACCGGCTGCCTGGATCTCTGCGAGCAGGGCCCGAACGTCTTCATCTACCCCGGCGATCAGTGGCTGTCGGGCGTGGAGCCCGCGGACGCCGAGGGAATTCTTAAAAACTTGGCGGAGTAGGCTTCTTCGCCCGGTACAGCGCCTCGCCGTTCTTGCGCAGCCAGCGGCGGTGGACGCGGTAGTCGGGGCAGTGCGTCTCGACGTGAGCCCAGAAGCGCCGCGAGTGGTTCATCTCCAGACGGTGCGCCAGCTCGTGGATCACGACGTAATCCAAGGTCTCGGGCGACGCCAACGTCAGCCGCCAGTTGAAGTTCAGATGGCCTTCGCGCGAGCACGACGCCCAGCGCGATTTTTGGTCCTTCACCTTGACGCGCCCGAAGGTCACGCCCAGGCGCGGCGCCCAATGGGAGACGCGCGCGTGGAAATGCGCCTCCCAGGTGCCTTCCGCCGGCGGCGGGACGGGCTTCGCTTCCGGGATCGCGATGGGCGCGGCGGCGCGGGACGGCGGCGCCGGCAGGCGCGGGCGCGCCCGGAATATCTCCGGCCAGTCGCGGCGCAGGTCGGTCAGGAAGCCGCGGACTTCGTCGAGCAGGCCGGCGGTCGGGGTGGTCTCCACTGAGACCATCTTACGAAGAAGTGCTATCCTCGGTCCATGACGCCGCCCCACGGCGACCCGCTCGAAGAGCGGCTCAAATCCCTCGAGCGCCTGCTCGCCGAATCCGGCCGCGAGCTGGCCGAGCTGCGCCGGCATCTGCCCCGCGCCGCGCGCGAGGAGATCTCCGAGATCGCCGACGAATGGAGGGGCGTCCACTACAAGTGGTGGGTGGGCACGTTGGCGATCCTGCTGGTGATGCTCACGCTCTCCTACGCGCTGTACACCAAGCTGGGCTGGGTAGCGGATCAGCGCTCCCTGCCCGTCGGCGACGACTGGCTCCTCCGGCATCTGCCCTTGATCAACACCTTGCCCGTCCTCTCCTGGGGCTGGTTCGCCCTTCACGCCTACGCCGTCGGCGCGGCCGTGGCCTACGCTCCGAAGCGCATTCCCTTCCTGCTCTTCACGCTGACCAACTACATGATCGTGCGCACGGCCTTCGTGTTCCTGTCGCCGATCGGCCATCCGTTCGGCATGGTGGACATGCGCGTCCACGACCTGATCTTCTCGCACCTGCTCGGCACCTGGACGTTCATGAACGAATTCGTTTTTTCCGGGCACACCGCGATCCCGTTCATTTTCTTTCTCTTCTTCGAGACGCGCGGGCTCAAGACCTTGATGATGGCCGGGTCCCTGACCATGGCCGCGGGCGTCCTCCTCTCTCGCAACCACTACACGGTGGACGTGCTGGCCGCCTATCTGGTCGGCTACGCGATCTACGGGCTGTCCGAATCGGCCTACGACCGCTGGGTCTTGCCGGTCTTCCAGACGCCCTGAAGCTGGAGGAGGACCGCGACGGCGGCCATGGCCAGGAAAGGCACGAAGCCCAGGTGCAGTCCCAGGCCTTCGTAGGAGTCCGCCAGGAAGTGCGCCAGGATCGGGAGCAGCAAAGTCCCCGACGCGGCGTAGAGCCACGCCAGCGCCACGCCCAGGATCGCGCGGGCCAAGAAGCCGCCCAGGGAGAACGCGTACATGCCGCTGGCCACCGGGGCGGAGCCCACGCCGACGTGCGCCAGCAGGGCGGCGAAATCGATGTAGTGCGCGTAGGAGAAGATCAGGCCCGAGACGACCGCCGCGGTCCAGAACGCCTTCGGATTGTTCAGCTTCCAGTTCTTCAGCCGGTTCAGGATCGGTTTGAAGAGCCCGCGTCGGAACACGAATTCCTCCAGGAATCCGACGAGCAGGAAATTGGCGAGCACCAGGTCCACCGGCAGGCTCAGCATCTGGACCAGGACGCCGGGCGTGGGCTCCGCGCCTCCCGTGAGGGCGTGCACGCCGGAGAAGCTCAGGTCGCCCAGCGCGTAAAGGATCATCCCCCACAGCGCGGCCAGCTTCATCAACGGCCACGGCGAGTGCGGAGCGCCGTCCGCGTTCGGCGTCCTCCAGGCCGCGCCGAAATCGCGCACACGCTGAAGCTGCGCCTGAAACGCACCCCACAGCGCCGACGGTCGCAGGCTGCGCGCCGCCCACGCCAAACCGGCGAACAAGATCCCCGCGGCCGCGACGCCGGTCCAGACGGCGGGCAAGCCGGCCAATACGCCCGCGACGGGCATGGCCATTCCCACCGCGATCCGAGCGAACTCCAGCGACAGCAGGGAGAAGATTCCGCGCAGCGCCAAAGGCGCCAACCATGAGCCTGAGCGCGCGCGCAGCCACAACACGCCCGCCTCGAGACCCAACATGGTGCCGACCACCGACGGCGTGGTGGTGACCATCATGATCAGACCCGCGGACACCGCCAGCGCGGCCGCTCCGGCGATCCAGCCCGACGCGCGCCCGGCTCCCGCTTTCGAAGCCAGCGCGCGGATCCCATCGAAGACCCACAAAGTGACCGCCTGAGCGGCCAACGACGCCGCGACGAAGCCGAGAAGATGGCCTCCGAGAGACAGCTTTTCCAGGGAGTCGAAAGAGATCATGCCGACCGCGTCGTCCGGATTACCGAAGCGCGCGAAGGGCTTGGCCAGCCCCCAGCCGGCGACCATCGTCGCGATGCCCAACGGCAGCCAGAGCGCCGCGGCGCGCAGGCCGCCCAGAAGCCAATCGCGGAAGGACCGGATAGAGGACCCGCCGGCTCGCGACTCCAGGGCGGCCTGGGCGTCGGCGCCGTAGCGCGCCTGGCTCCACGTCGCCTTGAGCGCCTTGAACCACCCCGTCGACTCAGGCGGGCCGCGCGGGGACTCGACACCCGTCCCGGGGACGCGCCAGTAGCGCGACAGGCTCATCAGCGCCAGGCCGACGTACAGAGCGGGCCCCTTCATCACGGCCAGAGCGGCGGGGGTCAGCGCCGGGAACGCGAAGGCGGCGGCGGACGCGGCGACCAGGACGGCGCCGGAGATCAAAGCGGCGCGGGCGGCGCGCGG
>JBIOJO010000066.1:0-11130 GCA_044450965.1 Elusimicrobiota bacterium | reverse complement strand
GCGGCGGGGGGCGCGGCCGGAACCGGCACGGCGGGCGGCACGACAGGCGGCGTCGCCGGAGCGAACGGAGATTCTCTTTTCAATGACGGCAAATCCATCATCGGAGTCAACGTCGGGATGATTTTCGCGACGGCGACGGGAGCGACGGCTGGAGCGACGGCCACCGGCGGCGGAGGGGCGATAGGAACGGGAACGGCGACGGGAACCGCGGTGGGAACCGCGGCGGGAACGACGGCCGGCGTCGGAACCGCGGCGGTCGCGGGAACGGCGACGGGGACTGCGACGGGAACCGCGGCGGGAACGACGGCCGGCGTCGGAACCGCGGCGGACACGGGAACGGCGATAGGAACCGCGGCCGGTGCCGGGACGGCGGCCGTCGTGGGAACGGGGGCGGGCACCGGAGCGACAACCGGCGCGGGGACGACGGCCGGCGGGGGCGCGTCCGCCGTGACGGACTCGGGCGCGGGATCGTTCATGGTGACCGGGCTCATCGTGTCGAAGCGGGCCGGAATTTTATCGAGGCTCTCCAGTTCCTGGGGGGAGAAGTACTGCCGGAAATCGTGGCGGGGGGCGACGCCGAAGACGATCCAATTCTGGCGCACTATGGTGCGGACGGCTTCCTTGTCCTCGGGCGACAGGTTTCGTTCGGCGTCGTAGCGGGTGATGATGTTGTTGATCTCGAGGAGCGCCCTCAGGCGACGGGCGCTGGCCAGGCGGGAGAGGAGGTAAGGCATGTCTTCGCGGTTGACCGTGGTCTCGGTGATCTTATCCCAGACATGGCCGTCGTCGCGGACCTCGTAGCCGGTGCCGTTCAGGAGATCCTTGGAGACGTCGTCCAAAGGCGCGGCCTTGACGTCATAAGGAATGGGGGCGGCGATCGAGGCCGCGCGCGAGGCGCCGGCGAAGGCCAGGGCGGCGGCCGCGATGAGGCCGAATATCTTCATGATTCTCAGCAATTGTACGTCGGGGCCGATTATACAATTGTTGCCGAGGAGAACCCCGAAAAGGCATCATGCCGACGCGCATGGGAGAGCTTCTGACGGCGTGGTTTCCGGGAGGGTCGGGTCTCACGGCCGCCGATTTCGCCATGTTAGGGGTTCTTCTGGCCGTGATGACCTTCCTGGGCCTGCGCGCGGCCGCCGCGACGGGGACCGCCGACGACTTTTTCCTGGCCGGCCGGCGCGAGCATTGGCTGATCGCGGGGCTGGCTTTGGTCGCCGCGGAGGTCAGCGCGTTGACCTTGCTGGGCGTGCCCGCCGCCTCCTTCCGGGAGGATTGGACTTTCCTTCAGTTCTTCATCGGGGCAGCCGTGGCGCGCGTGCTGGTGGCCTGGGTCTTCGTTCCGGCCTTTTTCCGCGACGGCGGGGCGACGCCTTACGTCTACCTGGGGCGGCGATTCGGCCCCCTGACGCGCACGGCGGGCGCGCTCACCTTCCTGATCACGCGCGTCCTGGTGTCGGCGGTGCGGCTGCTGGCCGCCTGCGTGGCGGCGGGCTTTCTTCTTGGCTGGTCCCCCGCCCCGACCTTGGTTCTTTTCACCGTGGTCTCCGTCGCGGCGTTGGCGCGCGGCGGAGCGCGCGCCGCGATCTGGACCGGAGCGTTCCAGGCGCTGGTGATCCTGGTGGTGGGCGTCCTGAGCGTGATTTTCCTGATGCGTCGAGTGGACGGCGGGATCGGCGGGGCGTGGAGCCTGGCCGGAGAGGCGGGGAAGCTTCGGCTGTTCTCGGAGCCCGCCGGATTGGGCGTGGCGCTGATCACGGGCTTTTTCGGGTCGGCCGCGGCTTTCGGCACCGATCACGAGATGACGCAGAAACTTCTGGCGATGAAAAACGCCGGGAACGGCCGGCGGGCGATGCTCGCGTCCATCGCGGGCTCATTGGGGGTCCTGGTCCTGTATTTGATCGCCGGGACGTTGCTCTTCGTTTTCTATAAGCAGAATCCGGGCATGGCCCTGCCGGACCGCGCCGACTTGCTGTACCCGCACTTCGCGGCGAAGATGATGGGACCGGCCATGCGCGGGCTGGTGTTGAGCGCGCTGGTTCTGGCGTCGATCGACGCTCCGCTGTCGTCCTTGGCGACGGTCTTCGTCGTGGACCTGCGCCGCCCGTTCGTCGGGCGCGAGCGCTCGCCGGCGGAGGAATTGCGCCTGGCGCGGGCGGCGGCGCTGGTTTTCGCGCTGCTCCTGGCGGCTCTCGCCGCGTTGTTCTCCGTGTCCGGTGAGTCCCTGTCGTTCGCGTTCAAGGCCGCGGGCGTGGCGTCGGGGCCTTTGCTCGGCGTGTTCTTTTTCGGCTTGACCACGGCGCGGCGCGGAGACCGGGCGGCGGCGGCCGCTTTCGGCGCGACGACCGTCTTGAATCTGGCGCTGCTGATCCTTTCCGAGCGAGGCACCCTGCCGCTGGGCTGGAGCTGGCTGGTCGCTTTCGGCGCCGTGGGATCGTTCGTCCTCGCGTGGACTTTGACGGGCCCCTATTTCTTCGGGGCGAAGCGGTCCATGCCGGCTCCGCGCGGATAAAGGCCGGGCACGGTCACCGGAAGCCGCCCGCGGGGCGGAACCTCGCCGAAGAGCAGGCGCGCCAGCGCGTCCATCGCGGCGGGCGTGATTCCGTAGGTCGCCAGCGCGGTCTTCGCTTCCGGCCAATAGCGCAGATCGTAGGGGTTCATGAGGCTGGCCAGCACCACGGGCTTGCCCAGCGCGAGGAGTTTCCGGGTCGTGTCCGTCTGCAGGCGCGACGGCGGGCCCCACTCCGACGTGCCGATCAACACGACGTCGGCCTTGCCCGCCGCCTTCAGCGCGGCGGCGACCGTCGCGGCGTCCGGGCTGGGAGCGGTCTCCAGGAACTCCGTCCGGGCGTGGCGCGCGGTCAGGGCGTCCTTGAAGGCGCGCATCTCTTTGGGGTAGCGGGGCGAACGGAACATCAGGACCAGCAGGGATTTGTCCGCGGCGAGCGTCAGCGGCAGGAGGCCCTCGTCGTTCCTCAGCAGGGTGACCGCGCGCTCGGCGATCTCCCGCGCCAAGGCGGCGTGGGCGGCGGCGTCGGGGTAAACCACGGCGGACGACGAGACGGAGACGGGAGCCGCCGGAGGCGTCCCGAACCGGGCCTTCAGCGCCGCGACGCGCGCGTAGGCTTCGTCCACGCGCGCCCGCGACAGGCGTCCGTCCTTGACCGCGGCCAGCACGCGCTCGTACACGGGCGGGAAGTCGACCTTGCCCAGGACCAGCAGGTCGCAGCCGGCGGCCAGGGCCATGACCGCGGCCTCGGCCTCGCCGTAGCGCTTCGTGATCGCCCCCATGTCCAGCGAATCCGAGGCGACGATCCCTTGATAGCCCAGCTTCCCGCGGAGGAGTCCGCCGATGACGGAGCTGGAGAGGGTCACCGGAAGGCCGCCCGGCTCGTACGCCGGAAAGAGAATATGGGCCGGCATCACGATGGGCGCGCCGGCCTTCACCGCGGCGCGGAAAGGGACCAGCTCGACCGCGTCCAACTCCGCCGCCGACTTCTCGATGACGGGCATGTCGAAGTGGGAGTTCTCCGCCGAGGCGCCGTGGCCGGGGAAATGCTTGACCACCGGGGCGACGCCGCCTTTCAGGAATCCGCGCACGGCCGCCGCGCCCATCTCGGCGACGGCGCGGGGGTCCTCTCCGAAGGAGCGGATGCCGATGATCCGATTCTCGGGATTGGTGTTGACGTCGATGTCCGGGGCGAAATCCACATGGACTCCCAGAACGCGCAGCTCCCGGGCGGTGGCCTCGGCGGCCGCCTCGGCCAGTCCGGCGGATCCGGCCGCGCCCAAGGCCATGTTCCCGGGGAAAATGGTCCCGCCGTACAGGGGCTGGGTGAACACGGCGCCGCCTTCATGGTCGGCCGTGACCAGGAACGGAAGCCCGGTCGGCGCCGAGGAGGCCCACGTCTGAAGCAGGGCGGAGAAGTCGCGCGCCTGAGGTCCGGTGAACTTGTCCCAGCGCAGTAGCGCGCCGCCCAGGCGGCCGGCGCGGATGTCGGCTTCGTCGTGCGCGGCGATTTCCGTGTCCAGGGCGACGACGAAGAGCTGGCCGATCTCGGCCTCGAGCGGAACGGCGGTGGCTTCGCCGTAGAGCAGGTACGGCCGGCGCGCCTCTTGGAAAGCTCCGGTCGGCGGGTCCATGGCCTCGGCCAAGCGGGCGCCGTCGGCGCCCCGGTCGTACAGCGTCTTGAACGCGCTCAGGCCCACCAGCTTGCGCGACTCCGCTTCGACGCGGGGGCTTTTCCAATGCAGGTCGAAATCCTTGGGATGAAGGTCGCGCAGGCCCGCGGCCAGATGCGCGAAGACGCGCAGGGGCCGGACGGTCCGGCGGTCGGTCAAGGTCAGGCGCACGCCGCGGCAACGAATCCCGGCGTAGAGGCTTTTCGTCGGCGTTTCGTCCTGTGCTGAGAATTCGATCCCGGCCAGCCCCGCGGCGTTCATCCTCCGCGCCAACGCGTCCGCGTTCAGCCACGGCGCGCCGATCCAGCCGAACGGATGCGGAGTCCCTCGGCCCACGGATAGATTCGTCTCCTCCAGGTTCGCGACCCCGTAGTAAAGCGCCGCCGCTTCCAGATCGGGCATGTTCGGAGAGGGGGGCACCCACGGCAATCCCGTCTCGTCGAACCACATCCCGCGCTTCCAGCCGGTCATCTTCACGACGGTGAGGTCCGGATGGCCGACGAACTCGTTGTGCCACAGCGCCATTTCCCCGGCGGTCAGGCCGTGGCGTGTGGGCACCGCGAAGTAGCCGACGGAGCTTTCGTGAAGCAGGCCGGGCTCGTCGGGAATCGGACCCTCGACGGCGACGCCGTCCACCGGGTTCGGCCGGTCCAGAACCATGAAGGCGACGTTCTCCTTCTTGGCCTCCTCCATGGCCATGCCCATGGTGGCCAGATAGGTGTAGAACCGCGCGCCGATGTCCTGAATGTCGAAGATCACCACGTCGAAATCGCGGAATTGGTCTGGGCGCGGACGCATGCCGGCGTTGCCGCCCAGGTACAGGCTGACGATGGGAATGTCGCGGCCGCCGGCCCGGACGGTGCTGGACGATATGCGGCCGGACTCCAAAGTCGCGGTGAAGCCGTGCTCCGGGCTGAGCACCGCGGCCAGCGTCACGCCCGGCGCGGAGGCCAGCACGTCCACGATGGAGCGCCCGCGCGCGTCGATGCCCGTGCGATTGGTGATCACGCCCACGCGCTTGCCCTTCAGCGGCGCGAAGCCCCGATCCTCCAGGACGTCCAGCCCCGTGCGCACCGCCGGCGCGGCGGAGCGCGGACGCGCGGCGGCGCAAGCCGCGACCGCCAGCGCCGCGGACAAGGCCAGGGCGGCCCTCATCGCACGCGGTCCAGCACCAAGGCCACTCCGGCGTCGCCGGGATGGACGACGAAGGGGACGTCGCCCTCGAGATCGCCGGGGTGGGGCGTGCCGACGTCGCCGTGCGTGTTCATCTCCGCGTGCACCTTCAGGGACTCGCGGCGGCGCAGGGCGGGCACCAGCAGGTCCGCCGGCCCCATTTTAAAGGAAGCCGGGAATTCCGGGTTCACGATGCGGTGCACGGCCACCGGAACGCCGCCCGCGTTCTCGGCGACGACGAAGAGCATGACGTTCTCCTTCGGCGCCCGGGCGCGCAGCTTCGGCGCCACGTCCACGGTTCCGGAGAGCGCAAAATCTCCGGTCAGCAGGTTGCAGCCGCCCAGCGCCGCGGCGGAGACGGCCAGGACGAGCAGGCGCTTCATTTCGCCGGCGCGGGCGGCTCGGGCGCGGGCGCCGGCGCGCGGACCGCCGCGCGCACGCCGAACCACAGCGTGGCCAAGCTCAAGAGGATCGAGGCGATCTGGAAGAACGGGATGGAACTCGGCAGGATGGAGTCGAGCGCGTACAGCAGGCTTCCCGCCGTCTGCGCGTGGACGGCGATCCGAAGCAGGGCCGCGAAGCTCAAGCTTCCGCCCGCCGCGGACGCCATCACCATTCCGATCAGCGCGTACACCAGGCCGCAGAACGCCAGGGAGACCGCGAAGGTCAGGAAGAAGAACAGCATCAGGCCCGGATAGAACACCCAATCGAACGCCCGCTCCATGTCCTTGTAGGAGTTGGCGTCCACGGTGACCGGGCGGTCGGACGCGGACTTCGATAGGTCGATGGTCTCCAGGTCTCCCTTTTCGTCTCCGCCGCGCTTGAGGTACAGCGTGTTGGACGTCAGATAGGCCAGCACCTTCGCGTCCGTCATCTGCGAGAACGCCACGGGGTCCTTGCGCGAGGTGTCGATCATCAGCGCGACTTCCTTCATGCGCGGATGCTCCAGACGCAGCGGCGCGGGCGCGGAGCTGGTCACCGTTCCGTTGGCGAAGGTCAGGACCGGCATGGACGTCTCCAGCCAGACGAAGGTCTCGGCGAACAGCGGGGCCAGGCGCAGCTTCACCGCGATGCCGATGGAGCCCACGAAGATCAGGGACAGGAACGCGACGTACGCCGTGGTGCGCGAGCCTTTTTCCCCGGCGAAGCGAGCGTACGCCGCCGGCCGGATGAGCGAGTCCAGGAGATCGGGGATCATGCGTCCATTCTACCGTTCTTCGTGCCTTGGTGTCTTCGTGGTTTGATTTTGTTTTCGGTAAAAAATGCGAAGCAGGATTGACGAGGAGCGCCGGACGATCTACACTTAAGACATGCGTCGAACAGCGCTTCTCACGGCGATCCTGGCTTTTCTGGGCGCCTGCAGCTCCGGCGGCAGCGGCTGCGGGGAAGACCCGAAGAAGACGAGCGGCGGCCAGACCACGCCCATGTCCGGCGGCAGCGGCGGCGGACGCGGCGGGTCCCTGGGGGAAGGCGTGTCCTTCCAGGGCCTGACGAAAAAGCCGGCCCCGGCCCAGCAGGCGGCGTCCGGTCAGCCCGCGCCGTCGGCTTCCGCGCCCGCGGCGCCGTCGGGCCCCCAGGCCGTCATCTGCGGGGGATTCCCGGACCTGCCCGGAGACTGCCTTCGGGCCCCCGCCTTCAACGCGATCAAGGCGAAATGCTGCCCGACGGGCTACATCGAGCGCTGCCAGGGCATCCCCGGCGGCGCGCGCCTGACGGGAAGCGGCTGCACCCCCAAGTCCTGATCCCGAGCCCGGTTAAATTCGAATAAAAAAGATCGTTCCCACTTGACAGGAGACCGTCGCGGGGGCAATCCTAGAGAAATTATGAAAAGAACCTATTTTCTCTTGGGCGCGCTTCTTCTCCTTTCCGGCCTCGGGGCCACCGCGTCCGCCGATGATCCGGCCTGGGGCGACAATCCCGCCGGCTTCCTGGGCGACCAGGCCAATTTCGTCAACGGCGTCATGTTCGTGGGCTGGAGCCCGCAGGACCATCCCAACGGCGGCCAGGGCACGCCGAAGTACGACATCTACAACTATTTGGTCCTCAATCACATCGACCCGAACAACAAGAACTGGGCCCCGGAGGCGGTGGACGGGCTCAACAAGATGCATCCCTGCAAATACTGGGCCGAGGACGGCGAGTCGATCGATTACGAGGACGAGTACGTGCACAGCGACGTCCCCGGCCACGGCGCGCCCGGCGGAGCCATCCCCGGCGCGACGGGTCAGTTCACCTGGGGCGGCCGCGACGGCTACGTGAAGCCCGGCAATCCGTGCGGCGGACCCACCGGACAGGTGAATCCTCCGGCCAACGGGGCGGCGAGCACCGATCCGGGCGCCGGTTCCTCTTCTTCGTCCTCGGGCGGAACGACCGGGTCCAACGACGCCTCCGCCTCCACCACCGTCAACGCCGCGCCGTCCGCGGGCTGTCCCGCCGGCGGCAAGGCCGTCATCTCGACGCGCGCCGGCGGCAAGGACGAACTGGACCTGAGCCAGGTCTCCGTGCGCAATTCGCCCGGCGACGTGGCCAGCTGGAAGCAGACGGCGCAGATCTCCATGCTGGATCTTCAGTCGAGCGGGCCTATGGTCAATTTCACGAAGCGGGACGGGAACGGAAGCTGGCCCGACGTGAAGGACCCGTCGCGGTGGGCCGACGGGGGCAGCATCGAGTACACGCTCTGGATGATCGTGAAGGTCGGCGGGCACTGGTACGGCTCCGGCGGCATCGAGTACTGGCGCGGGCTGGAACGCAACGGCGGCGCCCCGTCGGGCTTCGGCCATAACTGGTACTACGCGGCCGATCGCTGGGGACCGATGGCGAACTATCAGCCCAAGGTGGGCGAGACGGTCGGCTTCATGGTCACGGCGGGCGACGCGCGCAACAACGGCCTGTTCCTGGTGAAGGAGCGCTCCAACGTGGTGCTGGTGCCGTTCCCCAGCGACTGCGGCGGGTCGACGGTGTTCTCGGGCGTCAGCGTCGCGCCGTAGCGGTCAGGACTTCGGCAGGCCGGTCCACGGGGTCTCGGCCCGGCGCGCGTTCTTGTTGGCCCAGCGCGCGGCGACGAACAGCCACGTCGAGAGTCGGTTGAGGTAGATCACCACCCCGTCGCGAACGCCGTCCGACGCCGCCACCTCCACCACTTCGCGCTCGGCGCGGCGCGCGCCGGCGCGGGCGACATGCACAGCGGCTCCGGCGGGCCCCCCGCCGGGAAGAATGAAGGTCTTCAGCGGCTTGAGCTTCGCGTCCCAGGCGTCGATCTCGGACTCCAGCCGCGAGGGCGCGCCGGCGGGAAGGCCGCGGTCGAACGGAGCGCCCAGCTTGCCCAGGCGGTCGGCGGGCGTCGCCAGCAAGGCGCCGACGATGAAGCACTCGGCCTGTATCCGCTCCAACGCGGCGTTGAGGTCCTTGGACCAGCGGACCTTCGACGGGAGGGAGGCGCGCACGACGCCGAGATGGGAATTCAACTCGTCGATGGTCCCGTAGGCCGCCACGCGCGGATGGCTTTTCGGGACGCGTCCGCCGCCGAACAGGCCGGTATCGCCCTTGTCGCCGGTGCGCGTGTACATCGCCATCGTCTTAGAAGCGGACTCCCAGTCCCAGGTCGAAGCCGGGCAGGCCGTGGCGCATGGTGTAGGCCGCGCGCAGGCTCATGAACGGGAAGGGCGTGAGATCGGCTCCCACGGAGAAGCGCGAACCGCGCGCGGTGGCCGACTGTCCGGCCACGCCGGGCGCCACGGCCGCACCGACGGTCACCTTGGTCAGGTCGTAGCCGGCCACGAAGAAGGGCTTGATGATGGGCAGGTTCCAGGTGGCGGCGGCGTTGAGGCCCATGTGCGAGGCGGAGAACGCCGGGGCGTTGACCTTGTCGCCGAACGCGGAGACGGACACGTTGGGCAGGAAGGTGTCGATCAGATCGGTGCGGTACAGGCCGTAGCGCAGGCCGCCGCCGTAGATCTTGGCGCGGTCGTAGGAGACGCCGTGGACGATCACGTCCACCTTGAACGGCAGGCCGACGCCGGCCTCGATCATGGGCAGGCCGAAGGCGTGGACGCCCGCGTTGCGCAGGATCAGGTCGTTGCGGTCGGGCTGGGTCTGGACGGCGGCCACGGCGCCGGCCCAGAAGCCGGGGAAGCCGATGGTCCGGCCGGTGTGGGCCGAGTCGGAGCCCAGAAGGCCGCCCAGGTCCAGGGCGAAGGGCTTGATCAGATTGGACTGCGCCTGGGACGAGAAATTCGCGAAGGGATCCGTGGCGGCCAGCGCCGGGGCGGCGGCGAACAGCACGGCGATCAGGGGCAGTAGTTTTCTCATGGTTGGGATTGTGCCAAATTACAGCGCGGGGGCGGAGTCCGCGTGGCGCTTGGTCAGGCGCGCGCGTAGGGTTCCGCGCAGCATTTTCTTGGGGAAGAGCCTTCCCGCCTCGACGAGGAGGCGGACGGCGCCCTCGACGTCGGAGGTCCGCACGCGCTCGGGCGCGACGGCGTCGGCGCCCCAGCCGTTGTGGTAGTTGACCAAGGGCACGGCCACGCCGGCGGCTTCCAACCCGAAGGTCAGGTAAGCGGTGGCCTCGCAGGTGCCGCCCGTCAAACGGAGACGCTGCACTTTCGTGCCGTGCTTGCTCAAGTTGGCGCCGGCGTCGTCGAGCAAGGCGAGGAGATTGGGGTCGAACGCGCAGGCCTTGTCGCCCAAGCGGATAGTCGGTCCCTTCCCGGGCTTGGAGCCGGGCAGTTCTCGCGAGGACTCGATGGACAGGTATGAGTCGCCCACGGGCAGTACGCCGGAACGAATCATGTCCAGCGCGCCCACGAAGCCCACTTCCTCGGCGCGATTGAGCAAGACGGTCACGTTGGTCTTCACGCGGGCGTTCGCCAGGCGGCGCATGGCTTCCAACGACACGGCGCAGCCGAGGAGGTCGTCGACGGAACGCGAGGACAGCCAGCCGTTCTCGATATTGCACGCGGGCAGGGCCAGCACGGCGAAGTCGGGTTTGGAGCCGGGGAGCGGGGCTTCGAACCAGCGGATGATCCACGGCGCGCCGTCCTTCTTGGGTCGTTTTCCCAGGATGCCGCGTCCCAGCGGGATATTGTTCTTGGGGACCGCGGGGAAAACCTCCACGGCCGCGCCGGGCAGAAGATGCTGCGGGAGTCCGCCCTGCAGTACGGCCGTCGCGCCGTCGTGGGTGATCGTCAGGAGCCGGAACGCGGGATGATCCAAATGCGCGGCGAACGCCAGCGCCGGTCCTTCGCCGGCGCCGCGATACGCCACGATGATCCCGCCGCGGACCTTGCGTACGGTCACGCGGCGGCCCAGGTATTCGGCGATCCACTGTCGCGCCTTGGCCGCAACGGCCTTCTCGCGGAACGGGGCGGTGGGCACGGACGTCAGGTGCTGGAAGAGGGGGATGGCTCCGGGTTTCATGCCGGGATTATAGCCTTCCTCGCTACGGCGCGTCAGGCGGGCTCGAGGGGGCGGCGGATGGCGTCAGCTGGCTGGGGTCTATTTCGTCCAGCTTCATGCTCTTCATCAGGGCCTGCGATTCCTCTTCCGTCATCTTCCCCTGGCCGTTGGCCACTTTATCCAAGGCGGCCCGGATGGCGGGACTCGCGCCTTGGCGGGCCAAAGCTCCCTGTAGAATTTTTATTTTTTCGGGAGTGAGGGGAGTGGTTCCGGCGCCGGAGTTGTCCTCCAGGCCCAGCTCCTTCATCAGCTGGGCGTGCTCCGCCGGAATGTCGCGTCCGCCCTGCGGGGCGGGCGAGGCGTCGGAGGCGTCGCTTCCGT
>JBIOJO010000065.1:0-12082 GCA_044450965.1 Elusimicrobiota bacterium | reverse complement strand
TCCCCCGATAAGTTCTGGTCCGCCGCCGCCAACCAACTTGAATGGTTCAAACCCTGGAAGAAAGTCCTCCAGTGGAAACTCCCCCACGCCAAATGGTTCGTCGGCGGAAAACTCAACCTCGCCCATAATTGCCTCGACCGCCACCTGGACGGCCCCCGCAAAAACAAAGCCGCCATCATCTGGGAAGGCGAAACCGGCGAAACCCGCACGCTCACTTATCTCCAGCTCCACCGCGAAGTCAGCCAATTCGCCAACTCCCTGAAAGAACTGGGCGTGGCGAAGGGAGACCGCGTCGCCATCTACATGCCCCTCGTTCCCGAGGCCGCCGTCGCCATGCTGGCCTGCGCCCGCATCGGCGCCGTGCATAATGTGGTGTTCGGCGGCTTTTCGGCGGAAGCCCTCCGCGACCGCCTGGTGGATGCCGGAGTGAAGGTCGTCATCACCGCTGACGGCGGCTGGAGAAAAGGAACCGTCGTGCGCCTGAAGGACGCCGTGGATGAAGCCCTGAAGTTGGGCGCACCGACGGTGAATGCCGTCGTTGTCTTGAAGCGCACTAACACGGATGTGTCTATCACCGAAGGCCGCGACCATTGGTGGCACCGCCTCATGGCGAAGGCCGGAACCGACTGCCGCGCCGAAAGCCTGGATTCCGAACACCCCCTCTTCATCCTTTATACATCCGGCAGCACCGGCAAACCCAAAGGAGTCCTTCATACCACCGGCGGGTATCTGGTCCAAACGGCGTGGACCACCAAACATGTCTTCGACCTGCGCGACACCGATGTCTACTGGTGTTCTGCTGATATCGGCTGGGTCACCGGACATTCGTATGTCGTGTACGGCCCCCTCGCGAACGGCGCGACGGTCTTCATGTACGAGGGAGCGCCAATGCACCCCCGCCCCGACCGCTTCTGGGAGATCATCGCCCGCCATCGCGTGAGCGTGTTCTACACCGCCCCAACCGCGATTCGCGCATTCATGCGCTTGGGTGATGAGCATCCGAAGAAGCACGACCTCTCTTCGCTCCGTTTGTTGGGCACCGTTGGTGAACCCATCAACCCGGAAGCCTGGCGCTGGTACAAAGATGTGATCGGCGGCAAGAAATGCCCCATCGTGGATACCTGGTGGCAGACCGAGACCGGCGCCATCATGATCTCCCCTCTTCCCGGAGCCACCGCCACCAAACCCGGCTCCGCCACCATCCCCCTTCCCGGCGTGGAAGCCGATGTCGTGGACATGAAAGGCAACTCCGTTCCCCTGGGATCCGGCGGCTACCTGGTGGTCCGCCGCCCCTGGCCCGCCATGCTCCGCACCATTTGGGGCGACGACGAGCGTTTCCGGAAACAGTACTGGTCCCAGATCCCCGGCTTTTACTTCACCGGCGACGGCGCCCGCCGCGACAAGGACGGCTATTTTTGGATCCTGGGCCGCATCGACGATGTTTTGAATGTCGCCGGACACCGGTTGTCCACCATGGAGATCGAATCCGCCTTGGTCGGCCACCCGTCCGTGGCCGAAGCCGCCGTCGTCGGACGACCGGATGAACTCATGGGCCAGGCCGTGGCGGCGTTCGTGACCTTGAAAGGCGGCAAGCTCCCTTCCCCGGAGCTAAAAGACGAACTGAGGGAACATGTCGCCAAGGCCATCGGCGCCATCGCCCGCCCCGCCGAGATTCGTTTTACGGATTCCCTGCCCAAGACCCGCTCCGGCAAAATCATGCGACGGCTTTTGCGTGAGATCGCCGCCGGCGGCGCCGTCCGCGGCGATGTCACCACCCTTGAGGACTTCACCGTCCTGGGCAAGCTCCAGCAGGACGAGGAGTAGAGTTCTGCTCGAGCGCTCTTTCCTGACGGCCGCCCTCACCGTGGCGCTGTGGTTCCTTCTGGCCCCTTCTGAAGAAAATGGCCGCGCCCGCACCGCCGCCGCCGGCCTCCTGCTGGCGCTCCTGTGTTGGACCTTGATGGGCTGGACCGACAGCGTCCGCCTCTTCCCCGACGCCTTCCCACAAGAGCTCCCCCTCTCCACCGCCGTCGCCTTGGAGTTCGCCGGCCTCATTTTGGGCGCCGCCGCCTTCGCCGCCGCCCGCGGCCGCGGCAACGCCCGCCTGGGCGCCGCCTTCGGCTTGACCATGAGCGCTTTGGGCTGGTGCGCCTCGCGCTGGCCCATGCTGGCCCGCGCCATCGAGATGAACGGCGGAAAATTCGCCGGCCCCTTCCTGTCTACTATTCTGGGGAGCGTGTTCGCCCTGACCGCCGCCGGCGTGGCCGCCGCCATATTGTACGAGGAGGTCCGTCCCCACGCCCTGAAGCTGGTCCTGGCTGCCGCGGGAATATGGGCCGTCGCCACCGCCGGCACCGAGTTCGCCCTGTCGCGCTGGTGGGGCCTGGGCCCGCGCTCCTTGGCCGAGGCCGCCGGCGTCTCGACCGGCGACGACTCCGACGAGGCCGCCATCATCCGCCTGGTTCCCGCCCGCGGCCATTCCGTCTCCCGCGAGACGGTGAGGATGGAGGAACAGGGCGTGTCCTTGACCCCGCAGACCTTGACCAAGCTGGACGCTTTTCTGCAGCGCGTCGGCTACCGCGACGTCTTCGCCGACGAGGCCCTGGACGACCTGCGCCGCGGCTGGCTGATGTGGTGGGAGTCCGACCGCGCCCTGGACGCCATGATGATCTCCGTCCCCGGCCGCGTCCATCCCGACTACCGCGGCGCCCTTGATTTGATCAAGGTCGGCCCCCTCACCGCGGAGCGCTACGACAAGCTGGACCAGTTGGCCGCCATGGCCGTGCCCGGATCCGGCGGCTTCGAGCAAGTGACGGCCAGTCAATATATCTTCGAGGGCTTCGCCGCCGCCTACGCCCGCTTCGACGACGAGCCCAAGGCCCGCAAATGGCTGTCGCGCATCGACAACCTGATGATGGTCAGCGAGAAGAAGCTGGAGATCGCCCCGCTGGAAGTTTTCCGGAACGGGCGCGTGACCGGGTCCCTGCAAATCGACGGCCGCCCCGCCGGCGCGGTCGTCGTGGGCCTGTTCGAGATGTGGCGCACCACCACCGCGACGGCCGGGACGCGACTGCTGTCCGCCTCCGCCTCCGCCTTCCCGGACGAGAACGGCGGATTTTCGTTCACCAACCTGGGCCCCGGAGAGTACGAACTGGCCCTCCTGGGACGCGTGGACGAGCTGCGCGGAGAGATTCAGGGTTCCCCCGGCCGCTTCGAGGTGAGCGAGGAGCGCCCGTCCGTGGACCTTCCCCCCATCCGCATCGAGCGCGACGTCCTCCCCCGGGCCTAATCGTTCGGCCCGCGCCTGCCCGAAGCGCCCACTCCGGACGTCCCCGAACCGCCGCTGCTGTGGCGGAAAAGGTAGCGCGGCCGTCGGGGTGCATAATATAATGACGAGTATGACCCCGCGCGCCCTGATCGCCGCTTTGCGCTCCGGCGTTTCCCGACGGGATTTGCGCGCCTTGTCGCGCGCGGCGCGCGCCGCCGGCCCCGAGACCTTGGTGCTGGCCTGGCCGAAGTTGCGTCCATTGGAGCGTGTCGCGGCGTTTCGTTCGTTGGACGCCGGTGCCGCGGCGAAGGCGTTCGCCTCTCTGTCTCACGATGGGAAATGGTTGGCGTACCTGGGCGAGGTCTCCGAAGGGGCCGCCCCACTGCTTGAAGGCGTGCCGCCGTCCGAGGCCCGACTCCTGCGCCATATGACCGCGCGTGAACGCCTTGCTATGCGAAAGGCGCTCTCGTGATCCTCAATGAGCACGGCGTTGTATTAGCACGGCGTCCCATCGGCGAATATGATCGCCTGACGACCGTTTTCACCGAGGGCATGGGAAAGATGACCGTGCGCTTCGTGGGCGTGGCGCGCTCGGCCAGCAAGCTCAAGGCGTTGTCTGAGCCGGCGGTGTGGGGCGAGTACCGCCTCCATGTTTCCCCGCGCTCCGAGCACGCCAAATGCGTGGGCGGGCGCATCGTGACGACCTTCCCGGTCCTGCGCGACGACCTGCCGCGGATCACGGCGTCCTTGTACTGCTGCGAGATGCTGGACAAGATGACCGCCCTGCACGTTCCCAGCCCGGAGAAGTTCCGCCTGCTGGTGACCACGTTGTCGGCGCTGGAGGAGGCGTCCAGCCGCTGGCTGACGTTGTCCTTCGGCCTGCGCCTGCTGGACTACGCCGGCTTCGGCCTGCGCGAGCGCGCGCCGGAGGCGGCCGCCGGCGTGTGGGCCGCTTTGCACGACCGCGAGCCCGAGGAATTGGCGGATCTTCCGTTCGACCGCCACGCGGCGTCCGAGGCGCGGCGCCTGCTGGAATCCCATTTCGAAGCGCAGACCGGCCGGGCGCTGAAGGTCGTCGAGTTCCGCGAGGCGCTGCGCGCGTCGCGAAGTCCCGAAGGAGTCAACGCGTCATGAAGACGAAAAGTTTCCAGGAGATCGTGCTCACCTTGCAGGATTTCTGGTCGAAGGAGGGCTGCGCCATCACCCAGCCCTACGATTTGGAAAAAGGCGCGGGTACATTTAATCCGGCGACGTTCTTCGGAGCGCTGACCTCGGCCCCGGCGCGCTTCGCCTACATCGAGCCGTGCCGCCGCCCCACCGACGGCCGTTACGGCGAGAACCCGAACCGCCTGGGCAAGTACTACCAGTTCCAGGTGATCTTGAAGCCGGTTCCCGCGGGGATCACGGACCTGTACCAGAAGTCGCTGGTCGCCCTGGGCTTGGACCTGAAGGAGCACGATCTGCGCTGGATCGAGGACGACTGGGAGGGGCCGACCTTGGGCGCCTCCGGCGTGGGCTGGGAGATCTGGCTGGACGGGATGGAGGTCACGCAGTTCACGTACTTCCAGCAGATGGGCTCCATGCCGCTGTCGCCGGTGTCCGTGGAGATCACCTACGGGCTCGAGCGCCTCGCGATGTATCTTCAGAAAAAAGACAACGTCTACGACCTCAACTACGGCGGCGGACTCACGTACGGCGATGTGCATCTGCAGCAGGAGCGGGAGTTGTCGCGGTACAGCTTCGAGACCGCCGATACGGCGCTCTTGTCTCGGCACTTCAACGAATGGGAAGCGGAAGGGGCGCGGCTGGTGGGGTTGGGCGATCCTCTGCCGGCATACGATTGCGTTGTGCGCACCTCTCATCTGTTCAATACCTTGGACGCTCGCGGCGCCATTTCCGTGACCGAGCGCGCCCATTACATCGGCCGCATCCGCAATTTGGCGCGCAAAGTCATGGAGCTGTACATCGAAAAGCGTCAGCCGAAAGCCGTGGAGGCCTAGTCCCATGCCGAATAATCCGGATTTCCTGCTCGACATCCACACCGAACCGTTCCCCGCGCGGTTCGTGCCTCCGGCGCTCGAGCAGCTGAAGGCCAACGCCTCCAAATGGCTTGAGGGAAAGATCGAGCATGGCGATGTGTCGGTTTACGGCACGCATCGGCACCTCGTTCTCACGGTGAAGGATGTCGTGTCCAAGGGACATGATAAGACGGAGCGCTTCAAGGGGCCGAAGGAGCAGGTGTGGAAGACTCCGGACGGGAAATACACCCCCGCCGCCGAGGGCTTCGCACGTAAATATGGCCTGAAGGCCGCCGATCTCAAGCCCGTGGACGGGATACTTTACGCGGACGTGCACTCGACCGGATTAAAGGCGGTTGATCTCCTGAAGGCGATGGTTCCGGAGTTGTTGTCGTCGTTGCAGTTCCCCAAGTTCATGGTCTGGGAAGAGACGAACTTCAAGTTCGGACGACCGTTGCGGGCCATCACGGCGATGTACGGCAAGGATGTCGTTCAGGTGCGTGACATCGCCGGCATCAAGACCGGTCGGAATGTGTTCGGCCACCCGACCTATGTCTCCGAACCGGTCCAGTTGAAGGACCCCTCGGAACACCTGAAGGCGCTGAAGTCCGGTCACGTCATCGCCGACCCGGCGGAACGACGCGAACATCTTTTGAAAGAACTGGCCGCGGCGGGTGCAAATGCCGGCGGCAAGGCCGAATTGGACGAGGAGCTGGTCGAAGAGACCGTGTACATGGCGGAACACCCGACCGCCGTGGTCGGTTCTTTGCGCGCGGAGCATATGCCTTTGCCCGCGGCTTTGCTGAAGATGGTGATGAAGAAGCAGCTGAAGTTCTTCCCGGTCGTGGACAAAGACGGAGGTCTTCTCCCTTCGTTCATCGGCGTGAGGGACGGGCTCTCATCGGGCAATGACCTGGTCAGAGAAGGTTACCAGCGCGTGCTGGAGGCGAGATTCAATGATGCGGCTTTCTTCTTCGGTCGCGATACCGCGGTGAAGCTGGAGAGCCGATTCCCCGCGCTTGAGCGCGTGACCTATCAGAAGGCGCTGGGCTCGACGGCGCAGAAGGCCGCGCGCGTGGAGTCCTTGGCGAAGTGGATCGCGGAGCACCTGCGTCAGACCGCCCCGGTGGATGAGCCGACCGTCTCCAGAGCAGCGAGATTGGTGTACGCCGACCTGGTGACCGACGTGGTGAAGGAATTCCCGGAACTGCAGGGACACATGGGCGGGGTGTATGCCCGCCACGACGGGCTGGGCGAGAAGGTGGCGCTATGTCTTGAACAATTCTATTATCCGGTCGCCGCGAAGACGCCCGTGCCCGTCACCGCGGAGGCCTGCGTGGTGTCCTTGGCCGGCAAGCTCGACAGCATGGCCGGCTGCTTCGCCGCGGGCTTGATCCCCACCGGTTCGGCCGATCCGTACGCTCTGCGCCGCCAGGCGCTGGGCGCGGTGCGCATCCTCCTTGAGAAACAGCTCCCCGTCGATCTGGAGGAAGCGGTGGCGCAGGCCTTCGTCCTTCAGCCTCTGCCGATGCCGGAGCCGATCAAGCTCGAGAACCAGCTGCTCGATTTCATCTGGGGCCGCGCGGCCTCGATGCTCGAGGACCTGGGCTACCGTTCCGACGAGGTCCGCTCCGTGCGCTTCGGCGCGATGAAGGATCTGCCCGGCGCGTTCCGCCGCCTGGCCGCCCTGCGCGCCGTGCGCCGCGATCCCGCGTTCGAGCCGTTGGCCGCCGCCTTCAAGCGGGCCGCGAACATCCTGAAGCAGTCCCAGGGCGTGGAGAACGGAACCGTGTCCGACCGCGCCCTTCTCAAGGAAGACGCGGACTTCAAGCTGTACGACGCCTTGGTGGACGTGGAAGGCGCCGCCAACGACCGGCTGGTCCGCGGCGATTACGAGGGCGCGCTGAAGACCTTGGTCGCCATCAAGCCGCATCTCGATTACTTCTTCGAGAAGGTGATGGTGATGGTGCCCGACGAGGCGCTGAAGCGGCAGCGGCTGGCGGTGCTGGCGAAACTCGTGCGCGCCTTCAAGCGCGTGGCCGACCTGTCCGAAATCCAGGTCTCGGCGTCGTAAGAGCCGTCGCGGCGGGTGACTCCAGCGTCAGTCGCGATATATTAAAACGTATCGCGACTCGCGCCGGCGCGAGTTTCAGCCTCGGGTCAGGCGGTCCGCAGGCGTTTTCATGGAACTTTTTTGCCCCCCTCTCCGTAAGGTATGGGAAGAAACCATGAGCCTTGATTTGAGACGGGAGCGCTGTTACACTGGGGGCATGAAGATCAACGCGATCTTGGAGCCTCAGCCGGAGGGCGGGTTCACCGCCTACATCCCGGCGTTGCCCGGCTGCGTATCCGAAGGAAACACGGCGGCCGCGGCGAAGAGAAATCTCATCGACGCGCTCCAAGGCTATCTGATAGTGGCCAACAGGAAATCGCTTTCGTTGGCCAAGGCGAAGGACGGAAAGGTTATCTCCCTGCAGGTCTAGTCGTGGCGCGGCCGCCGGTATGCCGCGCGCGAGAAGTCCTGGCTGCGTTGCGCCGGGCAGGGTTCCTCCTCCATCATCAGACCGGCTCGCACGCGATTCTTTACAAGCAGGGGCATCCGAACCCCGTTACGGTGCCCGTTCATCCCGGCGACCTAAAACCCGGAACGCTTCGTCGCATCATTCAGGGCGCAGGTCTGACTATCGAGGAATTCCGCCGGCTACTCTAACTTCGGGTGACTCCAGCGTCAGTCGCGATGTATTAAAACGTATCGCGACTTACTCCAGAGTAAGTTCGACCGTGCGGTCAGGATTATAAACCGGCGCGGACGCGCCAGCCGGCCTTGGCGATGGGCATGCGGCGGCCGATGCCGAAGGCCTTGGAGGAGATCTTCAGTCCCGGCGGCGCCTGGCGGCGCTTGAACTCGCTCCAGTCCATGCGGTCGAGCAAGGTCTCCGCCACTTTCGTGCTGCCGACGGCGCGCGCGATGCGGGCGGGCGACAGGCGCGCCTGGACCCAGGCTTCCAGCGCGTCGTCCACCTGCTCGTACGGGGGCAGGTCGTCCTGGTCCTTCTGATCGGGCTTGAGCTCGGCCGACGGGGCCTTGTCGATGGACGCGCGCGGGACGATTTCCCGGTCGGCGTTGAGCCAGCCCGCGATCTGGTAGACCAGGCGCTTGGGCGCGTCGGCCAGCGGCGCCAGCGCGCCGCACATGTCGCCGTACAAAGTGCAGTAGCCCACGGCCAGCTCGGACTTGTTGCCGGTGGTCAGCACGAAGCCGCGGTGGCTTTTGTTGGACAGGCTCATCAAAATGGTGCCGCGCGCGCGCGCCTGCAGGTTCTGCTCGGCCAGGTCGGGAGAGCCTTTCCCCCATTCGCCGCCGAACGCGGCCAGATAGGCCTGGTAGACGCCGGCGATGGGCACCGTCATCATCTCGATGCCCAGGTTCCGGGCCAAGGCGCGGGCGTCGTCCACGCTGCCCGCGG
Organism: Elusimicrobiota bacterium; assembly: GCA_044450965.1. Classification (GTDB taxonomy): domain Bacteria; phylum Elusimicrobiota; class Elusimicrobia; order UBA1565; family UBA9628; genus GWA2-66-18. Next base: position 3,329 of record JBIOJO010000065.1, on the reverse strand, counting down.
ACGAATACGCCGAGGGCATGGACACGCCGATCACGCGCTTGGGGCCTAAAGCGCGCGCGGCCAGCGCGGCGACGACGGCCGAGTCGATGCCGCCGGAGAGGCCGACGAAGGCCGTCTGCAGGCCGCATTTGCCGGCGAAGTCCTTGATGCCGAGCGTCAATATTTCCCCGACCTGGCCCACTTCGGACGGCTCGGGCGCGATGGTGGCGCCCTCCCAGGTGTCGGTGTCGATGATCAGCAGGTCCTGCGCGGCGAAGGCCGCGCGGGCGCGCAGGCGGCCCTTCGCGTCGTAGGCCAGGCTGCCGCCGTCGAAGACGATCTCGTCGTTGCCGCCGACCGCGTTGCAGTAGAACAGCGGCTTCTTCAGGCGCTTGGCGTGGGCGTTGAGCAGGCGGCGCCGCACCGCGGTCTTGCCGTGCAGGAACGGGGACGCGGACAGGTTGATCAGGATGTGGGCTCCGGCCTTCGCCTGCGCGGCGACCGGGTCCTGAGCGTAGAGGCGGCGCGACGACGACGGGTCCACCGACCAGGCGTCCTCGCAGATCGTCACGCCCAGCTTCCGCCCGCGCCACGCGATGGGCGCGTTGTCGCGCGCGGGCTCGAAGTAGCGCGCCTCGTCGAAGACGTCGTAGGTGGGCAGCAAGGTCTTGTGCCGCACCGCCAGGATCTTGCCGTTGTGAAGCAAAGCGACGGAGTTCCGCGCCGGCTTGCCGACCCGCTCCTTGTTCTTCGATACGAATCCCACCAGCGCCGCGACGCCGCGGACTTTCTTGGCCAGCGCGGCCAGCGCGCGCTCGTTCGCCTCGTCGAAGCCGCGCTCCTCCCACAGGTCGAGGGCGGGATAGCCGCCGAGGGTCTGCTCCGGGAAGACCGCCAGCTCGGCGCCGCGCCGCGAGGCCTCGTCCAGCGACGCCAGGATCTTCTCCGAGTTGCCGCGGAGGTCGCCGACCGCGGCGTCCACCTGCGCGAGGGCCAGCTTCATCAGGCGCCGGCCGTGAGCACGAACTGCTCGAACACCTCGCCGGCGCCCATGAAGTTCTCGTCGATGGCCGCGCGGACCGCGTCGGAGGTCCCGACCGGGGCGACCTTGGCGATGGGCGCCAGGCCCTCCATGGCCCAGGACATGCAGTCGGCCGGGTCCAGGTTCGTCTCCTGCGCGACCGTCGCCATCTGCGCGAGCAGCGCGACCGCCGTCTTCGGCAGATCCTTTTCGAGGAGCAGCATGCCGGCGGCCACGCCGCGGCAGACGGCGGCGACGGTCAGGCGCGGGTCCTGCTTCGAGCGCGTGCTGGTCACGGCGGCGACGGCGATCTTGTGGGCGGCCTCGCCGGCGAGGGAATAGGGGTCTTCCAGGTCCTTGAAGCGGCTGACCACGATCTCCTTGCCCAGCTTCTCGAAGTCGTATTCCATGGCTGGATTATAGAAAATCGTACAATAAGAACGATGCGCCACCTCGCCGCCGCGTGCCTCCTCGTCCTGGCCGGCTGCGCGACCGTGCGCCCCCCCGAGCCGACCTCGGTCAGCCACGGCCTCCTGATCGTCCAGGCCAAGGTCCGCGGGGCCGTGATCCCGTTCACGGCGGATCTCCCCGACCGCGCGGCCGTGGAGCAGCTCGACGCCGACGGCCAGCCGGTGCCGGGCCGGATCGTCCCCTCGAACCTGGGCCGCGAGGGCCGGGTCTACTTCCTCGACCTGCCTCCGGGACGCTACGCGCTGTCGTCGCTGTCGTTCCCCGCCCGCGGCGCGCGCTACGAGGTGACTTTGTCCTCCGCCGCCATGCGCAAGTCCGCCGTGGATCTGCGGCCCGGGACCGAGGCCTTCCTGGGCTCGGTGCTGCTGGACGGCCGCTATCCCGACTTCGACGTGGCGGTGGAGCGCGCGTTGACCGTCGCCGCCCATTGGCTGACGCCCTTCCTGGGACGCCCCGTCGTTCCCCGCGACGCGGACCTGCGGGGACACGAATTGGGAGCCGTCGCCGAGCAGGCGGCCCTGTTCGACGCGCGGAAGGACCTGGCCGGCATGCAGTGGCTGCTCCCCGTGGAGAACCGCCTGCGCGAGCTGGGCACGCCCGAGCCCGCGGTGATGACGGGCGGGCTGCGCAGCCGCGAGATTCCCTACACCGAGGAGCGGTATTTCTCCTGGCGGGACACGCTGAAGTGGGGCGACCCCGTGCGCGCCCCGTCGGGCCTGGCCTGGCGCCGCCCCGGCGGCGAGGCGCGCGTCGCGGTGTTCTTCACCAGCGCGACCGCTCCGGGCTTCGCCGGCTTCGACGAGGCCGTCCGCCAGATGCGGGCCGCGGCCGACAACCTGGAAGATCCGGCCGCCGTCTATGAGGTGCGCGTCGGCACGCGCGCGGGGATGGGCGCGAGGCTCACGACCCATACGTACAAGGAGGGCACCTTGGTCGGTAGCGAGGAGAAGGTCACCGTGACCGAGACCATCCTGGTCCCGGACGCGGCCGGGATGTTCACCGCGCGCCTGCGCGCGCCGCGCGACGAGTTCACGAGGGCGTTCCCCCTGTTCCGGGAATTCCTGAAGCAGCTGATCCTGGGCCCGCCCGTCAAGGCGCCGCCGAAGCAGGAGGCGTTGCTTCCCTTATGAGCGGCCCCGAAGACCGGCGCGAGGCGCCGCGCATCTTTTCCGACTTCTCCCTCCAGCTGACGGACGAGGCCGGGACGGGCCTGGACGACCGGGCCCTCGCGCACGACGTGTCCGACAAGGGCTTCAAGGCGGAGACCCAGGCCGAGCTGAAGCCTCAGCAGATCGTCCGGTTCCGCGTGACCATCCGCGGCGAGGAGATTTCCGGCCGGGCGCGCATCGCCTGGGCCAAGCGCACCGACATGTCGTTCTGGGCGGGCGCGGAATTCCTGGGCATGTCCTGGTCCGACCGGCGGCGCGTGCGGCGGATCACCAGCCCGTCGGACGTGGACTGGGTCAAGATCGGCGACAACGCGCTCTCGGCGCTGGTCATCCTGGGCTGCACGGCGCTGGCCTGGGCGGTGATGTCGAGCACGACCTGGCGGACGGTCCTGTCGGAGATTTTTCCGAAGGCGATCGCGGCCGTCGTGATGGGACTGGCGCTGCGGGAAATGTTCCGCCCGCGGCGTTAGAAGCCTTCGCGGCAGCGCGGGTCCATGGCGTCGCGCACCACCAGCCGCGCGCCGGACGTGCGCAGGACGAAGCCCCAGCGCTCGTGGCCCCACAGCGGCGCGACCTTCGTGTAGGCGAGCAGCAGGGGACTGCCCTTGCCGCTGGGATCGTAGGAGACGAAGCGCAGCAGCGCCGTCTCGGCCATCAGGTCGTTGGGCATCTCCACGCAGTCGCCGATC
>JBIOJO010000064.1:0-12988 GCA_044450965.1 Elusimicrobiota bacterium | reverse complement strand
TTCTTGGCCGGCGCGCTCTTGACCTTTTTCGCCTTCGCGGACTTCTTCTTCGCCTTCGGAGCTTTGAGGGAAGCCTCGGCCGCGGCGGGCTTCGCCGCGTCCTCCGCCTTGATGATGATCATCGGCTTCTCATCGGTCTTGGGCTCGTCGCCTTTCGCGTCGTCGCCCTTCGCCTCGGAGCCGTCCTTGGCGGCGTCGTCCTTGGCGCCATCCTCCTTCGCCCCTTCGTCCTTCGCCGGCGCGTCGTCCTTCGGTCCGGCCTCGTCCTTCGAAGGGCCGTCCTCCGCGGGGGAGGAGGCCGGCTCGGCCGGGGCGGGAGCGGCTTCGCCGGAGCTCATGCCGCCGCCGGAGTCGCCGCCGCCGTCTCCGGAATCGCCGTTCTGGCCGGCGGGCTGCTCCGGAGGCGCCGTCTGTTCCTGGGAGTCCGGCGCGTCGTCGGCGAGGGCGCGCGAGAGCGGCGCTCCGATCAGGAGCGCGGCGAGCGGGAACAACGCGAGACGCCGCTTCATCTTTTAATGTTAGCAAAGCGCGGTTACGGAAATATGGCGCGCTTGACGGCTCCGTCGCGAAGGGTTAACCTATGAAGATGCGCGAACTGGAGATCTTCGAAGGCAAGCCGGCGGCCCGCCCGGCGTTCGTCGCGCGCGTGCTCCAGGTCTTCTCCGAGCATTTGGCCGCCAACGGCCTGCGCCTGACCGACCAGCGGCGCGCCATCCTCGATTTCTTCCTCAACTCCGACCGGCATCTCACGCAGGAGGAGATCTACGCGGCCCTGAGGGGCCAGGGGATCGGCCGCGCGACCGTCTTCCGCACTCTGAAGACCCTTCAGGAGTGCGGTCTGGTGGCTCCGGTCGTCGGAGGAGACGGAACTCCGCGCTTCGAGATCAACCTGGAACGGCCGCACCACGATCATCTGATCTGCATCGAGTGCGGGCGCATCCAGGAGGTGCGCTGGCCGGAGCTGGAAAAGATCCAGGAAGACACCTGCCGGCGCGCGGGATTTTCGCCGAAGTGGCACCGCCACGAGATTTTCGGGCTGTGCCGAGATTGCGCCCGGAAGCCCAAACCCTGAAACAGCAAACGACGACGCTCGCCGTCGCGGCGGCCGCCGGCGCGGCCTTCGCCGGATTCGGCGGACTCCTGGCGCGCTGGTGCGCGAACCCGTCGCTGGGCTGGGGCGTCGCGCTCGCCGCGGCCGCGCTCGGCGCCGGCTTGGCTTCGAGGGGAAGCGCCCCCGATGAGGACGGCGCGCGCGCCTGGGCGCTGGGCGGGGCGCTGGCCGCGCTGGGCGCGCCGGCGCTGCTCCGCTTCCTGGGGCTGGCCCTGGCCGATCCCGCCCGCCTGCAGGACCCTCTCGGCGGCATGCGCCACGCGCTGTTCGTTCTGGGCCAGGCGGCGTTCCTGGCCGCCCTGGCCGCGGGCGCATGGACGCGCGCGGCGCGCGGCGGCGGACGGCCCGCCGGCGTCGCGGCGGCGCTGGGCGCGGCCGCCGGCGCGTGCGCGTTCCGCCGGATCGACCCCGCGGCCCTGGTGGCCGGCGCGGCCCTGGCCGCGCTCGCCGCGGCCGAACTGGCGGAGCGCCCCTGGTCCCGGCGCGAAACGGCTCCGCTCCGCGCGCGGGTCTTCGCCGCCGCGGCCGTCGTCGGACTGCTCCTCGCCTCGCTCGCGCCGGGCCTGCTGCGCGACGTCTGGATGGCGCGCCTCCACGGGACGTATCCCGGCGGACGCTACCTCTCCTTCGCCGACGACGGCGACCACGTCTGGGCGGCCTATCGCTTCTCGACGGGAAACGCCGTCGTCCTGCGCGACGGGCTGGTCCAGTCGCTGGACCAGGAGACCAGCCGCCTGGCGCTGTGCGCCCTGCTGAGCCAGTTCGAGGGCAAGCGCGCGCTGGCGATCCTGCGCCCGCCCACCCCGCAGCTGCCGCTGATGGCCGTCTTCGTCGGAGCCTCCGTCTCCGTCGAGAATATCTCCGCGGCGCAAGGGCTCGCGTTCGACGCCCTGACCGCCGGGCAATGGCGCGCGGGCCTGTCCACGGTGCCCGCGTCCGCGTTCAAGCCCGACGCCGCGCTGCTGGTCCTGGCCAATCCGCCGCGCCCGTTCGAGTCCCGCCGCGCCGCCTCCGCGATCCGCGCCTTGCGCGCGCGCATGGGGGACAACGCCGCGCTGGCCGCGCTGATCCCCTCCGGAGCCCCCGCCGGGACCGCGGAGCGCGTCTCCGCGGCGGCCGCCGCCGCGTTCGGGCGCGCGCGCACGGCGGACCTGCCGGGCGCGGTCCTGGTGCTGGCCTCGACCGCCGACATCGTCGAGGACTCCCAGCTTCTGTTCGGCCGCCTTCCCGACGCGGTCCGCACCTCCTACCCCAACGGCGACCGGGAGCTGGCCGCGGACCTGCGCTGGCGCGCCTTACCGTCGGCGAAGTGATATAATTTCACTCGGTGAAGCGCTTCCGTTTCGGCTGGTACGGTGACGGCGGGCTCGGCGAACGGATGATTCAAACCATCCTCGCGGGCCGAAAATCCGCGACGTCCTGCCCGGCCTACGATCCCGAGGACGCGGACCTGAAGGCCGGGGACGAGCTCCAGCTGGTGGACAAGCACGGCACGCTTCGCGGACAATTGGTCGTGACCTTGGTGGAAGTCCGCCCGTTCGGAAGCTTCGATGAGGCCTTGGCGCTGAAGGAAGGAGTGACGTTGCCCGAACTGAAGGACAAAATGAATTTCGCCAACGGCCGGCTGATCCGCGAGGAAGAGGAGATGCGCGTCGTTCATTTCCGCCTCCTGCGCGCCGCCCCGGGGCAGGGAAAGCCGTGAGGACGCTCCACGTCGTCACCTTCGGCTGCCAGATGTCCGTCGCCGACGGCGGGGAGATGGCCGCGCCGCTGCTGGCCCGCGGCCTGCGCGCGGTGGACGCGCCCGAGGACGCCGACGCCATCCTGCTCAACACCTGCACCGTGCGCCAGCACGCCGAGGACAAGGCGCTGTCCATGATCGGCCGACTGCGCGAGTGGAAGGACGCCGACCCGGGCCGCGTGCTGATCGTGGCCGGCTGCGCGGCCGAGCGGCTGGGCCCCTGGATCCAGACCCGCTTCCCGTACGTGGACCTGGTCGTCGGCGCCAAATCCATCGAGGAATTTCCGGGCGTGGTCGAGTCGGCCCTGGCCGCGAAGTTCGACGCGCTGAAAGAGACGCGCGAGGCCTTCGCGGCTTCCCCTGGTATCCCGGTCGGCTGGACCTCGCCGGTGGTGGCGCCGGTGACCATCATGCGCGGCTGCAACTACTCCTGTTCCTACTGCATCGTGCCGCATGTGCGCGGGCGCGAGTCGTACCGCCCGTACGAGACGGTGATGGCCGAGATCCGCGCCAAGGCCGCGCTGGGCGCGCGCGAGATACTGCTCCTGGGCCAGACGGTCAACAGCTGGCACGCGCGCGGGGCCGACGGCCGCGAGCGCCGCTTCGCGGAGCTCCTGCGCGCCGCCGCCGCGGTGGACGGGGTGGCGCGCGTGCGCTTCGAAAGCCCGCATCCCTTTTTCCTGGACGACGCGCTGATCGCCGTCATGGCCGAGACTCCGGGAACGGGCGACTGCGTCCACATGCCGGTCCAGTCCGGGTCCGACCGCGTGCTGTCTTTAATGCGCCGAAACTACACGGCCGCGTCGTATCTGGACAAAATTAACAAGCTCCGCGCGGCCGCTCCGCGGATTGAAGTGACGACCGACATTATCGTAGGATTCCCGTCGGAGACCGACGACGACTTCAAGCGGACTTTGGAGCTGGTCGAACGCCTCAAGCCGGCCTCGGCGTACACCTTCAAGTACTCGCCGCGCGAGGGAACCGAGTCGGCGGGAATGCCGGACGACGTGCCCGAGGACGTCAAGGAAGAGCGCCTGGCGCGGCTCAACGCGCTGTGCGACGGCTTGACCGAGGACGCGATGCGGTCGCGGATCGGACGGACGGTCGAGGTTTTGGACGAAAACGGCGGCTACGGCCGCGCGCGGGACGGCTTCCGCGTGAAGTGGGGTACCCCGGCCGAGCCGGGGCGCCTGCGGAAGGTCCGCGTCGTCGGGACCATGAAGCGAACTTTGCTGGGGGAATGCGATGAGCGATAAGAAAACGGGGGCCGAGCGCCGGCAGCACCGCCGCTTCAGCGTGGTCGAAGGGATGATCGAGCCGATCACTCTCCAGCTCGGGACCGACAGCAAGAGCCAGCCCGTGATCATGACCGATCTTTCGGCCGGCGGCATGTCCTTGCTCATGTTCTGCGAGCCGCCGCACGCGAAGAATTTCGAGATGGTCCTCTCCATCCCCGGCCTGGACAAAACTCCCATCGAGGCGTCCATCGTCCGCGTCCATCAGAAGGGTGAGACCTACAGCGTCGGCATCTCCTTCACCAAGATCGGCAAGAAGTTCCAGGAATTCATCGGTTTGATGGCCGACGACGACGCCGACTGCGAGACGCGCGTCTCCCTGCGCCTGCCGGAAGCCTGCGTGCCGAACTGCAAGTTCCACATGCTGTGCGCCAAGCCGGTCAAAGCGCATCATCACTGGAAGAAGTAACCTTCCCGTGATCGTCCTCGCGGGGCCGACGGCGTCGGGAAAAACCGATTTGGCCGCGGCGCTCGCGCTCAAAATCGGCGGGGAGGTGATCTCCGCCGATTCCCGCCAGGTTTACCGACATCTCGACGCCGCCACGGCGAAGCCGTCCCTCTCGCTGCGCGCGAAGGTCCCACACCACCTGATCGACGTGGCCGATCCGTCGGAGACTTACGACGCGGGCCGCTTCGCGAAGGACGCCGCCGCGGCGATCGCCGACATCCGCGCGAGGGGAAAGGTTCCCATCGTGTGCGGGGGCACGGGATTATATCTTCGTGCCTTAATCGAGGGATTATCGCCGTTGCCGCAACGAAACGAAGAAATCCGCGCTCGCCTGGAAGCTCTCGCGAAGAAGCACGGCGTCGAATCGCTTCACGCCCGTCTCAAAAAAATCGATGCCAAGGCGGCCGAAGGAATCCCGCCCGCCAATATTGCCCGAGTGATCCGCGCGTTGGAGGTCTTCGAGCTTACCGGAAAGCCGTTGTCCTCCCACTGGGCCGAGGGCCGTAGCGGCGGCCTAACGCCGTCGGCCGTTCTATGTCTGGAGGTGCCGAACGACGTTCTCCGTTCGCGCATCGAATCCCGCGCCAAGGACATGTGGCCCCGATTGCTCGCCGAAGTTCGTTCCTTGGTCCCGTCCCGCTATCGCGGCGACGAGCCCGGCTTCACGAGCCTGGGCTACCGCGAAGCGGTCGCCGTTCTCGAGGGGGATATGACCGAAGAAGACGGTCTCGCCGAACTGCTCCGAGAGACTCACGCCTACTCGAAGCGCCAGCGGACCTGGTTCCGCCATCAACTCCCCGGCGCCGTCGCCGTGGACGCGGGGGAAAGCCCGGAGCGGACCCTCGCGAGCGCGCTGGCCGCGCTGGAAGCCTCGACTGTCGTCAACGACAGCATTCTTGTGAATAACGGGGATCGAATTCGATGAGTTCCAAACGACCGCCGCTGGCCAAGCCCGCGCCGCCGAACCCCCACGCGGTTCCGGCGTATTATCTCCTCGCCAGCCTGTTCCTCTCCGGCGCATGTTCTCTGGCGCTGGAGGTGGTGGGCACGCGCCTGATCAGCCCGTTCTACGGCTCGTCCATCTACACCTGGTCCGCGCTGATCACGACCACCTTGATCGCCCTGGCGTTCGGCTACGCGTGGGGAGGCCGCCTGGCCGACCGCTCGCCGTACCTGACCTTGTTCTCGAAGCTCCTGCTCGCCGCGGGCGCGACGGTGGCGTTCATACCCGTCCTCCGCGCGCCGGTCCTGTCGGCCAGCGCGCCGCTGGGCGTGAAGCTGGGCGCGATCGCCGCGGCCGCGATCCTGGTGGGGCCGGCGCTGGCGCTTCTGGGAGCTCTCGGCCCCGTCGCGACGCGCCTCACCGCCACCGGCGCCGCGGACGCGGGACGCCGCGCGGGCGACGCCTGGGCGGTCTCCACGGCCGGCAGCGTTCTGGGCGCGGCGCTGACGGGCTTCGTCCTGGTGCCGCTGTGGCCCGCGTCGCGCATACTGCTGGGCGCGGCGGCGGTTCTGCTGGCGCTGGGCGCGTGGGGAAACTGGCTTTCGGCGCGGCGCATCCCGTTGGGCGAGCTGGCGACGTGCGCGGCCTGCCTGGTCTTCGCCGCGCGCGCCGAGGGCCACCCGCACCCGATGGTGCGGGAGCGCATCGAGTCCGCCTACGGCCGCATCGAGATCCTGGACGCGGGCCCCAAGCGCTACCTCCTGGTCAACGGCACCGCGCAGTCGGCCATGGATCCGAAGACGGGCTTGAGCGATTCCGAGTACGACCGTTCGCTTGAATGGCTGCTGGCCCTGCGGCCCCATGCGAAGCGCGTTCTGGGACTGGGCCTGGGCGCCGGTCTTCTGCCGACCGCTCTGGAGCGCGACGGCCTGACGGTCGACGTGGTGGAGATCGACCCGCAGATGCTGCACGCCGCCGAGAAATGGTTCGGCTACGCGCCGAAGGGCCGCGTGACGATCGGCGACGCGCGGGTGGGGCTGGAGGGCGGGAGCGCCGCGCCGTGGGACCTGATGATCTTGGACGCGTTCGGCGCGGAGTCTCCGCCCGCGCACCTGTTCACCGTGGAGGCGTTCGAAAAAATGAGCGGCGCCATGGTCCCGGGCGGCGTGCTGGCGGTGAACCTGGTCACCGCGGTGGACGGCCCCGACGGCGACGGCTGGCGCGCCGCCTACAAGACGCTCTCCCGGGTGTTCCCGAACGTGCGCGCGTTCGTCGCCGCGCCGCCGACCTCGGGACTGGCCAACGTCCTGCTCTTCGCCTCCACCGGTCCGCTGGACGCGCCCGCGTCCGCCGCGCCCGACCACGCCCGCATCGACGCCGCGGCCATGCTGGCGCGCGAGCTCAAGCCGTCCGAGGCCGAGCTGGACGCCCTCCCGGTCATGACCGACGATCACGCCCCGCTGGACTCCCTTCTGGCCGCGACCGCCGTGCGCTGGCGCTCCCTCCTGCAGTCCGGGATGAGCGAGGTCCTGCTCCGCTGAAATCCCTCGACACGCGCGCGCCGCTGGAGCGCGCCCTCCTGGTCGGCGTCGGCCCCAAGTCCCAGACCGAGCTGATCCGCTCGAGCCTGGACGAGCTCCGGCGCCTGACCGACACGGCCGGCGCCGTGGTGGTGGGCGAAGCCACGCAGGCGCTGGCGCGCTTCAACCCCGGAACCCTGATCGGCTCCGGAAAGGTCGCCGAGATCGCGGGCATGTCCTCGGGCCTGCGCGCGGGCACGATCATTTTCGACCTGGAGCTGTCGCCCGGCCAGCAGAAAAATCTGGAGAAGGAATTGCCCAAGCGCAAGATCGTGGACCGCACGCGCCTGATCCTGGACATCTTCGCCCAGCGCGCGCGCACCAGCGAGGGACGTCTTCAGGTGGAGCTGGCCCAGCTCTCCTATATGCTGCCGCGCCTGACCGGCGCGTGGCGCGCGTTCTCCCAGCAGGCCGGAGGCATCGGCACGCGCGGCCCCGGCGAGCGCAAGCTGGAATACGAGAAGCGGCACATCCAGCTGCGCATCTCGCACCTGCGCGCGGACTTGGAACGCGTGCGCGCCGCGCGGCGCCTGCGGCGAGAGCGGCGCGCGGGGGTGCCAGTCCCGCAGATCGCCTTGGTGGGCTATACGAACGTCGGGAAGTCCACGTTGCTCAACAAGCTCACGGGGGAATCCTCCGTTTACGCCGACGACAAATTGTTCGCGACCTTGGACCCGACCGCGCGGCGCGTGCGCCTGCCGGAGGGGGGCTGGGCCGTCGCGACCGACACCGTGGGCTTCATCCAGCGCCTGCCCACCACCTTGATCGCCGCCTTCCGCGCCACGCTGGAAGAAGTGGAGGCGGCCGACGTCCTGCTCATCATCTCCGACGCCTCGTCGCCCGAGATGGAGCAGCAGCGGGCCTCGGTGGTCGGAACGCTCGCCGATCTGGAGACCAAGGATATCCCCCGCGTCGAGGTCTTCAATAAATCGGACCGGCTTTCACCGGAACTTCGTTCGGACCTCCAGAGAAAGTACCCGGACGCGGTATTTTTGTCGGCCGCCACCGGAGAAGGCGTTTCGGACGTTCTGCGCCTCATCGAGACCGCGCTGTCCTCGCGCTGGCTCAAGCGCGAGATCGACGTTCCTCTGACGAAGTCCGCGGTGGCCGCGCGCTTCTACGAGAGCGCCCAGGTCCTGGGCCGGGAAACGCGCGGCCATAAAACCCGCTTCAAACTGCGCGTCACGCTGGAGAACTGGAAAAGATTGCAGGCCTTACTGGCCGAATGCTAGGATTTCGTTGGAATTCATGAGCGATTTCCGCATCGCCGGGCTTCTCACCCTCGCCTACCTCTCCGGCGGCATTCCGACGGGTTATCTCGTCGTGAAACGCTTCTACGGCTACGACATCCGCACGCGCGGCTCAGGCAATCCCGGCACGGCCAATGTCTATCGTAATGCCGGGGCCAAGGCGGGCGCGATCACTTTGGCTGTCGACGCACTGAAAGGTTTTCTTCCCGTGATGTTATGTCTTCATCTGTTTCCGGGGAATGTCGGTTTGGCGATCGCGACGGGCGCCGCCACCGTGATCGGTCATAACTGGACCATCTTTCTCGGATTCCGCGGAGGCAAGGGCGTCGCGACGTCCGCCGGAGTATTCACGGCGTTACTGCCCTGGCCCATGGCCGCCACGGCGATCGCGTTTCTTCTTGCCGTTAAACTTTCCGGTCATATTTCCGTTGGTTCAATGACCGGCGCCGTCGTTCTGCCGGTGGCGGCGTTGGCGTTGGGAGCTCCTCCGGCGCTATCCGCCGCGGCGGCAGGCGCTGGCACCCTCATCTTGATCAAACATATCTCCAACATCAAGCGTCTTCTCGCTGACCGGGAGCACGGCATTCATGCGTAACCTACATAAACCGAATGTCTGCGTCCTAGGCGGCGGCATGTGGGGCATCGTGCTGGCCCACCAGCTCGCCGAAAAGGGCGCGAAGGTGCGCCTGTGGGAGTTCGTGCCGAGCCTCGCGGACTCGATGCACAAGACCCGAAGTCACGCGCACATCCCGGGCTTCCGGCTTCATGACACGGTCCCCGTCAGTCACGACCTCGCCGCGAGCGTGGCCGGCGCCGAGATCCTGCTTTTCGTCCTGCCGTCGCGAGCCATGCGCTCCACCGCGCGCGCCATCCGCAAGTCTGGCGCGCTGTCGCGCGGGGTCGTCGCTGTCAACGCGTCGAAAGGCGTGGAGCCCGGCACCTTCGCGACCATGGGCGACATCGTTGAGCGCGAGCTGCCGTCGCTGCGCGGCAAGGTGTGGACTTTGACCGGTCCCAGCTTCGCGCGCGAGGTGGCTCGCGGGGTGAAGACTGGATTGCTTTTGGGCGGCCCTTCCGGAGCCAAGGCCAAGGAGTTGGCGGCGCTGTTCCACGGCGGCCCTCTCGCCGTCGCGCCGTGGCCGGACCGCATCGGCGTGGAGTTGGGCGGTTCGCTGAAGAACGTGATCGCCGTCGGCGCCGGGATTCTCGACGGTCTGGGCGCCGGGGCCAACACGAAGGCGGCCCTGCTGGTTCGTGGTTTGGAAGAAATGTCGCGCCTGATCCGCGCCAGCGGCGGACGCGCGGATACCGTCTACGGTTTGTCCGGCCTGGGAGATTTGATCGCGACGGGCACCTCGCCCGAATCGCGCAATCGCGCCTTCGGCGAAAAGCTCGGCAAAGGGCTCTCGCCGAAGAAAGCTTTATCGGAAATACCGACTGTCGTCGAGGGACTTGAGGCCGCGATCAGCGCGCGCGCGCTGTGCCGCCGCCACAAGGTCAAAGCGCCGTTGATCGAGGCGATCTACGGAGCGACGCGCGGGGCTCCCGCGCGGCGGGTGCTGGCGGCGCTGGGATTTCGCTGACGCGGGAGAATAATATGGCCAAGGGCGAGAAAGGGAAGGGCGGCGGCGAAGAGAAGCCGGAGAAGCCGAAGACGCGGGGCGAAAAGGAAGTCCGGATCTATTCGCTCGCGACGACGGTCAACGAGTGCATCATTTTCCTGGAAGAGATCGGCGGAAGCCGGCTTCTTCCCATCTGGATCGGCATCGCGGAGGGTCAGGCCATCGCGATCCGCTTCTCGGGCATCGTCCTGCCGCGTCCGCTGACTCACGACCTGCTGCTGTCCGCGATCAAGCAGCTGGGCTGGGAAGTCCAGAAAGTGGTGGTCTCCGACATCAAGGAGAACACCTTCTACGCGCGGGTGCACGTGGGCGACGGCAAGCGCGTGGAAGTGCTGGACAGCCGGCCGTCCGACGCGATCGCCATGGCGGTGCGGGCGGGATGCCCGATCATGGTGGACGAGTCGGTGTTCGAGCGCTGCCAGACCCTGCACAAGCCGATCAGCGAGGACGAGGTCTCCAAATTCAAGGAAGAGCTGAAGAGCCTCAAGCCCGAGGACATCTTCAAGGATCTGAAGGGCAAGAAGTCCGGAGATGAACCGCCGTCGAAGCCCAAAGGGGAGAGCGAGAAATGAACCGCCTCGACATCATCAAGGCCGTCTCGAAAGTCCTGACGACGAAAGGGGAGGCCGCCCTCGCGGTCGAGACCACTTTCGAAACCGTGCGCGCGGCGCTGAGCCGGGGGGAGAAGGTGGTCATCTCCAACTTCGGCACGTTTCGCGTGAAGTCGCGGCAGCCGCGGACCGGACGCAACCCGAAGACCGGGGAGCAGGTCAGCGTGCCGGCGCGGCGGGGCGTGCGGTTCAAGGCGTCCAAAAATCTTCTCGAATAGCCCTGGGCTCGGCACCAGGCGGTTCTCGGCGCATCGTTCTGCGCTGGCAAACCGCCGACTCCAGAGTTAGGCGACTTTTTTAATCAGGATTTTTCCGACGGCGAACAGAAACCGATGGAACTCCCATTCCTCCCCGACCGCGACTTCTTCACCATGCGCGAGGCCGCGCGCCTGGCCGCCGTGCCGGCGCACACCTTGCGCTACTGGGAGACGCGCTTCGGCGACCTGCGCCCCACGCGCCTGGCGGGGGGACACCGCCGCTACACCCGCGCCGACCTGACTTTGATCCTGGAAATCCGCGACCTGGTGCACCGCCGCAAGATGACGGTGGCCGGCGCCCGCCGGGCCCTGATCGAGAAAAAGAGAGGCGGAGCCGAGGACGGCCCCTCGGGAAAAGCCTTCGCCGACGGCGGACCCGCGCTGAAGCTCTTGCGCGAGGTCAAAAAAGAAATTAAAATGATAGTGGACGAGTTCGGCCGTTGAGCCGACGTTCCGCGCCTACGGCCGGGGACTGGCTCAATGGTAGAGCGCTCCCTTGGGGTGGGAGAGGCTACAGGTTCGATTCCTGTGTCCCCGACCATAGTCGCGGAACATCGTTCGCCGGAAATCGGGGTATAGCTCAATTGGCAGAGCGCTTGGTTCGGGACCAAGAGGTTCTCAGTTCAAGCCTGAGTACCCCGACCAGTTTACAATGAGAAACGGAAGAACGGGACGCCCTCGCGCGAGGGCGTCCCGTTCTTTTGCGTGGGCCTTGCGCAAGGTCTTGACAAATCACTAGAATGAGCAAAGCCGACCCCTTGACGCGTCGATGTGTCGTCGTTCGCGGGCAGGTCCAAGGAGTCGGTTTTCGTTGGTATGCCAAGGAACTCGCTGATTCGTTGGCGCTGACCGGATGGGTGCGCAACCGGGAAGATGGGGCTGTCGAGCTGGAAGTCGAAGGAAGCGCCGTCACGCTGGACGATTTCGTTCGTCGTCTGCGGACGGGAAACCCTTCGGCCCGCGTGGACGAAATCGCCGTGACGCTCACCGCCCCTCGGGGCGGACATGGATTCGAGATCCGATCATAAGGGGATAACGATGGAACCGTCCACCGACACAATCAGCCAGTACTTCAAGGGCATCCAGAAGCTGGCCCTCGTCACCCGCGAGGAGATGCACGAGCTCTGGAAGAAGGCCAAGAAGGGCGACCAGGTCTCCAAGACCCGCATCATGGAGGCCAACCTCCGCCTCGTGGTCCCCATCGCCAAGAAGTACCACCGCCAGGGCATCGATTTCATGGATCTCGTGGAAGAGGGCAACCTGGGCCTGATGCACTCCATCGACAAGTTCGAGCCCTCGAAGGGCTACCGCTTCTCCACCTACGCCTCCTACTGGATCGAACAGTCCATCCGCCGCGCGGTCGAGGAGCAGTCCAAGACCATCCGCATCCCGCCGCACGCGTGGGAAGCGCTGCGCAAGTGGCTCAAGATGTGGGAGAAGATGCACGTGAAGCTGGGCCGCGACCCGTCGCTGGCCGAGATGGCGCGCGCCATGCACTGGACCGCCCGCCAGGTTCGGGGCGTCCTGGACGCCGCCGAGGCCGCCAAGGGCATGGGCTCCTTCGACGCCCCCATCGACTCCGAGGACGACAACATCACCGTCGAGGACATGATCGCGGAGACCACGGCGCAGTCGCCGGAGAACGTGATCGGCGTGCTCAAGCTCCACGACGAACTGCATCAAGCCCTGCGCGAGATCGGCGACCGCGAGCGCATGATTCTTGAATTCCGGCACGGCCTCACCGGCCAGACGCCGATGACCTTGGAAGAGGTGGGCCGCCGCCTGCGCCTGTCGCGCGAGCGCATCCGCCAGATCGAGGAGCGCGCGCTTCTGCGCCTGCGCCGCGTCGCCAACCGCATGGGACTCATCGAACTGGAAGAGGGCGGCCGCCGCGGCCACACCAACCTCCAGCCCGGCTTCGACACCCCCAAGCTCAAGACCGACATCCTGGGCCAGACCATTCCGGCCGGCCGCAAGACCGCGCCCACGGGCCCGCAGATGATCCGCCGCCAGCCGCGCAAGCTGATGTTCAACGTGCCGGCCAAGGGCGGGAAGAAGGGGAAATGATGGACTTCAAGACTCACATCCACGACGTCCCCGACTTCCCGAAGAAGGGCGTCGGCTTCAAGG
>JBIOJO010000063.1:0-13316 GCA_044450965.1 Elusimicrobiota bacterium | reverse complement strand
GCGTCGGAGGCGTCGCTTCCGTCGTCGGCGGCGGGGGCGGGGCCGTCCATGATGCCGGTGGTGTTGAGAAAGCGCGCGATCTCCTGGCGGTTGTGCTCGCGCAAGGCGGCCTCGTCGGAGGTGGACAGGGGTCCGGCCTTCTTGTGCGCCTGATTCTGGCACGCCTCGATGGCCTCCACCGACTTGCGCAGGGCGCCGTTGGCGGAGTGGAGGCAGTCCACGGCGCTGGCGTCGCTCTTTCTTCCGCCGGCGTCCTCGTTGGGATGGGGGAGCATGGCCATGGGGCGGCCGGAGAGGACCAGCAGGGAGCGGAACGGGCGATCGGCGCCCAGCTCGGTCTCCTCGCCGTTCTTGAGCTTGACGCCGACGACGCCGTCGTTGACCTCCACCTGGGTGTCCTTGGTGGGGGAGACGTCCACGCGGAACTCGGTGCCGTGGGCGGTGGCGACGGCCGTGGGGGTGGTGACGCGGAAGTGTTTGCTGAGGCCCTTGGCGACGAAGGCGTCCAGTACGCCGGCGTCCAGCTTGAGGGCGGCCTCGCCCTTGGCGACCTTCTCCACGCCGAACCGGGCGTCGGCGCCCAGCTCGACGCGGCTTTTATCCGGGAAGGATATTTTGGCTTTGGCCTTCTCGGCGGTGCGGACGCGGTCGCCGTTCTTCAGGACGTAGGGCGGGGTGCTGACGGCGATCCAGAGGTTGATGCCGCCGGGGGCGACTTCCACTTTTCCTTCAACGGAGTCGATGCGGGCCTGCGCGTAAGCGCCGGAGACACATAGGAAGAGGATTAGAGCCGACGCGGCGAGCGGCCGCGGAGGGTTCGCGCTCATGCCGCAGTATAGGCGGCGAGGCGTGTTCTGTCAACAACGAAATGGCCAGATCAGGCCAGGTGCTTGGCCAGGAAGCTTTCGGCGGCGGCGTAGAACTTCAACCGGTTCTCGGGCTTGGCGAAGCCGTGTCCTTCGTCGGGGAAGAGCATGTATTCCACGGCCTTGCCCTTGGCCTTGAGGGCGTCGACGATCTGCTCGGCCTCGGCCTGCTTCACGCGGGGATCGTTGGCGCCTTGGGCGATCAGCAGGGGAATCTCGATCTTGTCGGCATGAAACAAAGGCGATCGGGACTTCAGGAAGTCCTGTTCCTTGACCACGTCTCCGACGCGGAGATCGAAGATCCGTTTCATGGGTTCCCAATACGGAGGGATGGACTGGATCAAGGTGATGAGGTTCGAAGGTCCCACCACGTCCACGGCGCAACGATAAACGTCCGGCGTGAACGCGGCGCCGGCCAGAGCGGCGTAGCCGCCGTAAGACCCGCCGTAGATGGCCACGCGCTTCGGATCGGCCACGCCGGAGTCCACGGCCCATTTCGCGGCGTCCGTGAGGTCATTTTGCATCTTGGCTCCCCACTCACGGTCGCCCGCGTGCAGAAACCCCTTGCCGAAACCGGCCGACCCTCGGTAGTTGACCTGGAGACAGGCGAAGCCGAGCGAAGCCAGCCACTGGGCTTCCGGGTGGAATCCCCAGCGATCGCGAACCCACGGCCCGCCGTGAACCAAGACCACCAACGGCAATCTCTTTCCGTTATGTTCGGCGGGCTTGGACAGATAGGCGCGGACCTTGAGTCCGTCGCGTGCCGTGAAAATGACCGGATCCATGGGCGCCAGGTCGTAGCCATCCAGTCTTGGTCGTGTGGCGAACAGGAACTTGGCCTTTCGCGTCGCGCGGTCCCAGCGCCAGAACGCGGGAGACCGGTCGGGGCGGTTCACCAATAAATACCAGACCTTGTCGGCGTCGTCGCGGCTGACGATGGAGACGTCGCCGTCCAGCGCTTTGATGGCCTCGAAGTCGGCCGCCAGCTTGGGATCCAGAACCTGCCACCGGGTCCGGTCCACCTCGAAGGCGACGGCTTCGACATGATATTCCCGAGGATGGATCAGGACGGCGCCCAGATCGGAATCCGGGTCCTCGGCAAGTATCTTCGCCGGTCCGCCCGCCAAGGGCATTTCCAGAAGGGCGGTCGTGTCCCGGTCGAGACTCGACTCAATGTAGATGTTCTTCCCGTCCGGTGAAAATCCTTGTGCGCCGATCTGATCGTCCGGTCCGCAGGAGAGAAAGTCCTTCCACTCATTACCGTCCAAGAGGCGCAGGATGGTGCCCCCGTCCGGCCTCATGGCCTTGGCGGCCCTGATCTTGAAGCTTTGATCCGGCAGCCAACCGATGATGTCCCCGGGGTTCTGTGCTTCCAGTGTGCGGGAGCCGTCCTTGAGGTTCAATCGATAGACGTCGTGGGCTCGGGCGTCGCGGTCGTTGAGCGCGACCAGGATCTCATTGGGAAACCGGGGCTCGGTGCCGACGATCTGGGCCTGGACGCCGGGGAAGGGCGTGAGGTCGCGGGTGGTTCCGCTGGTGATGTCGGTCTGGTACAGGTGCCAGTTCTCGTCGCCGTCCTTGTCCTGTATATAAAGGATAGAGCGTTCGTCTTCGGCCCAGAGGTAGTTCCGGATGCCTCGGCCGCGGTCGTTGGTCAGGGGTTTGGCGGCGCCGCCCTCGGGACCGACCCAGACGTTGAGGACGCCTTCGGAGGGGGCCAGATAGGCCCAGTGTTTGCCGTTGGGAGAGACTTTCGGTGCGGCTTTTTCGGGATTTCCGAAGAGCAGTTCGCGGGGAATTCGTTCTTTCATGGGTCAATTGGGCGGTTTGCGTCGACGATGGCCGGCGTGCTAGAATATGCGAAGTTCGTATCCGGGGTTCGGGTGGCGCGTTCGTCTAGCGGCCTAGGACGCTGCCCTCTCAAGGCGGAGATCACGGGTTCAAATCCCGTACGCGCCACCAGACCCCTGGACATCAACGGAGAATCGGTTTTACCGGTTCTCCGTTCTTTTTTGTGCGAAACACGGCCTCGCGTCCTGCGACGGTCGGCATTCTATCACACTAGTGTAGGGGGCGGTTTGCAGGGCCGTTGAACTCCGAGGCGGTCCGAAATAGGCCGACCGCTCCGGTCGGCCTTTCTTGGCACTTTGGCGACTCTTAAGCCATGGCAAAGCGCTGATCGCCCTGTTACAATTCGCAAAATGACTCATTCACGCCGCCGAATTAGGCCGACCGAGCGAATTCAAAGTTAGGCATATAAACCTATGACAGAACTTTCCGAGCCCTTTAAGAATGTTGTTGAGCCAAATCCAGGAGGCCTCATCACTGGCGCGCTTCTAATTGTTGCGGGAATTCGAGCGCTGGTTCAGAAAAAACTAGTATGGCAGGGGGGCAGTAAGTCCCTCGCGACACCGAAATTCGCGGCTGGTCAATCTCGATTATTCGAGGGTTCCGATGCGATATTCGTCGGAGTTATCTGCATCCTCGTTGGAATCGCGTTTATTGCGGTGTCCTTCTGGCCGGTTATCCGAGCCGCCAAATAATTCCGGGAATTAGAGTCATGACCCAGATCCTTTTTAACGACGGCGCGGCCTACGAACGCTACATGGGCGTCTGGAGCCGCCTCGCGGGCGAGGCCTTCCGCGATTGGCTCGCGCCCGCGCCCGGCGGGCGCTGGCTCGACGTCGGCTGCGGAAACGGCGCGTTCACCGAACTGATCTTCGAGCGCTGCGCGCCCATCTCGGTGAAAGGCATAGACCCTTCCGAGCCCCAGTTGTCCTACGCGCGGCAGCGGTTCGCCTCGCGCCCCGCGGAGTTCGTGAAGGCCGACGCGATGGCCCTGCCTTTTAAGGACCACGCCTTCGACGCGGCGGCGATGCCCCTGGTGATTTTCTTCGTCCCCGAGCCTGCCAAGGGCGTGGCCGAGATGGCGCGCGTCGTGGCGCCGGGCGGGATCGTCGCGGCCTACGCCTGGGACATGCCGGGAGGCGGCTTCCCGTACGCCGTCGTGCGCGAGGAACTGCGGGACATGGGCGTCAAGTTGGCGACCGAGCCCAACCCCGACGCGTCCAAGTCCGAGGTTTTGCGCGCGCTGTGGACCGGCGCCGGCCTGGAGGCCGTCGAGACCCGGGAGATTGCCGTGAGACGGGCGTACGCCGACTTCGACGACTATTGGACGACCGTGCTCGGCGGCCCCGCTTTCGCGCCGATACTCAAATCCATGCCGCCCAAGGACCTCGAAGGGCTCAAAGCCCGCCTGCGCGCCCGCGTGCCGGCGGGCGCCGACGGCCGCATCGTTTGCGCGGCACGCGCCAACGCCGTGAAGGGCCGGAACGTTTGAATTAAGTCTGGAGGAGCAATGTTTCTCGGTCTAAGAACGGCGATTTACCCCGTCGGCGATCTAGCGAAGGCGAAGGCCTGGTACGAGAAGGCCGTCGGCGTGAAGCCGTACTTCGACGAGCCGTACTATGTGGGCTTCACCGTGGGCGGGTTCGAACTGGGCCTGCTCCCGGACGGGACGCCCGGCACGGCCGGACCGCAGCCGCTGTGGGGCGTGAAGGACATCGAGGGTGAGTTCAAACGCCTGATCTCCCTGGGCGCCACGGAGATCGAACCGGTGAAGGGCGTGGGTGGGAGGATCAAGGTCGCCGCGGTGAAGGATCCCTTCGGCAACCGCCTGGGGCTGATCGATAATCCGCACTTCAACTCCAAGGACGTGCGCTGAGATGAATACCAACTGCAAGGTCTGCGGAAACCCGGAGAAAGGCGGAACCGATGCTCACGGCATGTGCTTCAACTGCCGGGCGCGTTCCACCAACGGTCCCGATCTGACGTGCGCCATCCTGGGACGCGGCGATCAGGGTAACGTGGTCGTCCGCGGAATCGACAAGCATAAGGCCCCGGTCGGCTGCTGCCAGGCCTGCCACTCCGACTTTGAGGGCGTGGGCGAGGTCTTGCTTCAAGACGGCCGTTGGGCGGAGAGCTGCTGCAACGTCCGCCGGGCCATCGAAGAGGGCGGGAAACTGCGTTGGTCGCCGTTCGGCGACTCGGGGCACTGATATGGGTTCATCTTTTGTCGGCATCGGCGAGAAGGGATTCTGGCTCCGGGACGGTTTTCTGGAGCTCTGGCTACGCCTCCTGGCCCTTCACATCAAGGACCCTTCGCGGAACGATCCGGACGCGGCCGTGATCCGCGGCATCCGCGATCAGTGGCTCCTGGCCTCCCGTGGCTTCTTCAACGGCTCCGTCCCCGTCAATCTGGGCGACGCGCTCCGCACGAAAGCGGGGGAGAAGGCAGTGCGTGAGGCGGCGGCTTCGCTTCAGAGCGCGCTCGAGGCCGCTCCGGATATTCTGGGCAAGGACGCGTTCAATCTGTTGGGCTTTGAAAGCGGTTGGGAGAAGGATGTCGAGACGCGCGATCTGATCGAGATCGGCCGCTCTTTCCGGGATGTCCTGGACGGAAAGGCCCCGCCCAAGACCCCCCCTAAAAAATAGGGGCCAAAAGACCTAAATCGCTTGTAGGCCCTTTGGTCTTAAATATGATTTTATCACCAGGTCGGCATCAACCCTGGTGGAGGATCATAAATGAGAAAGATCGGCATTGCGGCCATCGCGGCCGGACTGACGCTCGCGGCCACGTTCGCCGCGGCGGCCCCGCGGACGGAAATGAAGGACAGCTTCCTGCCCGAGAACAACATGCGGATCCCCATCCGCGCCACGCAGGACGGCGGCGGCCTGACCGAGGCCCAGTTCAACCAGGTCATCGACAAGATCGAGGGCATCTACTCGCCCATCATCGCCAAGCTGGGCGGAAACCTGGTCATCGAGCGCCGCTGGACCGATGACACCGTCAACGCCTATGCCCAGCGCATGGGAACCACCTATCACGTCAGCATGTTCGGCGGCCTGGCCCGCCACCCCGCCGTCACCCAGGACGGTTTCGCCCTGGTCGTCTGCCATGAGCTGGGCCACCACCTCGGTGGAGCTCCCCGCTCCAGCAGCTGGGCGTCGAATGAGGGCGAGGCCGACTATTACGGCAACCTCAAGTGCCTGCGCCGCGTCTTCAGCAGCCCCTCGGCCACGTCTTTCACCCGGGCGGCCGCCAACGACGAAGTGGCCCAGAAGGCCTGCGCCGCGTCCTATAAGAAGGATGCCGACAAGGCCCTGTGCCTGCGCACCTCCATGGCCGGAGTCTCCCTGGGGACTTTGTTGAACATCCTGGGCGGCGGAGCCGGCTCGCCCCAGTTCGACACCCCTGATCCCGCCGTCGTGGATACCACCGATGACGCCCACCCCGCCGCCCAGTGCCGCCTGGATACCTACTTCCAGGCCGCCCTGTGCGCCCGCCCCTGGACCGAGACTATGAACGGTTCCGATCCCAAGGTGGGAGCCTGCACCGCGTCCCAGGGTTTCAGCGTCGGCATGCGCCCCCTGTGCTGGTACAAGCCCGGCGCGGACGAGTTGATGGTGCCCGCCATGACGGCGGCGGCGTCGCGGACCGTCCGGACGCCGGCGACACTGTCGGCGCTCAAGAGCCATGAGGGCGACGTCTTCACCGGCCTCTAAGACTTAGAACCGTCGGAAAAGAAGAAGCCCCGGCCGAGGAAACTCGACCGGGGCTTCTTGCGTATGCGGCTTCCGAGTCACCTCAACAGCCAGCGGAGCGCCACGAACAGACAGAGCAGCGGAATGGTCCCCGCAAACGTCCCCAGAAACCCGATCCAGAAGCTGTGCGTCAGCATCCCGATGCCGATGGCCGCGGAGAGGCCCGCCAGGTTGAAGACGAAAAATTCTTTCTTGGTCAGGTTCGGCCGAGGGACGGGCGCGGGCTCGCTCCCGGGCCGGGAGGCGGACGCCAGGCCCGAGCGGCGAGTGGGACCGTCGGCGTCCGCGGACGGCGCCGCGAAGGTCGCGCCATGAGACCGGCCGCCGGTGAAAAGCTCGCCCAGGCGCTCGTCGCGCAGGGCCGCCGACGCGGTTTCCAGGAGAGGCCGGGCCGTCGCGGCTTCCTTGGGAGAGGCGGCTCGGTCCAACGACGCGGACGCCGGAGCCAGGACCGGGGCCAAGGCCGGAGCGGCGACCGGCAAGGCGGCCTGCGGAGCGACCGACGGAGCCGCCAGAGGCGCGGCGGAGATCAGGGCCGGAGCGGCCGTGAGGGCGGACGGGAGCGCCGCGCCGGAGAGCGGCGCGGCGGAGACGGCGGAGGGGGCGGAGGGAAGAGCGGTGACCGGGCGAATGGTCATCTGCGCGCCGGCGGAAACGCCCGACAGCGCGGCGGCCGCCAGGATGGGGTAAAGCGCGAGGGACTTGATCATGCGTTTATCTTACAACGACGTTCTTTCCGCCTCATTG
This sequence comes from Elusimicrobiota bacterium, assembly GCA_044450965.1. Classification (GTDB taxonomy): domain Bacteria; phylum Elusimicrobiota; class Elusimicrobia; order UBA1565; family UBA9628; genus GWA2-66-18. Next base: position 6,099 of record JBIOJO010000063.1, on the reverse strand, counting down.
GGTCCATGGGGCACATTTGAACCGACAAAAGTCCCACGGGTTTGGACTCATCGGCCCCGGGAAAGAAGAAGCCCCGGTCGAGTTTCCTCGACCGGGGCTTCTGATTTACGGATGGTTTAGCTGAGGTGCTTGGAGACCAGCTTCGTCATCTCGAACATGTTGACGGTGGCCTTGCCGCCGAACACGGCCTTGAGCGCCGCGTCCGCGTTGATGTTGCGGCGGTTCTTCTTGTCCTGCAGGTTGTTCTTCTTGATGTACGCCCAGAGCTTCTTCACGACCTCCGTGCGGGGGAGGGGCTTGCTGCCGACGACTTCCGCGAGCTTGTCGCTCGGGGTGAGGGGCTTCATGAACGCCGCGTTCGCCTTCTTCGCCATGGTGGTTGATTCTCCTATGCGCCGGACATGACTTACCCCGGCTATAACGTGATTCAACATGATTTCCCCTCGGAAATCAAGGATTCGTCGTCGAGGCCCCGACGAGAGCGATCGCCCGCCCCGCCGTTTCGCGCACTTCCTCCGTCAGATGGCCCTCGTCCAGGTCCGCCAGGGAGTGCCAGCGCCAGACCCCGCTTTCGCCTTCCCCGGGCGTCACGTCGCCTTTTCGCGCCCTCAGGAAGTAGATGGAGTCGATGTGGTGGTTGTGATTCGGGATCGGTTCGACCTGCACGTGCTGCGGCGGGTGGAGGAACTCCACCCCGCCGGTCGCCGGGTTGGGGCCCCGCGTGGGCACCACGAAATCGGCGTCCAGGCCCGTCTCCTCGCGGAGTTCCCTTAATGCCGCCTCGTCGGGAGTTTCGCCCTCGTCGATGTGACCGCCGGGCGCCAGCCACAGCCCCAGCTTCTTGTGCTTTATAAGGAGGACCTTCCCGTCGCGCACCGCGTACGCCGATACCACGAAGCAGTAGCGCTTCACTTCGAGTGCGACGACGCGAACTTGCGCTGATTGGCGATGCTGAGCATCTCCGCCGCCGCCGCCGGGTTTTCCTGAAGGATGAACTGGAAGTCCGAGGCCAGAAGCGTGAACAGCTGCGTGGGTTCGGTGCAGACCACGGTCGCGTTGCGCGGCTCCTTGGAGACCAAGGCCCCTTCGCCGAAGAAGCTTCCCTCGCCCAAGGAGGCGACCGTCTTGGAGAGGACCAGCATCCGGCGCAGGCGCACTTCGACTTTCCCGGAATAGATGATGTAGAACGCGTCCCCGGGCTCGCCCTGGGCGAACACCTTCTCTCCCGCGGCGTAGGAGCCCAGCATCACGTGGGGAAGGACCTTCTCCAGCTGGCCGACGGTGAGCGGGGAGAAGAACTCGACCTTGCGCATGATGTGGGCCAGCACGCCCAGCTCCGCCGCGCCGATCGAGATTCGATTCATGACAGGAATTTACGTCATTTTGACGGCACCCGTCCACCGGCGCCGCGCGGATGTTAAGGAGCCAGGCCCGCGGCGAAGTCGGCCACCGCCCGCGCCAGCTCCGCGGGACGGTCCAGCGGCACATGGTGATGCGCCCCTTCGATGGTGACCGCGCTCACCGCGCGCAGGTCGGCCGCCACGCGCGCGAAGTCCACCGGCCCTATCAGATCGCTCAGCTCGCCCCGCGCCACCATGGCCGGGACCGAGATGGCGGCCAGCTGCGGCCAGACCGGAGGAATGGGGATGCTCAGGCAGCGCCAGTCGAACTTCCAGGTCCAGCCCGCGCCGCTGGGGCGCACGCTTTCCATGCCGAGGCGGCGCATCTCCTCGGGGGTCAGCGCCGTGCCGCCCGGTTCCAGGCGGAAGCGCGCCACCGCGTCGTCCTCCGTGGGATAGACCGGCTGGGGCCGCCCGCTGGCGCGGGAGAAGCGGCTGGGGCGGTCGGAGTGGATTTCCGTGAGGAAGTCCACGGCCGCGACGCCGCGCAGGCGGCCGGGGTGGCGCTCCGCGTAGTTCAGCGCCATGCGCGCGCCCATGGAGTGCCCGCAGAGAATGAAGCGTTCCCAGCCCAGCGCCTTGCGCGCCGTCTCGATGTCCTCCAGCCACAGGCCGGCGGAGTAGGTTCCGCCCTCGGCCCAGTCGCTGTCGCCGTGGCCGCGGAAATCCAGGGCGGCGGCGCGCAATGTCCCGCTCCAATGCGGGACGACCGTGTCCCACCAGTGCGAGTGCGCGGCCATGCCGTGGACCAGCAGGATCGGCGCGCCTTCTCCGCCCCAGTCGCGCAGTTGGAGGGGCCCGGCCTTCCAGGAACGGGGGAACCCCGTCGCGGTGCTCATGCGCCCTTATCTTAGCGAATCGCGGCTTTGTCGGCGCGGTAGCGGCCCGCGGCCGCGTCCCAGTCCACGGTCACGGCGTCGCCGTCGGAGATCCGGCCTTCCAGGTCCGCGTCCTTCAGCGCGCGGTTGATCTCCCGGTCCACGATCTGTTTGATGGGCCGCGCGCCGTACTTCGATTGGGTCAAGGCCTTGGCCAAAACGGCCTCGCGGGCCGCGTCCGTCAGAGTCACGGTCAGTGCCTTCTCCTTGAGCTGAAGTTCCAACGCCTTGAGGCGGAGGTCCAGGATGGCGCCCAGCTTGGACTTTTCGGTGATTTCGTTAAATACAATCACCCGGTCCTCGCCGACACGATTGACGAATTCCGGGCGGTACTTCTTCTTGAAGGCGTCCAGATATTTGGCTTGGCGCTCGTTCAGAGGGGCGCCGTCCTTGGGGGTCTTGATGACTTTGGCGCCGAAACCCATGCCGTCCATCTTGTAATCGTATCCGTCGTCGGTTTTTTCCGTTTCCTGACCGGTCCGGAAACCGATGGGCTCACGCGTCGGCCCGTCGTTGATATCTCCGTTCGCGCTCCCTCCGATGTTGGACGTCATGATGATGATGGTGTTGGAGAAGTCCACGGTCCGCCCCTGACCGTCGGTCAGGCGGCCGTCTTCCAGTACCTGAAGCAATACATCGAACACTTCCGGATGCGCCTTCTCGATCTCGTCCAGCAAAATGACCTGGTACGGATTGCGGCGCACGGACTCCGTCAGCTGACCGCCTTCCTCGTGGCCCACGTAGCCCGGGGGCGCGCTGATCAGGCGGCTGACCGACTGCTTTTCCTGGTACTCGGACATGTCCAGGCGCAGCATGTTTTTCTCGGAGCCGAACTTGATCTTCGCAAGAACGCGGGCGAGTTCCGTCTTGCCCACGCCCGTCGGCCCCAGGAACACGAAGGACGCGATGGGCTGCTTCGGATCGCGATAGCCGGTCTCCCCGGCCTGCACGGCCTCGGCGACCTTCTCCACGGCTTCGTCTTGACCGATGACCTGCGCCTTCATTTCGGAGGGGAGATTCTTCAGCTGGGTTTTCTTGTCCTCATTCAATTTCCCCGCGGGAATTCCGGTCCTCATCGAGATTTCCTGGGCGATGTCTTCGGCAGTCACCGCCTTCGTTGGATTCTCAACGCCCTTGGCCTCGGACGCCTTGAGCTCGACCTCCGCGGACGCGTCGTCCATCAGGTCCAGCGCGGAGTCGGGCAGATGTCTATCCGTCACGTAGCGGTACGCCAAAGACACCGCGGCCTTCACGGTTTCGGCGCCGATGGAGACCTTATGCTTGTCCTCGTAAATCTTCTTCACGCCCTCGACGATTTCCTCGGCCTCGGCCTTCGTGGGCGGCGCCAATTTGACGGGATTGAAGCGGCGCATCAGCGCGCCGTCCTTCTCGATGCGGCGGAACTCGTTGGTGGTGGTCGCGCCGATGAGCGAGATGGAGCCGTCGGAGAGGGATTCCTTCAGGATCTGGGAGGCGTCGGTCGCGCCCTCGGAGTCGCCCGCGCCCACGATCATGTGGATCTCGTCGATGAACAAGATCACGCGGCCCTCGGACTTCCGGGCCTCGTCGATGATGCCCTGCATGCGCGCCTCGAACATGCCGCGGCTGCTGGTGCCGGCGACGACCTTGTTCAGGTCGATCTTAATCACGTTGCGGCCGCGCAGCTGCGGGATTTCGCCGGCGGCGATCATCTGCGCCAGGCCGTTGACGATGGCGGTCTTGCCCACGCCCTTCTCGCCGATGACCAGGGGGTTGTTCTTCTCCACGCGCAGGAGGGTCTTCACCATCTGGCGCAGTTCCGCCTTGCGGCCGATCATGGGGCGCAGCTTGCCGTCCACGGCCTTCTGCGTCACGTCGGTCCCGAAATCCAGCAAGGTCTTGTACTCGGACTTGTCGAGGGGGCGGAAGCCGCCGGCCGTGGGCGCGACCGTGGCGATCAAGGCGGGGTAGGCGCGGCCGCCCTCGGCGTTGCGTTCCAGGAACGCGCGCACCAGGCGCGTGCCGTGCACGATGTCCATCTCGCCTTTGATCTTGTCCTTGACGATCTCGCGGAAGGCGCGCAGATCCAGCAGGTCGCGTATGCTCTGGGCCATCCCGGGGGGGAGCTCGAAGCGGCGGTCGGCGGAGTAGGCGGCGCCCTTCAGCCACTGCAGGGCGTTCTGCGCGCGCGTCAGGCGCTCGCCCAGCTGGTCGCGCGTGACGCCGAACGGCATGGCGCGCTCGCCGGACAACGTTTCGCGCAGGGAGCGCTCCAGGCCGCGCAGGGCGTCGCCGGCGGCTTCCAGCGCGGCGTTGCCCATCAGGATCTGTATTTCCTCATGGATGGACTCGGACCGTCCTCGGGCGCGGAAGACGCGGACGTACTCGGCGTTGGCCCGGTCCAGGCGCGCGACGGCGCGCAGGTGGTCCAGCGGATCGGTGGAGTTGAGGAGCTTGACGGCCGCCAGCGCCTCCGCGTCGGCGGACTTGAGCTCGTCGTCGCCTGCGCGGTAGGGCAAAGACGTCATCAGGATGATCCCGTTGTCGCGGATCACCACGTAGCCGCGGCGGGCCAGCTCGGTCAGGGCGTTGCGGGCGCGGGTCGCGTCCCAGCCCAGCTTCTTCATGCCGGCCTGGACGGCCTCGTCGTCGACGCGTTCCCCGGGCATGACTTCCTTGACCAGGAACAGGCCGAAGCCGTCGGCGTCGGACGCGGGAGCGGGGGCGGCGGCTCCGGTGGTCCCGTCGGCGGCGGCGAAATCGCGGGAGGCGTAAGACTCCATCAGGTCCACGGCCTCGATGTAGGCGGAGACCAGGTTGTCGCCCTGGCGGCCCTGCTCGTCGCGGGGGCTGAGGCTGAGCAGGATCTGGAGGATCTTCGAATGGACCTCGCGGCGGATCGGGGGCACGGAGCCGACCTGATAGGAGGCCGTCTTCAGCCATTCCAACGCCGCGTCCACGTCCGCGACGCGGCGGATCCGGAACGAGTCGTCGGCGGGGCGGGCGGCCTCGACGCCGGCCTTGTGGGCGCGCAGGAGGTCGCCGATGTGCTCGAGCGCCAGGTTGGCGCGCAGGACCTTCGCCTCGGCGAGTTGTTCGGGGGCTTTCCCGGTCTCGGCCGCGGCCTTTTCATAGAGAACGATGGCGGCGGCGGCGGTGTTGAGGCCCTTCGCGTGGTCGAGCGGGGCGCCGCTGTTGAGCAACTGGACGGCCTCGCGCGCGGCGGCGTCGCCCATAGTCTCGCTGGTCTTCGGACCGGCGGCGGCGCGGGCGCGGGCGGCGAAGCCGTAATGGACGATGATCCGGTTGTCCTGGAGGCCCAGGTCGCCGGCCTGCATCAAGGTGGTCAGCACCAGCTGGATCTGCCCGGGCTCGAGCGCCAGGCGCTGGCCGATGCGCGCGACCTCGTCGCCGGTGAGGATCTTGCCCGGCGGAGCCACGGCGGCGGCCTGGGACATGAATTGGGCCAGCAAGGACGGCGACGGGCCGTTGTCGTTGGCGCCCAGCGTTCCGGCCAGCAGCGCCAGCGGCCCGGCCGCGAGGGCGGGGTGGATTCCGAAATGGTTCAGCACCCAGACCGCGGCGCCGGCGGCGGCGGCCAGAAGTATTTTCGGGGCGTAGGCGCGCGCTCGGGCGAGACGGTTCGCGGGCAGCGCGGGGATGGCGGGAAGCGCCTTCATCGGAACGCGCGTCGCGGAGGCCAGCGGCGCGGGGCCGCTCGACGCGAAGCCGGATGCGGCGGCGTCGGCGGGGCGGACGGCGGAGAGATCGAAGGAACGTCCGGCGGAGGACTTCATGTCGTCGGCGGACGGGACCGGGCCGGCCATCGCGGCGGGGAGGGC
>JBIOJO010000062.1:0-14048 GCA_044450965.1 Elusimicrobiota bacterium | reverse complement strand
CGGTTCCCGCGAACCCGAACGGAGAAAAGCCCTCGCCCGAAGCGTCCCGCGCGCAGTCCGGCCGCGCCTTCGACGGCGCCGCCGCCCGCCCCGCGACGTCCGACGACGCCGTTCCCGCTCAGCCGTCCTCCGAGGAGACCCCCCGCTTGAACCTGCCCGCGAAGACCTTCGTCCTGCCCAACGGCCTGACCGTCGTGGTGCACACCGACAAGACCAGCCCCGTCGTCGCGGTCTCCGTCACCTACAAGGTCGGATCGCAGCACGAGTCCCCGGGCCTCTCCGGCTTCGCCCACCTGTTCGAGCACTTGATGGCGCAGGGCACGAAAAGCCTCAAGCCCCGCGAGATCTCCCAGCTGATCGAGTCCAACGGCGGCGTGCGCAACGCCTACACCATGCGCACCAACACCACCTACCACTCCGTCGTCCCCAAGAGCGCGCTGAAGACCGTCCTCTGGGCCGAGGCCGAGCGCATGAGCACCCTCAACGTGGACGCGCGCGCCCTCGCGCTGGAACAGCAGGTCGTGCTGGAAGAGATGCGCCTGCGCTACACCAACGCCGCTTACGCCAAGGCCCGCGACGCCGGCATGGCGGAGACCGCGTTCTCCAAGTGGGAGAACCAGCACACCACCATCGGCCTGGACCAGGACGTGCGCAACGCCCGCCTGGAGGACGTGCGCGCCTTCTATCAGGCGCACTACGCGCCGAACAACGCCGTGATCGCCCTGGCCGGCGACGTCAGCGAGGACGAGGCGCGCGAACTGGTGGGCCGTTTCTTCGGACCGCTGGCCCCGCGGACCATCGCCGCCAAGCCCGATCTGTCGGAAGCGCCCATCGAGGGCGAAAAGCGCCGCGTCGTCGAGGACAAGTTCGCCAAGGTCCCCCTCGTCATGGCCGGCTGGCGCGCGCCCGAGCGCGGCACCAAGGACTACTGGGCCCTGACCGTGCTGGCCGAGGTGCTGGGCTCCGGCGAGGAGAGCCCGCTGTACCAGGCGCTCGTGAAGGAGTCGAAGCTGGCGCTGTCGGTTTCCCCCAACTACCCATGGTGGACCTCCCAGACCAATCCCGGCGGACCGGATCTGTTCGGCCTGATGATGTCGCTGAAGCCCGGCTCCTCCGTGGACGCCGTACTGGCCATCGCCGACCGCGTCATCGCCCAGATCGCGCAGAACGGTCCGGACGCCGCGCAGGTGTCCGCCGCGAAGACCGGCCTGGAGCTGTCCTGGACCAAGGACCTGGAGCAGTTGATCGACCGCGCGAAGACCTTGTCGTCCTACGCCGCTTTGGTCGGCGATCCCGCCGGCCTGTCCCGCGACCTGGAGTCCTTGCTGGCCGTCACCGCCGACGACGTCCGCGGCGCCGCCGCGCGCTGGCTGACCGGCCGCGGCCGGGCCGTCGTCGTGGCGAACCCCGCCCCGCAGCTGGAGCTGGCCGCCGACCAGAAGACCGCCCCCATCCCGGCCGAGACCCCTCGCCCCGCCGGCGATCCCAAGCCCGAGGTCGACGCCCAGCGCGCCGCCCCGCTTCCGGCCATCGAGCGCTTCACCTTGTCCAACGGCCTCAAGGTCGTCGTCGTGCAGGACAAGCGCCTGCCCCTGCTCGAGGCGCGCCTGAGCATCCCCGGCGGACGCGTCGCCGAACGCGCCGGCGAGGAAGGCCTGTCCGCCGCCGCCGCGGAACTGCTGACCTCCGGCGCGGGCGGCCTGGACGCCAAGGGCGTCTCCGCGCGCTTCTCCGCGCTGGGCTACAAGCTGGACGTCTCGCGCGGCATGGAGAGCTACTCGATCGACGCCGCGGGACTCGCCCGCAACGCCGGCGGGTTCTTCGCCGCCGTCGCCGACATCCTCCGCAACGCGTCCTATCCTCAGGACGAGGTCGCCCTTTGGAAGGAGAACAAGGCCGAGGAGCTGAAGATCTCCCGCTCCAAGCCCGACTTCCTGTCCGGCGAGCGCGTGAAGTCCGAGGTGTTCGGCGCCGCGCACCCGTACGGCCGCCCCGCCCTTCAGGACGCCCAGCTGGCCGCCATCGACCGCGATAAAATTCACGACTACGCCCGGCGCGCGCTCTCGCCGAACGGCGCCACCTTGGTGGTGACCGGCGACGCGGAGCCCGCGGCCCTGCGCGCCCAATTGGAAGCGGCGTTCGCCGGCTGGAACGCGCCCTCCGCCGCGGCCGAAGTTCCCGCGCTGCCGAAGACGACGCCTTCGGCTTTGGCTCTGGTCAACCGCGACGGCTCCAAGCAGGCCAACCTCACCATCGCCCAGGCCGTCGACATCAAGCCCACGGACCCCGATTGGCTGGCGTTCTCCGTGATGAACCAGATCCTCGGCGGCTCCGCCACCTCGCGCCTGTTCCTGAACCTGCGCGTGGACAAAGGCTACACCTACGGCTCGTACGCCCGGGCCCAGGCGCTGGGCCGCGGCTCCCTGTGGACCGCCACCGCGGAGACGCGCAACGAGGTCGCCGCCCCGGCCTTGGCCGAGATGCGCAAGGAGATCGCCCGCATGCGCGACGAGGACGTGCCCGAGGAGACCTTGGCCGCGGTCAAGCGCTACCTGGCGGGGCTGTTCCTGCTCAAGAACTCGTCCATCGACTACCAGGCCGACAGCCTGGCGGCCTATGAGCGCGACGGTCGAAACGCCGAACGGGAGCTTTCGACCTACCTGGAACGCCTGAACGCGCTCACCCCCGCCGACATCCGCCGCGCGGCCCAGAAGTACCTGGATCCCGCGAAGATGGCGACGGTCGTGGTCGGCGACGAGAAAGTCCTGTCTCCGATGCTGCCTCGCTAAAGCATCGCCGGCGCGGACCGAAGGGCCTATAAATAATAGGGCCTTTAGGCCTATTTCGTCTTGACTCCCCCCGGGCGCTTGTGTTGAAATCGGCGCGTCGGCCAAACCAGGGGGAGGTCTCGAATGAAGCGGATTCTCGCGACGTGCGCGGCGCTGATCGCCGCGGTCCGGCTGGCGGCGCCCGCGAACGCGCAGGTGCACGGCAAGGTCATCTACGGCTCCGACGACCGCATCGACCTCTATCAGACCGACAGCCGCCAGCTGAAATCCCTGGCGGACTCGACCGTGGCGCTGTTCCAGGCCGGCGACGTGACGGCCGACGGGGTTCTGACCACGCAGAACTACGGCGAACGAATGGGGTTGTGCAAGGAAGAGCCCTTTTACGATCAGCCGATCGGCGCCTTTTGCTCGGGCTCGCTGGTGGCCCCGGACATCATCATGACCGCCGGACATTGCGTGCCGAGCGCGGAAGAATGCGCGAACATCAAATTCGTATTCGGATTCGCCGTCAAAGAAAAGGGCAAATATCCGGCCGGAGTCGCCTCCGGCGACGTGTATGGCTGCAAGGAACTTCTGGGCCGCGAGCAGGTGGGCGACGGCGCGGACTGGGCGCTGGTGCGCCTGGACCACGCGGTGGCCGGCCACAAGCCGCTGAAACTCAACCGCAGCGGCAAGATCTCCGTCGGCGCCCCCGTGCTGGTCATCGGCCATCCCGCGGGCCTGCCCACCAAGATCGCCGGCGGCGCGAACGTCCGCGACTCGTCGAAGCCCGGCTTCTTCGTCGCCAACCTGGACACCTACGGCGGCAACTCCGGCTCCGCCGTGTTCAACGCGGAGACGGGCCTGGTGGAAGGCATCCTGGTGCGCGGCGAGCAGGATTACGTCTATAATAACGGCTGCCGCGTGTCCAACAAGTGCGCGAACGACGCGTGCCGCGGCGAGGACGTGACCAAGATCGCCAACATCACCGACAAGATCCCGGCCGCGCAGCATCGCACTCGCGTCGCCGAGCTGGAACCCCGCATCGCGGACGTGCTCGCGGCGCTGGGCGTGGAGGCGCGCCCCTGACCCCGGCCGGGTCCGACGCGCCGCTTCCCGCGCTTCGGACCCGCCTGGAGGCGGTGCCGGCGGAGGAGGAGGGCCAGCCCGTCTTCGTCCTGCGCGATCTGGAGGAGCTGACCGACAAGCCTCTGGCGCTGTCGGGCGGCGGCATGATGCTGGTCTCGCTGCTGGACGGCAAGCGCACGGCGGCGCAGGTCCGAGATCTTTTCCTAAAAAACACCGGCGCGGAAATCGAGATCGCGGTCATCCTCGATCTGGTCGGCGCGCTGGACAAGGCGGGCTATCTGGAGACGCCTGCCGTGGCCGACAAACGCAAGAAGGTTTTGGAGGCGTTCAAGGCTTCCGGGCGCCGTCCCGCCGTGTTCGCGGGTCCGTCGTACTCCGCGGAACCCCTGGCCCTGTCGAAGAGCCTCGATAAATTCTTCTCGGCGGAGAACGGACCCGCCAAGGAAAAGGCGAAGGTCGCGCGGCGCGCCGCGCCCTTGGGCCTCGTGGCACCACACATCGATTACGGTCGCGGCGGATATGCCTACGCCTGGGCCTACCAGGCGCTGTCGGAGCGCACCCCTCCCGACGTGATCGTCGCCCTGGGCGTCGCGCACGTCTCCCCCGATTCGCCGTGGGTGTTCACGCCGAAGACCTACGAGACGCCGCTCGGCCCCATGAGCGTCGACCCGGAACTCTACGACGACCTGTCGCGCAGCGTCTGGTACGAGCCGCGCGCCGACGAATGGACGCACAAGAACGAGCACTCGCTGGAGCTGCAGGCCGTCTGGCTGCGCCACCTCTGGGGCGACAAGACTCCGCCGTGGGTGCCCATTTTGGTCTCGACGTTCGAGCGCTTTTCCCCCACCGAGGCGCCGTCCAAGATTCCGACCATCGAGAAGGCGCTGAAGGACCTGGGCGCGGTCGTGCGCGCGCATCAGGCCAAGGGCCGCCGCGTGATGGTCCTGTGCGGAATCGACCTGGCCCACGTCGGCCCGCGCTTCGGCGACGAGCTGGAGATCACACCGGAGCTCGAGAAGAGGATCGAGGACGAGGACCGGAAATCCTTGGTGGCCGCGATGTCGCTGGACGCCGACGGCTTCTACCGTTCCGTCGTCGCCGGCGACCATTGGCGGAAGGTTTGCGGCTTGTCGTCGCTGTACACCGGGCTGCGCTTGATCAAGGAGCTCGGCGGCGCCGGCGCTTCCCCGGGCCGCCTGCTGGCCTACGGGCAGGCCCCCGATCCCGCGGGCGGCGTCGTGTCCTTCGCGTCGGCGCTCTTCGACGCGAAAGACTGACCGTGGAGCGCTCCCGCCGGGCCCGGACGGCGGCTTTCTTCGCGATCCTCGCCGCGGCCGCCCTTTTCCGGATTCCCTGCCTGCGCACCGAGCCCTGGATGGACGAAATCTGGTCGCTCCACTTCGCCCGCGGCGCCAAATCCGTCGCGGACGTCCTGTTCGGCATCCATCACGACAACAACCACCCGCTGAACACGCTCTGGCTGTACCTGGTCCGGGGCAGCGGCGACTGGGCGGTCTGGCGTCTGTTCTCCCTGGCCTGCGGCCTGGCGACCGTCGGAGTCATGGCTCTCGACGATCAGGACCCGCCGCGCGGCCTCCTGACCGCGGCGCTGGCCGCCGGCTCCGCCGTCCTGGTCCTGTATTCCACCGAGGCGCGCGGCTACGCCGCGGCGGCGCTGTGCGCCGTCGCCTGCCACCGACTCCTCTCGTCGGGCGCGTCGCCGCGCCCCGCGCGCGTAGCGGCCTTCGCCTTCTTCGCGGCGCTGGGCTTCTTCGGCCACCCGACCTTCATCTTCGCGCTGGCGGCGCTGGGCGTCTGGGCCGCCGTCGCGCTCCCGCCGGAGCGGCGCGCTCGAAACCTCTGTCTCCTGTTCGGGCCGGCCGCCGTTTTGGGCGTCGCGTACGAATTGCTGCAGCGCGGCCCCCTGCGAATCGGCGCGGGCGCGTTCCGCCCCTTCGCGCCGGTCGCGTTCCGGACGCTCGCGCAGTGGTCGGGCGCGCCCGACGCGGGCCCCGCCGCGGTCCTCGGGGCCGCGACGCTGGCGGGGCTGTGCGCCTGGGAACTCCGCCGCCTGCGGAACGAACGCGACGACGAGTTCTATTTTTTCGCCGTGCTTCTGGGCACGGTCGTCGCCTTCGTCGCGATCCTGCCGTTCCGCTACGAGCGCTACTTCTTCGCCGTCCTGCCCTTCGCCCTGATGCTGGCCGGGCGTTCGCTTCTGCGCCTTCTGCGCGCCGGGCGCGCGGCCAAAGCCGCCGCCGTCCTCATGATCGGGCTCTCTATCGCCGGCGGGGCCGTCCGCGTCCGAACGCTGGCGACTTTGGGGCGCGGACACTATCGGGAAGCCGTCCAATTCATGGCCGCGGAAACGTCGGACGACTACATCACGGTCGGCAGCGACCACGCCTTCCGCAACGGCATGCTCCTGCAGTTCTACGCGTCGTATCTGCCGCCGTCGAAGCGGCTGGTTTACGTCTCGCCCGAAGGCTACCGGGATAACCCCCCGCAGTGGTATCTTCGCCACACCTTCGACACCGATCCGCGCCTGGCGCCGACCGGACTCCTCTTCGGGGGAAAGACGGCCTACGCGCTGGCCGGGATATATCCCTACTCGGGATTATCGGGCTGGACGTGGCTGCTGTACCGCCGGACGACCGCTATTTGATCGGCGGCGCCGCGTTCGTCATCGCGTCGCCTCCCAGAACAAATGGAGACCGAATCCGGTCCAGAGCGCGCACAAGGTCCAGACCGACATCTCCGCGGCCAACTCGTCGATCGCGCGCCGGCGCGCGGACGCCGACGGATCGGGCTCCAGGAAGCGCGGCGAACGCCGCGAATCCCGCCCCAGCTTCAGCATCGCGAAGCCGAAGCCCAGGACGGTCAGGCAGATTCCCATGATCCGGGCGTCCGACGCCCCCACCCGCGAGGCCGGCGCGCGCCCCGACGCGGCGGCGGCCGCCAAAGCGGCGCCGATGACGATTCCTCCAACGCCCAACAGCCGGTAGACGCGAATCAAAGCGTCATTTCCCCGGGATGCGGGCTCCGGCGCGCCGACGGCGCTGCTCCACTGCCGCTGCCAGGAGAGAAAGTCGTCCGCGTAGCCCCGCGCCCCGGCGGACAACGCGGCTCCCATCAGCGCCAGGGAGATGCCGCCGAAAGCCGTCCACTCGCGCGCGAATTCCGCTTCGGTCACTCGGCGATTATTATATACGATGGCCGCGTGAGGCTTCCGGAGGATTGGTCGGTGTACATCGCGCGCTGCGCCGACGGGAGCCTGTACACCGGGATCGCCAAGGACGTGAAGGCCCGTCTGGCCGCGCACAACTCCGGCCGCGGCGCGGCGTACACGCGCTCCCGGCGCCCCGTGAAGCTGGTCCACCGCGAGGACGGCTTCACCCGCTCGAAGGCCCTTTCCCGCGAAGCGGGAATCAAATCGCTGTCCCGCGTCGAGAAGCTGGCCCTGCTGAAGGCCGCGCGCGCCGCGGCGCGGGCCTGACCGGATGGCCCGCCGGCGCCGGACGCGCGCCTCGTCCTGGAACGCGTTCTGGCTGTGGACGGCCGCGGCGGCCGCGCTGCTCCTGGGCGTCTCCGCGATCTGGCTGGCGGTTCAGGCGGAACGCAAATTGGCCGCTCTGGCCCTGGGCGGGCTGGGCGAAAGCTTCTCCACGAGAGTCTGGTCGGCGCCCGCGGTGATCGCCAACGGCGCGCCGGCCGAGACGACGCGCCTGCTCGAGCGCCTGGACCGGCTCGGCTACCGCCGCGTCGACGGCTCTCCGGCCAAGGGCGAGTACCGCTGGACTCCGCCGGAGCTGACCGTGTTCCTGCGCGGCTACCGCGCGCCGTCCTCAAGCCAGAACGAGGGGCTGTTCGTCCTGCGCCGCGACGACGCGAGCTGGCGGATCAAGGACGGACTCGGCGACGTCCGCCCGGACATCCGCCTGGAGCCGGAACTGGCGGCCCAACTGTCCGGCGCGCAGAAGGTGCGCCGCGATCCCGTCGCCTGGGAGCAGATTCCGCAGACCCTGCGCGACGCCGTGGTGGCGGCCGAGGACAAGCGCTTCTGGACGCACTGGGGCATAGACCCGCGCGCGATCCTGCGCGCGGTCTGGGCGAACGTGCGCGGCCACGAATTGCAGGGCGCCAGCACCATCACCCAGCAGCTGTCGAAGAACCTGTTCCTGTCCCCGCGCCGCACGTTCTCGCGGAAGATTTCCGAAGCGGCGCTGGCCGTGTACCTGGAGATGCGCCTGGACAAGAAGCGCATCCTGACCTTGTACCTCAACCATATCTACCTGGGCCAGGCCGGCTCGGCCAGCGTGATGGGGATGCGCTCCGCCTCCCGCTACTACTTCTCGAAGGATCCTCAGGACCTGACCTTGGCGGAGTCGGCGACCTTGGCGGGCATGATCCGCGGCCCCGGCTTCTACAGCCCCTTCCAGAATCTGGAGGCCTGCCGGGCGCGTCGCGACTGGGTGCTCCACCGGATGAAAGAGGACGGGTTCATCGGCGAGACGGCGATGCAGGCCGCGCTGGCCCAACCGGTCAACGCCGTGCGCGGCGCGGCCGAGGACGAGCGCCGCGACAACGCGTACTACGTGGCCGAGGTCGTGCGCCAGCTGGTGCCCCGCTACGGCGGCGACGTCCTGTACCGCAACGGGCTGTCCATCTACACGGCCATGGATCCCGTGCTGCAGTCCTTGGCCCAACAGACGGCGCGGGGCGCCAAACACCAGTCGGCCCTGGTCGCGCTGGACCCGCGCACCGGCGACGTGCTGGCGCTGTCCGGCGGGCGCGACTTCGGCGAGAGCCAGTTCAACCGCGCCACCCAGGCCGCGCGGCAGCCCGGCTCCGCGTTCAAGCCGTTCGTGTACGCGACCGCGCTGAAGATCGGACTGACGCCCGCCACGCTCCTGCGCGACAAGCCGAAAAAATACCCCGGAACGGGCGGCGACTGGTCGCCGAACAACTACGACGGCGTTTACTACGGCACCGCGACCGCGCGCCAGGCCATCGCCCACTCGCTGAACGCGGCCACCTTGGATCTGATGGAGCGCGTGGGCGTCAAGCGCGTGCAGGAGCTGGCGCGCGCCAGCGGGATCGTCAGCCCCCTGCGCGACGACCTGGGCCTGGCGCTGGGCGCGTCGGAGATGGGGCTGCTGGAGCTGACGTCGGCGTACGAGCCGTTCGCCGCCGAGGGACGCCGCGCCGCGCCGCGCATGGTCCTGGCCGTGCTGGACGCGGAAGGCGGCGTGCTGGAAGCGCCGCCGCCGGAGTCCGTCGTGGTCCTGGATCCCGCCGTCGCGTACCTGACGACCTCCCTGCTCCAAAGCGTCGTGAAGGAAGGCACCGCGCGCGGTCTGGCGAAAATGGGCTTCACCACGCCCGCCGCGGGCAAGACCGGCACGACGAACGACGGGCGCGACGCCTGGTTCATCGGATACACGTCCTCGCTGCTGACCGGCGTCTGGACCGGCGCCGACGACAACCGCGCGCTGAAGCTGACCGGCGCCAAGGACGCGCTCCCGCTCTGGTCGGCCTTCATGAAGGAAGCCTCGGCCGACCGGCCGGGCTCGGACTTCGTCCGCCCCGAGGGCGTGATCTCCGCCCGCATCTGCGTGGAGTCGGGCATGCTGGCGCGCTCCGGCTGCCCGAAGAAATTAGACGAGTTCTTCATCGTCGGCACCGAGCCGCTGCGCGACTGCGTCCTGCACCGCGGCGGCTTCATCGGCTGGCTGGACCGGATGACCCGGCCGCGACGCTAGGGCTTCGGGGGCTCGGCGGCGGCGAAGGCGCGCGCCGTGACGATGGTGCACACCGAACGGTAGATGCCCAGGACGCTGAACAGCTCCACGTCGGAGCGCACGTCGTAGACGCCCAGGACCTCGGGATGATCCTTCTTGATCTGGAGCAGGGCCTTCGCGTAGCTCCCGTCGCCGCGGTAGGCGCTGATATTGGTGGCGTTGAAGTTGGCGGCGATGGGCACCGACAACCCGCGCTGGCACGCGCGGCCCCGGACCTCGCGGATCTTGCGCGCGTTCTCGGGCACGTCCTTGGGCGTCATCGCGGCGAAGGACATGGGGCCCGCGGACTCATAGAACAGCACCAGGCCGCCGGGGGACTGCATGCCGGGGACGGCGTCGTCCTCGTCGCCCTCGCCGATCGCGAAGCACGGCGCGGCGATCAGCGCGGCCAGCGCGGCCGCGAGGATTATCCTCACGGCTTGGCCACCTTGCCGCTCAGGACCGTGCACGTCTTCGTGTACAGGCCCAGCACGTAGGCGTTCACCTTGAGATCCGAGCGCACGTCGTACATGATCCCGTCGCGCGTCCCCAGCGCGTTCTTCAGCGCCTTGTCGTAGGAGGTGTCGCCCCAGGCCACCAGCCACAGCAGGCTGCGCGAGCAGGCCTGGCCGGTGACCGCGGGATCGTCGGGCGCGGTCTTGACGTCGGCCGGCGTCGCGGAGCGATAGCCGCGGGGGACCAGGACGTCCGTATAAAGTATGCCGCACGCGGACGTCGCGGCGACGAGCAGCGGGATCAGCAGAAGGCGGGGCGTTCTCATGGAAGAAGGATACAGTCCGGGGCGGTCAGCGTCAAGCCGGACGGCCATTTTGTTTATAGAATCGATTCATGGCCACCCACCCTCATCACCATCCCGAGCAGCATTTCACGGCGACCGACGCCGTACGCGACCTGGTGATCGGCATGTCCGACGGCCTCACCGTGCCTTTCGCTTTGGCCGCGGGCCTGACCGGCGCGGTCGCGGCGTCCAAGCTGGTGGTGACGGCGGGCATGGCGGAGATCGCGGCGGGCTCCATCGCCATGGGCCTGGGCGGCTACCTGGCCGCGCGCGGCGACGCCGAGCACTACGCCGCCGAGGCCAAGCGCGAGCAGGAGGAGATAGTCGAGAAGCCCCACGCCGAGCGCGCCGAGGTGGCCGCGGTGTTCCGCCACTACGGACTCAACGAGGCTCAGATCGCGCCCATTTTGGAGAACTTCGAGAAGAACGAGCCCGCGTGGGTGGACTTCATGATGCGCTTCGAGCTGGGTCTGGAGCGGCCGGACCCCTCGCGCGGCATGACCTCGGCGCTGACCATCGGCGGGGCATACATCGTCGGCGGATTGGTGCCGCTGACCCCGTATTTCTTCGTCACCGACGCGCGCTCGGCCCTGCCGTGGTCGGTCGCGACGACCTTGGCCGCGCTGTTCGCGTTCGGCTACGCCAAAGGCAAGGTCACGTCGGGAGAACCGTTGCGCTCCGCACTGTACACGGCCCTGGTCGGCAGCCTGGCCGCCGCCGCGGCCTTCGGCATCGCGCGCCTATTCACCTGAGCGGGACCGGTGGTCAAAATAATTTCCTAGTCGGTGGTACTTATCGATCCAGTTCCCGCAGGAGCGTTTCCCAGCATGTCATCATGGAAATGAGCCAGTCGCGAGCATCGTTAGGACCGTCGAATCTTCTGTTGGAAGCAGCTGCCAGCGCATCCCACTCATCGGGCAGAAAAGACAGAAAAACATTGCACTCCTGAAGGAGTGCGACAATCATCTTGCGGCCTTGCTCCTTGCGTTTGAAGGAAATCCCCACCGCCTCTCGCGCAATCTGAACATCGGTCGCGCCTGTACTGTCGGCGAGCGCACCGAGCGCCCCGTTCAGCGCCGGGAATCTGCGTGCAAATTCATTTTCAGTCATATCATTCGGGGAACGAGGTCAGAATGAGGATGTGGCAACTATAAGCCGGTACCATCACGGCCGCGTTATCAAATTTGGGAACAGGAGTCGGATCGGGATTCCCGCTTGAGACGCCGTAGCCTATCGGGCCAGCACCGGGAATTCCGGCGACGTGGACGGTCAGACGTGAATTCATTCCAGACAAATACCACAAAGTGATCTCCGGCTGCTTTTCCATTGCCGCGCGGCGAATCTGAATGTCGGCGGTCGGCCTGTCGTTGTATGAACTCGCGTCTTTTATCATGGGATCGCGCAATCTCGTCATTAAGTACTTCAAGGACTTTCCGACGTGCCGATCGATGGCATGACCACCGTTGTCTTCATGAATCTGCAGGTACCCCCCTGTCAGGCGGGTCCCGTCCAGAAAGCGATCGAGGACGTCTTCGCCGGGCTTGAGGACGCATTTCGTCGAATCGAGAAGCGCGAGGGTTAGGGCGACAGTCGCGGCGCCCCCAAGCAGAACCTCTTTGAGACCCTCGAAATCGATGCCTGCGTCGATCTCCTCGCCGGTCCCGGGCGCGGTTCCCGTTTCCGTCGGCGAATAGGTGCCTTTGAATTTCACAGTCCCATCCGGCCCCACGCGAAGACGCGCCGCCGTCACTGCGGCCGGCAGGGGTGCGACCGGCCCGCCGGCCTTGTGCGCGACGCGCGTGCCGTTGTCCTCGCCGGCGTCGTTGAAGGCGATCAATCCCTCGTCCTTGGGCGTCAGGGAGACCTGCAGGCCCTCCGAGCTGGCGCCGCCGGCCATGGTGACCTTGGCGGTGATCGTGAATTTGTCGCCGGGCCGGAACGGCCCCGGCGGGTCCACGGTGATCTCCAGCTTCTCCACGCACTTGATCGCGTCCAGCTTGGCCGCCAGGTCGCGCGCGGCGGCGGGGGTCGTCAGCCAGGGAACGTCTGCGGGCACGTTTACAGCCAAGGCCGGAACGTCGGCTAAAGAAAAAGTCACCGACACCTGGCAAGACG
This sequence comes from Elusimicrobiota bacterium, assembly GCA_044450965.1. Taxonomy (GTDB): domain Bacteria; phylum Elusimicrobiota; class Elusimicrobia; order UBA1565; family UBA9628; genus GWA2-66-18. The sequence continues at coordinate 1,497 of JBIOJO010000062.1, read as the reverse complement.
ACATTTGCCCCTGGGCCACGGCCGCGTCGCAGTTGTTCGCGCCGTTGCGCAGCCATCGGGCGCGACGGCTGAGGTCCTGGCAGGCATCCTGCGCTCGGGCCGATGCCGCGGCCATCAGCAGCGCCGCGGCGAATAACGGCTTGAAGGCGGAGGCCATGCAGCTAATATAACGAATTTCAACGCTCGCCGCTTTTGGTAGAATCTCCGTCGTGAATCCCGTTCTGGCCCTCCTCCTGCGCATTCCCACCCACGGACTCGGATTGTTCGTCGCGGCCCTGCCGCGCTCCTGGGAAACGGCGCTGGGCCGCTTCCTCGGACGCTTCGCGATGCGCGTGGACCCCAAGCGCCGGAAAATAGCCCAGGAAAATATCGAGCGTTGCCTGCAGGAGCTTTCGCCCTCCGAGCGCCGACGAATCCTGGTCCAGAACTACGAACACTACGGCGTATTGGTCCTGGAACTGGCCCATATGTTCACCCCCATCGACGGCCACTGGCGCGCTTACGTCGCGCGCACCGCGAAGGTCGAGGGTCTGCAGAACTGGGACAAGGTCCACGCGCGCGGCAAGGGCGAGCTGTTCTGCTCCGCCCACCTGGCCAACTGGGAGTTCGCCGCGGCGGCCGGCGCCATCGGCGGCATGAAGGTCACCATCGTCACGCGCAAGCTCAAGCCTCAATGGCTGCACGACTGGATGGAGAAGGTGCGCCTGTCGGCCGGCGTGCAGGCCACCTACCAGCCGCGCACCGTCCCCACCGTGATGAAGCGCCTGCGCGACGGCGAGGGCGTGGTCTTCGTCATGGACCAGTACATGCCCCCGCCCATGGGCGAGCCCACGCGCTTCTTCGGCGTCATGGTGGACACCTTGGCGGCCATCGCCCCGCTGGCGCGCCGCACCGGCGCCGCCATATTACCCGTGCGCCAGATCCGGGATAAGAACGGCATCGTCCGCATTTTAGTGGACCCCGAGATTCCCCTCTCCGCCGACGACAAGGCCGACAACCAGCGGTTAGCCAATATGGTAGAGGGCTGGATCCGCGCCGTGCCCGGCCAGTGGCTCTGGGCGCACCGCCGCTTCAAGCACGTGGATTGGTCCAAAAAGGACCGCAGGGCCCAAACGGCGTAGGCCCTCCGAAGTCTGGTAAAGCAGGTCCCTTTCCTTCCGTCCCGGGGTCTTAAGGCCCCGCCCAAAAGCCCGCATCCTCTTTATACTCTCCGCATGGAAGAGACCACCCGCCGCCGCGCCCCGTTCGCCGTGCTGTGCGCCCGCCTGACTCTCGCCGCCTTCGCCGCGACTTTGCCCGGCCCCGCCGTTTGGGCTCAGGCCGTCGCCCGCGTGGCGCCCCTCACGGCCTCCGCCGGAGGAGCCGTCGGCGCGGCCGGATCGGCTCTGTCCGCGCCGTCGTTCGTCATGCCCGCGGCTCTCGGGTCGGCCCCGTCCTTCTCGGCCCCCGCGCTCTCCGCCGCGGCGCCGGCCGCCGCGCTGATCGCCGGCCCCGCGT
>JBIOJO010000061.1:0-15438 GCA_044450965.1 Elusimicrobiota bacterium | reverse complement strand
TTTGTTTTCTTCCCCTTCCTCAACACCATCGGCCCCCCCCCCTCCCTGGCGTTTTGTGTGGGGGGGGTGGCTTTCCGGGCCCCCCGGGCCCCCCTTTTTGTGGGTTTACACGGGGGGGGGCGGGGGAAACCCCCCCCCCCCCCGCGGCAGAGGCTTCTCGCGCAGCATGAACCACAGCGCCGAGAACAGCACGACGATGGAGAAGCCCGCGGCCCAGGACAAAAAGCGCGCGTTCAGCCACGAGGCCGTGAAATGCCACGGACTCCGGACCGGCTTCAGCCGCGGATGTTCTTCGGTGGCGCGGCCGGTCACCCCTCTTTCTCCGGGGACAGGAGCTGGCCCAAGGTCAGAGGCGGCGGAGCCTTCATGTACTGCGCCACGCGCTTGCGGTCGTGGATCTCGCTGAACTTGAGCGTGGAGGCGCGCAGCTCGAAGTTCGTGAAGTCCACGCCCAGGACGATGGCCTTGATCGAATCGCCGATCTTGTAGACGATGTCCGTGTCGCATTCCTGCGCGGGCACGAACGCGGTCGTCTTCGGATCGATCGCGAAGCGCACGCCGTGCGCGCCGACCTCGGTGATCTTGCCCGAGACGGTGGACTTCGGGACGAAGCGCCTCTTGAGGGCGTCGGCCGGGTTCGGCTGGAGCTGCTTGATGCCCAGGTACAGGGGCTCGCCTTCCTTCTCGGGCTTGGTGAGCACCTTGACCTTCAGCTTCTGGCCGCGCTCGAACGCGGCGGGATCGGCCTTCCCCCAGGCCATGTCGAGCGGGCGGACCGTTCCCTCCAACCCGCCGATGTCGATCAGCAGGCCGTCGGCCGAGACGCGCACGATGCGGCCGATGCGGACCTCGCCGGGGCGAAGCTCGCTGGTGATCTTCACCTTGCGCTTGCCGGCCTCTTCCTCGAGAACCGCCTTGCGCGACAGCACCAGCTGGCGCTTCGACTGGTTCACCTCGATGACGTAGCAGCGCACGCCGGTGGCCAGCATCTTCTTCGGATCGCGCACGGGCCGAAGGTCGGCCAGGGACGCCGGCAGGAACGCCTGCACGCCCTGCACGTCCACGATGAAGCCGCCCTTGACCGAGGACGTCACGGTGCCGCGCACGCGCGCCTTCTCCGCGTGGGCCTTCACCGCCATCTCCCAGCCCAGCTCCGCCTTGGCCTTCAGATGCGAGAGCACGACCTGACCGGTCTTGCTGCGGCCCCCGGCCTTGATCACGGGAACGCGCTGTCCGGCCGCCGGAGCGGGAGACTTGGGGTTGACCAGGTCCTCGACGAACTCGACGAGCGGCACCAGGCCCTCGTTCTTTTCGCCCACGTCCACCAGGACGGCGTCCTTGGTGACCGCGATGACCTTCACCCAGGCGACCTTGCGGTCCGCCAGCTTTTCCGTCGTCGCGGCCTGCTGGGCCAGCAAGGACTCCATCGTCTCGCCGCCCGTCTCGGCGGACGCGTCGCCCTCTTCAGGGTTCGCGTTCTCCCAGGCTTCGGCGTTCAAGTCGGTCTTCTGCTCCATAATCACTTCCTCCACGATTTCTCTCAGATCTTCACAAAGCGTATATCGCGTCCATCACGGCCCGCGCGAACGACGACGCGGCCTCGCGTCCCTCGGCGCTCGGCGGCGGCAACGGAGAGCCAAAGCGGACTTCCAGCGGAAAGCGGCGCGGGAACTCCGCGGTGCCCACCAGCCGCGTCGGCAGGACCAGAGCCCCGCTCTTCGCGGCCAGGAAGCCCACGCCCGCCTTCGGCGCCCGCGGCGGCATGCCCGGCTTCACCCGAGTGCCCTCCGGCGACAAGCCGATCGAGCCGCCTCTCGCCAAAAGCTCCAGCGCGGCGCGCATGGCGGCGTGATCGGCCGTCCCGCGATCCAGCGGGATCGCCCCCGCCCGCGGCAGGAACCAGCCCAGCACCGGATTGTCGAACAGCTCCTTCTTGCCCAGGAAGCAGGGACGCCGCGCCGGCGCGATGGCGCCGCCCACCAGCGGCCCGTCCAGCAGGCTGGAGTGATTGAAGGCCACGATCAGCGGTCCCGACCGCGGCACCGAGGCCAGCCCCGTCACCTTGATGCCCCAAATCGCGCCCAAGCCCCCGTTCACGCAGGACTCGGCGAAGCGCCGCACCGGAGAGTCGAAATCGTTCATTTGGCATTCTTCGCCTCGCGGCGGACGTGGCGCAGGATTTTATCGGCGACCTGGTGCATCGTCATTTGGGTCGAATCGATGATCAACGCGTCGGGCGCCTGCTTCAAGGGGTTGATCTCGCGCTTGAGGTCGTTGAGGTCGCGCTTGAGGATCGCGGACAGGATCGCGCCGCGGTCGGCTTCCTGTCCGGCGGCCTTCAGCTGGCGGTAGCGGCGGGAGGCGCGCTCCTCGGGGCTGGCGTCCAGGTAGATCTTCGCGTCGGCGTCGGGGAACACGTGCGTGGTGATGTCGCGGCCTTCCATCACGATGGCGCCGTCCTCGCCCAGCTCGCGCTGCAGCTTCGAGAGGAATTTCCGGACCCCGGGATTGGCGGCCACGCGCGAGGAGTTGATGCTGACGCGCTCCTCGCGGATCTGGCCGGTGACCGGCACCCCGTCGATGAAGGTCTTCAGCGTGGTGCCGCCCTCCTCGATGGGCTTGAACTCCCACTTGAGGCGCTTGGCCAGGGCCGTCACGGCGTCCTGGTCGTCCAGGTTCACGCCGTCCTCCAGCGCCTTCCAGGTCAGGGCGCGGTACATCTCGCCGGTGTTGATGAACTGATAGCCCAGGGATTTCGCCAGCAGGCCGCCGACGGTGGACTTGCCCACCCCGGCCGGGCCGTCCATCGCGATGATCAGTCCCTTGCGCCGCTTGCTCATGCCGCCGCCGCCGCCAGCGAGCCGGACATGACTTTCGCCAGGGCCTTGATGAAGATCTTGTTCTGCGCGGGAGAGCCGATCGACACGCGCACGTGGCCGGTCAGGCCGTACTCATCCAGCGAGCGCACGATCACGCCCTGGCGCAGCAGGGCCTTGAACAGCTCGCGGCCGGGGATGGGCGAGCGCGCGAAGATGAAGTTCGTCGCCGACTCGCCCACGCCGAAGCCCATGTCGCTCAGCGCGCGCGCCACGGGGCCGAGCTGGGCCTCGTTGAGCGCCACGGTGCGGCGCACGAACGCCGCGTCCTTGAGCGCCTCCACGCAGGCCTGCTGGGCGGGAAGGCTGACGTTGAACGGCATGCGGATGCGGTCCAGCCAGCCGATCAGCTCCGAATCTCCCACGCCGTATCCCACGCGCAGGCCGGCCAGGCCGTAGGCCTTCGAGAACGTGCGCATGACCACCAGGTTCTCGTGCTCGCGGACCAGGTCGGGGAGGCTCTTGGGATAGCCGGAAATGGATTGGGCGTACTGGTAGTACGCTTCATCAAGCACCACCAGGCAGGTCTTGGGAACCGCGGCGAGGAGAGCGGAGACCTCCTCGGCGGTGTTGTAGGTTCCCGTGGGGTTGTTCGGGTTGGCCACGAAGATCAATTTGGTGCGCGGGCTGGCGGCCTGAGCCATGAGAGCCAAATCATGACACCAATCCGTCATCGGGACTTCGATCACGCGCGCGCCCATCATCGCGGCCTGCTGCTTGAAGCGGATGAAGCCGTACTGGGAGACCACCACCTCGTCCTCGGGATCCAGGAACGCCTCGCAGAGCAGGCGGATGACCTCGTCGGAGCCGTTGCCCACGATGACCGACTCGGGCTCGATCTTGTGGAAGCGCGCCAGGGCGCCGCGCAGCTCGGGGCTGGCGCCTTCGGGATACAGCGCCAGGGATTTTTCGGCCTTGCGGTAGGCCGCCAGCGCGCGCGGCGCGGGGCCAAGCGGGTTCTCGTTGGACGCCAACTTCACCACGGTCTTCAGGCCCAGCTCGCGCTGTACGGACGCGATGGACTTGCCGGGCTGGTAGGGAAACACGTCGCGCAGGGCGCGGCGGGGAGGAATCATGAAGGCCATAGATCGAGGGACAGGAGCGCCAGAAGACGGGCGTCTTGTTTATCTCTCCTGTAGGAAAATAATTCGTTGGGGTTTGACGCGGTGCACATCGCCGGGGCGCCGATGTTTTCGGCCGAAACGCCCGACTCGGTCAATTGGCGCCGCGTTTCGGCGGCGAGGTCAAGATAAACGGCGCCGTCACGACGAACGAATGACGACTCCGGGAAATCTTTTTCGAGCTCGGGACCGACCTTGTAGCAGCACGGACCGATGTGCGGTCCCATGGCGGCCGAGAGTTTCGACGCCGGAATGCCGAGGCGATCATTGAACGCGGCCACGGCGGACTTCGCCATATGTTTTGCCGTTCCGCGCCAGCCGGCGTGAAACACTCCGGCGGCCTTGCCGTCGTGCGACCAAAGATACAACGGAACGCAATCGGCCACATACACGCCCACGGTCACGCCGGGCTTGCTCAGGATCCAGCCGTCGCCTTCCAGACCGGCGTTTGACGCCGTGCCGTCGTGAATCGTGATTCCATGAACCTGCTTCAACGTCAACGGTTCCGGCAGGCCCAATTGCGCCGCCGCTTCGCGGCGTCGCGATACATCCTTCATGTTGCCCGACTTTCTTGTCGTGAATCCGTGCTTGAGCCCAAGCGCCGTCAGACGAGGCTCGCGAAGGAGCCCGTCGACTTCGGTCCACGACGGGGCGGCGACCATGGTCAAAGCACCTCCCCCGAAAGAGCGCACGGCGAAGTTATCCACAAACTCGTCGCGCGACGAGTCTTGGGATAAGTCCGGGCGCCGGCCGAAAAATTAGACCGAAGCATGATCCGGGGCTAAAGGCTTCGGATCCATCTTGGGCGTCTTGCGCATCGGCCGCACCCACTTCGTGAAGCTGGAGGGCTTCAGCGAGTACTCGTGCACCAGCCGCACGACCTCGCTGACGGGCTGGAAGGTCTCCCACTTGATGCGCAGGATGCGCACGCCGGCCTGCTCCATCTCGCCGATGAACTGCTCGTAGTTCGCCTTGAGCATGCGCAGGTAGTCCAGGCTGACGGCGGATTCCATCACGCGGCCGCGGGAGCTGATGCGCTTGATCGCGGTCTCGGGCTGGCAGTCCAGGTAGATCAGGATCTGCGGGAACACCAGCTCGCGCAGGACCATGTTGTCGAACAGGTCCAGGTAGGTGTTGTAGTCGAGGTCGGTGATGATCTTGTCGGGATGCTCGTTGAGCATGCGCGCGAAGATCGTGTCCTCCCAGATGGTGCGGTCCTGCACCACGCCGCGGATCTTGCCCAGGCTGATGCGCGTCACGAACTCGCGGTGCTGGCGGAACCGGTGGTTCAGCAGCCAGACCTGCATCATCGTGCCGTAGCCCTTCATGTCCTTGTAGAAATGCTCCAGGTAGGGGTTGCCGTCCACCTCTTCCAGGATGGGTTCGAAGTTGAGAGCGCGGGCCAAATCCACCGTGAGCGTGGACTTGCCCACCCCGATGGTTCCCGCGATGCCGATATAGCCTTCCGCGAACATGCTCGTGTCTCCTTACGCCGGCTTGATCTCTTGGTCGATGCCGCGAAGCGCCAGCTTCAGGTCGTCGGGGCTGGAGGCGGCGGACAGAACTTCCGTCTCGCTGGCCAGGCCGTCCTTGAAGAGCTTCACGAGCGACTGATTGAACGTCTGCATCCCGTAGAACTGCCCCTTCGCGAGCGCCTGGACGATCTCGCTCGATTTGCTGTCCTCGATCTGCTTGCGCACGTGCGGCGTGTTGATCAGGATCTCCACGGCCGGCACGCGTCCGCCCTTGGTGGACTGCAGCAGGCGCTGGCTGATGATCGCGCGCAGGCACTCCGCCAGCTGCAGGCGGACCAAGGTCTGCTGGTGCGGCGGGTACATGTCCACCACGCGCGCGATGGTCTGCACCGCGTCGATCGTGTGCAAGGTCGCGAAGACGAGGTGGCCGGTGAGGGCCGCGGTCAGAGCCGCCGAGGTCGTCTCCGGGTCGCGCATCTCGCCGATCATGACCACGTCCGGATCCTGGCGCATGGCCATCTTGAGTCCGTCGGCGTACGTCTGCGTGTCCTCGCCGATCTCGCGCTGGGTGACGATCGCCTTCTTGTCCTTGTGGACGAATTCGATCGGGTCCTCGATGGTCAGCACGTGCTCGGCGCGGTTGTCGTTGATGTAGTCGACCATCGCGGCCAGGCTGGAGGACTTGCCGGAGCCGGTGATGCCGGTGACCAGCACCAGGCCGCGGCTGTTGTCGGCTATCTTTTTCATCGTCGCGACGGGCAGTCGCAGGTCGGTCAGGGTCGGGATCTGCGTGGAGATGTAGCGCACCGCCATGCACAGCTTCTGGCGCTGGCGGTACGCGTTGACGCGGAAGCGCGCCACCTCGCCGGCCTGGAAGGAGAAGTCGCACTCGCCGCGCTCCTCGTACATCTTCTTCGCGCGGGCGGTGGCCACCTGCATCAGCATCTGCTCGACGTCCGGAGCCGGGATCGCCTCGGGGGCGGCCTGCATCAGGTCGCCGTCCACGCGGATGTACGCGGGTCCGCCGGAGCGGACGTGAAGGTCGCTGCCGTGCTTGTTGACCAGGATTTGGAGCAGTTCTTGGAGTGTCATCTGAGTTTTTTCACCTTGAAGCGAAGGTAGGCCGGCTTCGTCCAGCGGTCCGGCTCGTTCATGCTCTGCAGAAGCTTGGCGTCGGACGGCTCGTCGGGCAGAGCCGCCGGCCGCCCCCCCCGGCCCGGGCGGGCGGCGGCGCGGTGCAGGCCGCGCGTGCGGCGCGACGGGAAGCCGGTCGCGATCACCGTGACGCGGATCGCGTCGCCGAGGGATTCGTTGTAGACGTTGCCCATCTTGAGATTGGCGTCCGGGCTGACGGTGCCCTGGATGGTGGCCATGATCTCCTCGATCTCGGAGGTCTTCAACAGCGCCTTGCGTCCGGCGATGTTGACGATCAGGCCGCTGGCGCCGTTGATGCCCTCGTTCTCCAGCAGCGGGGAGGTCATCGCCTCGCGCGCGGCGTTCATCGCGCGGCCGGGGCCGGTGGACTCGCCGATGCCGATCAGCGCCTCTCCGGCGTCCTTCATCACCGTGCGCAGGTCGTTCATGTCCAGGTTGATCATGCCCGGGACCGTGATCAGGTCGGTGATGGACTGGACCGACTTGCGCAGGACGTCGTCGGCTTCCTTGAAGGCGTCGTCGTGCGGCGTCTCCGGGTCGATCACGTCGAACAGGCGCTGGTTCGGAATCACCAGCAATGTGTCCACCGACTGGCGCATCTCCTGGATGCCCTGCTCGGCGATCGTCGTGCGGCGGAAGCCCTCGAACTCGAAGGGCTTCGTGACGATGCCGACCGTCAGCGCGCCCATCTCCTTGGCCAGGCGCGCGACCACGGGACCGCCGCCGGTGCCGGTGCCGCCGCCCATGCCGGTGGTCACGAAGACCATGTCGGCGTTGCGCAGGACCTCGCGGAGCTGCTCCTCGCTCTCCAGCGCGGCGGCCTTGCCCTTCGACGCGTCGCCGCCGACGCCCAAGCCGCGGGTCAGGGTCTCGCCCAGCTGGATGCAGACGTGCGCGCGGCAGCTGCGCAGGACCTGCGCGTCGGAGTTCGCGGCGATCAGCTCGACGCCCTCCAGGCCCGCCTCCACCATGCGGTTGACCGCGTTGCAGCCCGCGCCGCCCACGCCGACCACCTTGATGACCGCGCGCTTTTCGGCGAGTTCTTCGGACAGCGTTATTCTCAGAAAAGCTCCTCGAGCATGGTCGTGATCTTGCGCATCCACAGCGGCCGCTTGCGCGCGACCACGCGCGCGTTCACGCCGCCCCAGCGCGGCGACGTGGAGTACTGAAGCAGGCCCAGCGCGGTCGAATAGACCGGCGACAGCCATTGCTCGTCCGCCTGGATCAGGTCCGGATGGGGCACCCCGCGCCGGACCGGCACGCCCAGAATCTGCGTCGCGGCCTCCAGGGTGCCGCGCATCATGGAGCCGCCGCCCGTCAGGATCGCCCCGCCGGGAGCGATCACGTCGGCGTAGGACGAATTGTGTAGCTCGTCGGCCACCACCGTGAAGATCTCCTCCACGCGCGGCAGGATGATGCCCATCATCATGCTGGTCTTGATCCGCATGGGCGTGCGGCCGTCGATGCCGTTGCAGTCGATGTCCGCGTCGCCGTTGAGCAGGGACGGGTGCGCGATGCCGTGCTCCAGCTTGATCTTCTCCGCGGTCGCGATCGAGGTCTTGAGCCCCACCGCCAGGTCGCGCGTGATGAAGTCCGAGCCCAGGCCCAGCTCCTTCGAATACTTGATCGCGCCCTCGCAGTACACGCCGATGGAGAGGGACTGCCCGCCGAAATCGATCAGCACGCAGCCCAGCTCCTTCTCCTCGGGCGTCACCAAAGTCTCGCCCGCCGCGAGAAGGCCGTACACCGGCTCCACCACGTCGAAGCCCGCCTGCGCGACGGTCTTCATGATGTTGTTGAGATGCGCGCTGGACGCGGTGACCAGATGCACGTCCACTTCCAGGAGCGACGCCTCCATGCCCACCGGGTGCGGCACGCCGCGCTGACGGTCCAGGGAGAAGCCCTGCGGAACCACGTGCAGAATCTCGCGGTCGGAGGAAAGGGGAATGGCGCGCGCGCTGGAGACCACGGCGTTGACGTCGTCGGCGGTGATCTCGCGGTCCGTGCGCGCGATGTTGTACGCGCCGCGGTTGTTGAACGACTGCAGGTGCGCGCCGCGCACGCCCAGCCACACGGAGGAGACCGTCGCCTTGACGGCGGACTCCGCCTCCTCGACGGCGCGCGTGACGGCCAGCGCGGCTTCGTGGATGTCGATCACGACGCCGCCCTTCAGGCCGCGGCACGCCACGCTGGAGCCGCCCAGCACCTTCACCACCCCGGTGGTCGGGTCCGGGGCTCCGATCAGGCAGGTCACGCGTCCGCTGCCGATGTCCAGGCCCGCCACCAGCTCCGGGCCGCTTCTGCGCATGCGCTTCATCGAACGCCTCCATGGGGTCCGGCGGCCACGGTCTGGGCCGCCGGTCGCAGCAGAACTTTTCCGTCCTCGAACCAGCGTAGGTCGGCGGCGAACGCGCCGGGGTTCTTCCCGCGCGCGTCGTTGAGCGCCTCGCCCAGCCGCGCCAGCTTGTCCTTCGTCCATTCCAGCCGGCCCCACAGCGCGGTGGTGCCGTCGGCCAGGCGCGCCCGCCAGCCGTCGGCCTCCGACTCGAAAGCCATTTCGACGAGCGGCGACGGGAACGCGCCGGGCGCCGTCAGCACCGGCCACTCGCGGGCCAGAGCGCGGCGCTCGGCGTCGTCGGCGTCGCCCACGTCGGCGGTCGCGCCGGACGGGGAGTACACGCCCTCGGGCGCCGCGAACACCGCGCCGTCGTCGGCCAGGAATCCCGCCGCCCGGCCGCGGCGCAGCGCGGGCGCGATCGCGCGGCGCAGGACCGGCGTCAGGACGGTGCGCTTGTCCCCCCAGGCGCGGCGCACGTCCACGTCGGAGACGCAGGGGAAGCGGCGCTTGATCTCGGCGGCCTTCTCCCCGGCGGAGCCCGTCACGGAATCCGCCGCGGCCTGCGCGAGGGTCCGGAACGGATCGGAGACGCCTTCCACGACGGCGTCCGCGGGGCCCGAGGAGACGGCCGCGGGAAGCGCCGCGCGGACGCGGCCCAGGACTCCCACCGCGTGGCGCGCGGACGCGAAGGCGATCGCGCCCAGGATGGCCGTCGCGGACACGGCCGCGAACAGGCGGGCGCGGCGCGCGCGCGCCTGCGGGCGCGCGACGACGCGGAAGCGGCGGCGGGAGGGCGAGCGCCTATTCACCGACGACCTTCATCTCGAGTTCGAGTCCGACGCCCAATGTCGCGCGGGCTCGCTCGCGGATGAGGTCGACGAGAGCGAGGACATCGGAGGCTTTGGCCCCGGCGAAGTTCTCGATGAAATTGGCGTGCATCGGCGAGACGCGGGCGCCGCCGATCGTGTGTCCCTTGAGGCCCAGCTGTTCGATCATCTGGGCGGCGAAGCGGCCGGGCGGGTTTTTGAAGGTGGATCCCACGTTGAAGGTATGAATCGGTTGCGTTTGCTGGCGCTTCTGCTGATAGCGGACGACGACGGCCATTATATCACCTTTGACCCCGGGCTTCAACCGAAGCAGTCCCGTCAGCGCGATCAGATTTTTCAGCGGGCCCTCGCGATAAGAGAAACGGAGGTCCGGCCCGGCCATTTTACGGATCTCCAGGGACTCCGGATCGGCCGCCTCGATCTCCGAAACCAGCGGGCCGATCTCGCCGTCGCGCGTTCCCGCGTTCATCGCCAGCGCGCCGCCCACGGTGCCGGGCACGCCCACGATCGGCTCCAGCCCCGACAGCCCGCGCTCGGCGCACGCGACGACCAACTGCGGAACGCGCACCGCGGCGCCGCAGCGCACGAGCCCGTCGCCCGGGAAGGAGATCTCGTCGAACTTCCCGGCGAGGCGCAGCACGATCCCCCGCACGCCGCGGTCGCGCACCAGCAGGTTCGAGCCCCAGCCCAGGATGAAGAACGGGACGCCGGCGCCGCGCGCGACGCGCAGGACGGCCAGGACCTCTTCGGGGGTTTCCGCGTCCACCAAGGCGTCGGCGGGGCCGCCGATCTTGAACGTCGTGTGCTTGGCCAGCGGTTCGTCGAAGCGGACGCGCGGGACGGCCCTCCGGAGTTCGTCTCGCCAATCCCGCATTTTTGCTTTTTACCATTTAATGATAGGATGCCGCCATGGACGGAGCTTGGGTGGACAGGCTGCAAAAGCGCTTGGGCTTTCTCGCGGCCCCGGATCTGCCCATTTTCATCGCCGTCATGACCGTGGTCTGCGCGATGCTGGGCGCGTTCAAGCCCGAATTCGTGGACGCGCTGGGGCTGGACCCCGCGGCCCTGCTCCACGGACAGATCTGGCGGCTGCTCACGTTCCTGTTCATTCCGCCGCCGGCGGGGCCGCTGTGGCTGATCCTGTGGATCGCCATGCTGTACGCGATCCTCCAGGCGCTGGAGACCGCCTGGGGAGACTTCAAGCTCACGGTTTTCCTCGCGCTGGGCATGATCGCCACCGCGCTGGGCGCGCTGGGCGCGGGCGTCGAATACGGGAACTCGGTGGTGATGCTGGGGGCGTTCCTGGCGTTCGCGCGCCTGCTCCCCGACCGCGAGATCCTGGTCCTCTTCGTCCTGCCGGTGAAGCTGCGCTGGCTGGCCGCGCTGACGGCGGTGTGGATCGCGGTCGAGTTCGCCACCAATTCCCTGGCCGGGCGCGTCCAGCTTCTGACCGGACTGGCGCCCTACCTGCTTTTCTTCGGAGAAGGACACGTGCGGGACCTGCGCTTCGCTTGGCGGAGGTACCGCGGAGGCCTGCCTTGATCCACGCGCTTCTGCTCGCCGCCGCATTCGCCGCGCCGTCCTCCGCCGCCTCGGTCAAGCTGTTCGCTTTCGACGAGAAGGGCCGCCCGCTGGACCTTCCGGGCCTGCTGACGCGGCTGTCGCGCGCCGACGAGAAATCCCCGGACGCCGACAAGCTCCCTTTCTGGGCCGTGCCGCTCGACGAGAAATCCCCCCCGGTCCGCGCGAAGCTGGCGCAGGCGGGCAAGCTGATCACCGCGACCTGGCCCGGCGGCCCGGCGCGTCTGGAGTTCGTCTGGCCCGTCAAGGAAGACGGCTACAGCGCGGTGGCCGCCGACAACGACGGGCACGGCTTCGCCGACGGCGCCGCGGTTTTCCTGGACGAGGAAACCGCGCTGACCCAGTACCGGCTGTTCCGCGACTCCTGGCAGAAGCGAACCACGGACTGGCAGCCGCTGTACGAGCCGGGCCGCAAGGCCAAATCCCTGGCGGAGGACGCGAAGCAGGCCATGGCCGCCGCGCAGCGGGAGAAGGACTCCGCCAAGCGCGCCGCCGCGTTCGGGAACGCCCTGCACGCGATCGCGCTGGCCTCCGAGAAGGAATTGTACGAGCACGGGCTGCAACTGGCGCTGAGCGAGCAGTTCTCCAAGAAGGCGCGTTTCGGCCTGACCTTGGACGACACGATCCTCAAGCGCCTCGACGACGCGGACTGGCTGGCGGAGGCCGCGGCGCGCTCCGGCTCGAACTGGGTGCGGCTGGTGATCCGCCCGAACGGAACGGACTTCGTCTACGCCTCCCTGCGCTCGTTCAACGAATACGACTCCGTGCTGGAGAAGCTGCGCAAGAACCACCTCAAGGTGATGGTCTGCATCCTGGACACCGCCCAGTGGCCTAAGACCATGACGCCGGAGATCTACGCCTTACGGGTGAAGAACGTCGTCCTCCATTATAAGGGCAAGGTGGACGCCTGGGAAGTCGGCAGCGAGATCAACGGCGACTGGCTGGGCGGTTCCTCCGACCCCATGAGCCTGGACCAGATCTACAAGATCTACTCCGCCGGCGCCGCGAAGACCAAGGAGCTGGATCCCGAGGCGGAGACGGTGGCGACCTTGTACTGGTGGGAGCAGACCGCGCCGGATCACGCGCACGCGCTCTCCGGCTGGCTGAAGCGCTACGCGCCGAAGGGCTTCGCGAAGACCGCGGACGTGGTCGGGCTGGAGCTGTACCCCGAGGACAATCCCGTCGGATTATCCCTGGAGCGCGCGTTCGACACCGCCGCCGACGCGCTGCCCGGCACCAAGCTGATGCTGTCCAGCTTCGGCTACGTGGAGCAGAACGCATTGAAAGGCTACTGGTGGCTGGCGCCCGACGACGTGGACGGCGGGCGCAAGGACCTCCTGATCCTTTATACGGTCGCTTCCTGCGCGATGAAGAGCTCGGTCTGCGGCGGCTTCTGGTGGCAGACCTTGGATCAGATGCTGCCGGTCGGGCGCCACAAGGCGACGGATCTCTACAAGGTGTACGTCCGAACCTTGGTGCAGCTGGGCCGCAAACCCTAGATGAGCGACCGGCCCGCCTCCGGGCCGTGGCATGTCTCGCCCTTCATAGACGTCTGCGCCTATCACTACAGCTGGATCTTTTTTCTCGTCCCCCTGTTATTTTTCGGGAACGGGTTCCCCAACGACTATCTCTTTCTTTTCTGTTTGGTCGCCGCCGGGAACGTGGCGCATCAGACCATCACCTTCCCGTTGGTGATGACCGATCATGAGCTGTTCCAACGCGAGCGCAAATTATTTCTGATCGAGCCGCCCCTCGTCGTTCTCGCCACGATATCCGTTCTGGCCTTGAGCGCCGTTCGCTTCCAATGGTTTCTCGCCGTGCTGGGCCCGCTCGCCGTTCTCTCGGCGGTCTGGAATTTTTGGCATGTGTACATGCAAAAATTCGGGATACTCCGTTTGTACAACGCAAAATCTCCATCGACGGTGAAGGTCCCCGCCTGGAGCGACAAATTATTCGTCTTCTCCTGGCTCCCTTTATACTTCGCCGTTTTGGGACCGAAACATAAGGATCAACTCATGTCGATGTTTCCCCTCATGCGAGGCGTTTTGTCTCCCCTGATCGCCGTGCTGACATCGGCCGCCCATTTCTTGATTCCGCTCGCCGTTCTCGTCGTCATCTTCAGCGTGTCGTCGTTTTTCTATCATGAACGCCGTTCCCAATCATGGTCCGTCCCCCGCCTTTCCTTGGCCCTCGGGATGACCGGACTGTCCGCGTCATTTCTTTTGTTCGACCCCATCAAGGCCGCGTTGGCTTTCGGCTTCAGCCATCTCATCGAGTACTTCGTCTTCGTGTGGGCTTACGAGAAGCGGCGCGGGCTCGAAGGCGCCGGCGCGAAGACTTTGACCTTCGCCGTTTTGGCCACCGCCGCCTTTCTCTTCGCCGTCGGCTGGGGCCGCCTCTTCTTCCCCGGCGCGCGCTTCCCGTCGGCGTTCGGCGTGCCGTTCGACCGGATCGGGACGGTGTTCGTCGTCTGCCAGTCCCTGTTCCACTTCCATGCGGACGGGCGCATCTGGAAGGTGAGCCGCCCGGAAGTCCGCCGCGCTCTTTAGCCGGGCCGTTCGATCCGGCGATCGGCCATGAGCTGGTCGAGGAAGTCGTAGAACAGCGGCCAATTCGACGCCTTCGGCGCGGGCAGACGGTCGTCGGCGTGCCAGGCGGGCGTCGCCTCCGGATGATCAGCGCGGCGCTCAATCGCCTTCGGCTGGATCTCATTCGGGGGATCACTCGACCAAGGTTTATTCCGTATGGATAATTTTCTTGCTACAATCTCGTCTTACGAGCTCGTAGCTCAGGGGTAGAGCATTCGCCTTTTAAGCGAGGGGTCGTGGGTTCGAATCCCACCGGGCTCAATGTTTTTCGATTTTCGCCTCCATCGTCTAACGGTTAGGACGCGGCCCTTTCAAGGCTGAAACACGAGTTCGATTCTCGTTGGGGGCAAACTCTCAAATGGCGTGTTTATCGACGGGGATTGCCGAAAGGCGGTCCCCGTCTTTATTTTGACCCCTGGCGCTTGTGCCAGATTTGTGCCACACTATGGCCATGAACCTTTATTGGCCCCAGGCGCGATTCTAGGGCGCGCCATGGCACGAATTTACCAGCGGTCAGGCAAGAAAGGCGTCTACTGGTACCTCGACTACAACGTCGATGGCCGCCGGCTGCGCAAGCGCGTGGGGCGCTCCAAGCGCCTCGCCGACTTGGCCCTCGCCGATATCCAGGTCAAGCTCGAGCGCAAGGAGCTGGGCTTCCAGGCCAAGGACAAGGGTCTGACTGACTTCATCGTGGAGTACCTCGCTTACGCCAAGAGCAACAAGGCCCGCCAGTCCTACGAGCGCGATACCTACATCATCAAGAACTTCACCGACTTCATCAAGGCCGACAAGCTCAGCGCGATCACTCCCGGCAAACTCGAAGCCTACAAGGTACACCGCCGCGAGAACGGGGCCAAGCTCACGACCGTCAACCGCGAGCTCAACACGATCAAGGCGATGCTCAACAAGGCCGTGGCCTGGGGCTCGCTGGCTCAAAGCCCTGCGAAGTCCGTCCAGAAATTCCGAGAGCCGCGCCGGCAAGTGCGCTACCTCAGCAAAGACGAAGTGCGCACGATCCTCAAAGCGGCCGATGACCGCCTGAGGCCTATCATCGAGGTCTTCCTGCACACCGGCTTTCGCCGCGATGAACTCGTCCATCTGGCCTGGGCCGATATCGACTTCAAGAACCGCGCGCTTTCGGTCCAATCCAAAGACGACTGGCACCCCAAGGACTACGAAGCCCGCCACATTCCCATGACGCCGCGGCTCAAGGAAGTCCTGGAAGAACTCCCCCGCAAAGACGGCGGATTCGTCTTCAGGAATGGCTCAGGCAATATCCTCAACGGCATCGTGCTGGCTCGGACCTTCCGCGTTCTGCTCCGCAGCGTCGGGATCAAGAGCGCATCCATCCATACGATGCGGCATACGTTCGCGAGCCACTTGGTCATGAGCTGCTCCGATCTCTACACGGTACAGAAGCTGCTCGGGCACTCCAGCATCAAGACGACCGAGATTTACGCCCACCTTGCCCCTGACT
>JBIOJO010000060.1:0-15711 GCA_044450965.1 Elusimicrobiota bacterium | reverse complement strand
GACCAGCGCGATCAGGGATTGCTCGAAGAGCTCGCCGAAGCCGGGCGCTTTCGCCGGGGGCGGCGCGGCTTTCGGCGGTTGGGCGGGCGCGGGATCGGGCATGATTCTCCTTGGCTACGCTCCGGCGCGGCGGCCGGCCCAGGTGGACTCCTCGTTGCGGATCTGCGGAAGCTGGTGCTCCAGCGGGATCACGAGCAGGGCCGCGGTGTAGCCGCCCTTGCTTTTGAGGCGAAGCGTGCCCCCCAGCCGCTCCAGGAAGCGCCGCGACATGGACAGGCCCAGCCCCATCCCGACGCCTCCCTCGCGCGTGGACGCCAACGGCTCGAAGACCAGGGGCTTGGCCGATTCGGCGATCCCGCCGCCGTCGTCGGAGATCTCGATCTCGGCCGCGCCGCCTTCGCGGCGGAGCAGCACCGTGACCGCGCCGCCTCCGCGCGCGGCGCACGCCTCCAGGGAGTTCTGCAGGACCGCCAGCAGGGCCAGCTCGATGGGCCGGGCGTCGGTGCGGGCGGGCGGAACCTGGCCCTGCACGATCACGTCCACCGTCGCGCCGCCGGGCGCGAACGCCGCGCGGGCCTCCGCGGCGACGGCGCGGGTCAGCGCGGTCAGGTCCACGGCGGACTGCGTCGGCGCCGCCGCGGAGGTCAGCGCCGACTTGTCGCCCAGCAGGCGCGACATCTTGCCGTTGAGCTCCCCGACGGTGCGGCGCAGGCGGTCGACGCGCTCCCCGAACTTCGCGTCCTCCTTCGGGGCCGAAAGGGAGATGGCCTCGGCCACGGAGGCGATGGTGATCACGTAGTCGCGCAGCTGGAACAGCACGAAGGAGATGTATTCGCCGACCTGCGCCGCGCGCAGGCGCGCCAAGGTGCCGCGCGCTCGGGTAGCCCCCTCGGCGCGGGCCGCCGGCACCGCCAGCGCGGCGGCGACCGGAACCAGGACGAAGAAAAGCATGCGGACCAGGACCACGGGCAGGAAGCTTTCCCCGTTGGGGCCCAGGCCCTGCGCCAGGACCAGCGCGGTGAGGCCGGCGGGGACCAGGCCGGTCAGCGCGCCGGCCAGGGCGCCGTATTCGACCCCGGCCATCACCGCCGGGATCAGATAGGCCAGGTCGAAGACCCCCGCCATCTGCTGCGCCCAGAAGGAAAGCCACAAGACCAAAGTCGCGTCCAGGATGGAGAAGCCCAGCCCCAGCCAGCGCCGGATTCGCGGATCGGCGGGGCGCCCGGAGAACACGGCGGCGGCCTCCAGCGCGGCGGCGGCGGCGAACACCGCGGCGGGCGCGCCCAGCGAGACGGCGCGGCCGCGCGTGCCCAGCCACGCCGCGCCGAGGGCGGCGGCCAGGTTCAAGGCGCGGATCAGCCAGAAGGCGGGAGTCATGGCTCGTTGAGGTGGACGACGCCCGGGGCGGCGACCTCTTCGCAGCGCGGGCAGGACAGCGACGTCGGCCCGTCGAAGGCCGACGGCGGGAAGCGGAACCACTCCGAGCGGAAGTCGGCGTCGGGCGCGTTGAGCCCGGTGCGCGAGGCGGTCACCTGGATCACGAAAAGGTGTCCGCAGTGCGCGCATTCCAGGGTCGCGAAGCGGTGCGGTCCGGGCTGGAACAGGCGCTCCTCATAAAGGTTCCAGCCAGCGGCGCCGGCGCGCGGCGGGCGGCAGGACAACGTGTGCCGCGCGAGCAGCTTCGGCCCCAGCGGGCGGCCGCCGGGATCCTGCACCGGGGTGAGCAGGCTGTCGGTCCGCGCGATGATGCATTCCACGAAGCTGGCTCGCCCCGCGCGGAAACGCAGGCGCGCGGGCAGGCTGACCAGGAAGAACCACCACCGCTTCATGCGCGCAGTATAGCCGAAAATCATAGAATGGGCCAGGTCCGTCGACCTCCTCCATGCGACTCAGTTTCTGGCTGGCCCTCATCTTCGCGTTCTTCGGCGCCGTCATCGCCGGCGGGTTGGTCGTGCGGCACGTGCACGTTTCCCGCGCCGAGGCGTACACGCAGCAGGAGCGCCTGGGCAAGGTCTCCCTCTCCGCCGTCGGCGCGCTGGTCCAGGCGCAGGCGCGCCAGGGACGCTTCATCGAGCTGGGACGCAATTTCGGGGATCTGGTGCGCCAGGCGGACGTGGCGACCATCGTGGTGCGGGACCGCAAGGGCCGCCGCATGGTCGGCCGCTCCGACGATCCCGCCCTGCTGGCCCGCGAGCCCAAGCCCGGCCGGCCGCTGTCCCAGGTGGACGACGGGATCTACGACGTCGAGGGGCCGGTGGACCTCGGCTCGAAAGGCAAGGGCACGGTGACCGTGGGTTTTAGGACGGCGAAGCTGGAGGAGCGCCTGCGCGACATCGCGGCCGAAGGCTTCGGCGCGACGGTGACCGCGCTGCTGGCCCTGGCCCTGTCGGCGTGGTTCCTGGGCATGTTCGCCGGGGAGAGGATCGAACGGGTGGTGTCGCGGATCGAGTCTTTGTCCGTCGCGCCGGAAAAGTTCCGCCCCCTGCGCGCCGACGGCATGGGCGGCGCCGAGGTGTCGCGCCTGGTGCAGGCCTTCAACCGGATGGGCGCCAGCCTCAAGATCGAGACGGCGCGGCGGCGGGAGCTGGAGGCCGAGAAGCGCGAGCTGTCGGCCATGCTGGTCCACGACCTGAAGACGCCGCTGACGGTGATCCGCTCGGGAATCTCGCTGCTGTCCGAAACGGCGCCGCGTCCGGACGGCAAGCGCGAGCATAACCGCACCTTCGAGCTGTTGGAGATGTCCACCGCGCGCCTGCAGCGCATGGTGGAGGACGTCCTGCAGATCTCCAAGTTGGAGGAGTCCAGCGAGCTGCAGCGTCTGGAGCCGGTGGACATGACGGCGCTGGCGCGCGCGTGCGCGAAGGATTTCGAGCTGGTGGTGGCCGACCGCAAGCAGAACCTGGAGCTGCGCCTGTCCGACGACCTTCCTCCCCCCGTTCTGGGCGACGCCGCGCTGCTGCGCCGGGTCCTCGACAATCTGGTGCACAACGCCGTCGAGCATACGCCCGCGGGCGGGCTGATCGTGATCGGCGCGCGCCGGGAGAACGGCGGTGTGACCGTGGACGTCTGCGACTCCGGCCACGGCGTGCCGCTGGAAGCGCGCGCCGACGTGTTCCGCAAGTTCTTCCAGAAGGACGTGAAGCGCCACGTCGGCAACGTGGGTCTCGGGCTGGCGCTGTGCGAGAAGGTGGTCCTGCGCCACGGCGGCAGCATCGGCATCGGCGACGCCGTGCCGAAGGGCGCGCGGTTCTATTTCACGTTGCCGCCGGCGCCCGAACCCGACGCCGCCTGACGCACGTCAGGTAGTACGTCGCTCCAAGCGAATGGTCGCCAAAGGAAAATCACCACGGCGATGCCAAGAATCAAAAGACCCACCGACGTCCATAGAGCCGAGCCCTTCTTCTCAATCTTCCAGATCGTGCCCATGACGATGGCGCAAACACCGATGAGCACGACGGCGCTTAAAGATTTGACGTCGAGATAGGCGTCGAACCATCAGACAGGAGCTTGATGCACTATAAAGAGAGCGAACCAGAAATCTCCTGCAGCAGGATATTGGCGCCAATAAGGACCCACGCGACATACCAAAAAGAGCCGAGCCGCTCTTTCAAGGCCGCTCTCCCCGCCTTGTAGAACTCCGGAGATTTTCGTGGAGTGATCTCGGTATTTAACGCGGCCGAAATCTTTTGCCACATGCGGCACAGTGTAGTTCAGAACCGTGGAATTATCGAGCGTCGACCGGGCTTTGAATTGCGGGAAAGTATGTCTACTAATGTAGACAATTGTCTGCTTTTGTAGACATGTTTTCCTAATGGCACACAGACGACGGACTTAACCACGGAATTCACACCACGACTGGCCCCGGGGCCAGTGGAATAGCGTCTCCGTGAATTCGACTGTTGCCGCCGACAGTGAAATGAACGGAAACGCTAGCGGCGGGCACGCGAGAGGAGCTTCCGGACGGACCTCATCGGCAGACCCACGACGTTGTCTCGGTCCCCGACGATGCGCTCCACCAGCGGGTCGTGGCGGTCCTGGATGGCGTAGGCGCCGGCCTTGTCCATGTGTTTTCCCGCCAGGCGCTTGAGCTGCTCGGCGTCGAGCAATCTCGAATGGACTTTCGTCACGGCGCAGTCCGTGTAGACCCGGCCTCCCACGACGAGGGCCACTCCGGTGAGGACGCGCTGCCAGCGGCCGGACTGCAAGGTGATCATGCGCACGGCGTCCTTCAAGTTCTTCGGTTTGCCCAGGATTTCTCCCGCGCAGACCACGATGGTGTCCGCGCCGAGCACGGGCGTTTCAGGATGGCGCTTGGCCACCTCGAATGCCTTCAGGCGGGCGAGGGCGACGACGAGACGGCGCGGATTCTTCTCGCGCGAGCTCTCGTCCACATGGCTGGGATCCACTCGGAAGCTCACGCCGGCGGCGCGGAGGATGGCGCGCCGGCGCGGCGAGGCGCTGGCCAGGATCAGATCAGGTCGGCGTAGTCGCCCCATTTCTCCGTTCTCACTTGTTCCAACGGTACACCCTTGGCGGCAAGGCCTTCACGCAGTTCTTGGACCATTTTGTTGGGACCGCACAGATAATAGACGGCGCTCGCGTCGGAGCCGCTCGCGGCGATGACGGCGTCGGCGGTCCAGCGGCCGGTCAAACCGTTCCAATCCGGAGGCGGCGTCGCGGTGACGCGCGGAAAAACGACGACGCCCGCCTTGCGCCATGCGTCATACTCGTTCTGGTACAAAAGTAGTCCCGGGGTCTTGGCCGAACAACAAACGGTGATTTTCCCGGGCGCGTGGCGATTCGCCTTCATCAGGCACATCGCGCGGAACGGAGTCACTCCGGTGCCGCCGGAGACCAGGACGGCATGCGGCGCGTTCACGTCGTAGATCCATTTGCCGAACGGGCCTCGCGCGGTCAGGCCGTGCTCGCCGCCCTCGGTCAGGAAGCCCAGCCGGTCGCTGAACGCGCCGACCATGCCCACGGTGATCTCGAACCAAAGCGCCGCCTTCGCCGGCGAGGAGCAGATCGAGTACGCGCGCCAGGTCTTCGGGTCGTCCGAGAAGTGGAACATCACGAACTGGCCGGGGATGAACGCGAAGCCGGGCGGCGATTGGAAGCGGAAAGTGCGGATGCCCGGCGCCTCGTCGCGCGACGACAGCAGCCGGGGCGCGAAAGTCGGGTGGACCGGCGGGGTCACCGGCCCAGTCCCGCCAGCCACGCCAGGTATTCCTTGGAGCCGCTGGCGATCGGCAAAGCCAGGAATTCCGGCAGCTCGTACGGGTGGCGGGCCTTCACCCAGCGCTCCAGCGCCTTGAGCTTCGACACGGTGGTCTTGATCACCAGCAGGCTTTCCGAGTCGCGGTGCACGCGGCCCTTCCAGCGGTAGATGGAGACGACGCCGGGGATCACGTTCACGCACGCGGCCAGGTTCGCCTCGACGGCGCCCTCGGCCATGGACTCGGCCTTCCCCCCGCTGGGCACCGTGACCAGGACGACGCGGGCGGCCGTCGCCATTATCGGTAGGTCAGCGAGCCGACGACGTGCACCTTCAGCATGTTCGACGCCTTGTGCTTGGCGGTGCCGCCGGCGGTGACCAAGGTGACCTCTCCGTTCTTGACGAGGCCGTTCTTCATCAGGATGCGCTCGCCGTAGGCCAGCATCTCGTCGGTGGTCTTGCCCAGCGGGCAGATGAGCGGGGTCATGCCCCAGTACAGCGCGAGCTGGTTGTAGGTGGCCTTGAGCGGGGTCATGGCGATGATCGGCGCCTTCGGCCGGTACTTCGACATGATGCGCGCCGACCAGCCGGTCATGGTGTAGACGATGACCAGCTTGGTCCCGGTCACCTCGCAGGCGTCGTGGCTGGCGCGGGACAGCGCGTGGGCGAAGCCGGTCTCCGGGGAGTCCGACAACCCGTGCGGAATGAATTTGTAGCGGAAGTTCGAGGCCTCGGCCTTGCGGATGATGTCGGCCATGACGGTGACGGTCTCCAGCGGGTAGAGCCCGACCGCGGACTCGCCCGACAGCATCACCACGTCCGCGCCGTCGTAGACGGCGTTGGCCACGTCGCTGGCCTCGGCGCGGGTCGGCTGGGCGTGGCTGATCATGCTCTCGAGCATCTGGGTGGCGACGATGGACAGCTTGCCGGCGTCGTTGGCCTTGCGCACCAGCATCTTCTGCAGGGCGGGCACCTCGGCGGCGGACAGCTCCACGGCCAGGTCTCCGCGGGCGATCATGATGCCGTCGGCGACGTCCAGGATCTTGTCGATGTTGCGGATGGCGTCGGGGTGCTCGATCTTGGCGATCACGCGGGTGGGCAGGCCGGCCTTCGCGATGATCTTCTTTGTGCGGATGATGTCGTCGGGCTCGCGCACGAAGGACAGGGCGACGTGGTCGATGCCCAGCTGAAGGCCCATGTCCAAGTCGCGCAGGTCCTTCACGGTCAGGGCGGGCAGGTCGATGTCCGCGCCGGGCAGGTTGATGCCCTTGTGCTCCTTCAGAGCGCCGCCGACCAGGACCTCGCAGTCCACCCAGTCGGTTCCCGTCTTCAGGACGGTGAGCACGATGGTGCCGTCGTCCAGGCGGATCTCCAGGCCCTTCTTGACGGTCTTGGGGAGCTTCTTGAAGTTGGTGGAGATCTCCTCGGCGGTGCCCAGCACGTCGTTGGTGGTGATGCGGACCTTCGCGCCCTTCTTCAGGGCGACGGGCTCCGCGTTGCGCAGGCGGCCGACGCGCAGGCGGGGGCCCTGCAGGTCCATGACCACGGACGTGGCGCGGCGCGACAGGCGCGAGGTCGAGCGGATCAGCTCCACGTCGCGGCGCAGGTCGGAGATGGACGCGTGCGAGCAGTTGAGGCGGAAGGCGTCCACTCCGGCGGCGATCAGGTCCAGCATGGTCTCGGTGTTGGCGGAGACCGGGCCGAGGGTGGCCAGGATCTTCGTCATTTTCGGTCCGAGTCGGGCGTTCGCGTTGAGTCCTTTCGTGTTCATCGGAGAGAGATTACCTTTTTCAGAGTTTTTCCGTTCGCGGGCGAGACGACGCCCTTCTCGGTGACGATGGCCGTCACCAGCGCGTGCGGCGTGACGTCGAAGGCGAAATGATGGGCCTTCGCCCCCTTCGGCGCGATGGGAGTGCCGAACACCTCGACGACCTCCCGGATGGAGCGCTCCTCGATGGGGATGTCGTCGCCGGTCGCGGTGTTCATGTCCACGGTGGTGCTGGGCGCGACCACGTAGAAGGGGATGCCGTGGTGCTTGGCGAGGATGGCCAGGCCGTAGGTGCCGATCTTGTTGCAGACGTCGGCGTTGGCGGCGATGCGGTCGGAGCCGACGATGACGGCGTGGATCTTCTTCGTCTTCATCAGGTGCGCGGCCATGTTGTCGGTGATGAGGGTGGCCGGAATTCCGGCCTGCATCAGCTCCCACAAAGTCAGGCGCGATCCTTGAAGGTAGGGACGGGTCTCGCAGGGGTAGACATGCTCCACCTTGCCGTTGATCCAGCCGGCGCGGATCATGCCCACGGCGGTGCCGATGCCGGCGGTGGCCAGCGCTCCGGCGTTGCAGTGGGTGATGACGCGGGAGCCCTTCTTGAGGAGGGCCGAGCCCAGCTCGGCCATCTTCATGTTGAATCCCAGGTCGTCGCGGTAGTACTTCACGGCGGCGGCGGCCATGCGCTTGGACAGGGTCTTCTCCGGTCCCGCCACGGCGACGTCGAGCATGTGGTCGAGCGCGTGCATCAGGTTCACGGCCGTGGGGCGGGCGCGGCGCAGGACGGGCTCGGCCGCGAAAACGTCCTTGAGGCGGTTCTTGCGCGCGGCCAGCGCCATGCCGTAGGCGGCGGCGCAGCCGATCAGCGGGGCGCCGCGCAGGACCATGTCCGTGGTGGCCTTGGCGACGTCCTTGGCGGTGCGGCAGGTAACGAACTTGACGCGGCGGGGCAGGAGGCGCTGGTCCAGCACGTCCAGACGGTCTCCCTTCCAGAGGATGTGGCGGATCGGGTCCTGATGCAGGGGCTTGCGTTTCTTCGGTTTCATCGTTTCCTGAAGGATTCTACTAAACAGGACGAGGGCGAGCGAGGTCAACGACCTCGTTCGCCCTCGTTCAACGCCTTCGGAGCGGTCTTAAGGGATGGACTCCATCACCCTCTTGAGCTGCTCTTCGGTCTTGCCGACGATCTCCACGGTCTTTTCGCGTCCGTTCGCGCCGCGAAGGATACTGACGCGCTTTCCGGGAACCTCGAAGAATTCGGCGAGGTAGTCCTTCAGCGCGGCATTGGCCTTCTCGTCCACGGCGGGCGCGGCGACTTTCACGCGAAGAACGCTGCCGATGCGGCTGACGACCTCGTTCTCGTCTGCGTTGGGGATGACTCGCACTTTCACGATCATGCTGGGGCCTCCAGTGATGCCGTACTTTGTTGCGAGAAAATCTGCGAGCCGATTCTGACCAGGTCGGCTCCTTCCTCGATCGCGATCTCGAAATCACGGCTCATGCCCATCGAAAGCTTCCCGCCCGGCAGGTGCCGGTCGCGCAGCTCGCGTAGCGTCCGGAACGCGGGCCGGACGGCCTCAACGGGTTCGATGTCGGGCGCGATGCCCATCAAACCTTCGACCTTCAGGCGCGGATATTTCTTCAGCGCCTCCAACAGCGCGCCCAGTTCGGCCGGCGCGATTCCCGACTGCGTCTCCTTCTCGGTGAGCTTCACCTGCACCATCACAGGGAACTTCGTTTCCGAGCCCGTCAGCGCCGCGTCGAGCGCGGCGGCGACCTTCTCGCTGTCGACGGAGTCGACGGCGCCGAAGACCGTCACGGCTTTCTTCGCCTTGTTGGTCTGCAGGTGCCCGATCAGGCGCCAGCGGACTTTTCCGGCCAGGTCTCCGAGCAGAAGCTTCTTCTTCTCGGCGTCTTGGACGCGGTTTTCCCCGGTCTCCGCGATCAGGCCCGTCTCGAGAATCTCCCGGATCGCTTCGAGCGAAGCGTACTTCGTGACCGCCACCAAAGTGATCGCGTCGGGGGCCCTGTTTGCCCGTAGGGCCGCGGCGCGCATGCGGTAGCGGATTTGATTTAGATTGTCAATGAGCACCGGACCTCTTCATTATAGCACAGGGCGGAGTGAAATTACAAACGAGTGGGCCGAAGGGCCTAGCCGAGGCCCCTCCCGCTGGGCCCTGGGAGGGCGCGGCGATTTTCTTTATTTCCGGATCCGGCTGCGGGCGGCCGAGGCGGAGTCGGCGAGGGTGGAGGCCGCCTCGTAGTTCCCCCCGTCGGCGATCTTGTACATGGCGTCGAGGAACCGGGGGCGCAGGCTCTGCTCCATCTGATTCGGCGAACCGTCGATGGCGGCGATGATCCTGGGGAGGTTCATGTAAAGGTCGGTGGATTTCTTCGCGGATTGGGCGCGGCGGCGGACGGCGGCGGCCTCGGCGTCGGAACGCGGGCCGGCGTTGGGGCCGATCGCCGCCTGGCACTGGGCCTCGGTCGTCGCGACGAGCTGATACAATTCCTGTCCGCGCGTCAGGTAGTTCCCGGCGGTCGCGTCGCCGGATCCTTGTCCTTCGAAGGCCGCGTAGACCACGTCCGGAAAATCGGAGCCTTTGCCGAAAGCTCCGCGCAGGTTGTCGCGGGACTGGCCCAGCGAGAAGCACAGGGCCGCGTCGCCGGCCGAAGAGACGGGGCGGCTTGTCTTGCCCATGAACTCGGCGCCGCCGGCGGCCGTCGCGAACAGGAGCGCCGTCAATGCCAAGAACCTCATCCCATCAGGATAGCAGGGAATCCTCCGGAATAGAAGGGCGCCCCCCAAACGGAGCGCCCTCCCCTCGACTATCCGGCCGCTTCATTCCTGCGAGGATTTCGCGACCGGGAGCCCCTTGTGTTTCCACTCGGCGATGCCGCCCGCCAGGAACTGGACCTTGAACCCCTTCTGGGCCAGCTCCAGCGCCGCCTTCGGCGCCAGCGCGCACGTCATGTCCCAGCAGTAGGTCACGAGGGTCTTGTCCCGCGGCAGTCCGGCCAACCGGGCGACGATGCTCTCGGCCGGCACGTTGACGGCGCCGCGGATGTGCTCGTCCAGGTAGTCGTCCTGGTCGCGCACGTCCAACACCAGCACCGTCTCGGGGGCGGTCTCCAGTATCGTCTTGAGTCCGTACGGCGAAGCCTCGTACTCCAGTTTCGCCCGGAGATACTCCGCCGCGCCGATGTGATGCGCCTTCGGTGCGAAGATGCTCAGGTCCATAATCCCTCCTCCGATTCCTTCAGTATTCAGGCGCGGGCGGCGGCGGCATGGGTTCCACGGGGTAGCCCTTGCGGCGCCAGCCCGCCAAGCCGCCGAGCAGGCGCTTCACCTTGAACCCCGTTCCCGCCAACTCCAGCACGGCGAGCAAGGACTGGCCGCAGGCCAGGTCCTCGCAGTAGGCCACGATCAGCCTGTCGCGCGGGAGATCCGGATACGACTCGCCCAACCCGTCCAACGGCACGTTGCGCGCGCCCGGGATGTGCCCGTCGGCGTACGCCTCGGGAGCGCGGATGTCCATCACGAAGACTCCGTTCCGGTCGCGCTCCAGCATCTTCTTGAGCTCCGACGGAGTGGTCTCGAGCTCGAGCTTGGCGGAAAGATACTCGGCCGCGCTGGGGCCCGTCGCCTTCGTTTTCGTGGTCGTCATGAGCCCTCCAGGGACGAGGGGCCTTCGACCACAGTATAGACCCGGCGCGTTAAATCCGTTTCAAGGGAGGATAAAAAAAGGAGCGCCCCTTTCGGGGCGCTCCCATTTTCGTCCGGGTCCGTCGAGTTAGGCCTTCTTCTCGACCGGGAAACCGTTTTCCTGCCACGTCGCGATGCCGCCCATCAGCTCCTGCACCTTGAAGCCCTTCTGCGCGAGCTCGAGAGCCGCCTTCGGCGCCAGCGCGCACGTCAGGTTGCTGCAGTAGGTCACGATGGTCTTGTTCTTCGGCAGCGTGCTCAGCTTGGAGACGAGGTCGACCAGCGGGATGTTGATGGCGGTGGGCAGGTGGGCGAGGGCGTACATCTCGGGGGAGCGCACGTCGAGCAGGCAGACCTGATCGGGCGTCTTCTCGAGGATGGCCTTCAGCGACCACGGCGTCATCTCGAAAGCGAGCTTGGCCTGGAAGTACTGGACGTTCGTGATTTCGAGGGTCTTCGGCTCGAGAACGGTGTTCATGGTCATGTTGTCTCCTTGAGGGTCGGCGATCGGCGTCAGGGTCATGCTACCACGGACCGTTGGACCCAAGTATGATCTGGGTCAACGGGTCTGTCGATTTCTTGAAATGACAACTGTTGGCGCCAACAGTTGGGTTGTGAAAGGCGAGGATAACTATCGAGAGCGAAGCGCGGCGATGGGGCCGGAGGCCAGGTAAAGCCCGAACACCGCGGCCGGGATGAAGGAATAAAGCCCCAGCGCGATCAGCGGCGCCACCGCCGCCGTTCCAATCAGAGCGGGTGCGATCAAGCCCTTCGCTCCCCCCTTCTTGAACGCGGGATACGGCAGACGCGACACCATGGCGGCGGCGGCCAGCAAGGTGACGGCGGCGGCGACCGGGGCGACGGCGGCCGCCGGCAGGCTGGCGAGCGCCAAGGTGAGCGCGACGATCACGCCCGCGCCGCCCGGGATGGGAAGGCCGGTGAACGAATCGGACTTCTTGACGGGCACGGTTCCGGACTTCTCCGCGTGGGCGCCCACGTTGAAGCGCGCCAGGCGGTACAGTCCCGCGGCGGCGAAGGCCGCGGCGACCGGGAAGCCGGCCCAGCCGAACGCGGGCAGGAGCGCGGCCTTGAAGATCAGCAGGGCCGGGGCCGCGCCGAAGGAGATCACGTCGGCCAGGGAGTCCAGGTCGATGCCCAGCTTGTTGTCCACGCCCAGCAGGCGCGCCGCGCGGCCGTCCAGGGCGTCGAACAGGTTCCCCGCCAGGATGCCGAGGGACGCCGCGACGAAGTGGCCCTCGGAGGCCAGGAAGGCCGCCGCCAGGCCGCTGGCCATGTTGGAGAAGGTCAGGAGGTTGGGCACGGCGACCCGCCAATTGGGCTTGGAGGAGGCCGTCGCGGGCTTCAACTCGGCGGGACGAAGCGCGGGCTCGGCGCCGTGCACGGGCTCGGGGCCGTCCGCGGCGGCGGCGAAGCCCTCGAACGTCCGGTCCAGCGCGGCGCTGCGGCCCGGATCGGCGGCGGGAACGGCCGACTCGCGGGTCAAAGCGGTCCCAAGCGCCGACAAGTTTCCCCGGGCCGGAGGGAGAGCCGTCGGCACGGCGGCGGCGGGCGCGGCGGCCGCCGGAAGAGCGGCGGGAGCGGCCGCGAACGCCGGCGCGGCTGCCGGAGGCGCGACGGAAAGAGGCGACACGGGAAGAAGGGCCGCAGGTCCGGTAAAAGACGAAAGGACCGCGGGAGCGGCGACGCCCGTCGCGGGCGCCCGCAGTTCCAGCGCGGGCATGAGCTCGATCACGGCCGCGGCGGCGGAGACGGGAAAGTGGAACGCGATCAGCGCGGCGAGAAGAAAACGCATCGGGCACATTCTACCGCGGTGCGATTTTTTTCGCGCGGGTCCCTCGGGCAGAAATCGCGGACCAGTGGGCCCATCCGCGAACCGTTGCCGGCAACAGTTCACGTGTGAATTGCGTGGATAAAGAAGAGCCCCCCGGTCCTTTCGGACCGGGGGGCTTTGACGTCTTTCCGCCGCCGCGCGCGAGGCGCGGCGAGGGATTTAGTACATATCTCCGCCGTGCTGATGTCCGGCGCCGCCGGCCATCGCGGGCTCCTTCTTCTCCGGAATGTCGGAGATGAGGACCTCGGTGGT
Organism: Elusimicrobiota bacterium; assembly: GCA_044450965.1. Taxonomy (GTDB): domain Bacteria; phylum Elusimicrobiota; class Elusimicrobia; order UBA1565; family UBA9628; genus GWA2-66-18. The sequence goes on along the minus strand of JBIOJO010000060.1, from coordinate 2,918 downwards.
CAGGATGGTGCCGACGATCGAAACGGCGTTCTCCAGGGCGGTGCGGGTGACCTTGAGCGGATCGACGATGCCGGCCTTGAACAGGTCGACATATTCGCCGGTCGCGGCATCGAGACCGATGCCGGCGCCGGAGCTCAGGATCTTCTGCACGACGACGGAGGCTTCGCAGCCCGAGTTGTCCGCGAGCTGACGGATCGGAGCCTGCAGGGCGCGCCGCACGATCTGGCCGCCCGTCGTCTCGTCCTCGTCCGAACCCTTGAACTTCTCCAGGGACTCGCCGGCCCGCAGCAACGCGACGCCGCCGCCCGCGATCATTCCCTCTTCGACGCCGGCGCGAGTCGCGTTGGACGCGTCCTCGACCTTCGCCTTCTTGGCCTTCATCTCAGTCTCGGTGGCCGCGCCGACGTTGATGACCGCCACGCCGCCGGAGAGCTTAGCCAAGCGCTCCTGCAGCTTCTCGCGGTCGTAGTCGGACGTGGTGTCCTCGATCTGCTTGCGCAGGGCGTCCGCGCGCTTCTTGATCTCCAGCTTGTCGCCGGCGCCGGAAACGATCGTCGTGTTGTCCTTGTCGATGACGACGCGCTTCGCGCGGCCCAGCATGTCCAGGCCGACCTTCTCGAGCTTGTGGCCCAGCTCCTCGGAGATGACCTGACCCTTCGTCAGGATCGCGATGTCCTGCAGCATCTCCTTGCGGCGGTCGCCGAAGCCCGGGGCCTTGACGGCCGCGCACTTCAGGGTTCCGCGAAGCTTGTTGACCACGAGCGTGGCCAGGGCCTCGCCTTCCACGTCCTCGGCGAGGATCAGGAAGGGCTTGCCGGTCTGCACGATCTTCTCGAGCACCGGGAGGATGTCGTTCATCGCGGAGATCTTCTTCTCGGTGATGATGATGTAGGCGTCCTCGAGGACGGCTTCCATGCGCTCGCTGTCGGAGATGAAGTAGGGCGAGATGTAGCCGCGGTCGAACTGCATTCCCTCGACGACTTCGAGAGTCGTCTCGGAGGACTTGCCTTCCTCGACGGTGATCACGCCCTCATGGCCGACCTTCTCCATGGCCTGGGCGATCATGTTGCCGATCTCGACGTCGTTGGCGGAGATGGTCGCGACCTGCGCCTTCTCTTCCTTGGTCTTCACGGGGCGGGAGTTCTTCTTGAGCTCCTTGACCACCAGCTCCAGGGCCTTGTGCATGCCGCGCTGGATGGACTTCGAGTTCGCGCCCGCGGTGATGTTGCGGATGCCCTCGTTGAGCAGGGACTGCGTCAGGACGATCGCCGTCGTCGTGCCGTCGCCCGCGTTGTCGTTCGTCTTCGTCGCCACTTCCTTGACCAGCTGGGCGCCCATGTTCTCGTAGGGGTCCTGCAGCTCGATCTCCTTGGCGATCGTCACGCCGTCATCGACGATGACGGGCGATCCGAACTTCTTCTCCAGGACCACCGCGCGGCCCTTCGGTCCGAGCGTGCACTTCACCGCGTTGGCGAGCTTGTCCACGCCGTCCTTCATCTTCTTGCGAGCGTCGTCGGAAAAAATAATCTGCTTAGCCATGTTCGTTCGTGTCTCCTTTATATGGGGCGCTTATTACTTCAGGATGCCCAGGATGTCGTCCTGGTGCATGATCAGGTACTCTTCGTCGTCGATCTTGATCTCGGAGCCGGAGTACTTGCCGTACAGGATCTTGTCGCCGGCCTTCACGTCCATCGGGAGCACCTTGCCGTCCTCGGTGGTCTTGCCCTTGCCCGTCGCCACGACCAAGCCTTCCTGCGGCTTTTCCTTGGCGGAGTCGGGGATGATGATCCCGCCGCGCTTCATTTCCTTCGCTTCCGCGGCCTTCACCAGCACGCGGTCGCCGAGGGGCTGGATCTTCACTTTCGTCAGAGTCGCTTCGGCCATCTGAAATACCTCCGTGGATTTGAACGTCTAAATTCCGGGTTGAGTGTTGGCACTCATTTCCCTTGCCTGCCAATTATAACACGCGGCGGCGAAAGTTGTCAATCAAATGGCGTGACTGCTAATTCAGGACGCGAAAAAAGGCGCGCCCCCCTTTCGGAGGGCGCGCCGTCGGCGGCGGGAAGGTCAGTGCGGCTGACCGGGGAAGATGCGCTTCATGAAGTTGAGCAGCGCCTGGTGCGCCTTGGGGCTTTCCCCCACCGGCGGCTCGATGTAGGGCGGAGGCGCGGGTGGATCGTCGATCGTGTACGGGGTCGGAGAAGGAGGCAGAGCGCCTTCCTGGGCGGAGGCCTCCGGCGCCAGCGGCGCCGGCGCGGGCGGAATGGCGGGGCCGGTCAGCGCCGCCGGCTCGGAGGAGGATTCGAGCGGGGCCGGCGCCTGGACCAGGGCCTTCGGCACGGGCGGACGGGCGGCCGGACGCGGGGACGGAGCGACGGCCGCCGCGGCCGCCGCGATCATGGCCGGGTCCGGACACAGGCGGTTGAGGTCCTCCTCCAGGCGGCGGATCACGCCCAGTGATTTGGCCAGCGACATCTCCTTCTCGCTGAGCTCCCTGGAGATCTTGTCCACCAGCTTGTTGCGCATGGCCAGGTCGTTGGAGGTCTCCAGAAGGCGGCGCTTCGTCGCGTCCAGCTCGTTGCGCATCTTTTCCGACGCGATCCGGACTTCGTTCAGCGCCGCCTCGCGCGCGAGCAGGTTCGTCTGGAGCGATTCCAGCGCGGCGTGGTTCTTGCGCTGGGTCTCCTCCAGCTCGGCGATGCGCGGCAGGCGCATTTCCAGCAGATTCGAGCGTTCGCGCGTCTGTCCCAGCTCCTCCTTGAGGGCCAGGATCTGCCGCTGCAGGGAGACGATCAGCGCCTTCTCCTCGCGCCGGTTCTCCAGCTCCTTGACCAGGTCCGCGACGTGGCTGAACAGCTTCGTGCTGGCCGTGTCGATCAGGGAGTCCACGTCGGCCGCGGCCGCGGCCAGGGCGGCGG
>JBIOJO010000059.1:0-16687 GCA_044450965.1 Elusimicrobiota bacterium | reverse complement strand
TGGACTCCGCTGATGGCCGCCGTGAGTAGAAATAATCCCGATATCGTCCAATTGCTTCTCGAACACGCGGGAGATGCCAATGCGCGATATCCGAACGGCACGCCGCTGCTGGTGAACGCTGTGGTGCTCGGGAACGTGGACATCGTCAGGCTATTGCTCGAACACGGTGCCAACTCGAACGCTCAGGCCTCCAACGGTGCGACGGCCATCGTCACTGCGATCACCAATGGGAAAATTGAGATATTCAAATTGCTGCTGGATCACGGCGCCGACGTCAATTCGCGCGATACCGCCGGATTCACTCCCCTGATCAACGCGGCATACTACGACCGCACGGAAATGGTCAAGCTGCTCATCGACAGGGGCGCGAATGTGTTGGCGAGGTCCAATACAGGGTTTACGGCATTAGCTAACGCCCAGGCGCGAGGCAATGGGGATATTGTTAATCTCCTCTTGGCTGCCGGAGCCAATCCGGCGTTGTTGAACCCCGCGACGGCAAAACCCCATTCTGCTGGCTCGGCGGTCACAGCGAATGCGGGGGCTCCGGAGAACCCTTCCATTTCATCCGACGTGGACCGACCGCGATATAAGCTACCCGAGAATCCAAAGGATTTCGCCCTAGTCATCGGTATCGACAAATACAAGAGCTTGCCCGAGGCGAAGTATGCAGAGCGGGACGCGGTGATTATGCGCGACCATTTGATCGCGATGGGCTACCCGAGACGCAATGTTGTTCTTCTGACGGGAGACAACGCGACACGCACGGGAATACAGAAATACCTGGAAGAGTGGCTGCCGCGCAATGTGAGCGCCGATTCGGCGGTCTTTTTCTATTATTCGGGCCATGGCGCGCCGGACCCGAAAACCGGCGAATCATTCTTGGTTCCGTGGGACGGCGACGCCTCATTCCTTCGGAGCACCGCCTACCCTTTGACTCAACTTTATTCTTCGCTCGGCAAGCTCAAAGCCCGGATGGTGCTCGTCGCCTTGGACTCGTGCTTCTCGGGTGCCGGTGGACATTCGATTCTGGCCGATGGTGCGCGCCCGCTCGTGGCGAAAATCGACATGGCGGTTGTGCCGAAGGGGCCGCTGATAGTGTTCACCGCGGCTTCGGGCGATGAGATCACCAGCACCATCGACGATCAAGGGCACGGGATGTTCACCTATTACTTACTCAAGGGCATCTCTGGCGCGGCCAAAGATGATTCCGGCGTGATCACGACCAAGAGTTTGTTCGATTATCTCAAACCTCATGTCCAAGATGATGCTCGTCGCCAGAACCGCGAACAGACGCCGCTGCTCCTCGGTTCACATGGCTCAGCACCCACAATCTTTTAAGCGCATGCCTGAGTTTGTGCCATTTTTGTGCCATTCGGCGATGAAAACAGACTGTAGCCCATGTCAATGGATGCAAGCCTGCGCAAAGCTGTTTCTCGACGGTAGATAGGTCAAAAAGACGGTTTTCGACGGAAAGAGCGATCTACCCTCAATAGCTCTTTCAAGGCTGAAACACGAGTTCGATTCTCGTTGGGGGCAGACTCTCAAACGCCGCATCGAGCGACGGGGACGGCCGAAAGGTCGTCCCCGTTTTTTTCGGCCCTAGAGCTCGAGCGTTTCGCCCGGAGCGATGTCGTCGTCCGAAGGCGCGCCCATGTCCATCGGCGGCGGCTTGCCGCCCGGGGGAGGGCCCAGCGGGGGCAGGGAATCCTCCATCTCCATCATGGGTTCGGGAGCCGCGGCCGCCTTCGGCCGCGGATTCAGGGCGAGCAATTCATCGAGCAGCAACTTGAGCGTGTCCGGATCCGTCGGTTTCTGAAGCAGGCGCGTCTTTTCATCCGGCTTGATTCCCGTCCAGTTGTCGCCAAACAAGACGATGATCGGCGTCCGGGAGGTGCCGGTATCGGAGCGCAGCTTGTCGATCAGCTGCGCGCCGCCTCCCGGCAGGTCCAGCGCGATGATCATCAGGTCCGCTTGCGTGCTCATCACCAGGCCGAGAGCTTCGTAAGCGTCCGTGTCGGCCGCGATCACCTCATGGCCGAACGAGGCCAGCTGCGTCCGCACGCGCTCGATGATGTTCGCTTTGTCCAGCAAAAGTATCCGGGCCATGCTCCAGTATAGACGGCCTTGACCAGTTTGGCAAGAGCGCTCATTTAGCGAGATTTTCGGAGGGCCGCGGCCAAGCTCGCGAACCGAGTTCCACTAGGTCTTTCGGACGAAAAAAGGAGGGGCCCATCGCCGGACCCCTCCTGGGCCTCTCAGGCCTCACGTTGGCCGCGGTCAACATCTATAGTTACCGCATGAAGACCTCTCTCCGCCGCGCCGCGACGACTTTCGCCGCCCTGTCCCTGTTCTGCGTCCTGCCCGCCGCCGCCCAGGTGGTGATGGACGGCTCCGCGCTGGGAGGCGCGTTCGACGACGCCCGCGCCTCGGTTCTCAAGGGAATCGCGGGCGCCAAGTCCGCGGCCGCGAAGGCCGTCAAGCCCGCGCCGGCGGCCCCGCCCGCCGCCGCGGAAGCCGACTGGCAGAAGATCATCGCGAAGCTGAAGGACAAGGGGGAATTCAAGCCGGCGAACGCGCAGATTCCGGCGAACTTCGGCCTGGAGGACAAGGCCGGCGACGCGAAGGCCGCGCACTCCGTGGACAGGATCAACGCCTTCGGCGAGATCAATCCCGAGGACGGCCTGTTCAACGCGGAGATGGTCGGCATCGCCTCCGAGAAATGGACTCTCGGCGCGGACGGGAACTGGACCGTGGACATCTGGATCTTCTCCTGCGACGTGTACGGCGCCGTGCGCAACGCCGCGCATCTCATCCGCGTCGTGGCCCCGGACCTCCAGGGCACCGTGTCCGTGAAGTCCGACAAGCTGACCCCCGCCGATCCGCGCATCCAGGCGCAGTTCGACGTGATGACGCGCCACTGGGCGGGAGCGCGGCCGTGACGCGCGAGGAAACCATGAAAAAATCAAACGGCGTTCCCACGAATCTCCTGAAGACGCTCCTGGCGTTGGCGCTCGGCGCCGCGCTTCCCGCCGCCGCGCTGGCCGCCTCCGCGGACGACGACTTCATCTCGCAAATGGGAGCCATGCGTCAGCACATCCACGACGCGGTGCTCCGCGACGCCGACCAGCGCGCCGCCTTCAAGCCCATGACGCAGGAGACCGGCCCGAACGACCCCCTCCTGCTCATGCAGGCCCCGCTGATCAATCTGATCAAGAAGGTCAAGCCGTCGGTCGTGGTCCTGCTGCTGAACGTCGTGGACAAGGACGCTGCGCCCGCGCCGAAAGGTCCCAAGGGCAAAGGCGAGCAGGCGCTGTGCACCGGCTTCTTCACCGATTCCTCGAAGTACCTGGACCGCGCGAACATCATCACCACGAACGCGCACTGCGTGGAGATGATGCCGGTCGGCACCGAGATCGCCGTCGGCCTGTACGACGGCAACGACAACCGCCCGAAGATGACCAAGGGCAAGGTCCTGGCCTACGGCGACAGCCGCAACGCCAAGGACCTGGCCTTCGTGGAGCTGACCGATCCCAGCCTCAACCGCCCCCCGCTGCCTTTGTGGACGAAGCTGGACGACGGCGAGGAGATCGTCGCTCTGGGCAACCCTCACGGGCACATGTTCAACGTCACGAAGGGCATCGTCAGCGGCCTGAACCGCGACAAGCTGGACACCGAGTTCGTTTTGGACCTGACGCAGACCGACGCGGCCGTGAACCCGGGCAACTCCGGCGGCCCCCTGTTCAACATGTGGGGCAGCGTCGTGGGCGTCAACGAGTCCATCGAGACCGAGTCCGGCGGCTTCGAGGGCGCCAGCTTCGCCGTGCCCGCCGGCTACATCATCGAGGCGATGAAGCAGTTCCGCCGCACCGGAAACCTGAAGTCCGGCGCCCTGCAGATCGAGGTGTCGCCCGACACGACCACGGTGACCATGACCATCCGCAAGGTCATCCCCGACGGGCCGGCCGCGCTCGCCAAGCTGCAGGAGAACGACCAGATCCTCTCCGTGGACGGCGTCGTCCTCAACGCCGCCTTCCCCGAGGACGCCATGAAGGCGTTCCTGACGCACCTGAAGTACATGTCCCCGGGCGAGATCACCCACCTGGCCATCCGCCGCAACGGCCACGACTACGGCATCGACGCGACCTTGGGCGAGCCCAAGGCCCCGCGTCCCGAGTGGGCGCCGATCCCGAATAAGGAAAAGACGGCGGGCAGGTCGGGATCGACCAGCTTCCGGATCTAGTTCTTCGGGCTCAGCGGTTGCGCAGGGTGATCGCGACGCCCAGCCCCGCGACGACGACGATCCACGAGATCAACAGCCCGATGCTGACGCGGCCCCAGGCCTGCATCCGGGGCGCGGCCTCGTAGCGTCCGGTCGAGCGCCCGGCCTGGAAGGCCGTCGCCAGCACGTACGCCAGGATGGACAGTCCCATCGCGAAGGTCCCCAGGAACAGAGCCGTGCTTCCCCAATCCAGCGACACCTTCTGATCGTAGACGGAGTAGCCGAAGCGGCCGACGTAGCCCATCCGCAGGGCCTCGCGCGAGGCCGACATCGCCAAGGTCGTCGCCACCGTCAGCAGCGCGCACGCCAACGCGCTCTCCTGAGGCCGGCGCTTGGAGAAGTTCACGCGCGCGAAGAGCGCCAGCAGCGCCGCGCCCAGCGCCGCGCCCAGCAGGAAAACCGGATTGCGCGCGAAGCGCAGCTCCGGGGGAAGCGACGCCAGCCACCAGAACCCTCCCGCGCACTCGGCCGCCGTCGCCCAGAACGCCAGCGACGCCCCCAGGCGCGCCGTCCAGGCCAGATAGTCCCGGTCGGAATCCGCGCGCGGCTCCAGGTACCACGCGTACAGCATGAGGAACACGCCTCCGACCGCGAACGCCGGGACGATGAAGTGCAGGAAACGCGGCAGGGAGAACGAATGCAGCACGGTCCCCGACGCGTCCACCACCCCGCCCTTGGCGTACCAGCCCAGCCACTTCTCGGGCTGCAGGGCCTGATAGCCGAACGCGTGCATCAGGACTCCCGCCAGCAGGAAGAGCGCCAGCGCGAGCCCGGCCAGAGCCGCCGCGCCCGGCTTCTCCCCGCGATCGTGCGCCGCGTAGCTGACGCCGAAGGCGCCCATCATGACGAAGATGAATCCGATGACCCACGCGGCCGACAGATTGTTCGACGAGTACCAGAACGGATCGTAGATCACCTGGACGAACAGCAGGGGCGCCACGCCCAGGACGATCAGCGCGGACACGGACATCGTCACGGCCTTCGACATGGCCGCGGCCAGGCGCCGCCAGCGCTCCTCGCTCCGCAGGCGCCCGTAGACGGCCAGCGCCGCCGCGCCGACGGTCGCGTTGACCAACAGGATGTGCAGGGAGAAAGTCAGGACCATCAATACCTGGAAAACGACCGGGAAGAACGGATCCCCCATCGGGTCCTGCAGCGTCTTGATCAGGGTCGAAGTGTCCATGCCGTCACCTCATTTGGAAATCGAAAGCAGGTAGTCGGCCAGCGCGCGCTTCTCCGCGTCCGTGCCCGCGAACGGAGGCATGTACGGCATGCTCCCCAGCGCGTCCAGCACGGCCGCCATCTCGTCGGTGCCCGCGGCGCCCAGGCGCCGGACCCGTGCGGGCAGCGGACGCAGGCCGGTTTGGTCGAGCGTGTGGCAGGCCGAGCACTCGATCAGCGCGACCATGCGGCCCGCGTTCAGGCGGTTGGCCGGGGTGACCGTGCGCAGCTCCTCCGGCACGAACGGCGCGACGCTCAGGATGCCCTTCGCGTTGATCTGGTCCAGCTCCGAGGCGATCCCCTTGGCCGGGAGGGCGCCGCCGATGAGCTGGTTGGAGTACATGTAGCCCGGGATCAGGTACGGCTTGCGGATCAGCTCGCGAACCCGCTCGAACGACCAGATGCCGCAGAAGGCGACCGCCAGGACCAGCGCCCCCATCCACGGCCGCGCGGCCCGCGGCTTGAGCGCCAGCGCGGCGTACGCCGCCGCGACGAAAACGCACGGCCAGAGCAGCCCGGCCTTCAGCGCCGGAGTCAGCAGGACGGGAAAGGTCTCGCGCGCCCCGTCCGGCAGGACCGAGGCGTACCACGCGAACGACGCGGCGCCCAGGGCGGCGCCGGCCAGCCCCAGGATGGAGCCGGCGCGCACGATCTCGTCGCGCGCGGCCGCGTCCTTGCCGCCCGGCGCGACCCACAGCACGTAGGCGCCGCCCACCGCGAACATGGAGGTGGTGCGCAGGAGGAGCTGCGGCCAGTAGGTGGGATTGAAGAAGCCGTCGAAGAAGCCGCCGGTCTCCGCCCACCTGCCGGGCGTCAGCATGAAGGTCAGGATGCCGACGATGACGACCATGGTCGTCCACGACGAAAGCGCGAAGATGGCGCCGATCTTGAGATGGGTCTTGGAGTCGGCCTTGTCGAGCGTGTAGTAGTAGACGTAGATGGCCGCGATCTCGATCAGGAAGAACACCCACTCGGTGGCCCAGCCCCAGACGTAATTATGAATAAGGCCGGAGATGGCGCGGGGCGCGGCGACGGTGGCCGAGAACCAGATGCCGACGCCGCTCAACGCGCCGAACACGTAGGAGAAGATCAGCACCAGCCGGGCGTAGCGGCGCACGAAATCCATCAGCTCCGGCCGGTTGCGCCGGACGGACTTGTATTCCAGCCAGACCAGGAACCACATGGCGCTGGTCGACAGATACACCGGCAGCATGTGGAACGTGGCGATCAGCGCGAGAATCATCCCCGCGGTCAGGTGCGGAACCTCCCACACTGGATACATGGCGCCCTCCGTCTCCGTCACGATCGATAGGATCATGATAGGCGAAGCTGGCGCGGAGGGACATGCGGATCGTCAGGACCCGGCCTGACTTAAATCAGGGCCGCGAGGACGCCCAGGCGCGGAGCGCGGCGGCGGCTTCGGCCTCGTAGCCGGCATTGAGGAACTGGGGGAGCAGGGAGCACCCGATCCCGCCGCCGTCTTCGACGCGGAACACGCCGGCGATCACGCGCTTGTGCCGCTTCACCACCGCGTACCACTCCCGCCCCGCGGCCTCGGGGTTTTTCCGCAGAAGCTCCACGGACCGCCGCAAGGCGTCGTCGTCGCGCGGCGGAATCGGCCAGCCGGGCAGAACGCGCGCGTCCAGCCGGTGCTGGAACTCCAGACGGTTGTGCAGCTCGGCGTCGACCGATTCCAAATCGGCCGGGATCAGCTCGAGACGCTCCGTCGACAGCGGCCGCGGCGGCAAGTCCGTCCTAGAACGGGACTTCTTCGATGGTCTCGTCGCCGGCCGAAGCCTTGGACGAGGAGCCCGCGGGCCGGCTCATGCCGCCCGGCGCTCCGCCCTCGCGCTTCTCCAGGAACTGGAAGTCGTCCACGTAGACGACCATCTTGGACTGCTTCTTGCCGTCTTCCTTGCCGGACCACTCCTCGAGGACGAGGTGGCCTTCCACGTAGACCTGCTGCCCCTTCTTGAGCGAGGACTCCACCAGGTCGGCCAGCTTCCGGCCGGTCTCGCGGTTGAAGACCTTCAGGTCGATCCAGACGGGAACGTCCTCCCACTGTCCGGTCTCCTTGCTCTTCTTGCGGTTGTTGACCGCGAAGCCGATGTTGGCGACCTTGCCGCCGTTTCCGAAAACCTTGATCTCCGGGTCGCGGGTGAGACGTCCGATCAGCATCACTTTATTCAGGTTGGCCATGGGAGCTCCGGCGTCGAGAGTTGGTCCGAAGGGAATAGAGTAGCACGCCGGACGCCCCTCGCCGCGCCGCAAAAGGCCCAATCCCGCTTAGGCTGATTGACCGCGGCGCGCGCCCCAACGGTCCCAGGGCGACGGAAGCGCGGGCGCTTATACTTGTAAGATGCCCGAACTTCGAACGACCGCCCCGTTGGCGCTGCTGCTGGCCGCCGCCTGCGCCCTCCCGAGCTCCGCGCAGCTCACCATCACGCCGACCTTGGAGTGCTCCTTCTGCAACATCCACTCGGCCCCGGAGCCGACGGTGATCAAGCCGGTCAAGCTGCGCTCCGCGAACGCCGTCACCGTGGTCGCGATCTCGCTCAAAGGCCTGCTGAAATCGGACCCGGCCGACGGCCTCGGCGTCTTCGTCACGCGCCTGGACGGATTCATGATCGACCGCCGCCGCGGCGACGTGATCCTGATCGGCGAGCGCTCCGCCGCGCCCCCGCTGGACGATCCTTTCGACCTGCGCGACGCCGCCGAGGCCATCAGGAGCTCCGCCGGAGGTCAGGCGCCGTACTGCTCCCTGGATCCTATTCCGGGGAATTTCTCCGGCCCGCAGAACCCGCGGGTGGGCGGCGTCCCGCGCGACAGCCACTTCGCTCACGTGATGCTGGACGCCGACTACCTGATGAAGAGCATCTCCTTCGGGCTCGGAGGCGGCGCGGGCCTGCCCAGCGCGACGGACCGGGCCCAGAACTACTACGCGCAGGACTGCCGCCGCGCGGAAAACGCCCGGTCGCAGAACCGCTTCTGGTTCCACGCGCTGGAGCCGCGAAGCCGCGACGTCCTATCCTCGAGCAGCGGCAACGTCTTCTGGGTGAAGTCCCGTCTCGGCCTGCGGACCGAGGGCACGCGCTCCTCCGGCTCCCAGCTGGTCGCCGCCGCCGAGAGCATCGACCCGCCGTCCGAGGATTTCGCCGCGGATTTCACCAACCGTTTCGCCGCCATCGCCCGAAGCCAGCCCCTGTTCCGCCGGCTCAAGGGTCTTTATCAAGAGGTCTACATCGCCGGGCTGATCCGCGCGAAGGCCGACGGCGCCCCCCTGGCCGTCGCCGACGCGTGGGCCGGCCGCTGGCGCGGTCCCATGGACGGCCCGCCCGGAGTCTACCGCGGCTTGTCCCGGACCGTCCAATTCGACTGCGACGGCCGCCAGGCGACCATGACCGTGGCCGGCGGCGTGGAAATCTCCGCCCCGGATCTGGAGCCGGAGTCCGACCCGGTCTTGAACGGCCTGGAGGCGGACGTCAACGAGGCGGTGAACGCCGCTCCGGATCGCGAGAGCTGGACCCTCGAATACGAGATGCCCCCGTCGTTCGTCGAGGACTTCTGAAAATAATACGGTTCGTCCTTCTCCTGGCCGCGACGCTGACGGCGGCGCCGTGCCGAGCCCAGGCGGTTCATCCCGCCGCGTCGCGGCTGGACGCCTTGTACGAGCGCCTGGAAAACGCCATGCCGCCGATCGTCTGGAACCGCGCGATCGAAAAGCGAGTGGACGCGGTCGCCCTCTCCTCCGAAGCGGCGCTGCCCGGGGCGAGGGAAGCCCTGAACTCCCGGCTGAAGAACGGACGCTACCTCGCCGCCGCGGTGCTGTGGAGGATGGACCACGACGAGAAGACCTTGTCGCCTCTTTTGTCCGTCCTCGCGGGCGCTCCGGCCGCCGCGGGCGCGCCGGGGGCGGCGTTGGACGAGATCGCATTCGTCATGCGCTACGCGCGCTACCGTCCCGCCGTTCCGGTATTGTGGAAGAAGATTTCGGACATCGGCTCCGGGAATCCCTATGCCCGGATCGAATACGCCGGCGCGATCGTCGCGATCGACGGCGACCCGCGCGCGCTCGATCTGCTCCGTACCGTCGCGTACGGCGACGACCACGCATACAAGGACGCGGACGTCCCCCCATCCCGTCTCGCGGCGGCGTACCTCAAGGAGGCCGTGAAATGATCTCTCGGATATTGCTGGCGGTCCTGCTCCTCAGCGCGGCGGCTCCCGTCCGGGCGGAGGACGCCCTACAGCGCGTGCGCCGCAAGGCGAAGCAGTTGATCGAGGACGCGCGCCTTCGCCCGGGCGACGCGGACCTGCAGTTCCGGGTCACGCTGGCCAAGGCCATCCTCGCGCAGGGCAGCAACATCCGCTACGAATTGGGCGCGAAGGGCGGCTCGCACGACGACTGTCGTTGGTCGGATTGCAGCGGATATATGTCCAGCACCGCCGGTCTTTACTGCAAGCTTTCCGGATCCTCCGGCGACATGTACTCCCAGGCCCAAAGGGCCGGGGCGCTTTCCGGCGAGCCCGAGTTCCTGAACGCGGTCTTCTTCCATAAACCCGGAGGAACCGCCATCAGCCACGTCGGGTATTACGTGGACGACGAAGTCTTCCTGAATATGGGCGGAAAGGCGGGGAGTCTCCTGCGCGTCACCCGCTACGATTCCAACGATTCCGCGGACCACGACGACACGACCTGGGCGGGCGACCGCGTCAGCTACGCCGATCTGACCAAAATTCCGCGTCGGACCGAGTCCGAGATCGCCGCGATCGCCGCGCGCGCGAACGGCGAGAAGGTGATCCGCACGGGTCCCTCCGTCCCGGGCGGGGTCTACATCTCCCCGGAATTGGTCTTGGAGGCCGCGGGGATGGACGACTCCGGCTTCCTGGATTCACTGGAGCAGACGATCTCCGGCCTGGATTTCGACCGGAGCCCGGTGCAGGAAATCCCCGACCTCACCCCGCCCGACGGGTTCGGCTCCGACGATCCGGGAAGCGCGCCGCGCGCGCGGGTCGAAGGCTCCGGCGCGTACCAGGAACTGCTCCGGGCGCGGGAATAACGCAGCGCCCGGCCCGTCAGACTTCCTTGACGAAGAGTTCCCGCTCGAAACGCAGGCGCGGGCCGTAGACGCCCTTGCGCGAGCGTTTCCCGGCGGAGACGACCATCACGACCGTCGCGTCGCCGGGAAGGCCCAGCAGCTTCCTGATCCGGCGCGAGTCCATGCCCTCCATGGGGCAGGTGTCCCAGCCGCGGGCGCGGAAGCCCAGCATGATGTTCTCGCAGGCCAAGGCGGTGCTCTTCACCGCCCAGGTGCGCAGTTCGGCGCGGGACGACGGCTCGCGCGGCACGGGTTTGAAGAAGCCGATGCCGAACATCGCCAGTCCCCGCAGACGCGCGAGGATTCCCAGCGGGCCGGCGGTGTAGACGATCGGCACGAGCTTTCGGTAGTAATCCAGGACGGAGGCGGGAATGCCCTTCTGCCCGGCAAGCCGCTTCAGCATCCGCGCGCGCATGGCGGGCCAGGTCCCGGTGCGCGCCACGCAGACGATCAGCTCCGCGGCCGTGGCGGCGGCGGGCTGGTTCAGGCAGGCCTCCACCAGCTTCGCGCGCTTCTCCGGCGTGCGGACCCAATAGAACTCCCACGGCTGGAGATTGGAGGAGTTCGGCGCCAGCAGGGCCAGGTCCAGAACCTCGCGGACGTGCGCCTCCGGGATGGGCGTGCCGTCGTACACGCGCACGCTGCGCCGGGTCTCCACCACCTTCTTGAATTCGTCCCAATTCACGGCGGGCGGGGCGCCTTCGCCGGACGGGATGTCCAGCGGCGCGTCGAAGACGCTGTCGGTCATGGACGCAATTATAGATATAATTCGTTCGTCCCATGCCGACCTCCAATCCCCTGAAGATCGCCGTCTGCGGCGCGACCGGACGCACCGGCTCGCGCGTGGCGGCGCTGGCGTCCGCGGACGCGCGCTTCCACCTGGTCTCGCGCGTGGACCGGACCCGGGCCGAGGAGTTCCTGGACGAGGCCGGCTCCGTCTCCGCCGCCATCGACTTCACCGCGCCGGAATCCTGCGTCCGGTTCGCGGCGGCGTGCGCGCGCGCCAAGGTCGCGTTCGTGACGGGCACAACGGGGCTGACCGTGATCCAGCGCGCGCAACTGGCGACGGCGTCCAAGAAGATCCCCGTGTTCGTCGCCCCTAATTTCAGCCGCGGCGTGACCTTGATGCTGCACCTGGCGCAGGAGGCGGCGCGCCGCCTGCCGGAGTACGACGCGGCCATCGTGGAGACCCACCACAAGGGCAAGAAGGACGCGCCCTCCGGCACCGCGCTGAGGATCGCGCAGGCGGTGCGCGAAGGCCACGGCGACGATCAGCCGGTGACCACCTCCTCCCGGCGGATGGGCGACGTGGTCGGCGATCACGAATTGACCTTCGCGGGGCCGTTCGAGACCTTGATCCTCTCGCATCACGCGGAATCCCGCGACCTGTTCGCCCAGGGCGCGCTGGACGCGGCGCTCTGGGTTTCCGGCAAGAAGCCCGGTCTTTACGACATGCTGGACATGCTGGGGCTGAGATGAAGAAACTTTGGAAGGGCTGGACGGACCTGTTCGCGGACGACGACGGGCCCGAGGTTCCCCATTACGACCCGGTCCATCTCGCCGCCGTCGTGGTCGGATGCATGGTCGTCATCGGCGCGCTGTTCTGGCTGCTGTGGACCTTGTTCGTGTACGAGGGCGGGCTGTTCGTGAAGATCGGCGCGCTGATCGCGCCCAACCCGAACGACCACCGCGTGACGTTCGAGGGCTGGCAGGCCAACCTGGCCGCGCTGTTCATCGCCGGGTACGTGGTCCATCTCCTTCAAAAAGCGGACCGCCGCGCGCGCAAGCGCCCCCAGTGAAGCCCGTCACCGCCCTTCTTCTTCTCGGCGGGAACATGGGCGACCGCGCGCGGACCTTGCGCCGCGCCGTGGCGGCGCTCCGCAAACTCGACGGCGTCCGCGTCATGAAGGTCTCCCGCTTGTACGAGACCGCGCCGGTCGGCCCCAGCGAGGACGCCTATCTGAACCAGGCCGTGAAGCTGGAAACCGCGCGCACGCCGATGGGGCTCCTGCTGGAAGCGAAGATCCTGGAAGCCGCCGCCGGCCGCGCCCCGGGCATCCGCTGGGGCGCGCGCCCGCTGGACGTGGACCTGATCGCCTACGGCGACGCGCGTATCAGGACGCCGTGGCTGACCGTGCCGCACCCGGGCACGCCGTCGCGCGCGTTCGCGCTGGCGCCGCTGGCCGACGTGGCGCCGGAGTGGAGGCCCGACGGACGCCGCACGGTCCGCGAGCTGTTGGACGCGATCAGCCCCGAACCCGACGTGGTGCGCCGGCTGTGAAGCTGGTCTCGCTCAACGTCTCGATGGGAAGGACCGTCCGCTGGGAAGGCCGGGACGTCGAAACCGGCATCTTCAAGGAATCCGTCCCGGGCCCGCTGCGCGTGACGCGGCACAACTTAGAGGGCGACCGGCAGTCCGACCTGCAGGTGCACGGCGGGGAGTTCAAGGCGATTTATGCCTACTCCGCCGAGCATTACGCGTGGTGGAACCGGGAGCTGGGCCGCGCGCTGCCGTACGGAACCTTCGGCGAGAACCTGACGTTGGAAGGCTTCACGGAAGAAGAGGTCTGCGTGGGCGACCGCCTGCGGGTCGGTACGGCGGTGCTGGAGGCGGTCCAGCCGCGGTTTCCCTGCTTCAAGCTGGGCATCCGGTTCGGGGACATGGGCATCGTGGAAAAATTTCTCGACAGCGGCCGCTTCGGCGTGTACTTCCGCGTGGCGGAGGAAGGCGTCGTGGCCGCGGGCGACTCCGGGGAGTGGGTCCACCGCGATCCCGCGCGCTTCCCCGTGCCCGAAATACTGCGCCTGTCCGCGGCGCCCTCCAAACCGGCCGCCGAGCTGCGCCGCGCGTTGAGCGCGAAGGCCCTCCCCCCCAGCTGGCGCGAGAAGTTCTCGCGCCGGCTCTCCGAAGCCGCCGGCGCCTGACGCCGACCGGCCTTTAGCGGACGACGTCCAGCAGTTCGATCTCGAAGACCAAGGTCGCGCCGCCGGGAATGTCCGGCGGTGAGCCGCGGTCGCCGTAGGCCACGGCGGAGGGGCAGACCAGCTTGGCCTTGCCGCCCACCTTCATCATCAGCACGCCGTTGGTCCAGCACGGGATCACGCCGGACAGCGGGAAGGTGGCGGGCTGGCCGCGCTTGTAGGAGCTGTCGAACTCGGTGCCGTCGGTCAAGGTGCCGCGGTAGTTCACGGTGACTTTGTCGTCCACGGTGGGCGCGGCGCCGGTCCCCGCGGTCAACGTCTTGATCCAGCCGCCCCAGCGGATGGGCTGGACGCCGTCCTCGCGGGCGAAGGCGGCCTCGAACGGGCTGCCCGGAGCGCGGTGGTACTCGGCCTCGCTCGCGGGAGCGTCCGGCGCGGGCGCGGGCGCGCACGCCGCGCACGTCAGGCCCAAAGCGATCATCCCGGCGAGGCGTTTCCATGTCTTCAATCGAATCTCCTTGCTCACGATACCCGACCATCCTAGCTTCCCCTCCGCGCCAAAGCAAGCCCCGAATTCGTAATATGACACGCATGGCTTCCGCCCTCAAGACGTTGATCGCCGCGGCGTTGCTGATGACCGCCGCCTCGGTCCGAGCGCAGGATGCATGTCAGGACCTCCGCCGTCGGGCCCGATGGCTGTGCAACGGCGCCAACAACTGCGACGCCGCCGTGGCACAAGGTCAAATGTCGTCATGCCAGGTCTCGGTCACGTTTTCATTGGCCGATGTGCCGTCTTTGGCCGGCACCGTGCCCGCGGACGTTCCCTGGCTCACCTCCCCCGCCGCCGCGCGCGATCTGGCGGCGAAGCTCGACGCGATGAAGTGCGTGCAAAAGCTGGAGATCACGGTGGACCCGCCGGGGCCGTTCCAGCCCGGCGACAAATTCACCATCACCGCCAAGGTGACTATGGCGAACAGCGCCAGCCCGGAAGGTCTGATAGTCTCCCTGACGCCGAAGGACGAGGGATTGATCGCCTTCAACGACATCGGGGCGGACAACGGCACGCGCGTCGCGCACAAGGCGGGCAAGGCTGCGGGACCGGCCTCGCCCCTGCCCCCCGGCGCGGCGGCGATCAAATTGCCCTTCGCAGCGAACGGAACCGCGAGCGTGCAGGCGACTTATCATCCGTCGGATGCCGGCGCTCTGCCTGGCACGCCCGATGATGAAATTGATGCCGCGCTCGAGAAGCTCAAGGACATGCTCATCGGTGGGGCGGCGACTGCCGCTCTGGTCATCGAATTCAGCAACACGAAGAAGTGCGGTCTTGGACCGCAGGACGACGTTCGAGATCGCTTCGTTGACGCCACGCGCCTCGCGGAGGGCTACCTCCAAATCCACGAACGCAACGGCGGCCACACGATTAAGGAGCACGTCGGCAAATCTCAACGATACCTCTTGGTGCGGCTGCGCAGCCCCCACCTGGAAGACGCAAGCTCCTACAACGATCTCGCCACGGCCGAGAAGAACATTCGCGATGCCGTCGCCGCAAGGAAAGGCGCCATCACCGCGTGGTATCTCGACGACACGAAGATACCACTGCCGATCCAAGTCCCGGGCAATGTCGCCGCCGGTCCGATCGGCTACAGCGTTTCGACCGGGAATGGAGATCCCACGCCGGTTCCCAAATACGACGTCCTGGCTGTCCTGCGAAAGGCCACGAAATGCCGCGTTCTCATTCTGACGTCTTACCCGGAATAAAAATGACCGAGACCGAGTTCACACGCCGATATCCGACGCTGAGAGGGGCTCTCGCCGTCTTTGCAGACGCCGACGGTCCCGAAGAGCGGACCGCCAAGTGGGTCGTCGAAATGTCCTCGGAGGTTCCCGACGAACGCCGGAAACTCGCCGTCGAACTGCTTCAAGAGTCCCGGGCGTTCCTTCCGTTCTTGCCGGAAGAATGGGACGCGCTGTCCAGCGCCGCCAACAGATCGTTCGACAGCGGGAACGATGCGCGAGATTGGCTCATCTCCATTATGACGGTATGGGAAACCATTTTAAGAGAGTGACCTTACCCCTCATTCTGTCCACCTGGAATGTTAGTGCGTGTAGCGCCGCGGCGACCTTGACTCCCCCCGCAGCCAGGGTTACACTCCTTAAATGGGCAGCGGATTTCGACAGCTGGCCTTGGCCGCGCCGCCGCTCCTCCTGGCGGCCGCGTTCGCGGGCTGCAGCATGGGCGCGCCGGGCGCCTCGGGTTGCGGCATGCCCGCGCCCGTGACCGCCGCCCTCAAGGACCAGGCCGGCGGCAAGGGCGGCGGAGGAGCGGGCGCCGGAGCCCCGCAGGAACCCAGCGGCCCGACCGGGTACAGCCAAGGCGCCTACGCCGGCGCCTTGATCGGCTTCGGCGACGACGGCAAGCCCACCCCCGCGCGCTCGGCGCGCGACTCCTTCGCCAGCCTGGCGCAATCCCTGCCGCCCACGAAGGGGAACATGGCCTTCATCGCCCAGCAGTTGGGCCCCGGCGCCGGCCATCTGGACCCGCAAGGCAACTACATTTTCAACGGCGACGACGGCGGGTACATCGCCGTCGGCAAAAGCGGCGCCTCGGCCGCGACCTGGCAATGGCAGGCGAACGACGCGGCGCATCCTTCTCCGCATAACGAGGTCAAGCTGGCCACTCCGCCCGGCATGCCGAACCCCGACGGGACGACGGGAGGCGCCGAGGGCGCTTCCGCCGGAACCGGCGCCGCCTCCTCGTCGGGGCCTCACGCCGGCTGCTGGCCCAAACCGCCGCCGATCCGCACCATCGGCCTGAAAATCCACGGCGGCAACGGCAACCGGGTCGTCGTCGACTCGACGCCCCAGACCTGCTCGAACCGCCAGGAGGGCTACTGCCAGACGGTGATGGGCGACCAGAACCGCAGCTGCTGCCCGATGCGCCCCGAGGGGGATCCCATGCGCGGCATCTGCGAGTACGAGGTCATGGGGTCGGGGCCGAAGTGGGATTACTGGGGCACGGGCCATCTGGTGCCCATGGACAATCCTTACTTGATGGGAGCCACCGGAATCGGAACGGTCCGGGCCTGCTCGCGCGTCTCCGGGGTGTGCAACGCCATCCAAGTGCCCGGAGGAACCGCGGGCGCCAAGGCTCCGCCCGCCGCGCCGC
>JBIOJO010000058.1:0-18271 GCA_044450965.1 Elusimicrobiota bacterium | reverse complement strand
GCCCGCGGCCGCCCCCGCCGCGCCGCGCGGAGACTCGCTGAATTTCAACGGCCAGAACCTGCCCACGCGCATGTTCTCCGACCAGACCCAGATCAGCACGCACCTGATCCGCGCGATCGACGCGACGAAGAAGACGCTCGACATCGCCATCTACGAGCTGGCCATCCGCGAGGTCCGCGACGCTCTCCAGCGCGCGAAGGACCGCGGCGTGAAGATCCGCATCGTGATGGACCAGGGGCATCTGTTTCCGGAGAAGGCGACCGGTCATCGCACCCCCGAGGTGCAGAGCCTGGTCGACGCCGGCTTTTCGCTGAAGATGCTCCGGGGCGGCGACGCCTACGGCATCATGCACAACAAGTTCGCCGTGTTTGACGGCGGCCTGCTGGAGACCGGCTCCTACAACTGGACGCGCGCGGCCGACGTCCAGCATTTCGAAAACGCCCTGTTCGACGACGACGCCGCGCGCATCGCCTCCTACCAGAATTACTGGAACTGGATGTGGTCGAACGCGAAGGTCGTCGACGACAAGAATCCTCCCGTGAAGCCCGTGCTGGACGAGCAGGGCCACAGCGCGCCGCTGCCGCCGGCGCCTCAGGATTCCGCCCGGAACGTGAACTTCAACGGGACGGCCCTGCCGCGCGAATCCTACACGCCGCACGGCACCGCCGCGCTGATCGCGGCCGCCATCGATGCCGCGAAGGACACCGTCGTCGTCGCGAATTTCTCCTTCACGCATCACGACCTCATCGACGCCCTGCAGCGCGCGAAGGACCGCGGCCTGAAGATTCGCGTCGTGTTCGACCGCTACCAGTACGGCTTCCTGAAGGAAATGGCGCAGATGACCGAGCTGGGCTTCGACGTCCGCCTGTCGAACGGCAAGGACGGCCAGAAGGGCGTCATGCACAACAAGTTCGTCGTCCTGGACGGCAAACTGGTGGAGACCGGTTCGTTCAACTGGACGTTCAACGGCGAGCTGAACAACTACGAGAACGCCGTGTTCCTGGACGCGCCGGACGACGCCGCGGCCTGGGCCGCGTATTTCGACCGCATCTGGAACCAGGGCCGCGCGCCGACGCCGGACGACCACCGCGCGCCCGCGCCCCACGACGCCGGCGGCGACGCCGTCCGGCTCCACGACTTCAACCCGCGGGCGTTCTGACCCTTGACGAAACGGAATCCCGGTGCTACAATCGAACTATAGTTTGATATCGAACTAATAATCATGGGAAGCCGATACAAAGGGACGGCGGCGGAAATCCGGGCGCTGAACGCGTTCATCTCCTTGTCGCGCGCGGCGGATTCGGTCACGGCGCGGATTCAGGGCGCGATCGCGGAGGCGGGGTTGACGGAAAGCCAGTTCGGCGTGCTGGAGGCCCTGTATCATCTGGGGCCGCTGTGCGCCGCGGAATTGGCCGGGAAGGTGCTGAGAAGCCGGGGGAATCTGACCTTGGTGATCGCGAACCTGGAGAAGGGCGGCCTGGCGGCGCGCACGACGCGCGCCGACGACCGGCGGTACCGGACGGTGGAGTTGACGGCGAAGGGGCGCAAGCTGGTGAAGGCGACGCTGCCCGGGCACGTGCGTCTGATCATCGGGACGTTGGCCGCCTTGGAGCCCGCCGAACAGGACGAGCTGCGGCGCCTTTGCCGCAAGCTGGGGAAAGCGGCGGCGGGTTGATTTTTTTCGGGCTAATGGTTTGACATCGAACGAATGGAGGCGTTATGAGCGGGAAAAAAGAGGGATTTATCAGCGTGCAGAAGAACGAGGACCGTTTTCGGACGAAGATCGGCTGGCTGGACGGCCGGCACAGCTTCAGCTTCGGACCTCACTACGACCCGACCAACACGCACCATGGGCTGCTCTTGGTCAGCAACGAGGACCGCGTGAGCCCCGCGTCGGGGTTCTCCACGCATCCGCACCGGGACATGGAGATCGTGACGTGGATGATATCCGGGGAGCTCGAGCATAAGGACTCGCAGGGAAACCTGGGGATCATCTACCCGGGCCTGGCCCAGCGCATGAGCGCGGGGCGGGGGATCTACCACTCCGAAATCAACAATTCGAAGAAGGAAGAGGCTCATCTGGTCCAGATGTGGGTGGTCCCGGACACGGAGTCCATCGATCCGGGCTACGAGCAGCTGGACATCAACGCCCAGCTGTCCAAGGGCGGGCTGGTGCCGGTGGCGTCGGGCAACAAAGATCTGGCGGCGATCCGCATCCGGCAGAAGGACGCGACTTTGTGGGCCGGCCGTCTCGCGGCGGGCGCCAGCGTGAAGGTGCCGGAGGCCAGCCATGTCCATCTGTTCGTCGCGAAGGGCTCCGGAACGCTGGAAGGCGCGGGGGAATTCCGCCAGGGCGACGCGGCGCGCCTGGTGCGCGCCGGCAGTCCGAAGTGGACGGCCGGGACGGAGGGTTCGGAGGTCTTGATCTGGCAGACCGATGCCGAATAGTACAGATGTGCCATAATGACCCATGGCGAGGCGCGGCGAAAATCTGATCGAAGGTAAAATCCAGCACCGGGGGCACTTCGCGTTCCTCATCGCGGAGACCGAAGGCGGCAAGGACGTTTACCTGAGCGGCAAGACGCTGCGGCTCGCCATGGACGGCGACCGCGTCGCGGCCCGGATCGTCGGCAACCGCGGCGGGAAGCTGTCGGGCGAGATCGTGCGCGTGATCACGCGCGGCCGGACCACCGTGGTCGGCGTCCTGCGCCGGGCGGGGAAGTTCTGGGCGCTGATTCCCGAGGGCGGCGCCGAGGGCGACGCCTTGGAAGTGACCGGCCCCGCGAAAGGCGTGACGCTGGTGGAAGGGCAGCTGGCCGCGCTGAAGATCGAGCGCTGGCCCACCGAATCGCGCACCGCCGGCGGCGTGATCATCGAGATGCTGGGCCCCGCGGAGGATCCGAAGACGCGCGTGCGCGCGGTGATCGCCTCCAAGGACATCCCGACCGAATTTCCGGACGACGCGCTGGAAGAGGCCGCCGCCCTGCCCGAGGAGCCGGAACCCTCCAGCTGGGCCGGGCGCAACGTCCTGTTCGACCTGCCGACCTTCACCATCGACGGCGCGGACGCGAAGGACTTCGACGACGCGGTGTCCATCGAGCAGCTGAGCGGGGGGAAGTGGCGCCTCGGCGTGCACATCGCGGACGTCTCGCATTATGTGAAGCGCGATTCGCCCCTGGACAAGGAAGCGGTGCGTCGCGGCACCAGCGTGTATCTGCCCGGCCGCGTGATCCCCATGCTGCCGCCGAAGATCTCCGATCATCTGTGCTCCCTGCGCCCCGACGTTCCGCGCCTGACCTTGACGTGCTGGATGGAGCTGGACGCGCACGGCGCGGTGCACGGGGTGAAGGTGGAGGAGACCGTCATCCGCTCCTGGCGCCGCTTCACTTACGAGGAGATCCAGGACCTGCTCGACGGCAAGCCCGTGGAGCGCGTGGTACCCGAGGTGCTGGCGGCGGTCAAGCGCATGGGTCCGCTGGCCAAGGCGCTGACGGCGGAGCGCATGCGCCGCGGCGCTCTGGACTTCTCCACCACGGAGTACTACGTGAAGTGCGACGCCTCCGGCACGCCGGTCGAGGTGATCAAGCGCCCGCGCCTGGACAGCCATCGCCTGATCGAGGAGTTCATGGTCGCGGCCAACGAGGCGGTCGCGCGTTATCTTTCGAAGGCGCGCGTTCCGTTCCTGCGCCGCCTGCACGACGTCCCCGATCCGGACCGCCTCGACGCCCTGCAGAAGGAGCTGGGCCAGCTGGGCATCAAGGCGCCGACCTCTTTGGTCGCCAACCCCGTGAAGGGGCTCCAGGGCCTGCTGAAGGCCGCGGTCGGCCACCCGTTCGAGGAGACCGCGAACATCCAGGTCATCCGCAGCCTGAAGTTGGCGCTGTACTCCCCCGATCCCGGCGGCCACTTCGGCCTGGCGTCGAAGGATTACTGCCACTTCACCTCCCCGATCCGCCGCTACCCGGACCTGTTCGTCCACCGCGCTCTCAAGGGAATATTCCACGGCAAGCCGCACGCGCATTCCGACGGCATCGACGTGGCCGCCCTGGCGACCCGTTGCTGCGAGCGCGAGCGCGGCGCCTCCGAGGCCGAGCGCAAGGCCGTGGATCTGGCGCGCGCCCAGCTTCTCGGCCGCAGCGTCGGCCAGGAGTTCATCGGCGTGGTGGTGAACTCGACCGCCGCGGGGCTGTTCGTGGCTCTTCCCGAGTCCGGCGCGGTGGGTCTGCTCCGCGGCGGCAACGCCCCGCTCGGCGCGAAGATCCGGGTCAAGCTGACGGCCGTGGATTCCGCGGCGGGCCGGCTGGATTTCGAGGCCGTCAAGGACGAACTCCCCAACCAGGTCCGGCAGTCTCCGTGGCGCCGCAAGCCGCGCCGCTGACGCCTAATTCTCGACGGCGCGCCGTAATACGCCTGTAACGAGCCGCGGCTAAGCTTTGATCATGAACATCATGATCGCGGCCGTCGGAATGGAGTCCGGATTCGCAGGTGTGGGCGGCACCACCGAGGGAATCCTGTTCATCGCCGTTTTCGCGTCGATCGGCCTGGCGCTGTTCTTCATGGCGGGACGCATGACGCGCCGCGGCCAGGACGAACCGCATGCCGTCCGCTACACGATCCCTCGTCTCTGAGGGGGCCGGACGTTCGCCGTTTGTTTCGTGGCGGGGAAGCTCTTCGCCTGATATTCTGATCGCAGAGGAACCCATCGCATGAATCTCGCCGTCGCCGCCGTCGGAGTCGATTGGGGTTACGCCGCGTCGGGCACGCCGCCGGGAGCGTTGTTCGTGGGGGCCGGCTTGATCCTGGGCGGAGCGCTGCTGATCGCGGGCGTCTTCTTGTTTTCCCGCCGGGACGGCGCTCCCGAATCCTTCCTCTCTTTCCGGCGCTGATCCCCTAGGCCTTCACCGTCGGCAGTTCCGACCATTCCGTCGTCCAGCGCGGCGAGCGCCGCTCGCTTTTCGAGGCGGTGGCCCGGGAGACCAGCGCTCCGCCGTAACGGAGCGTTCCGGGCCCCAGCGACGCGTTGACGCGGTCCAAGGTCTTCAGCAGACGCCGCGTGCGCTCGGCGCGGCCGTCGTCGAAGAAATCGGCCTGGCCGGAATCGGCGGCTTCCATCGCGGTCAGCACCACGCCCGCCTTCCGGAACGCGCGGCCCTCGACGAACACCTTCCCGACCAGCTCCTTGGCCGCCTTCACCAAGACCGCGGTGTCGTTCGTCGGGGTCAGGCGCGCGCCGGCGTCGTCTCCCGCGGCTCGGCCGTCCTCGCGCCAGCCTAGGAAAACGCTCAAGGCGCCCGCCTTGAGATTGTGGCGGCGCGCGCGCTCCGCGGCGTTGGCGGCGAAGGACGCCACGGCGGCCTCCAAGGCGGGCAGATTGCCGACCGGGCGGCCGAAGGAGCGCGAGACCGTCACCGACTGGCGTTCGGGCGCGGCGGCGGCCAAGGTCAGGCAGGAGACGCCGCGGAGTTCGTGAGCGAGCCGTACGCCGCCGACGCCCAGCGTCTTCTGGATCACGGGATCGCTCAGGTCGGCGAACTCGGCCGCCGTGCGCGCGCCGTGCTCGGCGAGACGCAGCGCGGATCGCTTCGCGATGCCCCAGACGTGTTCGACGGGCGTCGTGCCCAAGATTTCGGCGCGGACGGCGGGATCAAGTAGGGAGAGTACGCCCCCGGCCTTCTTCGCCTTGTCGGAGGCCAGCTTGGCCAGGGCCTTGGTCGGCGCCAAGCCGACGGACACCGGGATGCCGGTCCAGCGTCCGACCTCCGCGCGCAGCGCCCAGGCGCGCCGGAACAGATCGCCGTCCTCCGGCAAGGTCAGGAAGGATTCGTCGATGGAATACTCCTCCACCGTCGGCGCGTGCCGGCGCAGGACTTCCGCGACGCGGCGCGAGAAATCCACATACAGTTCGTGATTGGCGGAGATCGAGACGACGCCGTGGTCGGCGCATAACGCGCGGACCTCGAAGAACGGGGCGGCCATCCCTATGCCGAGAGCCTTCGCCTCCTCCGAGCGCGAGATCACGCAGCCGTCGTTGTTCGACAGCACGATGACCGGGCGGCGCTCCAGCTCCGGGCGGAAGACCCGCTCGCAGGAGACGAAGAAGTTGTTGCAGTCGACCAGCGCGAAGGCCGTCATGATCGCCTAGGGCGCGCGCACGATCCAGGCCACGACTCCCCAGACCTCCAGGCCGTCGTCCTCGCGCCAGCCCGCGGGCAGCCGCCGCACGGCCAGTTCGCCGGAGGCCACCGCCACCACCACCCGTCCGGGCGCGGGAATCTCGCCGCGGTCGACGATCAGGAGGTCCCCGTCGTTCACGCCTGAATCGGGCGAGGAGCCGGAGGCCTTCATGAAGAACGTCGCGGCCGGACGGCGGATCAGCCGTTCGTTGAGGTCCAGGCCCCGGTCCGCGTAGTCTTCGGCGGCGACGAACATGGCATGAGTATAGTCGAACAAATGTCCGAATTCAAGGCCCGGGAACTATCCTATGATGGCGGCGTCCCATGAGTTGGAGGAATAACCCATGAAAATAATCCTGCTGACGACCGCGCTGGCGCTGGCGACCGCCGCGTCCGCGACCGAAGTGACCGTCTACAACTCGAACCTGGGCCTGATCAAGGAGATCCGGCCCTTCACCTTGAAGAGCGGCGTGAGCGAGCTCAAGGTCGAGGACGTCGCGGCGCAGATCGATCCGACCAGCGTCCATTTCAAATCCCTGACCGACCCGGGCGCGGTCACGGTGCTGGAGCAGGACTTCCGCTACGACTTGGCCAGCCCCGACACCATTCTCAACCGCTACCTCGGCAAGGAGATCGAGCTGGAGCGGTATTCGGGCCGCGACGGGGACAAGAAGGAAACGATCAAGGGCATCCTCCTGTCGAACGCCGGCGGCCGCGTGCTGCAGTCCGGAGGCAAGATCCTGATCAATCCCATGGGTTCTCCGGTCCTGCCGGAGCTTCCCGAGGGCCTGCTGACGAAGCCGACCTTGGTCTGGAAGCTGAGCGCGGCGAAGGGGGGCGCGCATCAGGGGGAGATCTCGTACATGACCTCCGGGATGTCGTGGAGCGCCGATTACGTCCTGGTGGTGGACAAGGACGACGCGAAGGGCGACCTGACCGCGTGGACCACGGTGGTGAACAACTCCGGCGCGACCTACAAGGACGCGAAGCTGAAGCTGGTGGCGGGCGACGTTCACCGCGCGCCGGTGCCGATGGCCGGCCGGGGAAGGATGTACGCGGTCGCGGCGAAGGCCATGGCGATGGACGAAGCGTCGAACATGACCGAGAAAACCTTCTTCGAGTACCACATGTACACGCTGACGCGTCCGACCACTCTGGCCGAGAATTCCTCCAAGCAGGTGGAGATGGCTTCCGCGGCGGGCGTGCCGATCAAAAAACTATACGTGTACGACGGGACCGAGAACGTGCAGTGGAACTACTTCGGCGATTCCGGCTACTGGGATCCGAACTACGGGCTGCAGTCGGGCAAGAGGGTCGCGGTCCTGCTGGAGTTCCAGAACAAGAAATCCGAGGGCCTGGGGATTCCCCTGCCCAAGGGGCGGGTGCGCGTGTATAAGAAGGACGACGAGGGCTCCCTGCAGTTCGCCGGCGAGGACGCCATCGACCACACGCCCAAGGACGAGAAGATCCGAATCAAGATGGGGGAATCCTTCGACATGGTCGGCGAGCGCAAGCGCACCGACTACGCGTCCGACGTCAACAAGCGCCGCTTCGAGGAGACCTTCGAGATCCGCCTGCGCAACCACAAGGACGCGGACGCGACGGTGACCGTCGTCGAGCATCTGTACCGCTGGACGAACTGGAAGATCGTCGAGTCCTCCGCGAAATTCGAGAAGAAGGACGCGCAGACGATCGAGTTCTCCGTGCCGGTCAAGAAGGACGGGGAGGCCGTCGTGACCTACACCGTCAAGTATTCCTGGTAGGCGCCGGCCGTAAAAGCGAAGGGCCCCGGAGAAATCCGGGGCCCTTTTCGTTTTCGGTGAGACGGAATTCTTAGAAGCCGAGCTCGCGCATCAGATCGTCTTCCGGCAGGCTGATGCGGCGCTCGTTGCCGATGGGGCCGCGGTTCATGCCGGGCTTCACGGGCTGGCCGTCGCCGTCGAACAGCTGGTCGAGCGTGTCCTTGCGGGGCGCGGGGACGGTCTTCTCGTCCTTGGCCTTCTCGCCGAACCGGATGGTCACGCCGGGCATGATGCGGCGCAGCGGGTTGATCACGTTCTCGTGGGAGGGGTTGGCCGGAGCCGGGCTCCACTTGTCGCCGCGGGACGGCAGCGCGGCGGGCAGGACCGGGAGGGCCGCTTGCGGCGCGACCGCGGGCAGGAGAGCGGGGGCGGGCGTCAACGTCGGGACCAGGCTGGGGAGGTGGATGTCCATTCCCGCCAGCGGACCGGTGAGGGGGCTGGGCAGATTCTTCGGCAGGCCCATGATCGGATTGACGGGCGCGGTGAAGCGGACCGGCATGATCTGGGCGGAGGAGTTCGCGGCGGCGAAGGAGAGAGCGAGAATCAAAATGGTGGGTTTCATGTGAGTGCCTCTGACGACGCTCTCAGTATAGCGGGAAGGGCATGGGGAGCCCGATGAGAGTGGTCAACCCTTGTAATTGATGGCGGTCAATTCGAATTATTCTGAAAAAATCAGAATAAGTCTGTGTCGACCAGCACGGTGACGGGGCCGTCGTTGACCGAATCCACGGCCATGGACGCGCCGAACTCTCCGGTCTTGACCGTGAGACCGCCGGCGGCCAATAGAACGGAGACGCGTTCGTACAAAGGCTGGGCCGTTTCGGGCCGCGCCGCTCCGGTGAAGTCCGGGCGGCGGCCGCCCTTGAGCGAGCCGTACAAGGTGAATTGGGAGATCAGGAGAATGGCGCCGCCCACGTCGGTCACGGAACGGTCGAATTTTCCTTCGGCGTTAGGGAAAATCCGCAGGGCGAGAATTTTCGCGACCAATTTGCGCGCGGTCCCTTCGTCGTCGGCGGGCCCGATGCCGAGGAGGATCAGCAGACCGTAGCCCGTTTCGCGTCGTTGACCGGCGTTCGCCCCGTCGCGGAAGGTCACGGCCGCGCGTTCCACGCGTGTGACGACGGCCTTCACTTATTTCCCTCGGCGAGCATGGGGCGATTGTCCCTCTTTTGGTATCCTCCGGTCCAATGCGCCTCTTCTATGCCATCGCGGCCGACGACGAAGTGAAGGCCGCCGCCGCCGCGGCCGTCGCCCGCCTCCGCCGCGCGCCCGCGGACTACCGCTGGGTGGATCCCCGCGACATGCACGTGACACTGCGCTTCCTGGGCGAGACCCCGGAGGCGGATCTCCCCGAGGTGGAGGCGCGGATGCGCCGGGCGGCCGCGCAAGTCGCGCCGTTCGAGCTGACCTACGGCGGCGTGGGCGCGTTCGAATCCCTGGAGGACGCGCGCGTGGTGTGGGTCGGCCTCGACGCGGGATTTGAGCCGATGAAAACGCTCGCGGATCTTCTGGAGCGCGACGAACCGCGCCCGTTCTCCCCGCACATGACTTTGGGCCGCAACCGCCGCGCGACGACCCCGCCGGATTTCAGTTCCGCGCTTCGCGCGGAACCCGTCTGGTCTCTGCGCCGTCCGGCGACGGCGATCAGCCTCTACGCCAGCCGTCCCGCGCCCTTCGGTCACGCCTACGAAATACTGCTCGAGGCCGACCTGACGGGCTGAGGCGTCAGAAATCCTCGTACTGCGGCTTCCAGATGCGCGAGAAGCCGATCGAGATCCCGGTCATCAGGCTGTAGCCGTACGAGGGGCTGGTCTTCAGCCCGAACCAGTAGAAGTCCACGAACGGCGCGACGGACAGGTGCTTGCGGATGGGGATGCTGAGCTTGGCGCTGGCGTCTCCTTCCAGGCGAAGGTCGCTGGCGTTGTCGGAGTGCGTCAGGAAGAAGTAGTTGCTCCAGAGCTCGCCGTCGAGCTTCGCCCCTCCGGGGCCGAGCGGCGTGGAGAGGAGAGTGCGCAGGCGCAGGCCGGTCTGCGTGTTCGGCGGATCGCGCGAGAGGTCGCGCTTCAGGATTCCCGAGGTGGACAGGGTCTTCACCACGGAGCCGTCGAAGAACTCGACGCCCGGGAAGACGCTGTACACCTGCTTGCGCGGCAGGCCCGGCGACGACTGGAATTCGCCGTCGTACTGAAGGCCGACGGAAGGACCCCAGGAGCGCGCCAGCCAGCCGTAGGGAATGCCGCCCACCCGCTTGGTGTCCAGCGTCAGGAACATGATGCGGTTGGCGGCCAGGTTGGTGGTCGCGGGGCCGTTGCGCGGGCTGATGCGGTCCTTCGCGTACTCCATCTCGAGAGTGTTCGTCCACTTGTATTCGTGGTGCAGGTATTCGGCGTCGGTCTTCAGGACGCCGCCGATGAGAAGCTCGTCGGAGCCCTGCACGCGGGAGTTCTGGACCGCGTTGAAGGAGTCGGAGCTCCGAACCTTCGTCTGCCGCAGGTTCAGGCCGATGTCCCGGAAGTTGATCCGCCACAGCGCGCGTTCGCTCAGCGGCGCCCCTTCCAGCCAGCCGCGCCAGTCCTTCTTCCCGGCCTCCGGCCCGCGCGCGCGCAGCTCTTCCAGGACGGACGAGGCGACGGTCGGCGTTCCCGCGATCAAATCATAAGGCTCGGGCAGGCCGAGCGTCTCCGCCGCGAGGCGCGAGGTCGCCACGCGATAGGTGCTGGCCGCGTCGACCGGCGCTCCACGCAGGAGCCCGTGGGAGTCGAAGCCGGAAACGGTGAAGCGCATCTTCGCGTCGACGGGAAGATCCGCGTCCTCGCGGCTTTTCTGCTCGGCGGCCTCCTTGGCCAGAGCCTTGAGGCGCGCGCCGGGCACGCTGACCACGATCGCGGTCGCGGTGGGGCCCAGCCATTCGCGCACCAGGCTCTCGCGCACTCCGCCCAGCGCGTCGGACGTCAGCGGCGTGTCCGGCAGCAGGCCCGCTTCGGCGCGTCCGCGTTCGGCGAGCAGGCCGGCGGAGAGCGTCCAGAATTCGCGCGCGTAGTAGAACGGCATGGGACGTTCGTTCGCGGAAAATATATCCCGGGCGGCCGGGATGAGCGGCGTCTCGGTGGAACGCTCCGTGAAATAGCTCGTGAGCTGGTGTTCCGGGAATCCTTCCAGCGGATTCACCGACTCATCGAGGAGAAGCGCCGAGCTCGTCACCTTCCAGTTGGCCCGATCTTCGTCGAGGCGCCGGTCGATCTCATAGACGTTGAAGGCGGGCTGGTAGGCCCGCATCGGGGGGAGAGGATTGGCGAAGGTCGGACGATCGTTTTGAACGAAGGTCAGCGCCGGAGGCGGGCTGTAGATGAGGCGCGGGGAGCTGTCGGCCAGGATCAGGTCGAGGCCGCGGGCGCCGGCGGCCAGACGCGCGGTTTCGGCGGGGCCGAGGTCCGACAGCGCGACGACGATGTCCGCCTCGGAGTGCAGGCGCGCGATCAGAGCCTCGACGGCGAGAACCGGGTCCTTGACCTGGAGACGGCCGAGGCCCGCGCGCGGCAGGAGGTCCGCCGTGGAGTCCGGAGTGAGGCCGACCAGCGCCACGCGCGTGCCCGACGCGTCGTACACGGCGTAGGCGGGCAGCACGGTGCGGTCCGTCTGGGTCGAATAGACGAGGTTGGCCGAGAGGTACTGGATGCCGTTGGGATGTTCCCGGCGGTAGTCCTGCAATTCCGTCCAGTGTTCGATTTCCGAGTTGCCGACGGCGGACCAGCGCAGCCCCGCCTTTTCGAGAGCCTCGGCGATTATCCGGCCCTGGGCGTCCGAAAACAGGGAGCCGAAAGTGCCGCCGCGCGCGACGCCGAGGAACGGCGCGTCCGCGGCGTCCGCGGCGGCCGCCAGGCGCCCCAGGCTGCCGTACGCGCGCCCGGGGAGTATGACCGCCGTGTCGTGGCCCTTCCAGCGGATGCGGTAGTACCCGGCTAATCCCGCGCGGAATCGCCGCGTCGTGGGACGGTCGAATTCGGCGCTTAGGGTCAGCGTCGTCCCTCCGCGCGCGTCGACGTGCGCGGCCGCGTCGGCGTCGAGCTCCTGCAGCCGCAGCGAGTACGGCTGGTGGAACGTCGAAGGATCGGCCGCCGCCTTTTTCAGCGCGGCGACCAGGTCCGGGTCAGGGGGATAGACGAAGGCGATCCCGCTCTCGGATTCCAGGGCGACGGCGAGGGACGAAGCGTCGGTGGCGGGAGCTCCGAGGCCGGCGGGCAGGCGGCAGGTGTGATCTGGGCCGCTGAACGTGCACGAGATCACGTCGACGCCCTTCAGTTCGGCGTCGGCGCCGGCCTCCCGTAGGACGCGTTCCAGCGGAGCGTCGATCGTCGTCGTGATGGCGGTGTGGCTGTCCTCGATCAACGCCAGCCGCACCGGCGCCGCGGCGGCGCCCAGGGCGGAGACGAGCAGAGCCCCCGCGAGAAGGGCGGGGGCTCCGGTCGGCGCGCGGCGAGGGTTCGGTCTCGTCAGGCGGCGGCGTCCTCTTTTTTCTTTCGTCCGGAGACGACGCGGAAGGTCAGGCCGTCCTTGCCCGCGTCGGCCGTGACGGCGTCCCCGTCCTTGATCTCTCCGGTCAGAAGCATCCGCGCCAGCGGGTCCACCACCAGGCGGGAGATCGCGCGCTTCAGCGGCCGCGCGCCGTAGGCCGGGTCGTAGCCCTCGCGCGCCAACAGGTCCTTGGCCGCGTCGGACGCGTCCAGAGTCACCCGGCGCTCGGTCAGGCGCTTGCGCACCGACGCCAGCTGCACGTCCACGATGGTGCGCAACTGGGACTTCTCCAGCGATTTGAACTCCAGGATCTCGTCGATGCGGTTCAGGAACTCGGGGCGGAAGCGGGTCTTCAGCTCCTCAGGGGAGATGTTCGAGGTCATCAGCAGGATCGTGTTCGTGAAGTTGACCGTCCGGCCCTGCCCGTCGGTGAGGCGGCCGTCGTCCATGACCTGGAGCAGCGCGTTGAAGACGTCGGGGTGCGCCTTCTCCACCTCGTCGAGCAGGACGACCGAGTAAGGGCGGCGGCGCACGGCCTCGGTCAGCTGACCGCCTTCTTCATAGCCGACGTAGCCGGGGGGCGCTCCGATCAGGCGGGCGACCGCGTGCTTCTCCATGTACTCCGACATGTCGATGCGGATCATGGCCTTGTCGGAGTCGAACAGGAATTCGGCGAGCGCGCGGGCCAGCTCCGTCTTGCCCACGCCGGTCGGCCCCATCAGCAGGAACACGCCCACGGGGCGGTTCGGATCGGACAGGCCGGACCGCGCGCGGCGCACCGCCTCGGCGACGGCCTTGACCGCGGCGTCCTGGCCGACGACGCGCTGGTGGAGCTTGTCCTCCATGCGCAGCAGCTTCGCGGACTGGGCCTCCAGCAGGCGTTCGACGGGCACTCCGGTCCAGCGGCTGACCACGCCGGCGACGTCCTCCTCGCCGACTTCTTCCTTCAACAGCTGGCGGTCCTTTTGGAGCAGGGCCAAGTCTTTCTGGAGCTTCTCCTGCTTCTTCGCCAGCTCCGGGACGCGGCCGAAGCGGATTTCGGCGGCCTTCGCCAGATCGCCGACGCGTTCGGCCTTCTTCTCCTCGGCGTTGAGCTCCTCGGAGCCGGCCTTGGCCTTGCGCAGCTCCTGAATAAGGACCTTCTCCTTGCTCCAGTGCGCGCGCAGCTCCTCGGATTTGGACTTCAGCTCCTTCAGCTCCTTCTCGAGGGTCTTCAGGCGCGCGGCGCTGGCCGCGTCGGTCTCCTTGCGCAGGGCCGTCGCCTCGATCTCGAGCTGGCGGATGCGGCGCTCGGATTCGTCGAGCTCCTGGGGCAGGGAGTCGATCTCCATGCGCAGGCGGCTGGCGGCTTCGTCGATGAGGTCGATGGCCTTGTCGGGCAACTGGCGGTCCGGGATGTAGCGCACCGACAACGTCGCGGCCGCCACTAGGGCCGCGTCGCGGATGCGCACGCCGTGGTGGACCTCGTAGCGCTCCTTCAGGCCGCGCAGGATCGCGACGGTGTCCTCCAAAGTGGGCTCGCCGACCATGACGGGCTGGAAGCGGCGCTCCAGGGCGGCGTCTTTCTCGATCCCTTTCTTGTACTCGTCGAGCGTGGTCGCGCCGACGCAGCGCAGCTCGCCGCGCGCCAGCATGGGCTTGAGCAGGTTGGCCGCGTCCATGGCGCCCTCGGCGGCGCCCGCGCCGACCAAAGTGTGCAGTTCGTCGATGAACAGGATCACGCGCCCTTCCTGGGCGACGACTTCCTTGAGCACGGCCTTGAGACGCTCCTCGAACTCGCCGCGGTATTTCGCGCCGGCGACGAGCGCTCCCAGGTCCAGCGCGATCACGGCCTTGTCCTTCACGCCCTCGGGGACGTCTCCCGCGACGATGCGCTGGGCCAGGCCTTCGACGATGGCGGTCTTGCCCACGCCGGGCGCGCCGACCAGGACGGGATTGTTTTTGGTGCGGCGCGCTAATATCTGAATCACGCGCCGGATCTCCGCGTCGCGGCCGATCACGGGGTCCAGCTTGCCCCGCCGCGCGGCCGCGGTCAGGTCGCGGCCGTATTTCTCCAGGGACTGATAGGTGGTCTCGGGGTCCTGGGAGGTCACGCGCTGTGAGCCGCGCACCTGGGTCAGCGCGCCCAGGCATTTGTCCGGCGTCAGGCCCAGCTTCGTCAGGATTTTGGCCGCGGCTCCGCCGTTGTCCAGGATGCCCAGTAGGACGTGTTCCACGGACACGAACTCGTCCTTCATGGCCTTCATGCGCTCTTCGGCCTCGATCATGACCTTGTCCAGGTCCGCGGCCGCGGTGGTCTTCCCGCCGGTCGCCTGCGGCTTCTTCGCCAGCGTGCGCTCCACGTCCGCGGCGGCGATCTTGGGATCGACGCCGGCCTTCTTCAGGATTTCGCCGACGACGCCTCCCTCCTGGGCCAGCAGGGCGGCGAGCACGTGTTCTTCCGTCAATTCCGGATGGCCCCGCCGTTGGGCGACGGCCTGGGCGTCGGCGAACGCCTGCTGCGTCTTGAGCGTCCAGCGGTCTGGATTCATGGGAAACTCCCGTGTCGCCGGCTTATTCGGAGCGTCGACCGGTGTCTCGGGAAGCGGTGGAGCCCGGAACGGCGGCGGAAACGCCGGCGAGGTCCTTGGCGATACGCAACGTTTCCTCCAGGACCGCGTCGGGAGCGTCGGGCGCGCGTTCGAAGCCCTCGTCCTCCTCCGGCAGCGGCGCCGTCGCCGCGGCCGTCGAGGCGGCCACCGCCGGAACCTTTCCGTCGAGCAGGGCGAGGGTGATCTCGTCGAAAGCCAGCGGCTTCTGCTTGAGCGCGAGGCGCGCCTTCTTGCGGGACTCGGCGCGGTCCTCGTCGGTCTTGCGCTCGGCCAGGCGCTTGCTCTCGTTGAGGGAAACCGATTTGTCCTTCTTCTGCTTTTCCCAGCGGCCCAGGTCCTCGCGGATCCAGCCGAACTCCTTCGAGGAAGCCACGCGCTCGGCCGACGACTTGGCCAAAGCCGGAATCTTGCCGTCCACCGAGTTCGCGCGGTCGAAGGGGGCCTGCTCGATCTCGTCGTAGGGCAGGGCGTCCTTCTGCGCGGACTCCGTCATCTCCGACAGGTCGCCCGCCGACGGCAGGTGTATGTCGGGGATCACGCCGCGGTTCTGCGTGGAGCCGCCGGAGACCCGGTAGAACTTCTGCACCGTGAGCTTCAGGGCGCCGGGCTTGTACGCGCGGTACGCCGGCGGAAGGTACTGGTTGAGCTCCAGCACGGATTGGACGGTGCCCTTGCCGAAGGTGCTCTTGTCGCCGACGATCACGGCGCGGGCGTAGTCCTGCATGGCGGCCGCGAAGATCTCCGCGGCGGAGGCCGAGGAGCGGGAGGTCAGCACGATCATCGGGCCGTCGTAGGCCTGGCTCTCGTCGGTGTCGCGCAGCACGCGGATGGTGCCGCGGGCGTCCTTGACCTGCACGACGGGCCCGTCTTTGATGAAGAGGCCCGTGAGGGACACGGCCTCGGCCAGCGAGCCGCCGCCGTCGCGGCGCAGGTCCACGACCACCGCATCCACCTGGCGCTTCTTAAGCTCCGCGAGCAGGCGCTCCGTGTCGTGGGTCAGGCTCTTGGCGTCCTCGCCGCCCTTCATGTCGGCGTAGAACGAGGGGAGGTCCAGAACGCCGATCTTCCACGCGTGGGCGCCTTTCTCCTTGACGGGCAAGGTGTACACGCGGGCCTTGGCTTCCTGGTCGGTCAGTTTGATCTCGTCGCGCATGATGGGGACCACGGCGCGCACGGACGGGTCCAGCGCGTCGTTGGGGATCACGCGCAGGCGCACGAGCGTTCCCTTCTCCCCGCGGATCATGCCGACGACCTTGTCCAGCTTCATGCCGACCACTTCGACGAACGGGCCGTCGCCCTGGGCCACGGCCTCCACCTTGTCGTTGGGCTTGAGCTTCTTGCCGGAGTCGGCGGGGCCGCCGGGAACCAAGGACACGATCTTCGCGTAGCCGTCCTCGGAGCGCAGCACGGCGCCGATGCCGACGAGCGAGAGCTTCATGCTGATGTCGAAGTTCTCCTTCGACGCGGCGGCCAGGTAGTCGGTGTGCGGGTCGAAGACGTGGGTCAGCGAGGACAGGTAGTCCTGCAGGATGTCGGAGCCGTCGTACTCCTTGTAGCTGCGCAGGAGGCGGTCGTAGCGCTGGTCGATGATCTCCTCGACGGACTGTTCCTTGGCGGGCTTGGCCTCCTCCTTCTTCGCCTCGACGGCCACGGCCGTGGCCGTGCTGGCCGCGGGGGCGGCGGCGGTTTTCTCCTTCTTCTCCGCGGCCGCTTTCGCGGCTGCGGCCTTGGCCTCGTCGGCCTTGATCTTGGCCATGCGCTCGAGCAGGACCTCGTGCTTGATGCGCAGGCGCCACACTTCGTCCATGGCGGCCTTGGTCTCGGGCCACGGAATTTCGTGGCGGTCCAGGACCACGCTCTCGTCGGTGGTGAAGGTGAAGGTCGAGGCGGTCAGGCGTTTGACCAGCTCGACGCGCTCGATGAGGCGCTTCTCCACGCGGTTGTAGATCTCGTAGGCGGGGTCCACGTCGCCGTCCTTGACCAGGTCGCCCAGGCGGGAGCCGTACTTCTGCTGGAACTCGTCCACGTCGGACTTTTCCAGGATCATGTGGTTGTAGTCGTACGAGTCGATGTAATTGTCCAGGAACTGCTTCGACACGGCGGCGTCGATGGGCTTCTTGGCGTAGTGGGTCTGCTCGAGCAGGCGGCTGACCAGCTCGGCGACGATGGGGCCGCCCGGATATTTTTCGATCTCGGCCGCGGCGGGGCCGGCGGCGAGCCCGAGAGCCAGGGCCAGGGCGATTGCGCGGCGGAGAAGAGGGGTTTTCATAGAGGTTCCTTAGCGGTCGTATTCGAAATCAGGTTTTTTCGCGACGGCTTCCGGCTCCGGATGCCTCAGCCGCCACAGTCGGCGCACCGTGAAGGCCGCGGCGGCTCCGGCGACGTACAGGGCCACGGCCTTCGGCCCGGCGGGGACGACCCACGGCAGGCCCAGCGCGAAAGCGGTAACGCCGGAGACCAGGCGCTCGCGGGCGGAGACGGGACCGGGAGCGGTCTGGTCGTAGCGGTCCTCGCCGTATTTGCGGCCGCGGATGTCGATCAGCTTTCCGGTGCCGTAGTCGTGGCGCATCTTCTGGTCGTGGGAGGCCTGCCAGCCGCCGACGATGACGGAGCGCAGGTTTCCCAACTGCTTGACCAGTTCGCCTCCGGCCAGGACCCAAAGCGCTCCGGCCAGCATGGGAAACGCCGCGTGGGCGCCCAGCGCCAGGAAAATCAGTCCGGTGACCAGCTGGAAGCCGGCGGCCATCACGCCCAGCTCGGCGGTCTCGCCGAGGCGCTGCTTCAAGGGAATCTTGGGCGCGGGGGCCCGCGCCGCCTCGGCGGGGCGGGACAGGCGCGGTCCGTCGGACGCGGCCGCGCCGACGGTCAACGCGGACCGGTCGCGGGCGGATCCGCCGTCGAACGTTTGGCGTCCCGCATCGGAGGGCGCCGTCTCGGCGGTCAGGCGGGCGCTCAACGCAAGCACCGCGGCGGCTCCGGGCTTGGAGTCGGAGGCGGGGTCGGCGCGCGGCGCGGCTGTGCGCGCGGAGCCGATCGTCGTCGGCACGACCGCCGGCCGGACCGGCGCCGGCGCGGGGGCAACCTGGGCCGCGGCGGCGACGGGCAAGGCGGCGGCCGGCGACATGGCCGCGGCGGGAGCCAGAGCCGACGGTGCGGCGCCGATGGCCGGGACGGACAGGGCGAGGGGGGAGGG
>JBIOJO010000057.1:0-18746 GCA_044450965.1 Elusimicrobiota bacterium | reverse complement strand
TATGCCCCTGGGGGGGGTGGGGGTTCGTATTGGGATTTCTCCTTGGGGGTATTTTTCGGGGGGCCTTTGGGCGCGGTCGGGTGGGGGGACGGCCCGCTTCGACGCCTTTGGAACTAACGGAGCGCGACGGCGCGCTTGGCCTTGGCCTTGACCGGCGCCTCGGCGTGGAACTGCTCTTCTTCGGTGGAGCCCTTCAACGCCAGCGTGGACGATTTGCCGCCGGACACCACCTGGTTGACCTCGTCGAAGTAGCCGGTGCCGACGAATTCCTGGTGCTTGACGGCGCCGTAGCCCGCGGCCTCGCTTTCGAATTCCTTCACCTGCAGGCGGGAGTACGCGGCCATGCCGCCGTCCTTGTACGCCTTCGCCAGCTCGAACATGCCGTGGTTCAGCGAGTGGAAGCCCGCCAAGGTCACGAACTGGAACTTGTAGCCCATCGCGCCCAGCTCGCGCTGGAACTTCGCGATCGTGGCGTCGTCCAGCTTGCGCTTCCAGTTGAACGACGGCGAACAGTTGTAGGCCAGCAGCTTGCCCGGGAACTTCGCGTGCACGGCCTCGGCGAACTGCTTGGCCTCGGCCAGGTCCGGGTGCGAGGTCTCGCACCAGATCATGTCGGCGTACGGGGCGTACGCGATCGCGCGCGCGATCGCCGTCTCGATGCCGGCCTTGATCGGGAAGAAGCCCTCGGCCGTCCGCTCGCGCGAGGTGATGAACTTGGCGTCGCGCGGGTCGGAGTCGCTGGTCAGCAGGTTCGCCGAGTCCGCGTCCGTGCGCGCGATGATCACCGTCGGAATGCCCATGACGTCGGAGGCCAGGCGCGCCGCGATCAGCTTCGTGATGAACTCGTGCGTCGGGACCAGGACCTTGCCGCCCATGTGGCCGCACTTCTTGGCCGACGCGAGCTGGTCCTCGAAGTGCACGCCCGCGGCGCCGGCGGCGATCATGGCCTTCATCAGCTCGAAGACGTTGATCGGCCCGCCGAAGCCGGCCTCGGCGTCCACCACCATCGGCGCCAGCCAGCTGCGCACCGTGCGCGTCCCCTTCGCGGTGTCGATCTGGTCCGCGCGCAGCAGGGAGTTGTTGATGCGCTGGATCAGGTGCGGAACGCTGAGGACGGGGTACAGGCTCTGGTCCGGATAGGTCTGCATCGAATCGTTCGCGTCCGCGGCGACCTGCCAGCCGCTGACGTAGATGGCCTTCAGGCCCGCGCGCACCATCTGCACGGCCTGGTTGCCGGTCACCGCGCCGAGGGCGTGAACGTAGTCCTCGGTGTTGACCAGATGCCACAGCTTCTTGGCGCCGAGGAAGGCCAAGGTGTAGTGCTGGCGGATGGAGCCGCGCAGGCGGACGACGTCCGCGCCGCGGTACGGGCGGGTGATGCCTTTCCAGCGCGGGCCGGAGTTCCAATCTTTCTCAAGCTGGCGGCACTCGTATTCGTGCTTGGTGGTGGGCATGAGGGTCTCCTGTCGTTTTAATCCAGCCGCCCGTAGGCGGGTATGGTGAGGAACTCCACGAATCGGTCGGACGCGAACATCGCGTCGAAAATCCCGGCGGCGGCCTGCAGCTGGCCGGGAGCGTAGCGTTCGGGCTTGATCTTGGC
The DNA here is from genome assembly GCA_044450965.1 of Elusimicrobiota bacterium. Classification (GTDB taxonomy): domain Bacteria; phylum Elusimicrobiota; class Elusimicrobia; order UBA1565; family UBA9628; genus GWA2-66-18. The sequence continues at coordinate 17,146 of JBIOJO010000057.1, read as the reverse complement.
CAGCTCCTCGGTCAGGATCTCGCGCGCGAGCGCCAGGGTGACCGGGCGCCCGTCCGCCAGCTTCGCGCGGTGATGGATCCACTGCCAGACCTGGGCGCGGGAGATCTCCGCGGTGGCGGCGTCTTCCATGAGGTTGTTGATCGGCACGCAGCCGTTGCCGGACAGCCAGGCGGCCAGGTACCGGACGCCGACGGACAGGTTCACGCGCAGGCCGCCCTCGGTGATGTCTCCCTGGGGCACGGCCAGCAGGTCGTGCGCGGTGATCTTCAGATCGGGAAGGCGCTTGTCCAGCTGGTTCGGCCCAGGCATCAGGCGGTCGAACACCTCGGCGGCGACGGGGACAAGTCCCGGGTGCGCCACCCAGGTTCCGTCGTGGCCGTCGCCCGCCTCGCGCTCCTTGTCGGCGCGCACCTTCGCCAGGGCCGCCTCGTTGGCCGCCGGGTCGTCTTTGATGGGAATCTGCGCGGCCATTCCGCCCATGGCGTGGGCGCCGCGCCGGTGGCAGGTCTCGATGAGCAGGCGGGAGTAGGAGCGCAGGAAGCGGGTCGTCATGGTGACCTGCGCGCGGTCGGGCATCACGAACTCGGGGCGGGCGGAGAACTTCTTGATCACGCTGAAGATGTAATCCCAGCGGCCGCAATTCAGGCCGGCGGAGTGATCCCGAAGTTCGTACAGGATCTCGTCCATCTCGAACGCCGCCAGGATCGTCTCGATGAGCACGGTCGCGCGGATGGTTCCGACCGGGAGCCCCAACGCCTCCTGGGAGTAAAGGAAAACGTCGTTCCAGAGCCGCGCCTCGTGACGGCTTTCCATCTTCGGCAGATAGAAATACGGGCCGGAGCCGCGCGCCAGGAGCTCCCTCGCGTTGCGGTGGAAATAAAGGCCGAAGTCGAACAGGCTTCCCGACATCGGCCTGCCGTCCACGAGCAAATGCTTTTCCTCGAGATGCCAGCCGCGCGGGCGGCAGAGCAAGGTCGCCGTCTTCTCCTTCAGCGCGTAGGACTTGCCCTCGGGGCTGGTGAAGGAAATCGTGCGGCGGATGGCGTCCGACAAATTGATCTGACCCTGGAGCGTCGCGTCCCAGACGGGGGAGTGCGAGTCCTCGAAATCCGCCATGAACACCTTCGCGCCGGAGTTCAACGCGTTGATCACCATCTTGCGCTCGACGGGGCCGGTGATCTCGACGCGGCGGTCGCGCAGATCGGCGGGGGCGGGCCGCACCGTCCATTCGCTCCTTCGGAGCTCGGCGGTTTCGGCGGGGAAATCGGGAAGCTCTCCGGCGTCCAGGCGGGCCTGCCGCTCGCGCCGCGCGGCCAGCAGCTCCAGGCGCCGCGCGCCGAAGCGGCGTTCCAGGCCGATCACGAAGGCCAGGGCTTCCGGAGAGAGGACCGCGGCGTGCTCCGCCGCGAGGGAACCGACGACGCTCGCGCCCGCGCGGGTGAGATCGAAGGCCGGAGTCGTGGGGGCGGGCGAATCCATGACGAGGGTAAGGCCATTAAGACACTCTTCGCCGAGACGCGTCAAGGATTTCCAGATCGGGACCCTTGATTATTTTTTTGGGGGGGTTAAACTAGGCGGATGAGAAGGCTCGGCGTTTTGACGGCGGCCGTTCTGCTCTCGGGCTGCTTCATCGAGCCTTCGGACGTCTCCACGCGCCCATTCGCGCCGGGCGCTGCCGATCGCGTGGCGTTCGGCTCCGAGCTGCCCGCGGTTCTGGCGACGGACGCGGTCGTTCGCGAGGAGCTGGCGCGCGCGCGCCCGCTCGACGCGTCCGATCCGCGCCGCTTCGACGCGGCCGCGCGCCGGCTGGGTCTGGCGGACGGCGCGGAGCTGATCGCCTCCGTCGGCGGGGAGTGCCTGGAGCCGCGCGCGCTTCGGGCTTTCGCCGCGGCGCGCGGCCTCAGCGAAGGGGCCGCCGGGCTTTATCTCTCGCGCCGTTTCGGCGCGGTCCTCGCTTGTAAATAAAGGAACCTGCTGTTATACTCGGCGGGCGAGGAAACCTTGAGACACCTGAACTGGATAGCCGCGGCGGTTTTCAGCCTCTCGGCGGCTTCGGCTTCCGCGGCCGCGCTGCAGTCCTCCGACGGCGCGATCACCCTTGACGTTCCCGGCGCCTGGACTCCCCGCGAGAGCCCGGACAAAGGCATCGTGCTCTGGGCGCAAAAGGGCAAGGAGGAGATTCGCGTTCGCGCCCTGGACGAGGCCCTGTCCGACAAGGCGCTGAAGGCGAAGCTCGACGCCTCGGTCAAGAAGCTGAAAAAGGACGGGACCAAGGTTCCCAAAAAGCTGTCCAGCGCCGCCCTGGCCGCCGGCGGCAAGATATATTTCACGCAGTTCGTCTCCAAGGGGAAGAAGTACCGGTCGGGCTACTTCAATTTCGAGGACCGTTCCTACGGCCTCCTGGCCGTCAACCTGTCCAACTCGGAGTTCAAGGCGATCGCGGCGACTCTGGCGGCTCCGCCAAAGCCCGAGCCCGCGCCGGCTCCGCCCGCGCCGGTCGCGCAGTCCACGGCGGCCGCGCCCGTCCTGAGCACGACGCCGGCGCCCGCGGGCGCGCTGGCGCCGCCGCCGGCGGAGAGCGCGCCGGCCGCCAAGACGGACGTCCCGGCCGAGGATCTGGCCCCGCTGCCGGAGCGGCGGGCGGGCTTCTCACTCTACGTCCTGTTCCTCATCATGCTGATTTCGGCCGGCGCCCTGGGCTACCGCGCGGTGGCGGGGCGCAACCGCGCCGCGGAGGAGATTCCGGCTCCCGTTCCGGGCGCGGTGTTCCCATACCACATCGAACGACAGTACTTCTCGTTCCCGATCGTCTTCGACGTCACCGACGCCGGCGGCCAAAAGTACAGCGGCGTCTCCTATCGGATCCCCGGGCTCATCTTCGGCGCGGGCATGGCCACTTATTTCGGGCTGAAATGGACGCTTCAGCTCGCCGTGCTGGCGGGCCTGGACATCAAGAACGCCCCCACGGCGGTGCTGATTCCCGTGGGCCTGGCGATGGGTCTCTCCAGCTTCGCGATGCTGGGCGGTCTGATCTTGGGGATGTTCATCCGCAAGAAGCTGCAGCTTCGCGACGCGGACGGCAACCTGCTTCTCGACGTGAGGCAGAAGCTGGTGACGTTCTCCTCCCTGGTCTTCCTGGTCAACGACGCCGAAGGCAACGAGCTGGGGCGCATCAAGAAGAAGGGCTTCACGCTCATCCAACGGCACTGGCAGCTGTTGGACGCCCAGGAGAACGTTCTGCTCGACATCGTCGAGGACTCGGCGCTGCGCGCGCTCGCGCGCAAATTCCTGGGCCATCTGTGGGGCCTGCTCCGCACCAATTACACGATCTCCTCCGGCGGCGCGCCGGTCGGGGATCTGAAGCGCGAATGGTCGGTGTGGAACCGCTACGACCTCCACCTGACGCCGCCCGCGGGCCTGGAGCCGCGCCTGGCGCTGGCGGCCGTCCTGTTCGTGGACATCATCGATCCCGACCGCTGGCATCCATGGCACGGCTGACCCCGCTGCTGGCGCTCGCGCTGTTGTGCGGCTGCGGGCGGGTCTGGCTGCCGGAGAGGATCGAGAACCGCGTCGGCGAGATGGTGACGCAGTCCCTCCTTCAGGCCACGCCCATCCACAAGGACGAGCGCTGGCAGAAATACATCGAGACCGTCGGCGCCAAGATCGCGGCCGTGTCGGAGCGGCCGAACTACCATTACCGCTATTACATCGTGGAGAGCGAGGACGTCAACGCCTTCGCGGTTCCCGACGGGTCCATTTTCGTGACCACGGGCCTGCTCAAGCTCATCGGGCAGGACGAAACCGCCTTGGCGGGGGTTCTGGCGCACGAGACGGGGCACGTCGCGCGGCGGCACGGCGCGGAGACTTTGCAGAACCAGCTGGGCTTCGCCGGCCTCAGCGTCCTGGTTTTCGGGTTCGAGAACTCCGCGGCGCGGGCGGCCGGCGGCATGGCGGGGCAGATCGCCGGCCTGGGCTACGGCCGCGAGATGGAGCTGGAGGCCGACCTCTGCTCGGTCCGCTACCTTCACCGCCTTGGCTATGGCCCCGAGGTCTCCGTCAAATTCCTGCAAAGCCTTCTGCCGCTGGAGAAGAACTCGACCGGCGACGCGGTGAAATACTTCCGTTCTCACCCTCCCACGGAAGAGCGCATCGCGTACGTGCAGGAATTTCTGCGGGCGCAAAAACCCCGCTGACGGCTTTCAGCCGGGGCCGCCGGAGCGGGCCGAAAACGACAATAGCGCCATGGAAAAAAGACGGTAAACACGGTAAAAAGTCGGTTGTCCCTACTTGCGCGGCGGGACATCGGGGCTTATACTGACCGCATGACGAAAAAGGTGAAGACGGCGATGGAGTGGATTTCCGAGGCGGTCGGGATCGCCGTGACGTGCGCGGTCGTGGCGGCCGGAATCTACGGTCTCCTGTTCGTCGACTTGACCGGGAACGGCCGGCTGTGGGACGCTCTGCGCGGAGTCGCGCAGGACGCGGCGGCGTCTCCGCGCTCCACGGGTCGGGAAGTCGTCGAGATCCGGCGCGTCCCGGTGCGCCCTCCGGACTTGGAGGCGAAGGCGCAGAACCACATGCTGCTAGTGCCCGAGGTTCCCGACAAGGAGATCGAGGTCGCCGTTCTCTCCCAGAACCAGCCGGCCCCCCAGCCCGTCGCCGACGCCATGACCGACGCTCCCGCCGACAAGACCGCGGGCAAGGATTGGCGCGTGCATCTCCAGGGCGAGATGCGGAATTTCTCCGTGTACGGCAAGGGCGAGCAGCAGAGTTCCGCGGCGATGTCCGCCGGGGCGTCCCGGTCCTCCGCCGGAGCCTCTCCCGTTTCCGCGCCCACGCCGGCGGCCGCGGTTTCGGCCTACCGCACCGGGATCGCCGCCGAGGCCCGCCCGGGAATCACGGACCACGTGTCGAACGTGTCCGGCGGAACGTCCGACGGCGTGCGGAACTTCCGCTAGTCCTTCTTCGGGGCGACGAACGGGACGGCGAAGTCCTTGCCGGACAGGACCACGGACTTGACGTCCTTCGCCGCGAAGCGCAGGCGCTCGTCGGAGTCCTTGCGAATCATCTCCACGTAAGGCTCGCCTTTCAGCGGCGTCACCTCGCGGTTGAACAGGAAGCCCTCGACGACCTTGCCGTCGTTCAGGGTCAGCGTCACGTGGCCGCGGAAGTCGTACGCGATCTCGATCTGCTCGGCCACTTCCTTCGAAACGCTCATGTGATCTCCTAGCCGATGAGAGCCGTCAGGCTCTCCACGGTCTTGTCCCAATCGGCGTCGGCGGCGCCGCCCTGCGCGAAGTCCGCGCGCCCGCCCGCCGAGCCGCCGTTGGCCGCGGCGAACGCCTTCGCGATCTTGGCGGCGTCCACGCCTTTGGCCGCCATGTCCGGCGTGGCCGTCAGCACGAAGCTGAGCTTCCCGTCGCCGGAGGCCGCCAGGAACACCAATCCCGAGCCGACTTCGCTCTTGATCTTGTCCGAGAGCCCGCGCAGCGACTTGGGGTCCGCGCCGTCCAGGCGCTGGAAGCAGACCTTCACGCCCTTGATCTCGACGATCTTCTTGCCGGCCTCCGCCTGCGCGGCCAGCTTGCCGGCCTTCAGCGTTCCCAAGTGGTTCTCAAGCTGCTTGATGGACGCCTTCAGGTCGGCTTCCGCGCGCGTCGCGGCGGGCTTGGCCTTGCCGCCCAACGCCTCGATGCTTTCGATCAGCTCCATCTGGCGCTCTTCCAGACCCGCCAGGGCCGCGTCCTTCGCCGCGCGCTGGGCGGCGGCGAAATCCTCGACCGCCAGGCCCGCGACCGCCTCGATGCGGCGGATGCCGGACGAAGCCGACGACTCGCGCACGATCTTGAACGCCAGGATGTCCGCGGTGTTGGCGACGTGGGTGCCGCCGCACAGCTCCAGGCTGAAGCGGTCCTTGGGGTCCGCCCAGCCCTTCGGTCCGATCAGCAGGAAGCGCGGGTCGGAGCCGTAGTCCTCGCCCAGCAAGGTGGTCGCGCCGAACTCGGCCACCTTGGAGACGGGATGCACCTTGGGGGTGACGGAGTGGGCGGCCTTGATCTCGGCGTTGACGATCTCCTCGATCTTCGCGATCTCGTCGGGCGTGAGCGCCTTGGGATGGGTGAAGTCGAAGCGCAGCTTGTCGGGACCCACGTAGGAGCCGGCCTGGCGGATGTGCCCGCCCAGGACGCGCTTCATGGCCTCGTTCATCAGGTGAGTGGCCGTGTGGTGGGGGACGATGCGCGCGCGGCGCTGGGCGTCCACCTGGGCGCGGACCTCGGTGCCGACCAGCAGGCGCGCTCCCAATTCCACCATGTGCACGAAGACGGCGCCGTGCTTCTGCGTGTCGGCCACGCGGGCCAGCACGCGGGAGCCGTCGGCGGCCACCAGGTCGCCGGTGTCACCGACCTGGCCTCCGCCCTCGGCGTAGAACGGGGTGCGGTCGAGGACGACCAGGCCGGGCGCGGACGCCAGGACGGTGGCGCGGCACTCCAGGGCGTCGTAGCCGACGAACTCGGTGTGGGGGGCGTTGGACGCGACGGCGTTCAGGTCGGTCTCTCCCGATCCGCGCCAAGACGAGCGCGCCTTCTCGGCGGCCTTCTCCTGGGCGGCGCGGAAGCCGTGCTCGTCCACGGCGACGCCGCGGGGGGCGCTGATTTCCTTGGTCAGTTCCAACGGGAACCCGAAGGTCTCGTATAAGCGGAAGGCCAGCTCGCCCGACAAGGTGGGGCCGGACTTCTCCAGCATCTTGTTGAGCTCGGCCTCGCCGCCGTGCAAGGTCTCCAGGAAATTAGACTCCTCGGTCTTCATGACGGCGGCCACCTGGGCGGCGCCGGCGCGGAGCTCGGGGTAGCCGGGGGCGAAGATGTCGATGGCGGCGGGCACCAGCTCGTGAAGGAAAGGCTTGTCATGGCCCATCAGCTGGCCGTAGCGGGCGGCGCGGCGCACCAGGCGGCGCAGGACGTAGCCGCGTTCGGCGTTCGTGGGAATGATGCCTTCGCTCATCAGCATGGTGGCCGCGCGGGCGTGGTCGGCGATGACGCGGAACCCGAGCTGGTTCTTGGGGTCGAGAGGATCGGTCTTAAGAATGGACGCCGCCTTCTCCACGATGGGCCAGAACAGGTCGGTCTCGAAAGGGGACTTCTTGTCCTGGGCGCAGAACGCCAGGCGCTCCAGGCCCATGCCGGTGTCGATGCACGGGCGGGCGAGGGGTTTGAGCGAGCCGTCGGCCTGGCGGTCGAAGCCGGTGAACACCAGGTTCCAGATTTCGATGTAGCGGTCCCCGTCGCCGCCGACGACGTCGTCCTTGCCGGTGGCGAATTCGGGTCCCAGGTCGTAGTAGATCTCGGAGCAGGGGCCGCAGGGGCCGGTGGGTCCCATGTTCCAGAAGTTCGTGTCCTCGCCCAGCTTCTTGGCGGGGTTGGGGCAGCCGACCTTCTTCCACAGGGCGATGGCCTCTTCGTCCTCGTTGAAGACGGTGGGGTACAGGCGCTTGGGGTCCAGGCCGGCTTCCTTGGTGAGGAACTCCCACGCCCAAGCCACGGCTTCGGCCTTGAAGTAGTCGCCGAACGAGAAATTGCCCAGCATCTCGAAGAAGGTCAGATGGCGCAGCGTGGTGCCGACGCGCTCGATGTCGGTGGTGCGGAAGCACTTCTGGCTGGAGGTGGCGCGGGACAGGTCCTTCTTGAGGCCCAGGAAGTAGGGCTTGAAGGGCACCATGCCGGCGGAATTGAACATCAGAGAGGCGTCGCCCTGCGGAACGATCGGCGTGGACGCCTTGAGCGTGTGGCCGTTCTTGACGAAGAAATCGAGGTAGGCCTTCCGGAGCTGGGAGCTGTTCTTCATGATGGTCTCGACGGCGATTATAGCTTTTCGGCCGCGGCGAGTCACTGCGGGCGCCCGGAAAGATAGAATAGGGCGTGCCACAGGAACTGGACGGATTCGAGCATTTCGATTTCGACGCCGATGAAGCCGGCGTGAAGACCGTCTATCGCCGCGGCGAGGGCCCCGGCGTGGTGCTGATCCACGAGCTGCCGGGGATGACCCCGGAGTGCGTGGAATTGGCCCGGAAGCTTTCCGACGCGGGCTACGCGGTGTACATGCCCCTGATCTTCGGCGAGCCGAACCGGAATTACGGCATGTCGCCCTTGCTGTGGCCGTGCGTGTGGAAGGAGTTCAGCGTGCTGAGCACGCACGGGAAAAGCCCGGCGGCGGACTGGCTGCGGGCGCTGGCGCGGCACGCGCACGCGGAGCGGGGCGGCAAGGGCGTGGGCGCCATCGGCATGTGCTTCACGGGACGGTTCGCCTTGTCGCTGATGATGGACAAGGAGATGATCGCGCCGGTGCTGAGCCAGCCGGGAGCCACTTATTCGAATTCGGCGATGGGCATCCCCGCGGAGGAGTGGGACAACGCGGTGAAGCGTTCGAAGGACGAGAACATCCCGGTGCTGGGCTTTCGCTTCACGGGCGACGGGCTGTGCCGCAAGGAGCGCTTCGACACCCTGCGCGAGGGGTTCGGCGAGCGCTTCCGGCCCGTCGAGGTCAAAGGCAAGGGCCACTCCGTGCTGACGATGGAGTTCGGGACGATGGATGAGGCCGACCGCGCGCGCGTCTGGAGAGCGCTGACGGATTATCTGAACGAGCGCCTGAAGTGAATGACTTCGACGTCGTGATCCTGGGCGCCGGCGGAGCGGGCCTGATGTGCGCGCTCGCGGCGGGCAAGCGCGGCCGCCGCGTCGCCGTCCTGGACCACGCCGCCAAACCTGGCGGCAAGATCATCATCTCCGGCGGCGGGCGCTGCAACTTCACGAACCGCGACGTGTCCTCGAAAAATTTCGTCTCGCGCAACGAGCATTTCGCGAAATCGGCCCTTTCCCGCTTCGAGCCGGGCGACTTCATCGAGATGGTGGAGAAGCACGGAATCATGTACCACGAGCGCAAGCATGGACAGCTTTTCTGCGACGCGTCGGCCCAGCAGATCATCGACATGCTGATGTCGGAGTGCCGCTCGGCGGGCGTGCAGATGTTTCTTCAGCACGAGATCGCGGCGGTGAAGAAATCGGATTCCGGTTATGCGGTCCAAACCGGCCGGGGCGATTTCGCGGCCCGATCCGTCGTCGTGGCCACCGGCGGCCTGTCGTTCCCGAAGTTCGGCGCGACCGGGATCGGCTACCGCGTCGCGGAGCAATTCGGCCTGAAGATGGTTCCGACCGTCCCCGCCTTGGACGGGTTCGTGTTCGGCGCGGCCGACCGCGAGAAGCTGAGCGGGTTCTCCGGCATCGCGCTGGACGCGGTCATGACGTGCAATGGAATCTCATTCCAGGAAAATCTCCTGTTTACCCACGCGGGATTCAGCGGCCCAGTCGCGCTCCAGGCGTCCCTGCATTGGAATCCCGGGGACGAGGTCCGGATCAATTTCATCCCGTCCTTCTCGCGGGAGGCGCTTCTCGCCTGGTTCGCCGGCCGCAAAGGAGGCAAGGCGGAACTGAAGAACCAGATGGCGGAGCTGATCCCGAAGCGCCTCGCCGAGCGCTTCTGCGATCACTATTTGCCCGAGAGCGTCGATTTGGGGAACCTGTCGAAGAAGACGCTCGAGGAATTCTGCGGCCACCTGCAGAATTGGCGCTTCCTGCCGGCGGGAACGGTCGGCTACGGAAAGGCCGAGGTCACGCGCGGCGGCGTCAGCACCGACGAGCTCTCATCCAAGACGATGGAGGCGAAGAAAGCTCCCGGCCTCTACTTCATCGGCGAGGTCGTGGACGTGACCGGCTGGCTGGGCGGCTTCAACTACCAGTGGGCCTGGGCGTCCGGCCGCGCCGCCGGCGAAGCCGTCTAGAGGGTCACTTCCCGTGGCACTTCTTGAACTTCTTGCCTGAGCCGCAGTGGCAGGGGTCGTTGCGGCCGACGTCGGGGCCGGTCTTCTCGTAGGTGTCCGGCTTCGGGGACTTCCCGTCGACGAAGTACCAGGTCGAGCCGTCCTTGCGGAAGGTGGCGATCTCGCGGTGCTCGTAATGATCCTCGCCGGTGGCGAAGCGGGCGATGAAGCTGACGATGCCGGTCGAATCCTCGGGGCCGCCGTCCTTGGTGGCGACGATGCTCAGGCCGTGCCACTTCGACTCCTTGGCCCATTTCTCCGACGCCTTGCGGTCGAAGTCCGCGCGGCTTTCCGGCGCGTGGGTCTTCTCGATGAAGTCGATGCGGCCGGTCGCGTAGCTGGTGTAGCGCGCGCGCATCAAAGCTTCGGCGGTGGGCGCGGGGATTTTTTCGGAGATGATCGGATCGCAGCAGGCGGAGGCCGGCTTGGCGGAGCCGCAGGGGCAGTCGGTGGCGGTGGTCATGGCGGGGATTATAGCCGATGAGACGGCACGGGGGGAAATGGCATAATCGAATTATGGCCACGCGCGCGAAGATTCTGTTGGTGGACGACGAGGACGACAACCGCCGGATTTACGGGGACATCCTGACCGCCGAAGGCTACGTCGTGCGCCGGGCGTCGTCGGGCCGGGAGGCGTTCGCCCTGGCCGTCGAGTCGCCTCCGGACCTGGTGCTGTCCGACGTCTCGATGGAGGACGGCGACGGGCTGCAGCTGCTGGCCCGGCTGCGCGCGGAGAAGAAGCTGTCCCGCGTTCCCGTGATTCTGATGTCCGGCGTGCGCAAGCACGCCGACGACCAGGCCGACGGCTTGGAGCAGGGCGCCGACGATTACCTCCCCAAACCCGTGGCCCCGGCGCTTCTGCGCGCCAAGATCGCCGCGGTGCTGCGCCGCGCGGGCGCCGCCGAGGAGCTGGGGGACGTGCTCAAGGCCCAGGGCCTGGCCTTGGACGTGTCCGCGCGCACCGCGACCTTGGCCGGCAAGCGCGTCGCCCTCACGCGCAAGGAGTTCGACCTGCTGACGACCTTCCTGCGCAAGCCGGGGCGCGTGTTGTCCATTCCGTTCCTGTTGGAGACGGTCTGGGGGTACGACCCCGCCGACTATTCGGATCCGCACACCGTCGGCGTGCACGTTTCCACGCTGCGCAAGAAGATCGGTCCTAAGCTGGGAGAGCGCATCGTGGCCCTCCCGGGCCTGGGCTACCGCTTCGACGCTTAGGAGGCGGCCAGGCCGCCGTCGGGCGGCGGGACCCAGCGCGGAAGGACGAAGGAGAAGCGCGAACCCTTGCCGGGCGCCCCGTCTATTTCCAGGGACGTCCCATGCGCGTCCAACACGCGCTTCACGATGGTCAGGCCCACGCCGAAGCCTTTGGCGGCCTTCTTGCCCTCGTCCGTGCGATGGCCGCGCAGGATGCGTTCGCGGTCCTCGGGCGCGACGCCGATGCCGCTGTCCGAGACGAAGACCCGCAGGCGGCCGTCGGATTCCAAGGCCACGCCCGCGGTGACGCTCCCGTTTTCCGGCGTGTACTTGACCGCGTTGCCGACCAGGTTCGTCGCGACCAGCTGGAGCGCCTCCGGGTCGGCCAGCGCGGGCGGAGCGTCGTCCGGAATGTCCAGGGAGAAATGCAGGTTCTTACGCTGGTACAGAGGCTTCAGCGCGGTCGCGGCCTCCTCCAGCGCCCGTCCCAAGTCGGCGCGGCGCGGGTGCACGGCGAAGCGGCCTCCTTCCAGGCGGCCCAAGTCCAGGAGGTTGCTGACGGCCAGGGCCAGGGAGCGCAGGTTCGCCTCGATCACCGTGTAGTATTCCGCGCGGCGCCCGGCGGGCGGCGGCGTCTCCGTCACGCGGAGAAGGTTCGCGGTGCCCACCAGCACGCTGAGCGCGTTGTTGAACTCGTGGCTGGTCATGGAGACCAGACTGCCCTTCAGGCGGCCCAGCTCGGCTTCGCGCTCGAACTGGACGTTCAGGCGCTCGGCCATTTCGCGCATGGCGTCGGAGAGGTCGGCGACCTCCGGGCTGGCCGCGGGCGTCGCGAAGTCCCATTCGCGGCCCAAGGTCCAGCCGCGGGCGTGCTGACGAAGCGCCGACACCGGGCCCGTCAGGTAGCGGGACAGGAATAGAGCCACGAACGCCGCGGCCGCGGCGCCCGCCAGTACGATCAGCGCCGTCGTCACGCGCGAGGTGTGGCGGAGCTCCTCGCGGCGGGCGCGCAACTGGTCCACGTGCTCGTCGCCCAGCTTCGCCAGCGGCTCCGCGGCCGTCTCCAGCCCGCGGCCGAGATGGGAGGCGCGGCCGGCTTCGGCCGGGGTCAGGCGCCCCGCGCGGCGGCGCGACACCCACTGGTTCGATTCGGCGAGGTACGCCGTCAGGCGGCCGTCCATCGCGTCCAGCAGCGCCAGCTCCTTGGGCTCCGACATCACCTCGCTCAGCATCCGTTCCACGTCGCGGACGTCGCCGAGAGATTCGTCGCGCCGGTCCAGCCACGACTTCTGCCCGGTCAGCAGGTATTGCCCCGTGGCTTGATCCACCCGGCGGAGGCGGTCGCGCAGGCGCGGGAGAGCGGAGAGGACCGTCAGGCTTTCATGGAACTGCGCTTCCAGGCGCGCGTGCGAACGGCTTTCCAGGTAGAACGAGGCGCCGACCCCCGATGCGTACAAAAGGAACAGGCCCGCGACGACGACCAATTGGGAGCGCAGATTCAGCTTCACTTCGCTCCTCCGCCGGCGCGCCGGCGTTCCAGCTCCTGGGCCCGGGACAGGAGCTTGTCGGCCTGCGCGGTCCGTCCCAGGCGGCGCAGCAGGTGCGAGTAGTTGTTGAGCGTGGAGATGAGCCGGGGGCTGGAGGAGCCGTTCGCCTTCTCGCCCTGCTCGAGGGCCTTCTGGTACAGGGCTTCCGCCTCCTCGACCTTGCCGCGCGCCTCCTCGAACAGCGCCAGATCGTTGCGCGCGGCGAGCACCTCGACGTTCCCCGGCCCGAGCGCCTTTTCCTTGAGCGCGAGCGCGCGCCGGTAGAGCGGCTCCGCCTCGTCGAAGCGGCCGCGGTCGTGCTCGAACAGGGCCAGATCGCTCAACCGGTCGGCGGCGGCGCGGCTGTCCGGCCCTAGGGCTTACTCGGTCGCCGCCAGCGCGCGGCGGTAGGAGGCTACGGCCAGGTCGTCGCGGCCCAGGCCGCGCTCCAAGGCCGCGAGGTCGGCCTCGCGCGCGGAGATCTCGGCGACGCGGCGCGCCGGGTCTTTTTTCGCGGAGGCCAGCGCCCGGCGCAAAAGCTTTTCGGCCTCCGCGGATTTCCCCTGCGCGGCGCAGGCCTCGGCCAGATAGGCGAGGGCCGCGGTCGTCTCCGGATCGTCCGGGCCGGCCGTCTTTTCCAGGATGGTCAGCGCGCGGCGGTACAGCGGCTCGGCGCGCGCGGGCGCGCCCTGCGCGGCGCGCAGGTCTCCCAGCGCGTTCAGCGCGGAGGCCAGGCGGGGGTCGTCGTCGCCGAAGGCCTCGGCGCGCGCCAGCGCCGCGATCAGCGCGACCTCGGATTCAGGCAGGCGTCCGTGGCGCAGGGCGCGGTCTCCGATCTCCGCGTCGCGCTTCCAGGCGGCGTTTCCGGCGCATCCGGAGAAGAGAACGGACAGCAGAACGGCGGCGAACGGACGGACTTTCCTCACCTTGACGATGATAGCGAATTTCCCCGAGGCCCCGACCCCGGCCGCGCGATTTGAACGAGATTTGAACGGATCTTGCGCGTCCGTTGAGGCGAGGCCGCTACACTTTCGGGGCCGGAACACCGGCGAGGAGACGACATGATCCCGATGCGACTCTATCCCGACGCCCGTCCCACCAGTCTGTTCGGCTTCCGCTCCGCGACGCCGGCCCACGGATTAACGCGCCGCGGATGCGCCGCCGCGCCGGAGGCGGAATTGAGCGACTCTCTCCGCGCGCTGGGCGTGCCCGGCGATCTGACGGCGCGCCTGCGGAGATTCCTGGCGGCGCGGCACCCCGGCGAGCAAGATCGAATCTACCACGGACTCGCCCACACCTATGAGGTCGCCGCGCTGACGGCCCGTGTCGTGCGCGAGAGGCCGGACCTGTCCGGCGGACGGAGGGTCCTGTTGATCTTGGCCGCCGCGCTGCACGACGTGGACCCGTCGCGCGCTCCGAACACGCCCGCACGGGTCGCGGGCACCTTGGCCCATCTAGACGCCGATTCCGAGGCCCGGACCTTGCTGGAGGACTTCGGCGGGCTGTTTCGCTTCACGGCGGCGCAGTTGCGGGCCTTGATCCTCGCGACCGACTACAGCGCCGACCCCCGCGCGCGCCGCGCCATGAGCGCCGCGTTCGCCGCGGCCGCGGCGGCGGCTTTCCCCGAGGAAACCGAGGCCTTGGAATGGGGGAGAATGCTGGGCTACCTGGACCGCGTCGCGTCGTATCTGGAGTCCGACGACCTCGCGCGGCGCCGCGTCGCGGGATTGGCCCGGGAGCTGCGCGGCGGCGCGGACCGCGGATCCGGTCCGACGGACGAGGAGATGCTGGCCCGCAGCGCGGAATTCCTGACCGCATTGGGAAACGATCCGATGTTCGCGCAACTTCCGTCGCAGGACCGCGCGCGGTTCTCCGTCGTCGCCGCGCGCTTCCGATCGCATAACGGGGGGCTTATGATGAAAATGGTTCGAATGGTGTGCCTGTTGGCGGTGTCCGTCCTGGCGGCCGCCTCCGCGCGCGCGGCCGAGGTCCGGGAGTTCGGAGCGGGAGTGATTCTGGGCGAGCCGGCCGGAGCCACGGCCAAGTTGTGGCTGGACGACCGGTTGGCCGCGGACCTGGGCGTCGGCCTCAGCGACGGCAACGCCGGCATTTGGGGAGACCTGCTCTGGCATGATTGGACCTTGCTGCCCCAGCCGAAGGACGGGCGCCTGGGCGCGTACGTGGGGGCGGGGCCGCAGGTCCGGGCGGGAGAGGACGCCCGGTTCGGCCTCCGGGCGATCGCCGGCGTGACGTACCGCCCGAGCGGCCATCCGCTGGAGCTGTTCGTCGAGGCCGGGCCGCTGTTCCGGCTCACGCAAGGCGGGCAGTTGGACGCGGTCGGCGGCGTGGGTCTGCGGTTTTACGGCTGGGGCGGGAAGCGCTGAGGGCGGCGCGTCAGTACGTCGTCCAGACGGTGCCCTTGGTGTCGGTGTGCGTGCAGTTGACCTCGACGATGCCCACGGAGGGGTCTCCGGGGATGTTGTCGAACATCCAGCCGCCCGTGTCGGTGGGGGCGCTGGGTTGGCCCGCGGTCTCGGCGGAGCTGTCCGCATGATAATTCGGGGTTCGCGCGGAACCCAGGACGGACAGGTACTTGCCGCCGATGGTGAGGCTGGCCAGCTGGGAGGGATATTGGCCTTCCATGTCGCCGTAATAGACGGCCAAAGTGGAGCGCAGGGCGCCGAGGCTCCCCTTGGAGCTGCCTTCGGAGGATTTGCGGATCAATTCGGCGAACTTGGGGATGGCGATGGCCGCCAGCACGCCGATGATCGCGACGACGATCATCAGCTCGATCAAGGTGAAGCCGCGAGCGCGTCTTTTCATTCTAGGTCCCTCGCCGGGATGCCGCCGGCGACCAGCCACTGGCGCAGGACGCGAGTCAGCTCGGCGTCCGTGCGCCCGGTCCGCTTGTTCTGGCGGTAACCGCCGATCTTCCAACGCCCGGCCGCGCGCGTCACGTAGAATAGCATTTGGACCGAGCTGACGTCGGGATCCCGTCCGGTGCTGGCGCGCGAGACGCCCGAGCCGCTGAAATCCACGTACGCGAACACCCCCGAGCGGGACGTTTCCTCGATGGATTTACCCGACGGCGTGGCCATGTCTCCGGCCAGCCGCCTCATGAAGTCGCCTTGAGCGTTGTCCGGATAGCCGGAGACCGCGGCCTCCAGCTCATTGCGGTCCAGCGCGCGCTCGACCTGGGCGTGGAAGGTCGCGTCGTCCAGGCCGGCGAACAAGGATAGGACGCCGCGCCGCGCCAGCACCGCCTCGATGGCGGCCGGCGAGGTGCCGCGGTCCGCCGCGATCTTGAGCAGGACCGAGCGGTGCTTCTTGAGCGAGGGGGAAAGGCCGGCCGCCGCGCGGTCTTCGGCCGCGACCTTTCCGGGCAGCATCTGGCGCCGGACGGCGTCGGCCTGGGGCGAGCCCGGGGCGATCCCGCGATCCTCGAAGAATTGGGCCAGAAGCCCGTCCGTCTGACGTTCGGTGAGCTGGATGCCCGAGGCGATGGAGTTGACGTAGCGCTTCGCGGCCTCCAACTCGGGCGAGGCGGGGGGCGCCCGGGCCGGAGCGGGCGCGGCGGGAGCCGCCCAGGCTTCGGGCGTCTGCCGCCGTTCGAAATAGGCGGAGACGGTCTCGAACCGTTTCTTCAGCTCGGGGGGAAGGATGTCGAAGTTCGGGTTCTGCCTCAGCACCGTCAGGAATTTGGCGGTCCCGGCCAGCATCTGCTCGTCGGTCGGTCCGGGGCCCTTGCCGATCTGATCGAGACCGGTGCGGATCTCGTGGGCCAAGCCCGCGACTCTGTTCCGGGCGAAGGTCGGGCCGGCGAGGTAGGTGGAGGCCTGGTCGATATAAGCCAACCGGAGGCCCCACAACTTCCCGAAGTCCTCCCCGGGGAACGTCGCGGCGGCGGCGAACTCGAAAGTCTGCCGCTTGGCCAGCATCTCGGCGGCGTCCGGGCTGAAATCCGTGGCCAGGATCAAGGCTCCGACCTGTTCGGCGGTGAATCCGTACCGGGAGGCGAAATCGGAAACGAGGGAGCGCGCCTCGGAATCCTCGTCCAGATATTTGATCGTCGCCGGCACGCGCGCGGGGGTATCGGCGACGCGGGCCGGGTCGATGTCGTGGAGAGAGGCCGCGAGAATCAAAAGAATCTTTCTCGAGGCCGGGAGGGGGTACTGCTCGAGCATGCGCGCCGTGACGTTGGCGACCTCGTACGAGTGTCCGGTCCCGTGGTAGATCCGATCCTGATGGCCGGGATGTCGTGAGTCCAGGAAGCGGGTCAGGCGCGACGTCAATTCCTCCGGAACTCCGAGAGACTGGAGCGACCCCGATAGAACCATCGCGTCGGCGTATAAGACCCCGTCTTTGTCGTCCGCCGCGGCGACGCGCGGGCCGGCGGCGTCAGCCGGAGCGGGAGTCGGCGCGGCGGCGCGGCCGGGCGAGGTCTTCGGAGTTTGAGGAGCGTCGGCCGGAGCCGCGGACGGCCTCAGAGCGGACGCGGGCAGGGCCGTTTCCGCCGGCTGGGCGGCCGGGGCCAGGCGCGCGGCCGGGGCGGAGC
>JBIOJO010000056.1:0-19012 GCA_044450965.1 Elusimicrobiota bacterium | reverse complement strand
GGGGCCGGACAGCGCGGCGCCGTCGAAGGTCAGGCGGCCCCCGTTGAAGCCGGTCAGCGCGGGAGCGCCCTGCGGAGCGGGCGCCAGCGCCTTCAGCGACGCGGAGGCGGCGTTCGGCGAAGCGGGGAAGGCGGAAGGAGCCGCGGCCGGAGCGGCGGCGAGCGCGGGGGCGGGAAGCGCCGCCGCGGGAGCCGCGGTCATCGCGGCCGGAGCGGCGGCCAGAGTCCCGAGACCGAGAGACGGAGCGAGAAGGCCGGCGGACAGCGCGGGAGCGGCCGAGAAGGCGGCGGCGCCCGTGAGCGCCGAAGCGCCGTAAGCGGCGGCGGGAGCGCCCGAATTCACGCTCAGCGACGGCAGCAGGATCGGACGAACCTGCGCCAGAACGGGCGCCTGCACGGATAGGGACAAGACCAGGGCGAGGGCAAGGCGCGAGCCGCGTGATTTCATGACCCCCAGTTTAGCCCGAACCGCCGCCCCTCCGGGGGGCCGAAAGTCCCGAGAAGGCCGCGGGCAAAGGGCCTAGACCTTATGGCGGCCGCGGCCTTTTGCTAGGATGCGCGCGTGAAGATCTACCTGTCGTCCTACGCCGCCGCCTCACCGGCCGCTCCGTGGGACCGGAACGCCGAAGCCGCGCTGTTCGAAGGCTTCGGGGGCATGAATCTGGCCGGGCTAGAGCTTCCTTTCTACGGTTCATTCCACGCGCACGACGACGGCTGGCTGATCGATCAGCTTCGCCCGGACTGGCGCTTCGTGCTGACGCTCCTTCCCGGCACGATGAACCGCTTGAAGGACGACCGTCATTTCGGCCTGGCCGGCGCGAACGCGGACGGCCGGCGCCGCGCGCTGGACTTCGCGGAGGACGCGCGCCGCGCCGTCGCGGCTCTCAACGCGCGCCTCGGCCGCAAGGCCGTGGCCGCCGTGGAAATCCACTCGGCCCCGCGCCTGGCGGGAAGCGGGGCCCGCGCGTCGCTGGAGGCCTTCGCCCAGTCCCTCACCGATCTGCGCGGCCGTGATTGGGACGGAGCCGAACTGCTGGTCGAGCATTGCGATGCCGCGGTCCCGGCCCACGCCCCGGACAAGGGTTTTCTCCGCATCGAGGACGAATGCGCCGCGCTCAATCTCTCGTCGGGCCCGACCCCCGCGCGGATGACGATCAACTGGGGACGCTCCGCGATCGAAACCCGCTCCGCCGAGGGTCCGCTCGAGCATATCCGGCGCGCCCGGGAAGCCGGACTTCTGGCCGGTCTTTTCTTCTCCGGAGCGACGCCGGCACATCCGGACTACGGCGCTTGGAAGGATTCCCACGCCCCGTTCTCGAACATCTGCCCCGCGTCGCTTCTCACGTCGGCCGCCGCAAAAATGACGCTGAACGAAGCCGCTGAGATCGCCTACCTGGGCATAAAAATCCAGCCGCTGCCCGCGCCTCTCGGCACGGAACAGCGGCTGGAGATGATCCGCGCGGGTCTGGACGTTCTTAGAACTTGTAGCCGAGCTTGAGCATGACGTCCAGCGTGCTGACGCTGCTGGTGCCGATCTCCGCTTCGCTGGTGTTGATGATGTTGTAGCGCAGCTCGGCTCCGGCCAGCCACGACGCGTTGAGATCGAAATCCGCGCCGGCGCCCAGCGCGAAGGCGAGGCCGCTCGAGGTCCGCTCGGAATTGAAGCCCGGATTCGCGCCGTACTCGCGCCGGCTTCTGACTCCGCCGACTCCCATGCCCAGCAGACCGTACGGGCGGAGATTGGAGTCCGGCATCAGGTCGCCTCGCGCGACGGCCAGCAAGGTCCAGGCCGAGGACTTGACCTCCGCCGGGCCGTGCCCGGTGATGATGTCCCTGGTGCCCAGGCTCTTGTAGTTGAAGTCGCCGCCGATGCTCACCACTTTCTGGAGCTGGTAGAGATAATCGAATCCGATCGTCGGCCCGATCTTGCCGAAAACCTGGTCCTGGCCGTCCACGGTCTCATTGCTGAGCGGATTGGACAGACCCAGAGAGAGCGACGCCAGCTGACCTCCGGGCTTCGTCTCGGCGCTCGCGCGCGTCGTCAACAGTAGCAGCCCCGCCATGAACGCCAATATCGATCGCTTCATATATCCCAGTCTCCTTGGAACCTGGGGGAAGCATACCCATCGGCCGCGGGCGCGCCTATGAGGAGTTATACGCGGGGCCCTGGGTAGTGACCGCGCCGACCGTCAGCGGCGGGCTTTGAAGATACGGCCCTGGTTCTGGGCCGCGGGATACTTGAGCTCGTTTTTGTCCATTTTGGCGAGCGCGGCCTCCACCAGGTCGATGCCGAAGTGGTCGGCGATCTTCGTCAGGTAGACGAAGGTGTCGGCCAGCTCCTCGGACAAATGCGCGCGCTGGGCGGGAGTGAGCTTCGCGGCCTGCGCGGGCGTCAGCCACTGGAAGATCTCCACCACCTCGGCGGCTTCCTTGACCATGGCCATCGCCAGGTTCTTGGGCGTGTGGTACTTCCCCCACTTCCGGTCGCGGGCGAAGGCCTCGATGCGTTTATTCAGCAGCGCGCGTCGGTCCATGAGGGGATGATAGCCTATTGCCGGCGAGGGCAAAAAGCGGGGGCCGCCCCACGACGTCGGGGCGGCCCCACTCGGCTTGCGACCATACGCACGGCGCAGTGCGTCTCGCTTACGAGGACGTCTCATCCATCTTGCGGCTGACTTCTTCCAGCACGTCCAGCGCGCCTTTGGGGGCGGCGCTGCCCGTCGTCGCCTGCCACAGCTTCTCCATCTGCGAACTACGCTTCGGATCCGACGGCCACCACGCCATGGCCACCAACCGTTCCAACGCCGGCTTCTGCCACGTCACGTCGAGCGGCACGGTCTCCAGCATCTCGCGAGCTTCCTTCTTGCGTCCCACGTCGCACAGCACGCAGCCCAGGAACTGACGGGCCTGCCAATCTCCCGGCTCCAACTCGACCGCGCGGCGAAGAGCGGCTTCCGCGCTGGCCGCCTGCCTCAGCGCCCACTGACAGGCGCCGAGCCCAAACCACGTCTCGCTCCACTCCGGCGAGGCTTCCGCCGCCAATTCGTAGAACGGCAGCGCCTCGTGATAACGACGGTTCGAATAGAATGTACGCCCCAGACGGCTCAATAGGCGCGCGTCTCCGCGCGCGCCGTCCGCCGCCTCCGTGGCCGCGCGCACGGCCTCCGGCACCATCCCGCGCGCCAGAAACGCCTCGGCCAACGCCTGCAGGGTCTCGCCCGAACGGTGCGTGATCCGCAAATGTTCCAGGATCTCGCACGCTTTCGCGAACTGGCCCAAACGCAGATACGACATCGCCGTCCCCATCGTCAGATCCGCGTCCCCGGGGAAGCGGCGGGTTCCCTCGATGAACACTTCCAAGGCATCCGCCGGCTGCTCGGCTTGGAGCAGACGGAGGCCCTCCTTTTCGTATTCCTCGCTCGATTGAATGGACATGTCCCCTCCATGCGTCCTCATACGCCTTTGGAGACCACCAGGGCCGCTCCCGTTAAAAGAGCGACCCCGGCCCGAGTAGGACCAGGGTCAACTGAGCGAAACATCCGCTTTAGGTCCCGTTGAGGCCGGGGCCAAGTTGAGCCTTAAAGTCCCACCGTCGAACGAACGTCAACGTCCGACATTTCGAGTGTAACAGGCCCTTCCGCGTCCGTCAAGGCTTCGATCTTACGAAGCCGAGTCCAGGCGTCTCGCGATTTCTCTCACCGCGATCGTCCTTTCCCAGACGTGACCTATGCGCAGCACGTCCACCAGGCCCAGCAATTCCCGCGCCGCTCCGACGGCGCGGAGCGCCGCGGGATCGAGAGGAGTCAAATGCCGGCCGTGCGACTCCCCGTCCGCAAGCGGCCACACATAACGTCCGGCCAGCTGGGCCGTCGCCGTGCCCGGACCGGAGGAGCCCAGCTCGGCGGGAAAAACGTAGCGCAGGCCGTGGACCAGAAACTCCAGCAGCGGCTCCTTCAACACGCGCCGCTTCTCCTCGTCCACCAATCCCACCCGCCGCGCGCGCTCCAGACCCAGGCTCACGTCCAGCGGCGAGAGGCCCAGCTCCCTCGCCAATTCGGCCGCGCGCCACGGCTGCCGGCCTTTCGCCGCGGCCGCGAGCACGACGGTCAGATCGCGCGCCGAAACGCCCCCGGCGCGCGTCGCCGCCGGCGCCGCCGCCAGGTCCCGCATCACCAGATCGTAAAGGTCCATCCCGCCGTCGGCCGCGATATTCATCCCTACCATACGGAACGGGGGGCGAAAAAGTTCCATCGCCCGGCCGGATTCGATCACTTCGCGTCGTTCAACGCGCGGCGCAGGCGCTCCTTCGCGTCGTCCGACAGCGCGGGTCCGGAGGCGGGCGCCTTCTTGACGATCTCGCCCAACAGCGTGAACTGCGCGAGAACGCGGCGGCAGACGTCGCAGATCGAAAGATGGATGCGGACGTGAAAGCCGAGAGGCCTCCCGCTGTCGCGGGCCTCGGAGAGAAGCTTGGAGACGTCCCGGCAGGACGGCAGAAGGCTCATCGGGCGGCCTCCGGCGCGAAATAGCCCCGCTCCAGGCAGCGGCGCAGGCGCATGCGCGCGCGGTAAAGCAGCACGGCCAGGCGCCCCGGCGGAACGCCCAGCGCCTCCGCGCTCTCTTGGTGGCCCAGGCCCTCCATCTCGCGCAGGACGAAAGCCCGCGCCACGCCCGGCGTCAGCGCGTCCAGGCACCCGCGCAGCGCGGCCGAGAATTCGGCCGATTCCGCCTTTTGATGCGGGTCGCCGCCCCAATCCCGCGGCGCGGCCGCGGCGGACCAATGGCGGCCGTCGAAGGAGGCCTCCTCGCGGTCGTCGTCCTCGTCCGGAGAGGACAGCGGGACCTCCCGCGCCTGTTTGCGCAGGTGCTCGAAGATCTTATTGCGCAGGATTCCGATCATCCACGTCAACTCCGAAGAATCTCCCTTGAATTTATCGCGGGATTTGAAGGCGACGACAAATACGTCCTGGATCAGGTCCTCGGCGGCGCGTTCGTCCCGGATGCGCGACAGCGCGTAGCGGAACAGCCGGTCGCCGTGCGCGTCCACCCACGTGGACGGCTCGGAGATCATCGCGCCTCCGCCACGATCCCGGACTCCGCGATGAACGCGAACAAATCCCGCGCGGCGTCCGCGTCCAATCCCTCCGCCGCGGCCAACGCGTCTTGGAGCGGACGGCCCGCGGCCAGCGCGGTCAGCGCCGCGTGCTCCGGGGCGGTCAAGGCGCGCACGAAGACGGGGTTGGCTTCCTTTTTATAGAGCACCAAGCGTTCCGCGCCCTCCCAATCGGAATCCTTCAACGGGGTGTCGTCGGAACGGTCGCGCCGCCAAATCTCGTGCACGCGATGGCGCAAGGATACGATCTTCACGGCGCTTCCGAAGACCAGAACGGCGTCGGGGCGGGCCTTCGCGGCCAGAACGGCGGGCGGCATCACGGGATGCGCCTTCGTGTGGAACAGTTCCTTGAAGGTCCACTCGTAGCGGGCCAAATCGCCGATGAACGGAGCGTCTTCGGCGTCAGGACGAGACTCGAGAAACTCCGGGAAGCCCGCCCCATAGTCGGACAAATTGTAGGAGGACGACGGCGTGCGGGCGATGAAATCCTTGGCCGCGGCCAGGAATGACTCGTCGCCCAGCACCCGCCAACAGCCTTCATACGTCTCTCCCAAGGCTTCGCTGAGCCGCGCGGGGTAGCCGTCTCGGTACACGGCGACGGACTCCGCGGCCGTCAGCTTGCCCCCGCCCGTCACGGACGCGACGAAGTCCGCGTCGACCATGAAGGTGGCCGAGCGCACGAAGCGGCGCTGGAGAATCTCAAGCCGGCTGGCGGTCACGCTCTTCCTCCGCGATCCTCGCGGCCTTCACGGCCTGGGCTTCCAGGCCGCCCCACTCCGGCACGTCCTCGTCCCACTCGATCAGGACGGGGACCTGGGGCTTGCGCCCGATCACGCGGCGGAACAGCTCCCAGACGGGCTCCGTCGGCGCGCGCGAATGAGTGTCGAAAAGAAAGGTCCCCATGTCCGAATAGCCGCCCAGGTGGATCTGGGAGATCAGCTCCGCCGGGACCGCGTCCACGTACGCCTCCGGCGCGAAGCCGTGATTCATGGCGCTGACGTAGGCGTTGTTGACGTCCAGCAGGATTCCGCAGCCGGCGCGGCGCGCGACGGCGACCAGGAACTCCCATTCGGTCATCTCGGATTCGCGGTAGGACAGATAGCTGGAAACGTTCTCCAGCGCGATCTTCCGCTTCAGGACGTCCTGCGCGCGCGCCACGTTGCGCGCGACGGTCGCGATCGCCTCCTCCGTGTACGGAAGCGGCAGAAGATCGTGGACGTTCGACGCGTGCGCGCCGGTGAAGCACAGGTGATCCGTGACCAGGAGCGGCTGGACGCGGTCGGCGAGCGCCTTCAGACGCTCGAGATAGCCGGGACGAGGACCCTCCACGCCGCCGACCGACATCGACACGCCGTGGAGCGCCACGGGGAACTCCTCCCGCATCTTCAAGAGGACCTCGAGCGGGCGGCCCTCGGAATCCATGTAGTTCTCGGAGATCGCCTCGAACCATTTGACGGCGACCCGCGGGCGGCCGAGGAGGTGCGGGAAATGGACGGACCGCAGTCCCACCCCGACAAAGGAATCCCGGCCGCCCGGCGTCCCTTTCATGTCAGCCTTTCTTGAACGTGCCGCCCTTGCCTTCGCAGACGTTCTTCGTCAGGGAGATCCAGCCCTGCCCCTTGCAGGTGTTCTGTCCGGCGCACGCGTGCCCGGGGCCGCCGCACTCGCCGGTGCCCTTGCAGGAGTTCACGCCGTAGCACTCGCCCTTCGCGGCCGACGCCGCGGCGCCGGCTCCCGAATGCGCGCAGCCCGCCGCCATCGCTAGAGCCGCCAACGCCGCCGTCGCCAACACGGTTTTCTTGTCCATCCGACCTCCTTGAGATAAGCCGTCCCAGGTGAGTGTCCCGGGACGCCCCGGCATTTCACCTCATCAAACAATTTCCTGACCCGTCCGTCACGCCCCGGCTACAGCGCGGCCGCCCCGTTCCGGGCACAATCTGGGCGAAATCAGAAAAGAGGAGACATCATGAACGCCACCGCCGCCGAAAAGACTTCCTTGACCGCCTACGTGACGCGCGAGACCTCGGACGTGATAGAAGCCCAGCGCCTGCGCTACCGGGTCTTCGCCGAGGAGATGGGCGCGCGCCTGCCCTCCGCCGCCGGCCGAATGGACGTGGACCGGTTCGACGTGCACTGCGCGCATCTCCTGGTCCGGGAGGGCGCGAACGGCCGCGTGGTGGCCTGCGCCCGCCTGCTCAGCGCGTCGGACGCGCTGGCCGCCGGAGGCTTCTACTCCCAGCAGGAATTCGACCTGACGCGGCCGCTCACCATGCCGGGACGGATCCTGGAGGTCGGCCGGACCTGCGTGGCCAAGGACCGCCGCGACGGCGCGACCTTGTCCGCCCTTTGGACCGCTCTGGCCAAGGAAGCCGTCGCGCGCGGCGCCGACACCCTCATCGGCTGCGCGAGCGTTCCGTTCGATCCCGAGACCGAGGCCCTGAAGCCGCTGCGGGAGTCGCTCAAGTCCTATTGGTCCGCCGAAAGCTCCCGGGTGTATCCGCGCCGTCCCGTCCCCCGCGACCCCGAAGGCGCCGCGCGCGATGCCGCGCTGCCGCCGCTTCTGGCCGCGTATCTCCGGTTGGGAGCCAGGATCGGAGGCGAACCGTCGTGGGATCCGGAGTTCGGCGTCGCCGATTTCTTCGTGATGGTCTCCGTCGAGAAGCTGGCCGCGCGGTACGCGCGGCGCTTCCTCGGCAAGCCGGCGGAGGAGACATGCGCTTCGTAAGAATCGTCTGGAAGGGCGCCCTGCTCGCGGTCCATATGACGTTGGGAGCGGCGTTGGCCTCGCTGCGCCCCAACGGGCTGGACGAACGCTTCGCGCGCGGGTGGTCGCGTATCGCCTGCCGGATACTGAACCTGCGCGTGGTCCGAGTCGGCGCTCCGACGCGCGCCCCGGCGTTGTGGGCCGCGAACCACGTTTCGTGGCTGGAGGCGGTCGCGCTCCAATCCGTCTCGCCGCTGTGCTTCGTCGCCAAATCGGAGGTCGCGCGCTGGCCGGTGATCGGAAGGATCGCGGCCGCGGCGGGGACCCTGTTCCTGCGGCGCGGCTCGCCGCGCGCCGCCGCGCGCACGGCGGAGGCCGCGGCGCTGCGCCTGGCCGAAGGCCGTAGCGTCGCGGTTTTCCCGGAAGGGACCTCCACCTCCGGCGAGGAGGTCCTCGCGTTCAAATCCGCCCTGTTCGAGGCTCCCGCGCGCCTGGGCTGCGACGTCCAGCCGGTGTCTGTCTTCTATCCGCGGCGCCCGGGCGCGCCGGCGGTGGCGCCGTTCATCGGCGACGACGAATTCCTCCCCCACCTGCTGCGCGTGTTGGGGGAGCTGGAGATCGTTGTGGAACTCGGCTTCGCTCCCGCGCTGAGCGGCCACGGACGGACGCGGGAGGAACTGGCCGCGCAAGCGCGCGACGCGATCGTCGCGTCGCTTCGCGCGCGCCGGGACGGACGCGCGCTTCAGTTCAGGTCGGCGGAGCGGTCCTTCGCGGCGCCGTAGCGCGCCAGGATCGCGGGCATCGCCTTCGCCGACGCGGCCGCGTCCAGCACCGCGCGCGTGCCGTTGTCGAACTCGATGACCTGGCGCCCGTCCACCGGGAACGCCGCCGCCGCGACGAGCGCCTTCATGTCGCCGACCGGCCGGCCGTTGAGCTTCTCCACGGCCATCAGCCCCCAGCCGTGATAGCCGCGGTTGACTTCGTCGGCCAGCACCTGGGACAGGGCGATCACCTGGGTGCGCTCCGGGGTCGCCACGTCGTCGGACGCCAGGGAGCGCAGGCGGTAGGTCCCGCCGTTGTGGGCGCGGAAGAAATCCTCCGACAACGGCATGAACACGAAGCCGCCCAGGATGAAATAGCTGGGAACCACGTCGTGCCGGGGGCCGGGCACCAGCTCGACCAGCTTCTTGAGCTTGAGCTTCAGCGCCAGCGGCTTGCCGCCGCGCACCACGACGGCGTCCAGCGTCTCGCCGATCTGCCGCCGCGCGATCAGGTCGCCCAGGTCCACGCGTTCGTCGCGCCGAAGCGGCACGGTGCCGTTCTGCGCGATGGCCACGCCGTCCAGCTTGACCAGCACGTCGCCTTCCTTCAGCGCTCCCCACGCCGAGGACGCGTATTGAATGCGGGTGATCAGCACGCCCGTCTCGTCGTCGGCCAGTCCCAGCGCGCGGCGCAGGGCCGGATTTTCCGTCTCCTGCCAGTTGACGCCCAGCGCCGGAATGCCGTGATAGGAGCCGTCCTTGGCGTCCTCCAGGAAGCGCCGGATGATCGGGGTCGGAACGATGTAGCCGATGTTCTCCGCGCCCGGGCTGACCAGATGCTGGAACGCGATGCCCACGACCTTGCCGTCCTTGAACACGGGCCCGCCCGAATTTCCCGGGTTGATCGCGGCGTCCGTCTGGATGGCGAGGAGCCGCCGGCCGGAATGCGAGTACGTGACCGCGCCCACGCGCGAGACGACGCCCTCCGTCGTGGAAAGCTCCGTGCCGCCGGTCGGGAAGCCGTAGACCACCAGCTTGTCTCCCGGGGACGGCAGCTCCGCGAACTCCGCGGGAACCGTGCCGTCGAAGAAGGACGCGTCGTCCACGCTCAGCAGCGCGGTCTCCCCGTCGTGCGCCACGAACAGGACGTGGGCGACGAATTTCTTCGCGTCCCCCGCCTTGCGCACCGTCAGATACGTGGCGTCCGCGACGATGTGCGCGTTCGTCAGGATCCGGCGTCCGGAGATCACCACGCCCGAGCCCGAGCCGGACTGCTGGTGGGCGAACACCCACGGCTGGCTCCAATCCGGCTCGCGCGAGACGAAATTGATCTGCACGGTCGCGCGGCGCGGGGCGTCGTCGGTCGCGCGCGCCGGAGCGGAAGGCAGGGCCAGAAGCAGAAGAAGGAGGGCGTTCATCCGCACATCGTAGCAAGCCGCGCGCGAACGCGCCACGCCTGGGTCTTGCGTCCGCAACGTACTCCTGTTATAAGCGTGGAGCATGCAGAGCATCGTCCGAATATTCTTCACCGCCGCCAACATGTTGTACGCCTCCCTCTTCGGCGGCCCCATCGACGGCACGGCGTGGGATGTCAAGCTGAAGGAGGAAGGCTTCTTCCACTGGGGCTCCACGCGCGACACATTGGTCTTCGACGCCGGCAAGGCCGCGGTCGCCGGCGAGGTCGCGAAAGGCTACGCGCCGGCCCGCTACGAAACGAACCAGGAGTCCGGCGCCACCGCGTTCTCGATGATCCTGGCCGGGGATGGCCGCGATCCGGTGGAGTGGACCGGGCGCGTCGAAGGCGAGAAGATCGCCGGCGTCGTCGTCGTCCGCGGCAAAGACGGGCGCGTCGCGCGCTACGTCTTCACCGGCGCGCGCAAGACGGGCTGATCCGTGGCCAAGACGCGGATCGTCCTCCTTTATAAGCCCTACGGCTACCTGTCCCAGTTCACGTCGAACGACGATATCCCCGGGCTCGCGAAGTTCAGCCTGCCGTCCGGCATCTACCCCGCCGGGCGCCTGGATCACGACAGCGAAGGGCTCCTTCTGCTCACCGACGACGGCGGACTCAACCACCGTCTGACCGAGCCGCGCCGCGGCCACCCCCGCACCTACTGGGCCCAGGTCGAACGCGTTCCCGACGACGAGGCGCTCAAGAAGCTGTCGCGCGGCCTGACGCTCGCCGACGGGCCCACCTTGCCGTGCAAGGTCCGGCGCCTGGACGCCGAGCCGGACCTCCCCCCGCGCGATCCGCCCATCCGTCACCGCCTCAACGTACCGACGGCGTGGATCGAACTGATCATGACCGAGGGCCGCAACCGCCAGGTCCGGCGCATGACCGCCGCGGTCGGCCACCCGACCTTGCGGTTGGTGAGGGCCGGGATCGGAAACCTGAAGATCGGGGCGCTGGCGCCGGGCCAATGGCGCTGGGTGGACCGGGCCGAAGTCGCTCCGGCGAAACGCGCCTGAGGGCGGCCTTGCGCCCCCAACTTACCGGGGTTATACTTCGCCCATGAACTTCATCGACCGCTTCAAAACCGGCTGGAACCTTTTGCTCGCGTCGCTGGGCGTGCTGAGCCGCAATAAAAGCCTGCTCCTCTTCCCCATCGCGACCGCCGGGCTGACCGTCGTCATGGCGGGGCTGTTCCTGGCGCCGATCGCCCTTCAGCCCACCGAGCATTCGTACGCCGAGGGGGCGCATTGGAAGGAAGTCGGCTCCCGCCTCTTCACGGTCGAGCCGGCCACGGGCATCGACGCCCTGCGCGGCCGCAAGGAGACCGTCTCCGCCACGCCGGTGGCGATGGCCTATTTCGTGATCTTCTATTTCCTGTCCATGTTCCTGGCGACGTTCTTCAACGTGGCGTTCGTGCACGGGATCTTCAACGCGTTGAACGACAAGCCCGTGTCGGTGAGCGAGGGGCTTCAGTTCGCGACGACCAAGCTCAAGCCCATCCTGATGTGGACCTTGTTCGCGGGGCTGGTGGGACTGCTGATCAAAACCTTGGAGCAGAAATTCGGCTTCTTCGGGCGCTGGGTGGTGCGATTCATCGGCGTCGCGTGGAGCGTGGCCTCGGTGTTCGTGATCCCGGTGCTGGTCATGGAGGAGCACCCGGACAATCCCATCGACGTGGTGCGCCAGTCGGCCGGCGTGATCAAGAAGACCTGGGGAGAGGCGCTGGGCGGCTACGCCGGCCTGCAGATCGGCGGAGTGATCGGAATCCTGTCGACCTTGGTGCTGCTCCCGCTGTCGCTGTACGCGGGAATCGGATTCAAGGCCTGGGGCCTGATGTTCTCCGGCTTCGCCGTCTGGTTCGTCTTCCTGTGCGCCTTCTCGTACCTGATGAGCGTGGCGGGCCAGATCTACCTATGCATGCTGTACCGCTACGCGTCGGCCGGGGCGGTCCCGGAAGGCCTGACGTCGGACATGCTGACGTCGGCCTGGCGGCCGAAGAAGGCCTAAGGCTTCAGCTCGGCCCGAAGCTTCTTCCAGTTCCGGCGGTACTCCTCGGCGTCGCCGAAGTCCACGAAGTCGCCGTAGCGCGCGTGCGTTCCACGGCAGCGTCGGGAGTGCTTGATCGGGCAGAAGTACTGCTCGCTGCGCGAGGCGATCTCCCGCGCGTAGGCGATGACGCCGTTGGCGTAGCCGCAGTAGTCGCAGTTGAAGCGCTCGATCCAGTTCAAGTAAGGAAGATGCCGTCGGTCCAACGCGACGTAATGCGAGCGCGCGACCTTCTCGATGCCGTACGCCGGGAAGCAGACCGATTGGTACACCCACAGCCAGGCGTCGAACAGCGCCACCGGAATAAAAAGGGAGTAGATCACCGGCGCGACCAGCAGGCTCAGGAGCGGCGCTTCCATCAGGAAGGCCACCCAGCCCAGGCGCAGGCGGCGGTGGATGACGGCCATCTCCCGCTCGAACTCCGCCCGGCCCTGCGCGAGCGAGTAGCGGAATTCCCGGCGTTTGGCCGACAATTCCTTCTCGAACTCGGCCTCCAAATCGGCCTCCAGCTCGGCGATGCGCGCGGAAATCTTCGCGGCGTTCGTCATGACGTCCTCCGTGAGGCGGGGCCGGCCGGCGTCAGCGCTTGAAGCGGGAGCCGCCGCCGCGAGGGATCACGCGGCGGATGCGGAATTTGGAGGACAGCGGTTGCTTGTAGGAGTGCAGGCGAGGCGGGACCAGGTACTGAAAGCCGTCGAGCGCCTTGCGCGGGATTTCCTGGCCGATGAAGGCCTCGATCCCGGGCAGCATGCGCTCTTCCTCGAAGTTGACCAACGTCACCGCGTCGCCCTCGGTCATCGCGCGGCCGGTGCGGCCGATGCGGTGGACGTAATCGTCGGCGTGCTCGGGAACGTCGTAGTTGATGACGTGCGAGACCTCGGGGACGTCCAGGCCGCGGGCGGCCAGGTCGGTGGCGACCAGAATGGTGATCTTGCCGTCGCGGAAGTCCTGCATGGCCTTGTCGCGCGCGCTCTGGGACAAATCGGAGTGCAGGACGCCGCACTCGATCTTCTTGCGGTTGAGGCAGTGCGCGACGTAGTCGGCGCGGGCCTTCGTGCGCGTGAAGACGATGACCGAGTCCACCCCGTCGCTTTGCACGATGGCGGCCAGCAGTTCGCCCTTCTGGCCTTCGGTGACGGGATAAATCCACTGCTTGACCGTGGTCGCCGTGGAGCGAGGGCGGTCCACTTCGACGCGGACCGGCTGGCGCATGAACTCATTGACGACGCGTTCCACTTCCAGCGGGATCGTGGCCGAGAACATCAAGGTCTGCCGGTCCTTGGGCAGCATCTGCATGATGCGGCGCACGTCGGGCATGAAGCCCATGTCGAGCATGCGGTCCGCCTCGTCCAGCACCGCGACCTTCACGTCGCGCAGGTGCAGGTCGCCGGAGCGGAGCAGGTCCAGCAGGCGGCCGGGCGTCGCGCACACCACTTCGGCGCCGCGCTTGAGCGAGTCGCGCTGCGTGGTGAAGCTGGCGCCGCCGATGATCAGCGCGCATTTGACCGGAGAGAACTTCGCCAGCTCGCCGACGGCCTTCTCCACCTGCGTGGCCAGCTCGCGCGTGGGAACCAGCACCAAAGCGCGGACCCGCACGCCGCTCTTGACCGGATCGGCGTCGCGGTCGTCCAGGAGCTTCTGCAGCAGCGGCATGACGAAGGCCAAGGTCTTGCCGCTTCCGGTCATCGCGCTGCCGATGATGTCCTTGCCCATCATGGACTCAGGCAGGGACTTCTCCTGAATCGGAGTGGGCGCGGCGTAGCCGAGTGCTTCGATGGCTTTGAGCAGTTCGGGGCGGAGCCCGAGGCGGGTAAAGGGCATGGCGTCGCTATAAGTATAGCAACTCTGCGCCGTTCCCGCGCCGAAAAGGCCCTAGGACCATTGACTTCCATTCCTTGGGACTATCGGCCCGACCGCTCCCCCGCCGCGAAGGCTACACTCCGAGCATGACACGGACCTGGCGCACGCTCGCAGCGATCCTGCTCGCCGCCGCTCCCGTCGCCGCCCAGACCCGCGTGGTCTCGCCGACGATTCTCCCCACGATGTCCGCCGCGCCGGCGGCCGCGGCCGCGCTGTCCGCCTCGGCCCTCTCCGTCCCTTCGCTGACGGCCGCGCCCATGTCCGCGGCCGCCCTATACGCGGCTCCGGTTCCGTCGCTTCCCGCGCCCGCGCTCGCCGTGGCTCCCGCGGCTCTCGCGCCGCGGCCGGCCGCCATGCTTCCGGCTCCGGCGCCCGCGCTCTCCGCCGCCGCGCCCCTGGCCGCCGCGGCCGACGGCTTCGCGCCGAAGCGCGGCGCCTCCGGAAATTTCGGCTCGAGGGAAACGCCCAGCATCTCGTTCGGCGGCAAGCTCTTCGACGGCTCCAGCGAGTTGGCCACCCGCTCCGGCTCGATCTTCGTCCCCGCGCGCACCAACATCCCCTCCGTCCGCGGCGGCGTCGCGTTTGTTCGCGTTCAGGCCGCTCCCGCCGCTCCCGTCAAGCCGGTCCCCGACACCCAGGGTCTTTCCGGCGCGGCGCTTCTCAACCGCGTCTCCTCCATCGCGGCGAAAGGCCAAACCCAACACGGCTACAAAGAGGCCTCGCACTATCTGTTCTCCACGGCGGACAACCACACCCTCAATGGAGTGGCCGGCGTGGCCGACGCCTACTCCGGCATCTTCGTCCCGGGCACCAGCGCCGACGGCCACGACTACTCCGAGACGGGGGACCCGGATGGCGACGGCTACTCGAAGCCGCAGGGAATGAACGTCGAGCACACCTTCCCGCAGTCGCTGTTCAAGCAGGACCTCCCGATGCGCTCCGACCTGCACCATCTGATGGCGACCTTCGAGCATCCCAACGGCATGCGCGGCGCCCTGCCGTTCGGGAACGTGACCGGCCCGACCGACTACCACAACAACGCCGGAGCCAAGCGCGACATCGCCCATTTCGAACCCCCGGATTTCACGAAGGGACGCGTGGCGCGCAACCTGCTGTACTTCTACGCGCGCTACAAGGACGAGCCGTTCTTCGCGGTCGGCGGCCACGCGGCCGCGTTCTGGAACCCGCAGATTCAGACGCTCTTGGACTGGAACCGGCGCTTCCCCCCGACCGTCGAGGAGCGCACGCGCAACGACCAAGTCGAGGCCTACCAGCACAACCGCAATCCGTTCGTGGACGACCCGGGCCTGGCCGACCGCATCGGCGCCGACGCCTTGCGCGCGGGCCCGCCGGCGCCGCGCCGCGTCGCGACGATCGTCTCCCAACAGAAGCAGGACGCTCCCTCCCGCCGCAGCGACAAGCCCCGCAAGGGAAAGCGCCGGACGTCTTTTAAGCGCGCCTACGGGGCGCGGACGGGACGGCGCTGAACAGCGCCGCCGAGGACAGCGCCGCGCAGATCGCCCCGAACCAGAACGGCGCCGCCGGACCGATCCTGGTCCACAGCGCGCCGGCCAGCACGCTCGCCGTGAAGGCCAGAACTCCGGCCGCCGACTGGAACACGCCGTGCGCGGTGCCGCGGCCCGCCTCGTCGCTGAACTGCGAGACGACGGCGCGGAAAGAGCCCTCCACCAGCGCCGCGTGCAGGCCGTACAGCGCGAACAGCGGCCAAAGCGCGGCCGGACCGGCCACCGCGAACCCCGCATAGCACAGCGCGAACACCGCGAAGCCGGCCGCGACCGTCCGCCGCCGGCCGACGCGGTCGGCGCGGGCGCCGATGGACGGCGCCAAGCCGGCGTTGACCAGGTTGAACAGCACGTAGGCCAGGATGACCTGGCCCTCAGCCAAACCCGACGCCTTCGCCTTGAGCAGCAGGAACGAGTCCGAGGAGTTTCCCACGGCGAACAGCCCGTAGATCGCCAGGAAGCGCCAGAACTCCGGCGTCAGCGGCGGGCGCGGGGCGGCCGGACGGGGCTCCGGCGCCGCGGCCGGCTCCCCGCCGCGTGTCTCCCGCACGAAAACAAACAGCACCAAGATGGAGAGAACGGCGGGCACCGTCGCGGCGACGAACACGCCCCGGTGCGAAAAACCGCGGCCCTCCATCAACCACAGCCCGATCAGCGGACCCGCGACGGCGCCCGCGGTGTCCATCGCGCGGTGCAGGCCGAACGCCCGGCCCCAGCTTTCCTTCTCCACCGAGGAAGCGATCAGCGCGTCGCGCGCCGTGCCGCGCAGCCCCTTGCCCGTGCGGTCGAGGAAGCGAACGAACAACACGCCCGGCCAGGACGCGGTCAGAGCCAGCGCGGGCTTGGCCAGCGCGGACAGGGAGTAGCCCAGGACCACCGTCGGCTTGCGGCGCCCGGCGCGGTCGCTCCACCAGCCGCCGACCGCGCGAAAAAGGCTGGCCGCCAGCTCCGCGCTGCCGTCCACCAGGCCGACGGCGATCGGCGGCGCGCCCAAGGTCACCGTCAGGTATAGAGGAAGTATCGGCGCGATCATCTCGCCGGCGACGTCGGCGAAAAAACTGACCGCGCCCATCCCGATCACGTTGCGGCGCCCCTCGTCCTTCACCCCGCCATTCTAGCCGATTCGCCCCTTGATTTTTAGCGGAGCGGAGTTACACTTCTCCCTATGAACCGAAAATCCCCCGCGTCCCTCTTTAAATCCGTCGGCGTCGGCGCGCTTTCCGGCGCGCTCGTCTTCTTCGCGCTCACCGCCGTGAAGGCCCAGCAATCGCTGACGGTCAACGACCTGCGCGCCAACCCCAAGCTCTACGTCGGCAACACGGTGGCGATCACCGGCTTGGTGTCGGGAGTGCGCTCCGAGATGAAGAAGATCAACGGCCAGCAGGTCCCCTGGACCAAGCTGAATCTCTACGAGCGCGACGCGAAAGGCCGCAAGGGCAGCCACTATGTGTACGTCTCGCTGCCGGCCGCGAACTTCACCCCGACCCCGAACGAGGGCGATCAGATGACGGTCACCGGGCCGCTGAAGTGGCCGTACGAAATCGCCGCGATCGATCCCTAGCGCGCGATTTCAGCGCGCGGCGGCGCGCACCAGGTCGGCCAGGCGCGCGTCCTGCTTGGCGCCGTACCGGGACGCCCAATCCGCGTACGCCGTCCAGAACAGGTAGCCTTCGTGCCGCGGGTTGCCCTCGTGGGCCGATTCCTCGGCGGCCTTCACCCGCGCTCCGAGCGTGATGATCCGGTCGGCCAGCGCGATCAGCTCCGGCGAATCGGCCGGCGAGGCGGCGAACGGAAACAGCAGGCCGGGCGCGACCTTGTCGCTGCGGATCAGGCGCTTCACCAGCGGTCCCAATCCGTCGAAGGCGCCGTCGGGAACGCCCAGCGCCTTCGCGCGCGCGTTCAGGTACGCGTCCGCCGCGGCCTGATCCAGCGCGATGGGCGCCGCCGCCAGGGGCGGGGCCTCGCCGCGGGCCAGCGCCTCGGCATAGACCGACAGGAAAGTCAGGTAGGAGCGCGCCTGGCCGTAATCGCGCTCCGGCATCTTCGGCGTCTCCATCTCCCGGGCGCCGGTGTTGGCGGCCCGCTTGAACGGCAGGGACGCCCCGCGCAGCTCGAAGGAGACGACGGCCTTGCCGTCCTCCATGCCCCAATAGCGCATCCCCACGAACGCGTGCTTCTCGCTATCGGGATCCTCCGCCTCGGGGACGCTCGGCGCGTTTCGCGCCTTCTCCAGCAGCTCGCGCACGCGCGCGGTGCGGCCCGCGTGCCACGGCATCAGCGACGAGTGGATCAGGTTCTTCTCGCTCTCGGCCGCGGCCTTGGCGAACAGGACGTCGTTGACCAGCTGAAGCGCCGAGCCCAGGCGGTCCATCTGCGCCAGCAGGACCTTGGGCTCGGCCTTCACGAAGACGTGGAACTGCACCCCCGCGTGCCCGGTGTCGGCGATGACCACCTTGGCGCGGCCCAGCGCCTCGTTCACGGACAGAGCCGGCTTGTCCTTCGCGGTCACGATCTCCGGCTGGAGAAAGCGCGCGCCCACGGTCCCGCGGTACGGAGCGGGCGGGGCCTCCATGTGCGGATTCTTCGTCACGAAATCGGGGGCCTTCGGTCCGCGCTCCAAAATCAAGCTGACCTTGCCGTCCCAGGCGGCCGTCGGGCCGCGCTCGGCCGTGACCGCGCGCTCCAGGCGGTCGAGGTAGTCCAACTTCGCCGACTGCGGCCACGCGCGCCACGCCGCCTCCGGAGTGCCGCGGCCTTGGATTTGGAATGCCCGGCGCACGGAATAGACCAGGCGCGAGAACCCGCCCAAGCCGCGCTCGGTCTCCGCCGCCAGGTCGGGACGCAGTTCGATCGGCCGGTAATAGCGGAAGATATTTCCAGACGAGTCGCGCGGATCGGGGGCCAGCAGACTGCCCTCGTGCTCCTGCTGGATGAAGACGCCCTCGCGCAAAGGCCGCCCGGCATTGGCCGAGACGATCTCCGAAATCGGCTGGGCCGGAGCGGCCGCCCGGTCGAACAGAGCGCGGCCCGCGTCGACGGCGGCTGGGCCGTCCTTCGAATCGGGCGCGGCGGCCGAGGGAAGCGCGGGGAGGGCCGGGGCGCGGGACGGCGCCGAAGCGGCGGGAAGAATCGCCGCCGGCAGGAGAGCTGGCGCGGCCGCGGGAACGGGAGCGGCCAACGGCGCGGCC
Organism: Elusimicrobiota bacterium; assembly: GCA_044450965.1. Taxonomy (GTDB): domain Bacteria; phylum Elusimicrobiota; class Elusimicrobia; order UBA1565; family UBA9628; genus GWA2-66-18. The sequence continues at coordinate 365 of JBIOJO010000056.1, read as the reverse complement.
ACGGGGACCGCGACCAACGGCGCGGGCGCGACGGACGCCGCGAACGGAGCAATGGAAACGGAAAGAGGCGAGAGCGAAACGGGAGCGACGGCGGTGGGCGCCGAGACGGCGGCGGCGTCCGCCAGCGGCTCGACACGGACGGTCGCGGCCCGCGAAGGCGCGGCCAAGAGAGCCAGCAACAGGGAAAGTTGCGCCGTTTTCCTCATATAGCCAGTGTAGCCGCGGAAGCACTCCGGCGCCAGGGGTCTTCTGGGCCTCTCCGGCCGGGCCCGTTAGCCCCCCCCTTTATGATGTGCTATTATTTTTTCACTTTCTAAGAGGAGAAACCATGAACCGCCTGATCCAAGCCGCCGTCGTCCTGACGC
>JBIOJO010000055.1:0-19270 GCA_044450965.1 Elusimicrobiota bacterium | reverse complement strand
GTGAGGCCGACGCGCGCGCGCGCGCCCGGCGGCTCGTTCATCTGGCCGAACACCAGCACGGTCTTGGAGAGGACGGGCGCGCCGTCGGACAGCTTGGCTTCTTCCATCTCGCGGTACAAGTCGTTTCCTTCGCGCGAGCGCGCGCCCACGCCGCCGAACACGGACACGCCGCCGTGCTCCTTGGCGACGTTGTTGATCAGCTCCAGGATGGTGACGGTCTTGCCGACGCCGGCGCCGCCGAACAGGCCGACCTTGCCGCCCTTCATGTACGGGGCCAGCAGGTCCACGACCTTGATGCCCGTCTCGAAGATCTGCGGCTTGGTCACCAGCTCGGTCAGCTTCGGCGCCTCGCGGTGGATGGGGAGATGCGTGTCGGACTTGATCTCCTTGCCGTCGTCCTTCGCCTCGCCCAGCACGTTCATCAGCCGGCCCAGGCAGGCGCGGCCCACGGGCACCGTGATCGGCGCGCCCGTGTCCTCCACGGGAGTGCCGCGCGTCAGGCCCTCGGTGGCGCCCATCGCGATGGTGCGCACCACGTTGTCGCCCAAGTGGCTGGCCACTTCCACGGTCAGCGTCACCGCGGCGCCGTTGCCGCTGCTGGGCATCTTGATCTTCAAAGCGTTGTAGTTCGACGGCAGCTTCCCGGAAGGAAACTCCACGTCGACGACGGGGCCGATGACTTGGACGATTTTGCCGGTGTTCATGGTCGCTCTCTCGGTCAGTTGGTGTAGCCGATCTTTCCGATCTTGTGGAAGCGCACGCCGTAGCGGCGCTGGCCCGCGACGGGGGCGCCCACGTGGCGCACCTCGCCCCGGATTTCGATCTGCGTCGGAAGCTTCAGGTGCAAGGTCATGCCCTTCTCGAGCAGGGCGTCGCTCTTGAAGGTCATCCCGCCCTGGGACAGGTCGGCGATGACGCCGCGGCAGCGGCCCGCGGTCTCGCCGGAAAGGCGGATGTCGAGCGTCACGCCCACGGCGGTGCGCGGGTGGCGTCTCTGGTCCGGTGCGGCGAAGGTCTTATCGGTCAATTGAGTCTCCTTGAAAATGAATGCGTCAGCCCGCGAGCGCCTCGGCGCCGCCGACCAGCTCCGCGATCTCTTTGGTGATGAGCGCCTGACGCGTGCGGTTGGCCGTCAAGTTCAGCGCCTGGCGCAGCTCCTTGGCGTTCTTGGAGGCGGCGTCCATGGCGTTCATGCGCGCGGCCAGCTCGGCCGCCTGCGACTCCAGCAGGATGCGGTAGACCTGCGCCTTGATGTGGCGCGGCAGCAAGGCGGACAGCAGGTGCTCGCGGCCCGGCTCGAAGCCGAAATCGGGAAGGATCACCGCGTCCGGCACCGTTTCCGGCGTCGGGACCGGGAGGAGCTTGGCCGTCAGCAGGCGCTGCTGGGCCACGGACTTGAATTCGTTGTACAGGACGGTGACCGAGGACACGCCCTTCTTGAGGTAGGCGTCGATGACGGCCGCGCCGACCAGCTCGGCGTGCGCGAACGTGATCTTCGGGAACACGCCCACCAGCTCGGACACGATCTCGATGTCCGAGCCGCGCAGGCGGTGGACCATGTCGCGGCTCTTGCGGCCGACGACGACGCAGTACGTCTTGCGGCCGGCGCGCGCCTTGAACCAGTCGATGGACGCGCGCAGCACGTTGGCGTTGAAGGCGCCGCACAGGCCCTTGTCGCCGGCGACGATGACCAGCAGCTCGGCGCCTTCGGGGCGCTTCTCGAAGAACGGATGAAGGGTGCAGGGGCCGCCCGTCTCCGCGTCCGCGCGCTCCTGCACCAGCGCCAGCTCGCGCACCATGCGCTCCATCTTCGCCGCGAACGGGCGCGAGGACAGGATCGCCATCTGCGACCGGCGCATGCGCGCGGCCGCGACCATCTTCATGGCCTTGGTGATCTGCTCGGTCGACTTGACCGACTTGATCTTGGTGCGAAGCTCTCTCAGGGATGCCATTTTAAACTCCGACGGCGGCCTTCACGGAACCGATGTAGTCCTGGATCCCGCGTTCCGCGGTCCACTGCGCGGCGAAGCCGAAGGCCTTGCGCGCCTTGGCGGGATCGCCCAAAGTCTCGTTCTGGAAGAACGAGTACGGGTTCTTGAAATATTCGGGCGACAGGTTCGTGCCCAGCGACGCGTTCAGCGCGGCGATGACGGCGTTGAAATCGGTGCGGCGGCCGGTGCAGCAGTTGTAGACGCCGGGCGCGGCCTTCTCGAAGGCCTTGATGTTCGCGTCCACCACGTCCTTCACGTAGATATGATCGCGATACTGTTCGCCGAACTCGAACACGCGCGGGCGCCGGCCGGCCTTCATCTGCAGGGACAGCTGCCAGATCATGCTGGCGTATTTATCTTTATGCGCTTCCCGGGGGCCGAAAACGTTGAAATAACGAAGTCCGACGGTCTTGACGCCTTTGGCGTTGGCCGCGACGGTCTCCATGACGGCCTTCGAAAAAGCGTAAACGTTCAAAGGATTCGGGGTGGCGTCTTCTCGATGCGGGACGGGAAGATCGCCGTAGGTGCCGGCGGAGGAGGCATAAACGACCTTCTTCACCTTGGCCTTGGCGGCCCAGGAGAGCAGATCCCGGAAGGCCTCGACGTTCACAGTCATCATCTTGCGCTGGTCCATGACCGTCGTGTCGGTGATGGCCGCCTGATGAAACACGGCGTCGATTTTTCCGACGCGAGGGGCCCAGAACGAAATATTACCGATGTCGGCCGCGATCACGTCGCCCGGGAAGCCCTGGAGATTCTTAAAGGTACCGACGGAGAAGTCATCCACGACAACGACATCCCATCCCCGGGCGGATAATTCCCAGCTGAGATTCGAGCCGACGAATCCCGCGCCGCCGGTGACGAGAGCTCTCACCGTTTGCGCCTCGACACGATCTCTTCCAGGGGCACGACGGGCGCGAGCACGCACTGGTTGATCTTGGACATGCGCGACTCTTCGGGCTTGCCGAAGGTCGCGGCGATCGGTGAGGCGTAGAGGTTGACCAGGCTGGCGCAGGCCGCGTGATCCCAATCCGTCAGGCCGTTGCCGGCCTTGCGGTCCTCGTCCAGCTTTTCCAGATACAGCTTCATGGCCTTCTTGTCGCGGGCCAGCAGGTCGGCGAACGCGAACGGCGCGTCCTTCTCCGAGACGAAGGAGAAGATGCCGGCCAACTCCGGACGGCGCACCGCGGCCAGCGCCTCGATCAGCGACAGGCTGACCATCCCCCCCGACGACATCGCCGAGGAGCCCGCGGTGTTCGACGCCGGCCCGGTCGTGCGCGGCGCCTGCGCGGATCCCGCCAGGGCGGGACCGCTCAGGACGGCGACGACGATCAGAGTTCGGATCACTTGAACTGCGCCTTGAATTCCTTGATGAGAGCTTCCAGCTTGGGCTTCATCGCGTCGTCGATGACCTTCTTATCGGAGAGCTCCTTCATGGTCGCGGCATGGCGCGCGCCCGCGTAAGCGGTGAGCTCGGACTCGAAGCGGCGCACGTCCTTGACCGGGATCTCGTCGATGAAGCCGTTGGTGCCGGCGAAGATCGCCAGGACCTGGTTCTCGACGGCCAGAGGCACGTACTGGCCCTGCTTCAGGACTTCCACCAGGCGCTCGCCGCGCGCCAGCTGCTTCTGCGACGCGGCGTCAAGCTCCGAGCCGAACTGCGCGAACGCGGCCAGGGCGTTGTACTGCGCCATGTCCAGGCGCAGGCGGCCGGCCACGCCCTTCATCATCTTCGTCTGCGCGGCGCCGCCGACGCGGGACACCGACAGGCCGACGTTGACGGCGGGACGCACGCCGGAGTAGAACAGGTTCGACTCCAGGTAGATCTGGCCGTCGGTGATGGAGATGACGTTCGTCGGGATGAAGGCCGAGACGTCGTTGGCCTGCGTCTCGATGATGGGCAGCGCGGTGAGCGAGCCGCCGCCGTTCTCCTTCGACAGCTTGCACGCGCGCTCCAGCAGGCGGCTGTGGAGGTAGAACACGTCGCCGGGGTAGGCTTCGCGGCCCGGCGGGCGGCGCAGCAGCAGCGAGAGCTGGCGATAGGCCGCGGCGTGCTTGGACAGGTCGTCGTAGATCACGAGGACGGCCTTGCCCTTCCACAGGAATTCCTCGCCCATCGCGCAGCCGGAGTACGGGGCGATGTAGAGCATCGGCGCGGGCTCGGACGCGCACGCGGAGACGACGATGGTGTAGTCCATGGCGCCGGCGTCCGTCAACGTCTGCACGACCTGGGCCACGGTGGACTGCTTCTGGCCGACGGCCACGTAAATACAAATAGGACGGTTGTTTTGGTTCTTCTGGTTGATGATCGTGTCGATGGCGATGGCGGTCTTGCCGGTCTGGCGGTCGCCGATGATCAGCTCGCGCTGGCCGCGGCCGATCGGGATCATCGCGTCGATGGCCTTCACGCCGGTCTGCAGGGGCTCCACGACGGGCGCGCGCTGCATGACGCCGGGAGCCACGATGTCGATGGCGCGGCTGCCGGTGGACTTGATGGGACCCTTGCCGTCGAGCGGGCGGCCCAGGGCGTCCACCACGCGGCCGATCAGCGCGTCGCCGACGGGCACCTGCGCGATGCGGCCGGTGCGGCGCACCGGGTCGCCTTCCTTGACCAGCTGGTCGGAGCCGAACAGCACGCAGCCGACGTTCTCCTTCTCGAGGTTGAGGACCATGCCCATGACGCCGTTGGGCAGCTCCAGGAGCTCTCCGGCCATGGCGTTCTCAAGCCCGTACACGCGGGCGATTCCGTCGCCGACCTGCAGAACGGAGCCCTCTTCCTTGAGCTCGGTCGAGCCGGTGAAGCCCTCGATCTGCGTCTTGATGACGGCGGTGATTTCTTCGGGTCTGATGGCCATGTTAGTTGAAGCTCTCCTTCATGCGGCGCAGCTGGCCGCGCAGGCTGGAATCGAGGACCCAGTCTCCGATCTTGACGGCGACGCCGCCGATCAGTTCCGGGTCCTCTTTCACTTCGAGTTCGATGTCTTTTCCGGCGAAAATCTTGAGGCGGGCCGACAGCGCCTTCTGCTCGTCGGCGGACAACGGATGGGCCGTGCGAACCACGGCCTTGGCGACGCCGCGCTTCTCGGCGGCCAAACGGCCGTAAACGGACGAAAGCATCGGCAGCAATTCGTAGCGCTTTTTTTCGATCAGCAGGTCCAGGAAGCGCAGGGTGATCGCCGTGACCTTTCCCGTCAACGCGCCGTGGATGATCTTTTTCTTATCGGCGATGGCCACGCGAGGATGGCGCAACGTGGCGTTGGCGTCGAGCAGGAGCTTTTGCGCCAAAGACAAATCCGCGAGCACCTTCTGGTCCTCGCCTTTCGCGGCGGCGGCCTGGAAGAGCGCGGCGGCGTAGCGGCCGGCCAGCACCCGGTCGGAGGCCTGCATCAGTTCTGCCCCGCCTTCGACGACTCCAGGTCCTTGAAGAACCCGTCGAGCACGGTCTTCTGCACGCCCGCGTCCACGGTCTTGCGCATCAGCTTCTCGGCCGCCAGCACCGACAGGCTGACCACTTCCTTGCGCAGCTCGCCGACCAGGCGGTTCTTCTCGGCGGCGAGATCCGCCGTCGTCTTGGTCTTGATCGCCAGGGCGTCGGCCTCGGCCTCGGCCTTCAGCTTCGCGCGCAACGCCTCGCCGTCCTTCAGCGCGGCGGCCAGCATTTCCTTGGACTTGGCCTGCGCTCCGGCCATGTGCGCCTCGAATTCCTTCTGGATGCGCTCGGCTTCCGCGCGCGCCTTCTCGGCGCCCTCGCGGTCGGCCTTGATGCGGCCCTCGCGCGCCTCGATGGAGTGCAGGAGCGGGCCCCACGCCATCTTCTTCAGGATGAAAACCAGGCAGAGGAAGGTGACGATGGTCCAAAACATCAGCCCGGTATCGGGGACGATCAGCTGGTCCATGATTCTAGCTCCTGCGTCAAAGTCTTAAACGGCGCGTCGAAATCGGTGCTCCCGGGCGGGAAGTCCGCGCCGCCCGGGAGACTTTTTTGAGCTTAGTTCGCGTGCGCGGCGGCGGGAGCCTCGGCGGCGGCTCCGGCGACGGGAACGCCCTTGTTCAGGGACAGGACGGCCAACAGCGCGACGACCAGGGCGAGCAGGCCCAGGCCTTCGATCATGGCGGCCGGGATGATCATCATGGTCTGCAGGGGACCGGACGCCTCGGGCTGGCGAGCCGCGCCCTCGAGGGCCGCGCTGGCGAGCTTCGAGATTCCGAGCGCGCCGCCGATCAGGATGAGGCCGGCGCCGAGGAACACGCCGATGTACGCGAGACCGAGGAAGCTGATGTCGTGCATTTGATTCTCCTTACGTCTTGATGCGATTCCGGATCGCCATAGGGCTTCCGGGTGCGACCTCCGCGGTTTAGTGCGGGTGGACGGCGCCGCCCACGAACAGGGCGGTCAAGAACGTGAAGATGTAGGCCTGGAGGAACGACACCAGGACGTCCATCAGATAGATGAACAACGCCAGCCCCACGGCCATCGGCGACACGCCGAAGCCCAGGGGCTTGCTCATCTGCGCGAAGATGAAGATCAGGAACAGGAACGAGAGGGAGACGATGTGGCCCGCCAGCATGTTCGCGAACAGGCGGATGCACAGCGAGATGCACTTGGCGAACATGCCGAACACCTCGATGAGGAACAGCACCGGCCACAGCCACCACGGCACGCCGCCGGGGACGATGTGGACCACGTAGGAGACCAGGCCCTGCTCCTTGACGCCGGCGAACTGGATCAGGCCGAAGGTGCACAGCGCCATGGAGGCGGTGACGGCGATGTTGGCGGTGACGCCGGCGGCCTTGGGAACGAGCCCCAACAAATTGCAGGTGAGCAAGAAGAAAAACAACGTCAAGAAGTACGGCAAATACACGTCGGTGTGATGGCCGAAGATGGGCTCTAAAATGTCGTCGCGCACGAACAGGACGACGGGCTCGATCATCCCGCGCACAAGCCCCGACGAGGAATTGGCCGCGAAGGTGAGCGTGACGATGGCGATCAAAGCGGCGGTCCACATCGTCAGGATCAACGGGGACAGGCCGAGGTCGAGCGGGCCGACCATGTAATGGAACAGCTTGTGGTCGATCAGGTGATGCGCGAGAACGTGCTCGAATTCCATCCGTTTCAGAGCCTCATGTGCCTAATTTCAAGCGTCAACAGCGTCGCCAGCAAGGTGAACACGTACGACAGCGCCAGCCCTTCCAGCGACGAGCCCTTGTGCGTCAGGCCCCAGACGAACAGCGCCGCCAAAACCGCCGCGCGCAGCGCCATCCCGCCGCCGAACGACCACCAAAAAATCTTCATCGAACGACCGCGCGCCCACAGCAGCCAGGCCACGCTCACCGACGACGACGCCCAGGCCGCCGCGGCGCCGATCCTCACGCCCGCGACGACCGCGGGTTCCGTCCAAATCTTTCCGGCGATCCACGCCATCGCCGCGGCGAGCACGAACCCCTCAGCGGCGGCGCGGGCCGCCGTTCGAAGGAACGCTGAACGCTTTGATGAGTCTGTAGAGAGCAACGGAAATCCCCGTGATCGTGCAGACGAGGACCCCCCACGGCGAAGACCGGAAGCGTCCGTCGAGCCAATAGCCCAGCCAGAACGACAGCCCCGTGCAGACGGCCAGTTCCCATCCGACGCTCAGCGCCACGGCTAACGCGCTGCGCTGGGCCTGTTGGGAAGTCTCGTTCTCCTCGGGCATTTCAGCGGCGACGGCGCATTCTATGAATTCCGGGGGCACCTGTCAATTTCGCGGAAAATGGGCTATCCTCAGGCCGTGAGCGACGTCGCCCGCGGACCGGCCCGCATCCTGATCGCCGACGACCTTCCGGACCTCCTCCAGGCCTTGAAAGAGACTTTGGAACGCGAGGGATTCGTGGTCACCGCCGTGCCGGACGGCGAAACAGCGCTGGCCGAAATCCGCGCCGACCCCCCGGATATCGCGGTTTTGGACCTCAAAATGCCCCGCCTGAGCGGTTTCGAGGTGTGCCGCGCCCTGCGCGCGGACCCGCTCTTGGAAAATCTCCCCGTGGTGATCCTGTCCGCGTCCGGCAACCGCGAAAGCCGCGTCGAGGGGCTGGACCTGGGCGCCGACGACTTCATCACCAAGCCCGTGGACATCCGCGAGCTGCTGGCGCGCATCCGCATGATCCTCAAGCGCTCGCGGCAGGGCTTGGACGCCAATCCGCTGACCCGGCTTCCCGGCAACCTGTCCATCGAGTCGCGCATCGACCGCGCGCTGGCCGAGAAGCGCCCGCTCGCCGTGCTGTACGTGGACCTCAACCAGTTCAAGGCCTACAACGACGCCTACGGCTACGACTCCGGCGACCGCGTGATCAAGTCCCTGGCGCGCGTGCTGGTGGACCAGGTCCGCGCCGGCGGCGACGCGGATTTCATCGGCCACATCGGCGGCGACGACTTCATCGCCTTGACCACGCCGGAGCGGATGGAGAACGCCGCGCGCCGGATCTGCGCCGACTTCGACGCCGCCGTCCCCTCCTTCTATAGCGAGGAGGACCGCGCGCGCGGGACGATCGTCTCCAAGGACCGCCAGGGCAACGTCCGGGAGTTCCCGCTGCTGTCGGTGTCCATCGGCATCTGCCACAACCGCGAGCGGCCGCTGAAGAACTTCGCGCACGTGGCCACCTTGGGCGCGGAGCTCAAGAAAGCGGCGAAGTCGAAGCCCGGCTCGTCCTACGTCGTGGACCGGCGCCGCGCCGACGACGTCAGCCGGTAGAAGCCGCCGCGCACCGACTCCAAAGTCCCCTTTTTCCAGGGCTTGAGCGAGCGCCGCAGAGACAGCGCCCGGCGCGAGACCGTCTCGTACTCCACCTCGCGCCCCGAGTCGGCGCTCATCGCCTCCAGCAGGCGCTCGCGCGACACCGCCTCGCCGCCCGAGCCCAGCAGGCGCCACAGCAGGGAAAACTCGGCGGCGGGAACCGGCAGCTCGGACCAGCGCGCGCGGGAGAGCATGAACACGCGCCGCGAGCGCAGTTCGGCCTTCAGCGTCCCGTCCGCGCTGAGCCGGACCATGGACGCCAGCGCCGCGTCGCGCTGGGCGGAAAAGAGCGCCGTCAGGCGCGCGTCGGTCCAGGATTTAAGCACCACCTCGTCGGCGCCGGAAACCAGGCCCGCCGCGACGCCGTCCACGCCCATGTCCGCTTCGGAGCAGGCCAGCACGATGTGGCCGGCCGGATACAGCGCGCGCAGCGCGGCGACGGTCCGCGCCGGCGACGCGCCGGCCAGCGCGCGGTCCACCACGATGACGGCGTGCTCCGACGAGGAGCCGGCCGACGACGGCAGCGAGTCCATCGCGGCGAACGGCCAGCGGGCGCGGGCGCAGATATCGTCAAGTCGCGAAGCCCAGGCCGGGTCGCGCGTGGTGGCGATCATGTGTCTATAGCGCTTCCCAGGCCGAGGCCAATCCCTGACCGACGCCGACGCACAACGCTGTTAAACCGCGTTTGGCTTTGCGGCGGCGCATTTCATGCAGGAGCGTAACGACGATGCGGCAACCCGACGAGCCCAACGGATGGCCGAGGGCGATGGCCCCGCCGTTCACATTTAACTTCGCGGCGTCGAGGTTGAGTTCCCGCTGACACGCCAACGACTGAGCCGCGAACGCTTCGTTGATCTCGACAAGGTCAAGATCCGACGTCTTCCAACCGATGCGTGCCAATAATTTATTTGTCGCCGGAACGGGACCTATGCCCATGTAGGACGGATCAACTCCCGCCGACGCCGATCCCGCCCAGCGGGCGAAGGGGAGTAATCCCAATTTTTTCGCCTTTTGGGCTTCCATGATCATCACCGCGGAAGCCCCGTCGTTCAGGGAAGACGAATTGCCGGCCGTGACCGACCCATCCTTCTTGAAGGCGGGCTTCAGGGAGTTTAATTTTTCGAGCGTCGTGTCTTCCCGGATGGTTTCATCCCGTGTAAATTCCGTCACAACGCCTTTCTTCCCGGGAATCGCCACGGAACATATTTCCTCGGAAAAAAGGTTGCGCGACTTCGTCGCGCGTGAGTGGCTCTCGAGAGCGAAAGCGTCCTGGTCCGCCCGAGAAATCTTGTGCTTCTCCGCGACATTCTCCGCCGTTTCACCCATGGACAACAGCGGGAACAGTTCCTGAAGCCGTTTATTGGGATAGCGCCATCCCAGAGCGGTGTCATACGCGGTCAGATTTCCAAAGGCATAACCCGTTTCGGCCTTCGGGAGTGAATAAGGCGCGCGGCTCATATTCTCCACGCCGCCGGCGATATATATATCGCCCTCGCCCGCCAAAATCGACTTCGCCGCAAGATTGATCGACTCAAGACCGGATGAACACAAACGATTCACCGTGCAGCCCGGAACCGTTTGCGGCAACCCCGCCAGAAGGGCCGCCATTCGCGCCACATTCCGGTTGTCTTCGCCCGCCTGGTTCGCGCAGCCGAAGTACACATCCGCGATCTCGGAAGGATTCACACCAGGCGCCCGCTTGAGCAAGGCGCTGATGACATTCCCCCCCAAATCATCGGCCCGCACCGACGACAATCCCCCGCCCAAACGCCCGACCGGTGTCCTCACGGCCGCCACGACGACGGCGCTACGAGATTCCATCGAATGCCTCCATCTTTTCCCGCCATTCCTGGTTCACGCGCACCGGTTTCCCTAACGCGTAGTCGAACGCGACCATGACCGATTTGGCGAGCGCCACCAGGCGTCCCGTGGCCTTGTCTTCAATCCGGTAGTCCATCATGATGCTGGACCCGCCCAACTCGGAAACGCGGCAGCCCACGCGCAGCGTTTCATAATGGAATGCCGGGCTTTTGTAGTCGATCTCGATGCGCGCGATGATCACGCCGAAATCCTCCGCCTTCACTCGGCCCAGGACGGTCTTGATGTACTCCAGGCGCGCGCTTTCCAGAAAGCTCAGGTAGTTGGCGTTGTTGACGTGGCCCAGGGCGTCCGTATCGGCGAAGCGGACCGGGACGTCGGCGAAGATCTTGAAGCCGTCCATCAGCGCGCCCCCTTGAGCAACTTGGCGAAAGCGGAGCGCGTCATGACCACCTGCACGATCGAGCCCTCGCCCAGCTTGCGGCCGCGGCTGTGGATCTCGACGCGCGTGTAGACGCGGTTCCCTCGGACCCGCACCAGCCGCGCGGCCACGTGCAGCGGGGCGCCGATGCGCGCCGCGCGCAGGTGCTTGACCAAGATGCCCCCGCCGACGGCCTCCTCGTGCGGCTCCAGGTACGGGGACAGCAGCATCCGCGACGCGGTCTCCATGTGGTAGACCATGGCCCAGGTCGCGTACAGCGGATGCTTGACCAGGCCCTGAAGGTGCGGGCGCATATGCTTCTCCACCTTCGCGGGCATGTCCACCGTCAGGCCGACCTTGAAGCCGTCCCTCATCCCAGCAGCCCCAGCGCGCCCAGGCGCACGGCCTCGGCCGCGTTCGAGAACGGCATGGCGGAGGCCTCGGCGCGCGCGGCCTGGCCCATTTTTTTAAGCTTCTCGCGGTCGGACATCAGGTCCAGCAGGGCCGCGGCCAGCAGCGGCGGTGCCTTCTTGGGCGTGGGATAGTGGACCAGGCGCCCGGCGTCGGGCGGCAAGGTGTCGCGCACGCCGTAGTGGTCGCTGGCCAGCACCGGCAAACCGGCATGCATCGCTTCGACCACGTTGAGGCCGTAGCTCTCGTGGATGGACGGGGAGACGAACAAGTCGGGCAGGCGGAAATAGGCGCGCTTGGCGGCGGCGTCCAGGTAGCCGGGGAAGACGACCTTCACCTGCTTGAGCTTCGCGGCCGCGGCCTTCACCTTCTTGTGGTACGACTGGCCCATCATGAACGCGGGCTCGCCGCAGATGAACAGGCGCACGTCCTTGCCGGCCAGCTTGCCGTTCATTTCCAGCTGGCGCAGGGCCTCGAGCAGGAGGTGGATCCCTTTCTCCGGGGAGATGCGCGACAAAGTCATCAAGGTGAACGTCTCGGGCGTGATCTCGTGGTAGTCGCGCAGTTCGTCGGCGCGGTTCTCGTCGGCGGGGGTCGGATCCTCGGCCCACACGCCCCAGGGGATCACGGCGATGCGGCGCGCCAGCTCCTCGCGGCCGATCAGGTCGCCGTAGCAGCGCAGGATGGTGTCGGCCATGGCGCTGGAGGGCACGACGATGCGCCGCGAGTGCACGACCGTTTCCCTCTGCTTGTCGAAAACCAGATTCAGCACGTCGGGCAGGACCCACTCCACGCCGGAGGCGCGAAGCTTCTCGTAGACGCGCGTCAGCTTCTCCGGCGCCAGGAAGCGGCGCAGATACAGTTTATTGAAGTAGTCCACCACGTCCACGTGCCAGATCGAAAGGACCTTGTAGCCGGCGCGCGCCAGCGCCCCCATGGTCGGGCCTTCCGAGATGTCGTTGACGACGATGGCGGTGTCGGCGGGTTTGAACTCGCGCGCGCGCGACAGGATCCATTCCGTCGTCTCGGCCTCGAACTCGCGGCAGAAGCGCGCGTAGGCCAGCTCGCCCAGGTCGACGATGGCCTCCTCGCGCCCGGCCAGGCGCACGTACTCCGCCCCGCGCGACGGCGTCTCGGGGCCGGAGCCCAGGACGATCAGCCGCCAGCTCGCGTCGGGCGTCCAGTGGCGGACCAGCTGCAGGCCCACCATGGCCCCGCCGCCCAGCGGCGTGCGGTCCATGGGATAGCCCAGATGGCTGCCGACGAAAATGAGATTCTTCAAGGATTTTCCGTCCCCGAATTATATACATTGTCGCGACCTCGGTCCCCGGGATTCGGGCTGTCATCCGGGACGGGCTCCAGACACTCACCCATAGCGGGAGACCATATGAACCCCCTTTCCAAGACCATCGTGATCGCCGGCGGCTCGCGCACCCCCATCGGCCATCTGTCCCGCTCGCTGGCGAACATCCCGCCCGCGGACCTGCTGGTGGACGCGCTGACGGCGACCGTGTCGCGCGCCAAGCTGTCGAAGGACGCGGTGGACGGCGTGATCGCGGGCTGGGTGGGGCTGGGCTTCCAGGCGCCGAACATCGCGCGCGTGGCGGCGCTGCGCGCGGGATTTCCGGAGCGCGTGCAGTCCGTGACGGTGCAGAACAACTGCGTCTCCTCCATCGAGTCCATCGCCTCGGCGTGCCGCTTCATCATGGCCGGCGAGGGCGAGCTGTACCTGGCGGGCGGCGTGGAGGTGATGTCGCGCCTGCCCTACACCATCGACGGCTCGCGCGCGGCGAAGGCGCTGCGCAACTTCGACACGGTGAAGGCGAAGTGGAGCGAACTGCTCACCACGCCCGAGGTCTCGGTCACCGACGCGATGGAGGCCGGCCTCACCGACCCGGTGGAGCACATCAACATGGCCGGCACGGCCGAGGTGGTGGCGCAGATCTACGGCGTGGGCCGCGCGGAGCAGGACGAGTACGCGCGCGAGAGCTTCCGCCGCGCCTTGGCGGGCTGGAAGTCGGGCTTCTACGACTCTCACGTGGTGCCGGTCGTGCGCGACGGCGCGGTGGTCCTGGAAAAGGACGAATACCCGTTCCTGCGCGAGGACCTGGCCGACAAGCCCGCCATGTTCGCCAAGGCGCCGGCGGCGTTCGACAACTCCTCCTACCCGCTGAAGGATTTCTACCGCGACTACGGCCGCCACATCACGGGCAAGACCTACCAGGAAGGCATGAAGGGCGGCGTCACGCTCTTCAACTCCTGCGGGCGCTCCGACGGCGCGGCGGTGGTGATCGTGACGACGGCCGAGAAGGCGAAGGCCTTGGGTCTCGACGTGCTGGCCGAGATCAAGGGCTGGGGCTTCGTGGGCAACAACCCGGCGCACATGGGCGTGGCGCCGGCGCTGTCCGCGCCGGTGGCGCTGCAGCGCGCGGGCATCTCCTTCGACGCGCTGGACCAGATCGAACTGCACGAGCCGTTCGCGGCCACGGTGCTCTCCATCTTCAAGCTGGGCAAGGACAAGTTCGGCCACGACTGGGCGGCCAAGAACGCGTCGGGCGCGCTGAACCCCAACGGCGGCTCGCTGGCCGTCGGCCATCCGCTGGGCGCCACGGGCGCGCGGCTGGCGCTGAACCTGGCGCACGCTCTGCGCAAGAACCCGAAGGGGCGCTACGGAATGTTGGCGGCGTGCGCGGGCGGCGGGATGGGCGGCGCCTTGGTCCTCGAAAAGCGCTGAGACCGTTCGGCGCTCACGCGCCGTCTAGTGCTCGCAGGTGAAGCCGAGGTTGAACAGCTTGGAGGACCCGCCGCCTCCGCCGCCGTGCGACTCGGCGACGATGGCCATGATGGGATCGGACGCGGCGAACTTGATGATGCGGTCCTTCTTCTTCTCGAAGAAGATCAGCAGGGAGAACCGGCAGCCCAGGTCGATCTCGGTGCACTTGGTCTTGTCCATCACGTACTTGAGCTCGTCCTCGTTCACCTTCTCGTAGGACGGCTCCGGAAAGAACGGCGCCATGCTCAACGGCTTCACGAAGGTCTTCTCGTCGCACCCGTCCAAGGGATAAACCAAGGAGCCCACTTTCTCCCGTTCGTGGATGCGCAGGAGCGCGCCGATCTCCACCTGCTTGGCGGCGGCCTTGCCGCGCAGCTTGGCGGGCAGGGTCTCCGTCTTCACCGCCAAAAACGGATCGATCAGCTTGGTGCTGGCCTTGGCGAGCGGGACCTTGAGGAAGTACTGGACCAGTTCGATCGTCTCCTTGTCGGCCGCGCCGTCGTCGGCGGGCGTCTCGGCGGCGAAGGCCGGACCGGCGCACAGCAGAAACGCGGCGAGCAGGAGCTTCATGGTTTTATTGTAATTCATCCGCGCGGGTGATGCTTGGAGTGGGCGGACTTGAGCGCGGCCGAATCCAAGTGGGTGTAGATCTGGGTGGTGGACAGGTCGGCGTGGCCCAGCATCTCCTGGACGGAGCGCAGGTCGGCGCCGCCCTCGAGGAGATGGGTGGCGAAGGTATGCCGAAGCAGATGCGGGTGGACATCGTTCAGCCCGGCGCGCTTCCCCAGACCCTGCAGGATGCGCCAGAACTGCTCGCGGGACAACTTTTTTCCGGTGCGTCCCAGAAATAATTCCGGCGCGGGCGTCTTGAAATGTCGTTCGCGCTCGGATAAATATATCTTCAAAGCCGAAAGGGCGCGCGGGTGTACGGGCACCATGCGCTCCTTTCCTCCCTTACCCAGCACGCGGACCCAGCCTTCCTGAAGATTGACGCCCTCCGGCTTCAAGGTCACCAGCTCGGAGACTCTCAGGCCGGCGGCGTAGAGCAGCTCCAGCATGGCGCGGTCGCGGACATCCAGGTAGCCGGTGCCGTTCGGCGCGGCCAGAAGTTTTCCGGCGTCGCGATGGGACAGGAACTTGGGCAGGCGCTTGGGGGTGCGAGGACCCTTCAAATTCTCGGCGGGATTTTCCGGGAGGCGCCCTTCGATGGCTTGATAGGCGAAGAAGGACTTGAGCGCCTCCACTTTGCGGAACAGGGAGGTCGCCTTGAGGCCTCGGGTCTTCTCGTCCCACAGGAAATCGTCGAGCGAGGTCTTCGCGGCGTCGCGCGGGTCGATTTTCCGTTCCTCGGCCCAGGCCAGGAAGCTTCCCACGTCGGACACGTAGGCCGACACGGTCCGCGGCGACAGGCCGCGCTCCAGGCTCAAGTAGCGCAAATATTCCTCGAGCAGCGGCGAACGATCGGTCATATCCTTATTCTACCCCTAAAAAAGAGGCGCCGCCGCCCCCGAAGGAGCGGCGGCGCCGTGCGAGCAGGGGTTTTACTTGCCCCGGCTGGGCTTGATGGCGATCTTCTCGGCGGTGGCCTTGTCGGACGCGGCGTGTTCCGCTTCGGTCTCCGCGTTCTGGGGCTCGGTGGCGACGGGGATCACCAGGTACTTGTCGCGGAGGGCCTTCTCCAGCTTCTCCGAGGTCTCGACGTGATGCTTGAGGTAGGCCTTCGCGTTCTCGCGTCCCTGACCCAGGCGCTCGCCGTCGTACAGGAACCAGGAACCGGACTTCTCCACTATCCCGCCCTCGACCCCCAGGTCGACCAGGCAGCCTTCGCGGGAGACGCCGAAGCCGTGGATCATCTCGAACTCCGCGGTGCGATAGGGCGGAGCCACCTTGTTCTTGACGACCTTGACGCGGGCGCGGGCGCCCACCACGACGTCGCCTTCCTTAATGTTCTCGATGCGGCGGATTTCCAGGCGCATGGTGGCGTAGAACTTCAGAGCCAGGCCGCCGGTCGTGGTCTCGGGGTTGCCGAACATGACGCCGATCTTGTTGCGGATCTGGTTGATGAAGATGAGCGTGGTGTGGCTTTGGGCCACGACCGCGGTCAGCTTCCGGAGGGCCTGGGACATGAGCCGGGCCTGGAGGCCCATGTGGCTGTCGCCCATCTCGCCTTCGATCTCGGCCTTGGGAACCAAAGCCGCGACGGAGTCGATGACGATGACGTCCAGGGCGGAGGAGCGCACCAGCTTCTCGGTGATCTCCAGGGCTTCCTCTCCGCAGTCGGGCTGGGCGATGAGGAGGTTGTCGATGTCCACGCCCAAGGCGCGGGCATAACCGGGGTCCATGGCGTGCTCGGCATCGATGTACGCCGCGGATCCACCCAGCTTCTGGGCCTGGGCGACGGCCTGGAGGGCCAAGGTGGTCTTACCGGAGGACTCCGGTCCGTAGATCTCGATGATGCGGCCGCGCGGGAAGCCGCCCACGCCGAGGGCCAAGTCGAGGGACAGGACGCCGGTGGAAATGGCGTCGATTTTGATCTTAGCGGCGCGATCACCCAGCTTCATGACGGCTTCCTTGCCGTACGCCTTCTCGATCTGCGCCAGCGCCAGTTCCAGAGCCTTCGATTTACCGGTGTCGTTGTTAGCCATTGAGTGATTTCTCCCTCCTCGGTATGCCCATCACCTCAGGCACCCAAGGGTGTGAGTATAACAGAAGTCCTTCTCGAACACAAGTTCGATTTTGTTCGAAGGGGGCATTTTGTTAGACCCGCCCCTTGCGGGGCCCTAGGTATACGGATTGGGGTAGGAAAAAGTTCCAGGGATTTTTTGTCGTGCGGCGGGCGCGGAGCGGCAATGAAAGCCGAAAAGATCGCCTCCATCGTCGCGAAAAACGTGAAGGGCTATCGCAAGCAGAGCGGCCTGACCATCGAGGGCTTGGCTGCCAAGGTGGAGATCGCGTCCGGCCACATCGGTCACATCGAGCGGGGCACTCGCCTCCCGAGCCTCGACATGCTCGCGAGGATCGGCAAGGGCTTGGGCGTGGCTCCCTCCGCGCTCCTCGTCGACCCGGACAGCACCTCCAAGGACAGCCTTGATCAGCGGCTCCAGGCCGTGATCGACGCGCTCAGCAAGGAGGAGAAGCTGGACCTCCTCGCCATCCTGGGCCAGCGCCACGCGGGCAAGGAACTCAAGGCCTTGCGCGTGCTTCTCAGGGCCTGAGGGCCCGTCCCGACGACGTCTGCGCCCAACATCAAAGAAAGATCAAAGTGGGCCTTGACGTTTTTGTGACATGGGGCTAAGCTGGGCCAGCGGCTGAAGTCGAGCCTCATCGGCCGCGAGGGGTAGCACTACGCCGAGATCGATCCTGCCGAGGGTCGTGCCTGACGGTCGCGCCCGCCACGGCGTAGCCGTCCCCACCGAAGAAGATAAAGGCTCGGCAAAAAGCCAGTCTCCGGTTGCGCGTAAGCTCGCGATCACGCCAGAAGTACGCCCAATAGGAAATACCTTGTGAGTACGCCCTGGCTAATTGGTTTGCTTCTTTTTGCATTCGCAATTTTCGCTTGGTTGGGAGTTGGCAGTTCTCGCTCCTCATGGGGGAGACAATTTGGAATTTATGCGATGGCCTTACTTGCCGTCAAATGCACGGTCATTTGGTCTGCATATACCCTGAACCCAGAATCCGACCCCCTTGGGTCGTCTATTCGATACCTGACGATTCCGTTGTTGTTCCCCGAGGTCCTGATAATGCCGTTGATGATCAATATTCGGCAGCAATCGGCTTTAAGCTGGAGTCAGTACGCAAGCGCTCTGGCAGTCTTGGGGGCTACGATGTTGTCCGCCGTAGTTGTTTGGGTGCGGCGCTGGTTTGGAGGAAAATCGTGATTCGCATAATGATGGCAGCATTCGTCGCGCTGCTATGTCTGGCTCGGCCGCTGCTCGCCGCAGACGGCACGCTTCCCGCGAAGACTCTAAAGATCAATCCGACTCAGGATATAACCGTGATCGGTTGGATCAATGGCACCGCGATAGATTTGCCGACCCAACTTGATGGCGTTAGCAATAGCATCATTCAGGACCTGGATAGCAATCCCGTGATTTGCGCCCTGACTCTCGGCGAGTGGTCTCAAGGAGTTGCTACTGATCTTGATACGGCAGCAAATAGAAGTTACGCCAACGCTTTCCTCATTAAGTTCTCAGGAAACGGCGAACCCCCAAACCCTCTGGATTCCTCGTCATATGCGTTAGGTGGAGATTACCGCCTTTTCAACGAAGTCAAAGTTGCTTACCGAGCGAAAGACGGCACGATCATCGCACAGCCTGCCCCGCATTTCCTTAAACAGATCGCAATCAACGGCAAGACTCCCGACCCTTGCGGAGTCGTCTCCCCGGTCGACAGCCAGGCCAATGCTGCAAATGGTGCGAGAGGGATCGGTTCATCCGGAGCGGATGTGTACCAAGTTACTGAAGCTCGACTGGGAACCCTGGGACAGCAAGTGAACACGACGATAAATGGCGCTACGACTCCTTGGATTTGGTCTGTAATCGAGTTCGATATCAAGGGAAATCTTGTCTTCCCATTCGCGCTCCAGAGTAAGCCGAACACGTCCATGTTTCCCACGTTTTATGTCTACGCTGATGGTCAACGAATTAAGACCGTACTTCCTGGCGGTCTTGTGACGTTCATCGGTCTGGACGCTACTTATCAAATCACGGGAGACGTCCCCTAATCGATGAAAAAAGAAATTCTCTTAGTCGTTTTGCTAATCACCGCGTCGACATCATTCGGTGCTGACTCCACTTCTAATATCGATGCGAAGGCGGTGGCCGCGCAGCAGAAGTACGACCGGTTGCAGAGCATGAGTCTGGATGAATTGGTCTCGGAAATTCGGAGCAAGCCGACCGCACTCGGTGTGATCAACCGATTACGAAGAATGGGTGACAAGCGGGCCGTGCCCGATCTCAAGGCGGCCTTCGACAAGGCGGCTATGAAAAATGAGAAACAGATTATTGCGGCGGCGCTCGTGGCCCTTGGAGAGGATGGACCTTATTGGGATTACATCGCAGACTTCGCCAAATCCGCTGTCAATTCAGAC
>JBIOJO010000054.1:0-20208 GCA_044450965.1 Elusimicrobiota bacterium | reverse complement strand
TCCTTCTTCTGGACCTGGCCGGTCCGTTCGGCTGGGCCGCGTCGCTGATCTTCCTGGGCGGGATGACCGCCTATCTCTCGCACCGGCGCCTGCAGGGGCACGAGGACTTTCCGCCGACGCCGGCCGGGGAGAAGACTACGGGCGAGACAAAGACCGGCGCGACGCGACCCTGAGCACGGCGCGCACGGACGGGTCGGCCTCGACGCGCAGGGCCTCGGCGACGGCGCGGCGCTGAGCCGGGCCGCCGATCTCGGCCAGCGCGGAGCCGGCCGCGGCCCGAACGCTGGGCTCGGGATCGAGGAGCGCCTGGCTCAGCGCCTCGGCCGCGCGCGGGGTGCCGATGTCCTGGAGCGAGCGCGCGGCCTGCTGGCGGACCTGCCAGGCGGAATCTCCGGTGAGGGCGGCGGCCAGATCCTCGGCGACGAACGCCTTGCGGGTGCGGCCCAGGGCGATGCACGCCGCGTAGCGGACCTGCCAGGAGGGGTCCTTCTGGAGGGCGCGGCCCAGGCGGGTGGCGACGCCGTCGGCGGGCAGGCGGCCCAAGG
Source organism: Elusimicrobiota bacterium (assembly GCA_044450965.1). GTDB lineage: Bacteria > Elusimicrobiota > Elusimicrobia > UBA1565 > UBA9628 > GWA2-66-18. Next base: position 19,663 of record JBIOJO010000054.1, on the reverse strand, counting down.
ACAGCGCGGCGGCGTAGCGCACCTCGGGGGAAGGATCCTTGAGGCCCTCCGCCAGGGCGGCGACGGCGACGCGGTCGTTGATGCGTCCCAGGGCCAGCGCCGCGGCGGCGCGGACCTGGGAAACCTCGTCGTAGCGGAGCATGACGGCGGACAGGTAGGGCACGGCCTGGACGTCGCGGGGATAGGCGGCGGCGCGGATGGCCGAGAGGCGCGTGAGGACGGCGGGAGAGCGCAGGCCGGTCTGCAGCGCCGCGGGCGACGGCACGGCGGCGACGGCGTCGCGAAGGTCCTCGCCCGCGACGGTCAGGGAGTCCAGGGGGTCCACGGAGTCGCCGAACGTCCGCTCCGTCGAAGGGAACGAGGCGTCCGAGGGGTGCGCGGCGGCCTGATGAGAGAAGGCCGGAAGGGGAAGGGCCCGCAGGGCGGGCGCGGCCGAAGAGGGGACGGACAGCGCGAGCAGCAGCAGTCCTGCGGCGGCAGTGGCCATGTGATGGTCACCTCTCCGTCCGGAACTCCCTCGGCTAGAGTTCACTCCGGAACGGGACCGTATGATAACGGATGAATGCGGAAAAAACAAGGGGGCACGTCGTGAAACGCTTCTTCAATCCTCGTCTTGTACGCAGACAAAGCCGACGGCCGAGTCATCGGCTGCGTAGATGGCTCGGTCGAAGGTCGCCCGGCTGACCCCAAGCCACGATTTCGTCCCGTCCTCCCAGACCCGATCGACGTTCCAGAAGAATCGCGCGCGCGGACCGAAAAGTCCGATGAACTCGGACGCCAGTCTCTTCGCGGTCTCTGTAGGCAAGCACTCCGTCTCATAGGCCTGGTCTTTCTCCAGGACTCGAGCCAGTTCCGCCTCAGCGTCCTTCCGTTCGACCGGCATGTAGCATTCTTTGAGAGGCGTCAGACCCAGGAACGTGGATACCCGGTCCAGGTCCTTTCGAGGATCGTCCGAGGCCTCGATCCGAGATTCGTAGGCGGCGGAGACGACGCCGAACCTGCGCCGAGCGAGTTCGCTCTTTAATCTCAAGAAGACTTCGGCGCGTCCTGGGTCGAAAGCATCTGGCATATCGTTCACTTCGCGCTCGGATAGGATGTTAGGGTGAAAATCTTGCAGTCCTTGCGGATTCGCAGGACGACCTTGGCCATGAACAGATCTCTCGGAACATGGTTGTCCGCGGTGATCCCGAAACCCAGCATGTCCGTGCTTGAGCCGGCGTAGGTGGGAAGTGGGAGTGTGCGCAGGTTCAGCGCCAGGCGCAGGAGATCTGGCGTAGCCAACCATGCTGCGATCCTTGATTCGTGATCGATCACGGAGGATCGGATCACGTTCTCGGCGGTCGTCGCGGCGAAGAACGCGCTCGCGGCCGGCTTGCCTTCCGCCAATTGCCTTTCGAGATTGTGCAATGTCTGCTCGCGGGTTGCGGCGGCGATGTGGTCGCGCATCGTATGCCCGCCTTCGGGCTGCAGGGGGCCCTCTTCGTGGCTGATAAGGAATCCGGGGGCGAGCTTTGTTCCATCGACGAATCGAGAGAGAACGTCTTCTCCCTGCGCCAAGCCGCATGACGAGTTGAGTATCGTAATTGCAGTACCAGCCGCCGATAATTTCAGACTGAAGCCCTTGTTCTTGTCCTGGTCGAGTCTTCCTTCGATCTGAGTGCCGGTTCCGGTTGCTCCCGGAGGGATGATGCCGGTCAGGGTCAGCATCCGAGCCGGACCGAACTTTGCCGCAACCGCTCCGGGGCGCAATGGCGCAAGCGCTGGGACGGCCCCCTTCTTTGTGGCGAAAGGCGCATACCTATTCGCATCTCCGGGCGCATCGGAGAATGAGACCAACTGAGGATCGTCGGGCACAAAGGCTATCTCGAGACCCTCTGGGCTTGCCCCGTTTGCCATCGTGACTTCTGCGGTGATTGTGAACGAATCCCCGGGCTTGAGAGGGCCGGACGGGGACACCTTGAGTTTCAGGTTCTGGACACACCGGATCGCGTCCAGTTTGTCCGCGAGTTCCCGCGCGAAGGCCGTCGAAGCGAGCCACGGGACTTCGGTCGGAACGGATCCCGCCAGTCCGGGCGCTTCTGCGAGAGAGAACAGTACGCGGACTTGGCACGAAGACATCTGGCCCTGTCCTGTGGCGGCGTCGCAGTTGTTGGCGCCATTGCGGAGCATCCGAGCATTAGTCTTAAAGGTCGCGCAGGAATCGTCGGCTTGGGCCGAAGCAATGCTCAAGAATAGCACCGCAGCGATCCACGATAGAGCGGGGATTGGGCGATGCGAGGCGTGCACGGCACAATTGTAGAGCCTGACCGCGCTTCCGTCAATGGCGAAGTGCCGGCCCTTTTCGCCGACTGCCCAGGGAAATGCCGAAGCCGATCAGGCGGCGACGGGCGTTTTCTTTTTTGGCGAGCTCATGCCCACAGCCAGCTTGACGCTGGCGCCGAAGGTCTTGAGCGGCTCGCCGAGGGTGTGGCTGACCATGCGCACGCAGCCCAAGGCGCAGCCGGCCTCGCAGGGCTTGTGGACGTTGTTGGCCTGGAGGCGCTCGGGGGTCATGGTCATCAGGTCGTAGGCGACGCCGCGCTGCTGGGCGCACCACTGGATGGACCCGTTCGAGGTGATGTAAAGAAATTTGAAGCCGCCCAGGCATTTCCAGGCGCGGGAGAAATCGCCCTTGAGCATCTCCTTGAGATGGTCGCCGTAGAAGTTCACGCCTTCGAACACTCCGTACTTGTCGAGGAGCGCCAGGTACTTCTCGCCCTTGATCATGATCTGGCCGCCCTTGCCGTGCATGATGGAGAAGCCGAAGGCGAACGGGAGATCTTTCAGGGTCGCACGGAATTGATCGTAGTTATTGAGATTCTCTTCGTTCAGGACCGATTGAATCTCGACCTGGAACTTGGCGGTTTCGGCCAGAAGCTTCAGCTTGGGCAGAACGGATTTCAGAGATTTATCGGACCAGTCGGTGGGATTCAACGTATCCACGGACACCTGCATGAAATCCAGCCCGGCTTCGTTGAGATCCAGAATGTTCTTTTTGGTCAGAAGAAACCCGTTGGTGATGATCGTCGCCAGGTTCGAGCCGCCGCGCTTGGACTTGACGTGCGCGACGAGCTCGGCGATGTTGGGATGCATCATCGTCTCGCCGCCCAGGAAATCGTAGACCAGCACGCCCAGTTCGTCGAGCTTGTCGACGCGGGCCTTCATCACGTCCAGCGGGATGATGGGCGCGCCGGGGGTGTACTCGTCGCAATAAGAACAGGTCAGGTTGCAGTCGTCGGTGACGACGACCTGGGCGTACATGGGGCGGGAGTCGAAGACCCTCTTGGCACCCGTGAGGATGAACTTCTTATCGACGGCCATGAGTCATTATACGATAGAATCTCTCATGCTCGGAGCCTTGGGATCGCTGTTCGTGGGCGGCGCCGCCGGAGTCTTCGCCCGTTATTTCGTCGCGCTGGCCGTCTTCGGCCTGTTCGGGGGCTGGCTGCCGTGGGGAACCTTGGTCGTCAACCTGACCGGCTGCCTGCTCATCGGCCTGTTCGACGGATTGGTGCGCAGCAAAGGCCTGGGCGGCCCTCACGGCCGGATGTTGCTGATGACCGGCTTCTGCGGGGCCTACACCACGTTCTCCTCGCTGATACTGGAGTTCGACTCCCTTCTGCGGACCGCGCCGCTGCGCGCGGGGGCGTACCTGATCCTGAGCGTCGCCGCGGGCTTGGCGCTGTTCCGCGCGGGCCTGGCGCTGGGCGGGGGATGAACCGGTTCCCGTCGTGGTTATTGCCCGCGCTTGGTTCGGCGTTTTTCGCGGGATTGACGGCCGTCCTGGGTAAGGCCGCCGTCGCCGAGTTGGATCCCGACCTGGCGACATTACTGCGCACCGTGGTCATCGTCGTTTTGACCGCGGGGATCGTCACGGCACGCGGCGCATGGAGCCGTCCCTCGGCGCTGTCCGGGCGGGGCGCTTTTTTCATCGTGCTTTCGGGAGTGGCCACGGGGCTGTCCTGGCTCTTTTACTATCGCGCGCTCCGCGCGGGCCCCGCGTCGCGGGTCGCTCCGGTGGACAAGCTCAGTTTGGTCTTCGCCATGGCGCTGGCGGCCGTGTTCCTGGGCGAGACGATCTCCTGGCGCGCGGCCGCGGGCGGGGCCATGATCGCGGCCGGGGCGATCCTCATCGCGACCGGCGGCTGACGCGTCGCTGCCACCGCCGCTCCCGGAGACGAGATTCGGCGGCGAGGCGTTCGGCGACCAGTTCGGCTATGATCTCGGAGCGCGGCTTCATGGCCTCGATGCCGTAAACCGGAGCGTGGCCCATGGCCTCGATCAGGCGTTCGTAGGTCGAGAGCGCGGCGGCCTTCCCGGCCTCGAACGCGCAGATGTGCGGCTGTTTCATCCCCGATCTTAACGCCAATTCCCTCTGACTCAGCCCGAGGTCGAGGCGCAAACGCTTGACGACGAGGTGAAATGGGCCGGGGGTGATACGCGGCGATGGATCGCGACTCGCTCCAGAGCGAGTTCCGATACGAGAAAGCGTATCGGCGATGGTTTCATCCACAGGACCATACGAACGAACCGCGGTAAAAGTTCCCTGGAAGCGTCGCGCCGGGCGGCTTTGCTATCATGGCTTTCGATGACCCCGAACCGACTCGCCGCCGAGAAAAGCCCGTATCTTCTCCAGCACAAAAATAACCCGGTGGACTGGCGGCCGTGGGGGGACGACGCGTTCAAGGCCGCCAAGGACTTGGACAGGCCGATCCTGTTGTCGGTCGGCTATTCGACCTGCCATTGGTGCCACGTGATGGAGCGGGAGAGCTTCTCGCAGACCGACGTCGCCGCGGTGATGAACAAACATTTCGTTTGCGTCAAACTCGACCGCGAAGAACGGCCTGACGTGGACAAGGTGTATATGACCGCCGTGCAGGCCATGACCGGCCAAGGCGGCTGGCCGCTGAACGTGTTCATGACCCCGGATCTCAAGCCGTTCTTCGGCGGGACCTATTATCCGCCCACCGCCCGCTGGGGCCAGCCCGGGTGGATTCAATTGCTGGAACGCGTCGCGGACCTCTGGAAGACGCGCCGCAAAGATATAGAGTCCGACGCCGCGCGCCTGTCCCAGGAAGTGTCGAAGTTCGTCTCGGCCGAAGGCGCCGACCGCCGCGCCCCGGCGGCCGACGTGCTCGACACCGCGTTCGCCGCGTACCGCGGCGCGTATGACCCGGAGTCCGCGGGCTTCGGCGGCGCCCCGAAGTTTCCCATGCCGGCCAACCAGCGATTCTTGATGCGGCGCCTCGCGCGCAACGGCGACGCCGAGGCCAAGACCATGGCGGTGGAGACCTTGCGCGCCATGACGCGCGGTGGGATTTTCGACCAGGTGGGCGGCGGGTTCCATCGCTATTCGACGGACGCGGCGTGGCGGGTGCCGCACTTCGAGAAGATGTTGTACGACAACGCGCAGCTGCTCGAGAATCTGGCCGACGCGGTCATCCTCTCGCGCGACGCGGAGCTGACGCGGGCGCTGGAGCGCACCGTCGCGTACCTGGAGCGCGACCTGCGCGGCGCGCACGGCGGGTTTTTCTCCGCCGAGGACGCCGACAGCCTGCCTCCGGAGCTGGCGGGCACAGCCAGCGACGAGTCCCACGAGCACAAGGAAGAGGGCGCGTTCTATCTTTGGACGCACGACGAGATGTTCGATCATCTGGGAGCGGACGCGGGAGCGTTCCGTCTGCGCTACGGCATCCAAGCGGACGGCAACGCCCCGACGGATCCCCACGGAGAATTCGAGGGGAAGAACATTCCGTACGACAAGGACCCCGGCGCGATGGACGAGACGGACGCCGCCAAGGCCCGAGCGATTCTCCTGGCCGCGCGCGCGAAACGGCCGAGACCGGGACTCGACGACAAGTGCCTGGCGTCGTGGAACGGATTAACTTTAAGCGGTTTGTCTCGGGCGTTCATCGCGACGGGCAATACGAAATATCTCGCGTTGGCCGAGGGCGCGGCGGACTTCGTCCGCCGCGAAATGTCCTCCAAGGACGGCACGATTCTGCATCACCGGTGGCGCGACGGATCACGCGCCGTGGCCGGCATGGCCGAGGACTATGCGTTTGTCGCCCAAGGCTTGGTCGATTTGTATGAAGCCGACTTCGATCCGCGCCGTTTGGCTTGGGCCTTGCAGCTGACCGAATCGGCGATCCAGCGCTTCGGCGCCCCCGAAGGCGGCATGTTTCAAACGGCCGCCGGCGAGGCGTCGGAGCTGTTCGCGCGCGCCGTCGAGGATCACGACGGCGTCGAGCCTTCGGCAAGTTCGGTCCTCGCCGACGCGTCTTTGCGTTTGTTTGAACTGACCGGTCGTGAGCCGCTACGCCGTTTCGCCGACCAGACCCTGGAGCGCTTCGGGGCCCGCGCGGCGGACCGGCCGCTGTCGATGCCGTATCTTCTGTGCGCCTTTGATCGTGTAATGGGTAAGCCGGTGACGGTCGTGATCTCCGGTTTGGACCTGCCTGGCGGCGCGGAACTCTTGAAAGCCGCGCGGGCGACGCTGCGGCCGGATGTGGTCATGGCGGGCTTCACGAAACAAACGAAGGCCGATTTGTCGGAACTGCTGCCCGCCGTGGCAAGTATGCCGCTCGCGGAGCGCGCGGCGGCGTATGTCTGCGTCGGCCATTCCTGCGGGCTGCCGTTGGCCTCCCCCGACGAACTTCTCCGCCGTTTGGACCGCCCGTGAAGACCGAGAAAACCCCGGAAGAAAAAGCGCGGACGAAGCGCCTGAACGCCACTATCATGATACTTGCCGGCGCCATCATGGCGCTGTGCGGCCTGGCGGGCGGGATCATCGCCCTGAGCGGGCGCGGCGACGTGCCGGATTGGATGTTCGGCGGCGGGCGTGCCGCGCATGCCCGAACCGGCGACTGGACCAACGCCGCGCCGAAGGTGGCGTTCCAGGATTGGGGGCCGGAGCCGTTCACGCGCGCCAAAAAGGAAGGCAAGCTGGTTTTGCTGTTTTTGGGTCCGTCGTTTAACGCGCCTACCGCGCGCATGGCCGCGGAGACCTTCGCCGACCCCGCCGTCGCCGCGCTGGCGGACGCGCGCCTGATCGCGGTCCGCGTCCGCTCCGAGGGCTTTCCGGACCTGGACCGGCGCTACCGCAACGGCGGCTGGCCGACGACGGCCCTGCTGCTTCCCGACGGCGTGATGCTCGACGCCGGCACGTCGATGACGCCGGAGACCTTCCGGCGCTGGGCGGGCGCGCTGGCCGACAAGGCCGCGTCCCATCCGGAGATCCTGGCCCGCGCCGACTCCGAGGCCGCCGGGAGCCGCAAGGCCGCCGCCGCCGACCGCTTCCGCGCCGCCCCTCCCGCCGACGCCGCGCGGGCCGAGGAACGCGCCTTGGCCGTCCTGAGCGCCTCCTGGGACCCGACGCGGCTCACCTTCGACCGCCGCGGCCCGCGTTTCCCGCGCTTCGAGAGGATCTCGGCGCTGTCCCGCCTGCGCGCGACCTGGGCTCAGACTTTGGCCGCGCAGGCCGCCAAAGGAGCTCTGGTCTTCCAGGACCCGCGCGACGGAGGCTTCCTCCGCGCGGCGAACCCGGACGGCACCCCGGCGGCGCTGGAAAAGACGGCGGCCGATCAGGCCGCGGCGCTGGACGCGCTGTGCGTCCTGGAGCCGGAGTCCGCCCGCCGCGAACTTGGATTCTTAGAGAAGAATTTCACGCCCAAGGGCGCCCCGGAGCGCTGGCGCGGTTGGCAGGCGGGCTTCGCCCTGGACGCGAAGCGCTTCGCCGCCTCCGACGGGCCGAACTTCGAGCGGTTTGTGACGTTGGGCTGGCGTGAGTCGGGCTCCGCGCGGCTTGGCGACGACGCGGAATTGTCCCGCGCCGTTCTCGACTGTGCGGCGTCCTCGCCGGCGATGAAGGCTCGTTCGCGCCGCGTCATTCTCCGTGCTTTCACGGACTTCGGCAAGGCCGCTCGAACGCATGATCCGCGCCTGCTTCTGGACGACGCGGTCGCCCTGGGCCAGGCCCTACTGGCGGCCGGGGAGACCGCCAAGGCGTTGGAAGTCTGGCGCTGGATGGAACGGTCGCTGGCGGAGGGCCCGGCCTATCTGGACCGCGTCGCCACGGGCATACTGCCGATGGAAGCCGATCGCATCGCGGATCCCGCGCTGAACGCCCGGGCCTTGGCCTTCACACGGACGCTCGCCGCGGCATTGCGCGGGGACGAGCGCAAGAATATACACCTGCGCGCCGAGGCGCTGTACGCGTGGCTGTCGGCCCGTCCCGAGGCGCTGGACCCGGCGGTCTGGGCCGCGCTCGCGGCCGAAGAGCCCCGCTGAGCTAGCGGCGCGCGCCCAGCGGCGTGTAGGGGATCTCGGTGGGGCCGGTGTAGATCTGCCGCGGACGGCCGATCTTGAAGTTCGGAGACTCGTTCATCTCCTTCCACTGCGCGATCCAGCCCGGCAGGCGCCCGATCGCGAACATGACGGTGAACATGTTGGTGGGGATGCCCACGGCGCGGTAGATGATGCCGCTGTAGAAGTCCACGTTCGGATACAGCTTGCGGGACACGAAGTACTCGTCCTTCAGCGCGGCTTCCTCGATCTGCTTGGCGATGTCCAACAAGGGGTCGTTGATGCCCAGCTTGTTGAGGATGGTGTCGCAGGCCTTCTTGATGATCTTGGCGCGCGGGTCGAAGTTCTTGTAGACGCGGTGGCCGAAGCCCATCAGGCGCGCGCCGTTCTCCTTGTTCTTGACCTTGGCCAGGAAGTCGCGCGGCGCGATCTTGTTGTCCAGGATGAACTGGAGCATCTCGATGACTTCCTGGTTGGCGCCGCCGTGCAGCGGGCCCCACAGCGCGGAGATGCCGGCCGACACCGAGGCGAACAGGCTGGCGCGGCTGGAGCCGACCATGCGCACGGTGGACGCGGAGCAGTTCTGCTCGTGGTCGGCGTGCAGGATCAGGAGCAGGTCCAGGGCCTTGGCCACCTCGGGGTCCACCTCGTAGTGTTCGGCCGGGACGGCGAACATGAGCTTGAGGAAGTTCGAGGCGTAGTCCAGGCTGTTGTCCGGGTAGACGAAGGGGTGGCCGATGGATTTCTTATGGGAGTAGGCCGCGATGGTGGGCAGCTTTCCCAGAAGGCGGTAGATGGACAGGTCCAGGTCCTTGGCGCCGGCCGGGCGGCCGGGCTCGTTCTGGTAAAAGGTGGAGAGGGTGCTGATCGCGGAGGCCAAGGTCGCCATCGGATGCGCGTCGCGGGGGAAGCCCTCGTAGAAGTGCTTCATGTCCTCGTGAAGCATGGTGTGGCGGGTGATGTTGGTGGTGAAGGCTTCCAGCTCCTTCTTGTTGGGCAGGCGGCCGTAGATCAGGAGGTAGCTGGTCTCCACGAACGTGGACTGCTCCGCCAGCTGCTCGATGGGCACGCCCCGGTAGCGCAGGATGCCCTTCTCGCCGTCCAGGAAGGTCACCGCGCTCAGGCAGGAGCCGGTGTTCAGGTAGCCGTTGTCGTAGGTGATGCAGCCGGTCTTGGCGCGGAGCTCGGAGATGTCGATGGCCTGCTCGCCCTCGCTGCCCACGATCATCGGCAGCTCGTATTCCTTCCCGTCGATCTTCAGAAGCGCGGTTTTGGCCATGGGCTGAATCCTCGTGTTCAGTAGCGGATAAGCATCATTCCGGCCAAACCCCGCGCCGGTCTAGAAATCGTCTTTGGCGGCGGGGGACCCGGCGGCGGGCTTGGGCTTCAGCGAGTACAGGTACTCGACCAAGGCGTCGATCTCGTCCGGCTTGAGCTGATCGCCCCATTTCGGCATGTAGATCATCGGCTTGGGAGCCGACGCGTCGTTGGGGATGGAGATCTGTCCGTTTTGGATCTTGTTGTGCAGCTCGGGCTTGCTGTAGCCCTCGGAGACCAAGGTCAACGTCGGGATCAGGCCGCCGGCGACGTTGTTGTTCGGATAGCCGCCGCCGCCGAACTGGCCGTGGCAGGCGACGCAGCCGGCCTTGTTGAAAATGAGCTTGCCGCGCTCCAAAGCGGGCAGGGCCTTCGCGTCGGCCGTGCGCCACGGGTATTCGCTCCAGGCCTGGCCTTTCTGGGCGGACAGGTAGGCGACCAGGTCGGCGCGGGTCTGGTCGTTGAGGTTGAAGTTGGGCATCAAGGTCTTCTTGTTCCAGTCGTGGGGGTTCTTCAGCCACTGGCCCAGCCACTCCGGCGTCTTGCGGAACCCGATCAAGGTGAGGTTCGGACCCCACTCGTTGCCCTTGTCGCCGACCAGGTGGCATTTCACGCAGCCCAGGCCGTTGAAGTCCCGCTCGCCGCGGGCGACGGGGTCGGTGAGCTCGGGCTGCCGGGAGCAGGCGGTCAGCGCGAGAAGGAAAATGACGGAGAGGGTGATCCGGCGATTCATGTCAGACGCCTCCGAAGTAGAGCATCCCGAAGATGAGCGGCAGGAAAGCGAGCGACGCTAAAAATAAACGGCGGGCGTCCGAGACGGCCAACGTCCAGCTGGCGCGCATGCCGAAGCCGAGAAAAACGACGCCGACGATGAAGGCGGAGACCGCGTACGGAAGCCCCGCCATTCCCAGAAGGACCGGAAGCAGAACGGCGGGCAATAACGTAAACGAATGAATCGCGATCTGGACGGCGGTGGTGCCCCCATCGGGATGGACCACCGGCATGACCTTGAATCCGGCGCGGGCGTACTCCTCGCGGTAGATCCAGAACAACGACAGGAAATGCGGGATCTGCCACAGGAATTGGATGCCGAACAGCGACCAGGCCTTCGGAGACAATGTCCCCGCGCGGGCGGCCCAGCCGATCATGGGCGGGATGGCGCCGGCTGCCGCGCCGACCCATGTCGCTTGGGGGGAAATCTTTTTGAGCGGAGTGTAGGCGCAAACATACAAAACGATGGTCGCCATGGTGAGCCCGGCGGCCAGGAGGTTGCTCGAGACCCAGACCAGGCCCGTGCCGAAAACGGAAAGGATCAGACCGAACGCGAGGGCGCCGTTCGGCGTGACGAGGCCGAGAGGGAGCGCGCGATTCTTCGTGCGATTCATCATCCCGTCTTCGTATATCTCCAGGCGCTGGTTCAGAGTTCCGGCCGCGGCGGAGGCGACGATGACGCCCAACGTCATGACGAAAAATTCGAAGGAAGCCCGGCCGCCCGCCAGCGCCCATCCCAGACCGGAGGTGATGGCCATCATCAAGGCGATGCGCGGCTTGGTGAGCGAAATCCAGTTCTTCATGCGTCCATCCGGGCGCGCCGCGCTTCCACGGAATACAACGCGTAGCCGATCGCGCCGACCAAGGACATGGTCACCGCCAGCAGGATCACGATGCCCCACCAGATGCCGCGGGAAAATCCGCTCTGCCCGTCGCCCCCGCCGAAGCACACCGCGCACGCCGAGGCGGCGCGGGGAGCGAGGAGCAGGGCGGCGGAAAGCGGGAGCTTCATCATCAGCGGAGCTTCTTCGCGGTCCAGAAAAAATAGGGAACGAGCAGGGCCATGCCGGCCACGGCGGCGTACAGGGCCCACGGCGTCACCAGCAGCGCGGCGTTGCGGCCGGACGCCCAGCGCGCGGTGAAGGCCATGCACAGGAAGGCGGCGACGATGAAGAAGCGGTGGAAGCTCTTGAGGGACATGATTATTTCTTGCGGCCCTTGGCCGTCGCGGGCTTGGCGCCCGGCGCAGCCTTGGGCGTCTCGAGCGGGATGGCCGGAGTCAGCCGCACGGTCTCCGTCACGCTTTCCTGATGGCCCGCGCCCTCGTCGGGGTGCTGATCGGCGACGGCGGCGTGGTTCAGGATGCGCGGAGAGAGCAGGACGAAATCGATCATCGGAATGATCATCAGGGCGCCGCCGGCGGCGCACACGTACAGGAGCTTGTGGACCAGCTTGTTCTCGCCCCAGAGATGCATGAAGATGGCGCCGACCAGGCTGGCCTTGATCAGGGCGACGAACAGTCCCAGCGCGATCGCCTGAGGCCGGGGCAGGTGGAACTTGGAGATGACCACGGTGATCAAGGTCAGCGCCATCAGCGCCCCGAACACGGCCAGGTACACCTTGACGTTCGGGCGGTGGTCGTCGTGCGCGGCGGCGTGGGACGCGTTCTTGTTCTTGGACATGGTCATGTCTCCGTTAGAGCAGGTACAGCGCCGGGAAGAGGAAGATCCAGACGATGTCGACGAAATGCCAGTACAGGCCGGCGCCCTCGACGCGTCCCAGGAACAGGGGGTTTTCCCAATGCTCCTTCTTGAAGCTCATGACCAGCAGGCCGGCGTTGACGACGATGCCGCCGAGGATATGTATTCCATGTAATCCAGTCATGGTGAAGTAGATCGCGTAGAACACGCTCGTGGACGGGCCGATGCCCAGGGAGAACTCGTGGCCGTACTCGAATCCTTTGACCACCAAGAACGCGAACGACAGCGCCAAGGTGGCGGCCATCCACCATCGGAAGCCCACGACGTTCCTGTCGTACGCCTTCGCATACGCCATAACGATGGTCACCGACGACGAGATCAGGATCACCGTGTTCAGCGTGGCAAGAGGGACATTTAACGCATCCCAACCCCAGGGCCAGGACGATGCCCCCATGCGCAGGACGATGTAGCTGGTGAATAATGTGGCGAACAGCATGATTTCCGACGCCAGGAACAGCCACACGCCCATCTTGGCGTTGCTGATGCCGCTGTGCGTGTCCGGATTCTCGATCGTGATCGCGTTCATGATTGCCTCAGGAGGGCTCGTTCTGCGGCCAGAAGTCGGTCTTGCGGCCGGGGACGGAGTACTCGTAGGGACCGCGGTAGACGCGCGGGGTCTTCTCGAAGTTGCCGTGCGGGGGCGGGGAGGGGCACGCCCACTCCAAGGTCGTCGCCTGCCACGGGTTCTCCACGGTCTTCTCTCCGGCCCACATGCTGTGGAAGAAGTTGTAGATGAACGGGAGCTGGAACACCGCCAAGGTGTAGGCCGAGATGGTGCTGACCACGTTCATGGGCTGGACGATCAGGTTATGGACCTGCGCGGTCGGATCGTACAGCCGGCGCGACGCGCCGGCCAGGCCCATGATCAGCATGGGGAAGAAGATGCCGCACATGCTGGTGACCGAGCCCCAGAAGTGGATCAGGCCCAAGGTGTCGTTCATCTTGCGGCCGTACCACTTGGGGAACCAGTAGTAGGTTCCGCCCATCAGCGCGATGATGGAGCCGGTGACGACCACGAAGTGGAAGTGGCCGATCACGTAGTAGGTGTCGTGCAGGTAGATGTCCGTGACGGTGAGGCCCAGCGGCAGGCCGGTCAGGCCGCCGATGCCGAACAGCGGCAGGAAGGCCAGCGCGAACAGCATCGGCACGTTGTAGCGGATGGACCCGCCCTTCAGGCTGAAGATCAGGCAGGTCAGGATGGCCACCGACGGAACCGAGATGATCATGGTGGTCACCAGGAAGAAGTTGCCCAGGACCGGGCTCATGCCGGACAGGAACATGTGATGGGCCCAGACCATGAAGCTCATCACGCCGATGGACGCCATCGAATACACGAGCGTCTTGTAGCCGTGCAGGGGCTTGCGCGTGTTGGTGGCGATGATCTCGGCGACGATGCCCATGGGCGGGAGGACCAAAACGTAGACCTCCGGGTGGGCGAGGAACCAGAACAGATGCTGCCACAGCAGCGGCTGGCCGCCGCCCGGGCCCTGGAGGGTCTTGCCCAGGATGATCAGGCCCGAGGGCAGGTAGAAGCTGGTGTGGAAGACGCGGTCCATCAGCTGCAGGATGGACGCGGCCTCCAGCGGAGGGAACGCCAGCAGCAGCAGGACCGAGGTCACGAACTGCGCCCAGCAGAAGATGGGCATGCGCCACAGGCTCATGCCCGGAGCGCGCAGGTTCATGGTGGTGACCAGGAAGTTGATGGCGCCCAGCAGGGACGAGGTGATCAGGATCACCATGGACAGCAGCCACATGGTCTGTCCGGGGTTGATGATGGACAGCGGCGGATACGACGTCCAGCCCGATTGGGCCGCGCCGCCCGGCATGATGAACGACGACAGCATCAGGAGGCCGCCCGGCAGGTACAGCCAGTAGGACATCATGTTCATGCGCGGGAAGGCCATGTCCGGCGCTCCGATCTGCAGGGGCAGGACGTAGTTGCCGTACGCGCCGACCGCGAGGGGCACGACGCCCAGGAACACCATGATGGTGCCGTGCATGGCGCCCAGCGCGTTGTAGAACTCGCCGCTCATGACGCCGTTGGGCGCCAGGTCGGGGGAGAACATGCGGCCGATGAACGGGATGGCCTGGCCGGGGAACGCCAGCTGCCAGCGCATCAGCATCATCAGGCCGAAGCCGACCAGCAGGAAGAGGAAGGAGGTGATCAGGTACTGGAGACCGATGACCTTGTGATCGACGGAGAAGACGTACTTCTCCCAGAACGAAAGCTCGTGGTGACCGTGGCCGTGGGCGTCGTGGGACATGTTAGAAGTCCTCCGAGGGCTTCGAGGGCTTGGGCGCGGCGGGAGTGGCCGCCAGGCGCGACTTCAGCCACTTGTCGAAATCTTCCTGCGATTCCACGTAGACGTCGCCGCGCATCAGGCTGTGGCCGAAGCCGCACAGCTGGGCGCACGCGAGCTCGTAGTGCCCGATGCGGTTGGGCTCGACCCAGACCGGGATTTCCATCCCGGGCACCGCGTCCTGCTTGATGCGGAACTCCGGGACGAAGAAGTCGTGGATGACGTCCTTGCTGGTGAGCTTGATCAGCACGGGCTTGTTCACCGGCATGTGGATCTCGTTGGCGACGATCACGTCGTCGGCCGAGTCGGGATCGTTCTTGTCGATGCCCAGGGGATTGTTGAAGTGCACCAGCTCCGGCTTGCCCTTGGCGAAGGAGCCGTCGGGGCCGGGGTACTGCACGTTCCAGCCGAACTGCTCGGCGACGACGTGGATGACGACGGCGTTCTTTTCATCCGGGAACTTCATCTTGATGCTGCTCCACACCGGCAGGGCGTAGAACACGATCAGGATGATCTCGAACGCCATGACGACCAGGTCGGGCGCCAGGGACTTCAGCTCGCTGGAGTTCTTATAAAGGAGCTGGGCGAAGGGGAACTTGGAGATCGAGTCCGGGATGGAGATCTTCGCGGGCGTGTCGTCGTGGTCCTCGCGGACCGCGGGGACTCCGTCGCGCTTGCGGTACTTCACCAGCAGGTACGCGAAAAAGATTCCCCACAGGACGAAGATGCCGATCATGGCGATGTGGATGATCCAGATGCCGAAATCGATCTTGCCCGCGTAGGTGGAGGCGGCGACGGGCAGTCCCCAGCCGTAATTGTTCATGCGTTCCTCTCGGTCACGATGTGCGGCGCGGGGATTCTACCATACCGCGAGGATTCGCGCAAAAACAAAAAAAGAGTGCTAGTTGCAACGAAATTACCAATCCGACTTTTCGGTCGGAGCGGCGGACTTCAGCGTCAGCAGGTAGGAGGCGACGTCGTCGATCTCTCCGGCGTCGAGGAACTCGCTCCACTTGGGCATCCAGACCAACGGGTCGGGGCCTTGGGCGTCTTCCTTCTGCGGGGAGGGAACGCCGTTGCGGATCTTCGTGACGAGCTCCGCCTTCGTGAAGGTCTCGGAGACCTTGTCCAGCGCGGGGATCTTTTTTCCGCGGACGTTGTTGTTGGGATAGCCGCCCAGTCCGCCGCGGCCGTGGCACGCGACGCAGCCCGCGCGCAGGAAAATCATGCGGCCGCGGGCGACGGAATCTCCCGCGCCGTCCCACGGGCGGCCGCCCTTCGGCCAGTCCTGGCCTTTCAGCGTCGCCAGATACGAGACGATGGCGGAGCGCGCGGCGGGGGAAAGCTGCTTGTTCGGCATCAGGGTGCCGGGGTTCCACGCCGCCGGATTCCGCAGCCACTGGTCCAGCCACGCCGGCGAATGCCGGAAGCCCACCGTCGTCAGGTCGGGCCCGACCGCGCCGCCCTCTCCTCCGACGCGGTGGCAGGTGACGCAGCCCACCTGGCCGAAGTACGCCTTGCCGGCGACCGGGCCGGTCGGAGGCTGAAGCGAGCACGCGGACAAGGCGGCAAGAAGGAGGAGCGTGAGGGTCGCGCGCTTCATGGGATGATTTTACCAAAAAATGATAAAATGGAACGGTCGTCATTGGGAGGAATCATGGGCGGACTTGGGACGTCGGAAATCATCGTCATCGCCGTCGTCGGTCTGATTCTGTTCGGACCCAGCAAGATCCCGGAGTTCGCGCGGTCGCTCGGCCGCGCGGTCAACATGTTCAAGAAAGGCCTCAACGAGGGCCTGGAAGAGGACCTCACCAAGAAAGACGAGAAGAAGGACGACAACGTCAAGAAGGGCTGACCTGAACAAGCCCGTCACCGTCTTCGCGGCCGGCTGCTTCAACCGCATCCATCCCGCCCACCTCCGCCTGCTCCGTCAGGCGCGCGCCCTCGGCGACCGTCTGGTCATCGTCCTGTCCAACGACGCGCACAACAAGAAGCCGAACGCCCTGCCGTCGACGGAACGGCGCGCGCGCCTGCTGGCGCTGGACGTGGCCGACGACGTGATCGTCGGCGACCCGGACGGCTTCGCGGCGACCTTGAAGCGCGTCACGCCGGACATCCTGGTCCTGGGCTACGACCAGAGGCTTCCCGATCCCGAGACCGAGGCCGCGGTGAAGGCCCTGGGCGTCGAGGTGGTCGTGATGCCCTGGTTTCCGGGCAAGGAAGATCCGTCCGCCGCGCACTGCTCCTGATCCTTCCATGACCGCCCGCGAGCGCCGCCTCTACTATTTCTTCGCGGTCACGTATTTCGCCGAGGGCATGGCCGGGCTGGCGTACGAGCCGGTGGACTACTTATTAAAGGACGTCCTTCACTTGGGCGCCGGCCAGGCCGCGCTGTTCATCACCTGGATGACGTTGCCGCTGACGATCAAGCCCCTGTTCGGCCTGCTCACCGACCTGCTGCCGTGGGCGGGCAAGCGCCGCAAGCCGCACATGATCGGGATGACCTTGCTCACCAGCGTGGGCTGGGGGTTGCTGGCCTTCATGAAGGGCTACCGCTACGGCCCCGCGTTGGCCATCCTGATCCTCATCAACGTGGGCTTCGTGCTGTCGGATATCGTCTGCGACGGCGTGATGGTGGAGCGCGGCAAGGAGGCGGGCAAGACCGGCCCGTACCAGGCGGTGCAGATCGGCACCTTGTACGCGACCTTGATCCTGACCGGATTGGGCGGCGGCTGGCTGGCCGCGCACGCCAGCTACAAAACCATTTTCCTGCTGGCGGCGGCATTCCCGCTGGCGGCCGCCGCCGCGGCGCTGTGGATCGACGAGCCGACCGTCGGCACCGTCCCGGAAACGGCGGCGCGCGGCTGGACCGGCATCAAGACGCTGGTCCGCGACCCGCGCGCGTGGGCCGTGGCGGCGGCGATCTTCCTGTGGGACTTCTGCCCGTTCCTGGGAACGGCGCAGTTCTATTATCAAAGCGCCGCGTTGAAGCTGTCTCCGGAATTCATCGGCGGCCTGTCCACCGTCGGAGGCTTCGCCGGAGTGGCCGGAGCCGCCTGGTTCGCGAAGTATTCCGCCAAGCCGGGGGCGACGGAACGGGTGGCGCGCTGGTCGGTGAGCCTCGGCGGCGCGCTGACCTTGCTGTACGTTTTCTATGTCGGGCCCTGGTCCACCATGATCCTGACCGTGTTGTTCAGCCTCACCGGCGTGATCTTCCGCCTGGCGTGGATGGACCTGGCCGCGCGCGCCTGCCCGGAGGGGGCCGAAGCCACCGCCTTCGCCGCGTTCATGGCGGTGTTCAACATCGCGGCGTCGGCGTCGAACGGGATGGGCGGCGCGTTCTACGAGAAGCTGAGCGCCTCTCACGGTCCCTACGCGGCGATGGTGATCCTGTCCCTGATCGGGACCGCGTGCACCTTCGCCTGCTGGCCGCTGCTCAAGTTCGCGCTCCCGCGCGACTGAGGATATCCACGGGTTTCACAGGGCGACTGTTGCCGGCAACAGCCGATCGGGCGAATCCCGTCGAACCAATTTCTTAACTGTTGTTAACAACAGTCACGGCTGAAGCCGCTATCGAATCAGTACGGCGAGCGCGAGGACCTTTATGGTCAGATCACGGCACGACGCGGCGCGCGCCGAGGTAGCGCGTCTTGTAGTATTTGCCGTCGAGGTCGGAGACCGTGACGCCCTTCGACGAAGACGCCTGGACGAAGCGGCGCTTGCCCGCGTCCACCACCATTCCCACGTGCGAGACGCCGACGCCGAGAGTGTTGAAGAACACCAGGTCGCCGTTGCGCAGGGCCGGATCCGCCACGGTCGAGCCGGTGCGCCACTGGTCGCGGCTCACGCGCGGGATCTTCACCTTGTTCTCGCCGTAGGTGTTGCTGGTGAGTCCCGAGCAGTCGATGCCGGAGTGCGACGTGCCGCCCCAGACGTACGGCGTGCCCAGGTAGGAATGGAAGGTCCCGTCCAGGCCCGGCCAAAGCGCGGCCATCTTCGGGCTGTCCGCCGCGACCGGCGCGGCGGGCGCCGTCGCGACGGAGCGCGCGGGGGCTTTCGTCGCGGGAATCTTCGTCGCAGGAGCCTTTGCCGTCGGAGCTTTCGCCGCCGGGGCCTCGTGACGGGCGGGCGCGGTGCGCGGAGCAAGCGTCCGGCTGAAGTCCTCGGGCTCGACGTCCCGGCCCGGGGCGACCGGCGCCTCGTAGGTCGGCGCGGGCGGCGGGGCGGGGGCGAAGGAACCGGCGTACGCGGGAAGCTTCGGCTTGCGCTTCTCGGCGCGCGCGCGGCGGAACTCGGATTTCGCGGAGCCGGAGATGGCGCCGGGGCCGGATTGGCCCTGCGCCATGCTTCCCAGCAGATAGGTCGCGTAGTCCTTCGCGTCGTAGCCTTCCTTGACGCCGTTGACCAAGGCCCACTTCAGCGTGTCGAAGTCGGACACGGACAGGTCCCGGTTCATGGCGAAGTTGACCAGGTCGGCGGCGACGGCGGAAGGGACCTTCGCGTCCACGGCCTGGCGGTAGCCGTTGGCCCACGCGGCGATGGTGTCGCCGGGAATCTTCTTGCGGTAGCCGTACAGCGCGATGCCCTCCACTTCCTCGGGAGGCGCGCCCCGCGACATGGCCTGATAGGCGGCGAACGCGACGTCGGCCATGCGCTCCGGCGGAGCCTCGTCGAAGGAGCCTTCGGTGATCACGTGCAGCACCACGGGGATGGCGGCCTGCCGGCGTTCGTCCACCATCTGGACGCCGTAGTCGGCGAAGCGCTCCCGCAGCGCGTCGAGCAGGCGCAGCCGCTCGCCGTCGTCGTAGGCGCGGTCCTGGGTCAGCGCCGCCGTCAAGGTCTCCATCACGTTGCGCCGGCCCTGCGCGGCGGCGGGAGCGGCCAGCGCGCCCAGGAGGAGAAGGGGGAGGAGAATCTTCATTTCGAGAGCTTCTTCTGGATCTCGTCGTGCATCTCGTCGCCCATCCGCTCCATCTTCGCGATCTCCGCCGCGATCACGTCCTCGCGGCTGAACGGCTTGCTCTCCGTGATGGTGACTTTCGCGGCCGGTCGGGCGGCGGCCTTGGCGACGCGGGGCGGCGCCGGGGCGGGGGCGGGCGGGGGGGGCGGGGCGGGGGCGGGGGAGGGAGCGGCCGCCCCCAGGGGCGGGGCGCGGGGCGCGGGGGCGCGCGC
>JBIOJO010000053.1:0-20350 GCA_044450965.1 Elusimicrobiota bacterium | reverse complement strand
TCCCACGACGACCGTGAGCATCAACAGATACTCGACGGTGTTCTGACCGCGCCGGCTCGAAAGGCGCTTCTTCATCCGCATCCCCACCTGAGACAATTTCATGGTCGCAGTTTCTCCCTCGCTTCGATTTACTTCAATAATACGGCGTTAGAATCTTGATGCCGGCGGATATGAAAAGGCGCTTCAACTGACCCTGAAGTATCGCGAACAACCCCGAGAACGCCACCGCCAAAGCCACCGTCGTCAGCAGATACTCGATGGCGGTCTGCCCTTTCTTTCCTATTAGCAACCGGCGAAAAGACCTCTTCCGCATTGGTGTGAGTTTAACAGCCGTCATAGAGCGTGTCAAGACGCCGTCGTTAAAAAAGCGTTAAAATTTCAACTTGAACGAAAGCTGATCCACCGTGCCCAACGCCCCATAAGGGACGAAGGCGTAGTCCAAGGACAGTCCGTAGCCGAACGCCTGGGACGTGTAAACCCCGAATCCGAAGCTCAAGCCGCTGGTCTGGTCGACTTTAAGAGTCTTCAACTCGTTGCTGAAGCTCTGTCCATAGCTGTCCACGTTCTTGTAGCCCACGCGCATGGTCAGCTGGCCGAAATCCAGATACTCTTCGGGAAGCTGGAACTCCCCGCCGACCGCCAGCTGGGCGCCGGCGTCGGAGGCCTTGCTCAGTTCTCCGGACACCGTGACGAAGTCGTTGAGCCGCAGCGCGGCGCCGCCGCGCGTCACGCGCGCCACGTCGGTCGCGCTGGCGCCGAAGTTCTGGATCGCGAAGCCCAGGGACAGCATATTGGTCGGCTTGAGCATGGCGCCGAAATCCGCGGCCAAGGTGTCGTGGGACGAGCCCGCGATGTCCTCATGGATGTCCCGAACGGCGGCGCCGAGAAAGAGCTTCTCGTACCAGAAGGAGCGGGCCAAGCCGATCGCCCCGTAGCCGTCGCGCACGTTGACGTTCGCGTTCTGCTGGGGGACGCCGTTGGCGTCGCGGACGTCGAAGCCGGTGTCGCTCATGTAGCCGAAATTGCCGCCCCAGGTGGTCCGGCCCATCGGCTGGGCGTAGCCGAGGTAGATCGGGGAATCCAAGCCCTGCACCGAGCGGAGGTAGGAGAAGGCGAATTCGCGCTGCTGGGTCGCGGCCAATCCCGCCGGATTCGACGTCATCGCGTCGGAGCCTTCGGCCAAGGCGACGTACGCGCCGGCCAGCGCCATGGAACGGGCCGAACCCTGTCCCAGCTTCAGGAACTGCGCGCCGCTGGTGCCGGCCCCGGAATCCATGGCCGCGGCGGGCCGCGCCGCGGCGGCGGCGAAGGCGGCGCAAAGGACCAAGACGAGGATTCGGGTCTTCACGGGACCAGGACCTTCTTGACGGTCTGGAGAACGTTCGCGCCGCCCTCGGTCTCCTCGACGCGGATCACCGCGTAATAGAGGCCGCGGGCGATCGTGCGCCCGCTCTGGTTCACCTTGTTCCACACGTACGTGACCGGGCCGTTCTGATAGCTGGGCGGATTTTCGCCGAAGTCCTGGCTCAGCACCAGCTGGCCGGCCATGGTGTAGAGCTTGAGCAGCACCCGGGACCGGAACGGGGTGTAGATCGAGAAGGTGGCGGACGGGCCCGCGACGGGATTCGGATAGGCGAACGTGTTGTTCTCGAAGTCGGCCGCGGGGTTGGCCGACCCGTTCGTCGCGACGGGCACGTCATCGATCAGGCGGTCCTCGGCCAGCACGTTGGGATTGATGACGTCTCCGGTGATGCTGTCGATGGCCGTGGGATCCGTCGAACCCACGATCTTGAACTTGTAGTTGCCGTCGGGCACCAGCGCCAGACGGAAGTCGCGGCCGTCCCACGTGTCCTGAATCTGGGTGCGCGCGGGCCTGATGCCGGTGATGCGACGGACCAGGGACACGGAGTCCGGCGGCTGTGGATTGCCCGACGTGTCGAAGTTGGTCCCCGGCTTGTAGATCTTGATCGCCACCTTCATGGATTCGGAGACCTGATAGGCGATCACGGCTCCGCCGGTGTCGCCGCGCAGGGGCGTCACGGCCAGGTCGTAGATGCGCAGCGGGTCGTAGGAGATCGTTTCCTGCGCCGTCGAGCCGGAGGACAGCACGGAGGCCACGTCCACCGCCAGCGCGCGCACCAGATAGAAGCCGCTGGGCGGGAAGTTGCCGCGGTCGTCGCGGCCGTCCCAAACGTCGGTCTGCAGGATGCCGCTCTGCCTCACGGAGCCCGCGACCAAGGTGCGAACCACCGCGGGCGGAACGGAGGTGTTCATGATCTGCACGGTCACCGACGACTGGCGCGAGAGCGTGTAGCTGATCGTGTACGGGTCCAAAATGATGGTGTTGCTGGAATTGAACAGCGCCGGGACGTCCGGCACCACGTTGAAATTGAGGAAGACGATGGCGCCGCGGGCCACGGTCATATTTCCGTAGATCCGGTCGGACGAGAAATACTGCGGCGTGGTCGTGGACTGGGCGGTCAAGGTGTAGACGTAGTTGCCGTCCGGCACGAACAATCCGTTCGCGTCGCGGCCGTCCCAGAACTCGGAAATCTTCAGGCGGCCCGGGCGCATCCCGTGGAACGTGACGACCGGAACGGCCTGCGCGCCGGTGCCCGTCAAAACGGAGGGGCTGGTGCACGCGTTGGGCGGAGTCTGCGTCGCGCACGGCGGCCAAGCGGTGAGGCTGGTCGCGATCACCGCGCCCGCCGGGTAGATGTTCCACGCGATGAACATCGGCTGGGACAGCTGATAGCTGAGAACCACCTGGTCGGAGGCGCCGGACAGCAGCGGGGTCACCTGCACGTCCGTGATCCGGAACAGGTCCACCGGGAACTGCGCGGTCGTCGTCGAAACCTTCGAGGGGAAGGCCGGGTCGGTCGCGGTCAACTGCACCAGGTAGACCCCCGAGGAAACGACCAGCCCGTTGTCGTCGGTTCCGTCCGGCCAGATCTCCACGTTGTTGAACAGACCGGGACGCGTCTCGTTGTTGACGATCGTCTTCACGAGACGGGTGCCGGTCGCGTCGAATATCTTCAGGCTGACGACGGCGTCGCGCGACACCTGATAGCGGAACGAGAACGGATTGAGCCCTGCGACGGAAGGGCTGGAGCCGATCACCGACGAGATCGGCGTGACCTGGGTGACGCCCACCAGTCCGCGGGCGACCGTCATGAAGCCGATCTTCGCGCTTGAGGTCCAGACGCGCAGGTCGCTGGGGTTCGCGCGGAATTGCTGCCCGGCCTGGGAGGGCAGAGAGGCGTAGATCGCGAACACGTAATCGGCGTCGCCGACCAGGTTCCCGGTCGTGTCGCGGCCGTCCCAGAAGGTGATGACGGGCGTGCGCGAGGCCTGGACCTGCGCGATGGATCGTATCGGAGCGACACCGGTCGTGACGCAACCGTCCAGGCTGGCGGAGAGGAACTTGACCACGTTGCCGCCGTCCGTGATCGGGTTGTTCATGTCGTTCAGCGCGGGGCGGCCCAGTCCGTCGTTGCAGAACTGGGTGCCCGGAGGGTAAATGTCCACGTAAACGGTCGCCGGCTCGGTCAACTGATAGGAGAGCACGGCCAGGGACGTGGAGCCGCCCAGCAACGGCTGGACCCGGATGTCGGTGATCTGCAGGGGATCCAGCGCGATCTGCATCGTCGTCGCAAACGAAAGATCCATGGGCTCCACGGAGGCGGCCGAGTCGTATTGATCGCTGGATTTGGCCTGGAAGACGGCCAGATAGTCGCCCGGGGGCAGGATATTGCCGAATTTGTCGCGGCCGTCCCAAGAATCGCCGTTCAACAGCGGAGGAGTGGACGCCGTGCCCAGAACGCCCTCGCCGGTACGGGGCAGGCCCGGGACGACCTGCCGCAGCGTGAGCAAGCTCACCGAATCCAGGATGCTGACGTACATCAACGCGTCCTTCGACAGCCGGTACGTGAAGTTATAAGGTTCCACGGAGACGCCGGTAATCGCGCCGACCACGGTCGGCGTCGAGCGCACCACGTGCACGTCGGTGACGTCCACGGTGATGGCCTTCTGGGAGACCGTGCTACCCAGGCGATCCTGGGTGAATCCGGACGGGTAGGCGCGCGTTTGGGTGATGATGACGTTACCGCTCTGGCCCTGCTGGTTCGTCTGCACCGTCACGCGGAAGCCGTACGAGCCGTTGATCTTGCCGAATCCGCCCTGGAGGGACTGGGAGCCGTCCCACATCACGCAGTAGCCGTTGTTGTCGTCCGGCAGATGGACGAGCGAGGTCGAGGCCGCGGCGAAGCCGGGGGCGTCGATGAAGAAGGTGCGCAGAGGCGGCGTGGAAGCGGGGTCCAGCGGGTTGGCGCCGTCAACGAACCGGAAGATTTCGAACTCGACCAGGTCGAGGGCGAGAACGTTGTTGCCGTCGTTGATGCCGACCTGTCCGCAGAGGAAGACCTGGGAATTGCAGACGTTGTAGCTCAGAGTGCCGTTGATGTAGTTGTTGATGTTGCCCGAAGGGATCGAACAACGGGTTTGGCCGTTGTCCTCGAACTGGATCTCGGGGTCGTTGGAGATGTTGCCGTTCTGAGGGGTCGGAACGACGTTGATCGGACAGCGGATCTGAGGAGGAATGGCGCCGGTCACGTTGCAATGCTGCGCGATCGAGTTGTCCGAAGTGTGCACCCAGGCCGTGTTGACCGTGACCTGAACCGACTGGGCCCGCGCGGCCGGCGCCGCGACGCTGATGATGAGCGACGCGATCGCCAGGTTGGCGATCGCGCCCAGGATCCAGATCGGACGGCTCGGGTGTCGGAACATGTTGTCGAGAGTTGTCAGGCGCGTCTCATGTGATTGTACATCACCGACGTTTCTATAGGGTTAACAGATTATTAAAAATGGGCAACGGGCAGAAGATGCTTGATCCGGTAGCGGACGATCACGGCCTGAGCCCGCGCGCCGGACGGCCCCAGAAGTACGTACGCGAGCCTTTCCGCGGGCGTTCCGGCCACGGCCAGACCCAGAACGTTCGCGTCGGCCATCGGCTGAACGGCGACGCGGACCAGCTTGTCCTTCTCGACGGAGTAGATCAGAAGACGGCGGCCCTTCGCGTCATAAACCCAGAGCCGTCCGTCGGCCCAGGCCATCGCGTCCGGCGCGGCGTCGTCGGGCAGGGCGTAGGACTCAACCGGGGCGTCGTCGCCCCCGTGCCGGGTCAGCGCGCGGTCGACGGCGTCGTAGGACCACACGGTCTCCCCGTCGAAAGCCAGCGCGGTCGGCGCCGGCCCGGGGCTGGGGCGCGCGGCCGTGATCTTCTCCGGCGCCGAGGAGGAATGCCGCAGAAGGCGCGGCTGCGCCGCGTCCAGCGTCCACAGCGCGCCGCCGCCGACGGCCACGGCCGTCGGGCGGTACGGCCCGCCGGGAGCGGGAACGGCCTGACGCACGATCCGGCGCGGATCGGCGGGATCCACCGCCACCAGGCGTCCGCTCCAGTCCGCGATCCACAAGTTGGCGCCGTCGAACGCCAGCGCGGACGGATTCGGCGTCGGCGCCGGGGAGGTGGCCTGTGCCTCGAACCGCCAGACGGAGGCGGAACGCCACGCGGGCACGGCGGCCGCCAGGACGGCCAGGGCGGCGACGGCCGCGATCGTCCCGCGGCGCCGGCGCCGGGAGCGCTCCCGGGAACGCTCCGCGTACAGCTGCGCGCCCTCCACGGCGCGCGCCGCGGCCTCGTTCTCGCGGGCGGCTTCGTCCGCGCTCTTGCGGTCGAAGGTGGAGATCAAATCGGACATCTTCTCCGCGGTCAGCGACGTTTCCCGGATCTTCCCGGACAAATCCTCGGCGAGAGCGAGATGCGCGGTCTCCTTGGCCTTGAGCTCCGCGTGCCACGCCTCGCGCTCCCGGCGCAGGTTTTCCTCCCACTGCGCCAGCTCCACGCGCTTCGACTCCCACGTCGAGCGCTCGCGATCCCACAGCTCGCGCCACTGCGCGCGCTCTTCCTCCCAAATCTTGGACAGCTCGTCCACGTGCGCGCGCAGCTCGTTGACCTTCTTCAACGCGGCCTCGCGTTCGCCCCGCGCGCGCTCGCTCTCCTTGCGCTCCAGGAGCAGCTCGCCCAGGGTCTTCTCCAGCGCGTTTTTGGCCTCGCCCATGCCGGCCTCGAGGGCCCGCACGCTCTTGTCGCCGGCCGACGCGTCTTTTTCCCGGCGCTCGGCCAGGCTCTGCAGCTCCTTCAGATCCAGAAGATACTGCTGCTCGCGCGACTGCCAGCGCTGCTCGGAAGCGCGGCCGCGCGCGGTCTCGGACGCCAGGCGCTCCCGCAGGCTCTGCAGGGCTTCTTCCAGGGTCCGCCGCTCCTCGACGTGGCGGGCCTCGGCCAGCGCCGCCGCCTTCTGCGCGGTCTCGATCTTCTGCTGGGCGTCCAAGGCTTCCACCAATCCGCGCTCGTCCTCGCCGTCGGCGCGGGCGCGCAATCGGGATAATTCGTTTTCGGCCGTTTCCAGACGCGCGCGGAGCACGCGCAGGGCTTCCTCGCGGGCGTCCATCGCCTGGCGCCACGTCGACTCGCTCTGGTGCTGCTGGCGCTTGAGCAGCGCCACCGTCTCCCAGGCGATCTCGGCGCCGACCGTCGCGCCGACGGAAGGGCCGGACGGGATCGAGGACGCCGACGTCGGTTCCAAGGAAACGGAGCCGGCGCGCGCCCACAAGCGATCGATCTCGCGGCTCAGGTCGTCGGGATTGAAATCCGCCACGGGGTCAGTGTAGTCCGCCGGCGGCGGTCCGTGTTGACGGAATTGTTAACAATGGACCGGTATTTTTCGTTATTCCGCGCATAGACGCGCCCTCTCCAAGCGTCGCAGCCACTCCAGAATATCCCGCGCGTCCGCGTCCATGGGGTCGCTCAATCGCTTCCGGACCCCTTCCTCCAGCTTCCGAAGGCTCCGCGAGACATCGGCGTCCCCGCGGCGCTCCGCGGCCAGCGCGACGGACTGGATCGCGACGAGCGCGTCCGCGTCGGCGAGCCCGGCGAGAAGGCGCGGCTTGAATTCCTCCCACGGGAGCTCGCTCAAGCCGTAAAGCGCCATGGCGCGGGTCGCCGGATCGGAGGAAGCGAAGTTCATTTCCAAATCCCGGACGACGTCGGGGCTTTTCGGCTTCGTCGCCAGGTCCCCCGCGCTCCGCGTCGGGGAATCGTCGACGGGACCCGGGACCGGGCTCTCCTTCGCGGCGCCCGCGTCCGGCGCGGCGACGCGCTCCCCCCGGACGAACTGCGCCGTCTGCCCGGGATTGGCCGACGCGGCGTATCGGTACACCGGCACGCCCGCCGCCAAGACGTCCGCGTTCACCGGCTGAGCGGTCGAGACCATCACATAGTCGACGTCGCTCCAATCCAGCCTTCCCCAAATCTGGGCCTCGCAGTAATTTCCGCATTGATTGCGGTCCGCCTTATTCCCGGGATAGCCGGCCGTGCGGGTCAGGAGGGGGTTCGACTCCCCCCCGTCCAGAAAACGCCCGGTCTTGCGGGAATAGTCCAAACTGTCCGCGTAGGTCCAGGTCGCCCGCGCGGCGACTTCATTTTTAAAAACGATCGCGACGCGGCCGTAGCGCTCCGGCAGGAAAAAAGCTCCCATCCCGGCCTTCCGAACGTTGAGGATCGCGTATTTGGGGAGAAGCTCCCGCCCTTTCCGGTCGTACGGGAGCCGCATCATCGCCAGTTCCTGTTCCGCGGCGAAGCGGGCGGGAAGCCGCCGGATGCCCTTGGTCGTCCGGGTCTGATGCTGATTGAGAAAGCCCCGGGCCCGGATCGAACCGATCACGTCGGAGGGAACCATCATGATGATGTCGAAGTCGCCGCCCAACCGGCGTTCGCCGGTGTCCGCGGCGCCCGCCAGGTCGCATTCTTCGTGGATTCGCCGGACGAGCCTCTCGGCCAGGCTTCGGGTATCCGAATGACGGATCTCGTCCGGGGAGATGTACGCCCGATGCTCAAATAAGGCCGGAGGAGGATTCGCCCGCGCCGGGGAAGGCCCCCGCGCGCCGGCCGCCGCCGCGATCGCCAGCAGGAGGAAGACGCGCGGCGTTCTCATGCGCGGGGCGGCTCAGGGAGACTGCTGGAGGCGGCGGAACTCGCGATTGGCCTCGCTCAGGTCCACGCCCGCGTCGCGGTACTGCAGCATCAGACGCTGCAGCTTCGAAGACAGCGTCGCGTCGGGCTCCCCGCCCATCTTCGATTTCTGATAGGCGTCCCAATCCTCGCGAAAGAGCTCGGCCTTCGTCTTCGCCGCGTTGCGCGCGTGCTCGTCCTGCAGCCGCTGGAAGGTATCGACGGCCTTCTTGTGGCGCGCCTCCAAGTCCGACAACTTGCGCCGGGCCGCGTCCTCGGACAGCTTCTTCTCCGCCAGCGCCGACTTCATGCCGGAGATTTCGTCGTGCAGTCGGCCGATCTCCTCGGACAGGGACTGCTGCCGCACCGCGCTCGCCTCCAACGACTGCCCCAGGCGATGGCGCGCGGAGATCTCGCTCTCCAGGAGACGCTCGTATTCCGCCTCGGGGTCCGAGCGGCCGAAACGAACGGCCACGGTGAGCGCGTGAGTGAACCGCGTGACGCCGGTCATCGGGATGCCCATCGCGTAGTCCACGCGCCCGCCGCCCAGCTTCCAGCCCAGGCCCCAATTCCACGTCCGCGACAGATTGCCCACCGAGAAGCCGGTGCGGCCCGCGAAGGCGCCGGCGCGGACCGTCGGCCACCAGCGCTCGAAGCCGACCGCGAAGTTCTCCGAGCCCGCCAAACCGGCCGAAGGCTCGCGAATCGTTCCGTCCACCGCGATCAGGGAGCCGTGAACGGACTCCGCGGCGCCGATCTTCAGCGCCAGGGGCGCGCGGTCGGAATAAGTCCCGCGGGAAAACTTGGCGCCGCCGAAATTGAGCAGCGAAGCGCCCACCGAATGCTTGTCGCCGAAACGCCACAGGGCGCCCAGGTCCAGCGCGGGTTTCGTCTTGGTGGCGCCGCCCGCCTCCAGGGAGCTGCGGAGGATCTTGAGGCCGGCGCCGAAGTCCAAGCCCCCGCCCTCGGTCTCGCGCAGCCCGCGGGTTCCGTAATACACGCCGATCTCCCGGTCCTTGGCGACGTTCACCCGGCGGTCGTAGCGCACGTCGAAGCCGAACGCGCCGTTGAATATTTCCTGGCGCACGGGCACGGCCACGGCGGCGCGCGTCGTGTCGCGGTCCAGCGTTCCCGCCGGCGGATGCGTGCCGTTGAGATAAGTGGACGCCGCCTCGAGCGTCGGAGCCTGGCCCAGGGACGCCGGATTGTAGGCCATCGCGCCGACCTCGTCGTGGACCGCGGTGAACGCGCCGCCCATCGCCGCGTCGCGGGCGCCGAAGGGCGCGTCGTCGAAGGCGGCGAACGCGGGGGCGGCCGCCAAAGCGGCGGCGGCGAATGCGGCGGCGAAGCGCCTGAAATTCATCGACGAATTATACTGCATGTCGCGATTTATTTTGTTTCGAGAAAAAAACGCGCGGGAACGGCCGCTACTGCAGGCGGTAATCTTCGGGATCGTCCGAGACGGCGGTCAAGTCCAGCGTCTCGGAGGGCTGGAGCCCCTGCGCCTCCAGAAGGCGCGCCGACGCCCAGGAGGAAAACGCGTACGACAGCCGCGCGTCGCCCGCGTAGCTCTCGCCCCGGGTCCACGCGCGCGGCCGGCGCAGGACCGACGGCGGCGCGGGGAGCGGAGGGCGCACGCCGACCCTCTGGACCAGCCCCGCGGGCGCCAAGGGATTGGCCGGCGACGGCAGGCCCAACGCCCTCAGGTCCGCCGGTCCCACTCCCGTGACGAACACGTCCCCGCGGCCGGCGTGCGCGGCCAGCCAGGCGGACGCGTCGATCAAGCGCGCGTCGCCGAGATCCAGCGGCGGCGTGCGCGGCGCCGCCAAGGCCAGCCAGCGCAGGGAGAACGACGCCGTGTCTCCCGACGCCAGCAGCGCGCCTCCCGGCGGCACCGCGCGGCGCAGATCGCGGGCGTAATCGTAGGCGAGAAAATCGTCGCGGTGCTCGGGCACGGGGGCGCGGAGGAACAGCGACGCGGCGACCAGCGCCAAGGCCGCCGCCGCGGCGGGCCCGGGATTGTCGCGGCGCAGCGCACCGATCGCCTCGCCCGCGAAAGCGGCCAAAATGAGCGCGGGAAGAAGAAATGCCGGCTCCAGCACGGACCGCGCCACCCAGTTGGAAGGATCGAAGCGGGACAGAAGCACGAACAACGGGCCGGCCAGCACCGCCCCCGCCAACCATGCCGCCGTCCTCGATTTTTCCGCTCGCCAGGCGATCGCCGCGCCGACGACGGCCGCCGCGGCCGCCGGCCAGCCGACGGACACGGCGCTTTCGCGCAGCGCGTACTCGAGCAACTCCCCGCCCGTCTCCGGGGTCAGCGGGCGCGCGAATCCGGCGAACAAGGTTCCCGCCCCATAGCGGGTCCGAAGAGCCGTCGCCAGCGCTTCGCCGAGAGAACCCATTCGCACCCACAGAAACGCATACAGCGACAGCCCCGCCGCGACGGGCCCGACTGCGGCGGCGGCCAAGCGGGGCGCCGGGACTCCCGTTCGCTCGGATTCCGCGCGCCACAGCCACAGCAAGGCGGGGATCAGGAACAAAAGGCTTTGGTGGTTGACGAGTCCCAATCCCAGTAGAAGTCCGGACAGACGCGCCCGCCGGAAGACCGATTCGCGCGCCCCCTCCGACAAGGAGAACAACGCCACGGAGAATAATGCATGCAGCGCGTACTTTTCCTCGAGGAGCGAAAACTTCCACAACGGCGCCGAGAACGCCCACAACGCCGCCGCGGTCGCGGCCGCGACCGCTCCGGAACGCCGCTTCACGGAAGCGAAAAGAATCGAGACGGCGATGGCGCCGGCCAGCGCCGAGAGCACGTTCAATCGGTACGCGGAATTCGCCCAGGGGAAAACGGACATCCACGCGTGCCCCAGGACGCTGTATAAAGGATACCCCGGAGGATGCGCGACGCCCAAGGTCATCGCGGCCGTCGCCATGTCGGCCGAATCGCGCGGCGCGATCGCCGGATACAGGCAGCCCAGGTAGAAGGCGAAAGCCGCCGCGAAAACTCCCAGCACGCCGGTCATGACCAGCTTTTCAATGGGAGGCTCGGGTCGGCGCGGCCCGCGCGCGGAGCGTCGCCGGCCTGAAGGCGCCGCCAGCCCGCGTGCGCGATCATCGCGGCGTTGTCCGTGCACAGCACGCGCGCGGGAAGGCGCACCGCGAACCCGGCGGCCTCGCCGCGCTCCTTGATCAGGGCGCGTAGACGCGAATTCGCCGCCACGCCGCCCCCGATGACCACGTCCTTCGCGCCGAAACGCTTCGCCGCGGCGACCGTCTTATCCGTCAGGGTCTCCGCCACCGCTTCCTGAAAGGACGCGCACAGATCGGCCAAGCGCTTTCCCTTCAAGGGCCCCGGGTTGTCGCGAAGGTGATACAGCACGGAGGTCTTCAGGCCCGAGAACGAAAAATCCCAGCTTCCCGCCAACGACGGACGCGGAAACGCGACCGCGCCGGGATCGCCTTTCGCCGCCAGGCGATCGATCTCGGGTCCGCCCGGATAGCCCAGGCCGAAAAGGCGCGCGACCTTGTCGTAGGCCTCGCCGGCGGCGTCGTCGCGGGTACGGCCCAGGACGCGGTACCGCCCCGGCGCCTTCGCCAGCACCAGGTCGGTGTGCCCGCCCGACACGACCAAGGCGACCAGAGGCCAGCGCAGCCGGTGCTCCAGTTCGGCCGCCAGGACGTGCCCCTCCAGGTGGTTGACCCCGATGGACGGCACGCCCAGGAGCTTCGCCAGCGTCTGCCCGGCGACCTTGCCGATCAGAAGCGGACCCATCAGCCCGGGGCCGCGCGTGTAGGCGACGGCGTCCACGCGTCCGCGCCCCGCCTCGGCCAAAGCCCGGCGCACGACGGGGACCAGGTTGGCCAAATGAGCGCGCGCGGCCAGTTCCGGCACCACCCCGCGGAAGGGGCGGTGGAGATCGGTCTGGGACGAGACCACGTTCGAGCGCAGACGGCCGTTTTCGACCACCGCGGCCGAGGTGTCGTCGCAGGAGGTCTCGATCCCCAGGACCCTCATTTCGGCGCGGACGCCGCCTGCGTCGAAACGCCGACCTCAGTCTTCAGCGCGCCTAGCACGTCGCGCGCCTTCAACAGCTCGACCGAGCGGTCCAGGGCGTCGTCGCGAACCATCTCCTCGGTCTTGACCATGGACTGGGGCTTCTTGTCCTTGGCGTAGATCATCTCCCACTGCTCGTAGAGCTTCGCCTCGGTCTCCGGCGTCACGTCCACGGCGATGTCGGGCTGGATGCCCCAGCTCTTGTTCTTCGCGTCCCGATGGATCATGCGCCCGGTCGGCGTGAAGTAGTGCGCGACCGTCAGACGCAGCCCCGACCCGTCGGGCAGCGGGATCAGCGACTGCACGCTCGCCTTGCCGTAGCTGCGCTGGCCCACGACGACGGCGCGCTTGTGGTCCTGCATGGCGCCCGAGAAGATCTCGGACGCGGAGGCGGAGCCGCCGTTGATCAGGATCACCAGGGGAAGATTCTCATACGGAGCCTTCGCGCCCGCGGTGAAATCCTGACGGCTCTCCGGACGACGGCCCTGCGTGTACACGATCAGCTTTCCCTGTCCGAGGAACAAGGACGAGGTCTCGACCGCCGCCGACAGCAGGCCGCCCGGGTTGTTGCGCAGATCCAGCACCAGGCTGGTCGCGCCGTCCTTGGTCAGGCGCCGGAGCGCGTCGGCCAGGTCGTCGGCGGTCCTCGCGCTGAACTCGATGATGCGCACGTAGCCGACGCCGCCGTCCAGTTTGCGCCACACCACGGACTCGATCTTGACCAGCTCGCGCGTGATCTCGAAATCCTTGGGCTTCCAGGCCGCCTCGCCGCCCTCGGCGGGGCCGCGATAAACCTTCACCTTGACCTTGGTGCCGGGCGCGCCGCGCATGCGCTTGAGCGCGTCCTCCATGTCCATGTCCTTGGTCGAGACGCCGTCGATCTCGGCGATGCGGTCGTTGGGCAGTATCCCCAGACGGTAGGCCGGCGAGCCCGGCATGGGCGTCAGCACGGTCAGCCAGTCGTCCTTCATGTTGAGGCGCAGGCCCACGCCGCCGAACTGGCCCTCGGTCTCGGTCTTCATCTCGCGGTTCATCTCCGGCTCCAGGAACTGGGAGAACGGGTCGAGAGTGTGGACCATCCCTTCCGCCGCGCCGTACACCAGCTTCTGCGTGTCGGTTTCGTCCACGTAATTGTCCTGGATATATCCGAGCACGTCCACGAGCAGCTTCATCTGTTCGTAGGTGTTATCCGCGGCGGTTTTATTCGCGGCTCGGGCGGGAAGCGCCAAAACCGCCGCGACGGTCGCCACGGCGAAAATTCGTTGAAGTCTCATTTTGTTCCTCATTATTTTTTCTCAAGCCACGCCGTCGGATCCAGCGCTTCCGTTCCCCGCCGGATCTCGAAATAGACTTTACCGCCGTTTCCGTCCTTCGCGTCGCCCGCGCGCGCGATCGGCTCGCCGGCGCGGGCCTCCGCGCCCTTCTCCTTCAGGATCTCCCCCAGCCCGCCGTAAACGCTGAAGAAGCCGCCGCCGTGATCCACGATGGCCACCTGCCCGTAGGAACGGAACGGCCCGGAAAAGATCACTCGCCCGGCCGCGACGGCCGTGACGGGAGAACCGGCCGCGGTCCCGATGGTCACGCCCTGACGGACGATCCACGTTCCCAGTTCGGGATCGCGCTCGCGGCCGAAGCCGCTCAGAACCTTCCCGGACGCGGGCCAGGGCAAGGAGTGCCGCGGCACGTCCAACACCGCCTTGACGCCGGCGGGGCGGCGCGAGCGCGCCGCCTTCCCCAGCTTGTCGATCAGGGAGGTCAACGCTTTCGCGTTTTCCTCGAGGTCCTTCGCGCGGCGCGCCGCCTCGGCGACCTGGGTCTGCGTCAGCGCGAGCTGGGCCTTCTTCGACTCGAATTCCTTGCGCCGCCCGTCGCGCTCCGCCTCCGCGCGGCGCCGGCTCGCCGCCAGATCGACGGCGCTCTTTCGCGCGTCGGCCTCCGCGGCTTCGGTCTTGCGCCGGAAGCCCTTCAGACCGCGCAGATGGCGGCCCTTTTCCAGGATCGCGTCGCGACGGAACTCGTCGGCCCAGACCTCCCGGGTGCCGTAGAAGTCGGAACTGCCCGCGGCGATCGCGGCGTGGCGGGCCGCCTCGGCCGAGAGCGCGGCGGTCCAGTAGCCGTCCACGCGG
This sequence comes from Elusimicrobiota bacterium, assembly GCA_044450965.1. Lineage (GTDB taxonomy): Bacteria > Elusimicrobiota > Elusimicrobia > UBA1565 > UBA9628 > GWA2-66-18. The sequence continues at coordinate 6,096 of JBIOJO010000053.1, read as the reverse complement.
CTGGCGGAATCGAGGCGGGATTTGAGCTCGGCGCGCTTGGCCTCGGCGCGGCGTATCGTTTCCTGCAATCGCTCGACCCGCCGGCGGGACGACGAGTCCAGGTCTTGGAGACGGCTCACGTCCTTGCCCAAGGACGATTCGGACGCGCGCAGGCCCTCCAGCTCGGCCAAGGTCCGGCGCAGCTCGCTTTGGATGCGCGCCAGCTCCTTCTTCTGCGAGCTCTGCGCCGACGCGGGCGCCGCGAGGACGGCGGACAGCGCCGCGAGGATCAGGCCTCGCCGCGCCATAGGGACAAGGACCAGCCCAGGAGCGCGCAGCCGGCGACCACCGCGGCCTGCGTCCACGCCGCGGGCCAAACCCACAGAAGCCCGTCGCGGCGCAGAGGCCACGCCGCCAGGGCCGCCAACGCCAGGCCCGCGGTACCCCCCAGCGCTCCAAACCAGGCCAGCCTCCGGTCGCGCGAACCGCCGCGCAAGGAGCCGAAAAGCGCCCAAAGCGCCAGCGCGGCGGCCGCGCAGAACAGCGTGCTCAGCGTCAGGCGCAGCCAATGCGCGTACAGGCGCGCGCGCAGGATGGCCTGGAGCTGGGCGGGCTTCCAGCGCACGTCGGACCAGTCGGCCAGGCCCTCGGCCGCGGTGATCCACGCCGCCAGGCGCGGGAGAGCGTCCGGCGCGGGCTTGACCTCGAACGCGCCGGGCAGGGGATTGTCGCCGACCAAAGCGACGGAGTCCGCCAATTCGGGGTCCTCTCGGCGCAGCGCGGCCAGGCTTTCCTCGGGCGCGACGTAGCGCACGTCCGCCGCCTCGGGAGAAGCCAGTAATTTTTCCTCGAGAACCTTCCGCTTCGATTCCTCGAGCGGGCCGCGCAGGAACAGCACGACGCGGAAATCCTCCCGCAGCGCCAGCTCAAGCCGGCGGCATTGGCCCTCGACCAGGAGAAGCGATTGCGCGGCCAGCGCCGCGGCGGCGGCGAAAGCGAAAACCCATGCGGCGCGCGCCTTGGCTCCCATCACGCGATTCTACGAAAATTGCGGGCGCTTAGCGGTAGGGGTTGAAGACCGCCGCGAGCCGGCGCGCCGGATCGCGCAGGCTGGGCAGCGCCAACAGGAGGGTGAGGATGATGAGCCACGGGCCGCGCTCGGCGGCGAAACGCATGAAGCCGGACAATCCCGAGACGGGCGGACGCGGCGCGCCTCCGGCCGTCGGCGACGGCGGCTCCCCGCCGGCGGGCAGGATTTTCGCGACCTCCGACAAGGCCATGGCCTTGGCCAGACGCGACAACGGCAAGGTCCCCGCGACGACGGCGACGGAGCGGCCGTCCGGCGCCGTCTCCAGGCCGATCACGCGCGTCAAGCGGAATCCGGCCGCCGACGTCAGCGCCCGCACGCCCAGGTCCACGCTTTCCCGCGCGCGGGACGGATCGTCGACGCGCAGGCCGACGACGAACTCCCCCGCGGTTTCGCGCGGGGCCGACGGCCGGGCGCGCGTCTCGACGCGCAGGCGCTTGACGCCGGGCCGCAACAGAGCGTCACCCAGGTGAGCGGCGGGGATCCAGCCGCTGATCAGCGCGCTGCCGCCGGGACCCGCCAGCGCCTCGAAACGCGCGTCGGCGGCGAAGCCCGTGGTCGCGCCCAGCCCGGCGACGGCGTCGCGCAGGGATCCCGCCTCGCGCGGGTCGATCTCCAGCGACACGAATACCTTGTTGCCTTCGGCGCGCGCGGCCGCTGGCGCGGAAGCCGGCGAGGCTTCGGGCCGCGGCGCGGGATCGAGCAACGACGGGCGCGCCGGCGCGGCCTTCATCCCCAGGATATGGGTCTCGTAGTCGCGGTCGCCGCTCTCGCGCGCCTGCGCGGGATCCGTGGCGCCGACGTCCGAACCCTTCATGTCGAGGGGCTGGACCAGCCCGTTCCACAAAGAGGAACGGCCGGCCGGGCGCGCCTCTCCAGGGATCGACGCGTTCCGTTCCGTCGCCGGGGGCCGCCCGGAGACGACACGGCTCGGCGCGTCGATCCTCGGCGAGGCGGCCCGGGGCGCGGGCAGAGGTTCGGGCTTCAAGATGGGCGTCAGCGGCGGGGGCGCGTCGTTTTTCGCGGCGGGAGCGGGCGAGTTCGAATCCGGCGGAGCGCCCAGCGTGCCCTGCATGTACTGGTCGGTGGCGGGATCGGGATGCTTGTAGCCGCCGCCCTCGCCGATGAAGCTGGCCTTCATCTTCGGCTCCGACGCGTCGGCGGCGAACGCCGGGGAGGAGGCGATCAGCGCGGCGAGGACCAGAGGGGCTCGCGTCATGCCCCTATCCTATCACGAGTCCGTTTCTAGGTCAATAGTCCTATTCGCCTTGGGACCTTGGGCCCACCGGTCGATCAGGGCCAAGAGGCCCGCCAGCGCCGCGCCCGCGGCCAAGCCCAGGAGCCAGGCCCACGCGCCGTAAACCAAGGCGGCGTACAGCGGCGCGCCGCCGCCGCCGACCGCGGCGATCAGTCCCGAGGGCCCGAGCAGTCCCAGGAGCAGCCAGCCGCGCGGATCGGGAAGATCGTCTTCCTTCACATGGCGCTGAACGGACGCCGCGTCGCGCGCCTCCAAGGTCCCCAGCGCGATCGTCAGGCACGGAACGCCGATCAGCGCCGCGCGCCAATGCCACGGCCACCACCAGAGCAGGCCGGAGGCGGAGAAGCGGTCGAAATCGTCCCACAGAGCCGACACGCGCACGGCCGCGCGCGGCGCCAGCAGCAGCGCGGCGGCCAGGACGATCAGCGTCAGCGCGGCCACGTCGCGCCGGCGAACCGGAGCGGACCAAGTGCCGCGCCGGGAAGGCTTCACCGAGGCGAACAGGGCCGCCGAGCCCACGGCCAGCGGCGCGCACCAGACCCACAGCGTCCACGCCCGCGCGGTCCCGTCGCGCCAGCCCTCGGGCGAAACACCCGCGGCGACCAGGCCGACGAACGCGGAGACGACCCATGCCGCGGCCAGCCCGGCCGCGACCTGCGGGACGGGCGAAGCGACCGGCGCGATGCCGCACGTGCGCGCGCGCGCGACGCGCGACGCCTGAAGGGCCGCGCGCGCGGCCAGCAGCGGACCGGCGGCGCCCAAAACCCAGAGAAGCGCCAGCCGCGCCAGGCGCGACGCGGCGCCTTCGCCGGAGGCCGGCCGCGGCGCGGGCAGGACCGCGGGCTGGTCCGCGTCGCGCAGCACGCGCAGCGACGCGCGCAGGCTCTCCAGATTTTCCTCCAGGCCCAGCTCCGCGCGCGGGCGGAACACGACGAGGCGCAGAGGGCGGCCCAGGGCCGCGCGCAGGATCTCGCCGCGCCGCGCGTTCGCGGGAAGGGTGCGGATCCACAGGAGGCGCCCGGCGACCATCACGGCCGGACCGGTGGAGGCCGCCACCGGAATCAATCCCGCCGACGAAAGCGCCGAGACCGCGGCCGGATCGAAGCCGGCCGGCACGCGCGCCAAGTCGGTGCCCGCGGGGATCTCGAGGGCCTTCGCGCCGCCGACCGCGCCGGTGGAGACGTCCAGCCCTCGCGCGGCCAGGGCGTCGGCCGCGCGGGACAGCACCTTCGGATCCTTCGCCCACAAAGTGCCGCCGCGCAGGGACGAGGAAGGCGAGACCAGGCCCGCGGCGCGCCACTTCTCCACCTCGGCGCGGGTGAAATGAAGGACTTCGCCCCGCGCCGCCAGTTCGGACAGATTTTCCTCGCGGAGGAAAGCGGCGGAGACGCCCATCGCCTTGAGCCGGTCCCACAGCTCGGCGGCGGCCTCCGGCCGGCGGCCGGTCAGCCCGGCAAACGCCTCGGCGTCCACGGCCGCCAGCGCGGCGCGGTCCCCGGAGCGGCGCGGCGCCGACCAGGCGGCGGCCAGCGCGGCGGCCAGCGCGGCGGCGCCGATCAGTCGGGCGAGGAACTTCACGGCTTCGCGGCCTCGCGATAGACTTCGACGTACTCCGCGATGGAACGGTCCCAGGAAAAATCGCCGGCCATCGCGGCGCGCACGCGCGCGTCCCAGGCGGCGCCGCGCCGGGCGTCCAGCGCGCGGTCCAGGGCCCGGGCCAGATCCGGCCCGTCGTTGGGCGCGCACAGGAAGCCGTTCGCCGCGCGACCCGCGGACGCGTCCTCGAACACGGTGTCGGACAAGCCGCCGGTGCGCGCGGCCACCGGCACGGCGCCGTAGCGCATCGCGATCATCTGGCCCAGGCCGCAGGGTTCGAAGCGCGACGGCATCAGGAATATGTCGGAGGCGGCGTAGACGCGGTGGGCGAAGGACTCGTCGAACTGGCGGTGGAAGTGGACGCGGCCGGGATGGCGGCGCTCCAGCGCGGCAAGCTGCTCGGTCAGGGCCGGATCGCCGGTGCCCAGGACGACGAATTGCGCGGAATCCAGCCGCGCCTCGACGGCGGGAATGGCCAGGTCCAATCCTTTCTGGTAGTCCAGGCGGGAGACGACGCCGATCAACGGGAAATCGGAGCGGACTTCCAGCCCGCACTCGCGCTGCAGGGATTCCTTGCACGCGGCCTTTCCGGAGGCGGCGTCGGCCGCCGCGTAGCGGTGAGGGAGGGCCGAGTCGCGCGACGGGTCCCAGACTTCGGTGTCCAAGCCGTTGAGCACTCCGCGCAGCTGCTTGGAGCGGCGCTGGAGCAGCCCCTCGAAACCGAAGCCGTGTTCGGAGCCCTGGATCTCGCGCGCGTAGGTGGGGCTGACGGTGGTGATGCGGTCGGCGTAGGCCAGCCCCGCCTTCAGGTAGCTGACCTGGCCGTAGTACTCCAGGCCGTTCGCGGTCCAGTCCTCGGCCAGGAAACCGGCCGGCTCCAGCGCGGCGCGCGGGAAAAGCCCCTGATAGGCCATGTTGTGCACGGTGAAGACGGAGGCGGCGTTCGCGAAATGCGGATCCTTCGCGTAGCGGCGCTTGAGATGGGTGCAGACGGGTCCGGCCTGCCAGTCGTGGGCGTGGATGATGTCGGGTTTGAAGCCGACGGCCTTCGCCCCCTCCAGCGCGGCCGCGCAGAATAAAGCGAAGCGGCGGTCGTTGTCGTCATGGTCGCGTCCCGAGATTCCGTACAGGCCGTCGCGGTCGAAGAACGGCGAATAGTCCACGAAGTAGGTGGTGACCGCGCGGCGGTGCAGGAAGCGCAGACCGACCTCGTACTCGCCGCCGGCCAGGGTCACGCGCAGGGGACGCGCCTGGCCTTCCTCCAACTGCGGCGCGCGGACGGCGCGGTACTTCGGCAGGAACAAGCACACGTCGTGTCCGGCGGCGCCCAGCTTCTGCGCGAGCGTGCCGACGACGTCGGCCAATCCCCCCGTCTTGCAGAACGGGACCGCCTCGCTCGCGATGAAGAGAATCTTCACTTAGGCCAGAGGGAACCCTCTTCGGATTCGCCGGACGCGTCCTGGGCGGGCTCCGGCTCCGTCGCTTCGGCGGCCGGCGCTTCGGCTTCCTGATGGGCGGAGCCTGGATGCTCGGACAGGGCCTCCGCGATGACGGCCTCCTCGGTCTGCGCCGCGATCTCGGCGGCGGGGACCTCGGGCGCGGGCGCGGCGGCCGCGTCGGCGGGAGCGGCCGACGCCGGCTGCTCCGCCGGGGTGAACGAATCGATGGGCGGCAGATCCTCGAGGCTGCGCAGGCCGAAATGGCGCAGGAACTCGGCGGTGGTGCCGTACATCAGCGGGCGGCCGACGGTCTCCTTGCGGCCGACGACCTTGGTCAGGCGCTTCTCCAGCAAGGTCTCGAGAGCCGCGATGACCTCGACGCCGCGGATCTCCTCGATCTCCGCGCGGGTCAGCGGCTGGCGGTACGCGATGATGGAGAGGGTCTCCTGGGCGGCGGTGGACAGGCGCATGGTGGCGCGGTCGGCGAACAGCTTGCGCATGTAGGGGGCCAGCTCCGGGCGGGTGGCCATCTGCCAGCCCTCGGCGACGGCGATCAGGCGGTAGCCCAGCTGGCGCTCCTCCAGTTCGCGGCGCAGGTCTTCCACGACGGCGACGATGCGGTCCTGGTCGCGGATGTTGAGGAGCTTCCCCAATTCCCCGGCCGACAGGGGGCGGTCGGTGATGAAGAGCATGCCTTCCAGCGCGCGGCGCAGAAGCAGGGGATCGTTGTTCGGGGT
>JBIOJO010000052.1:0-22631 GCA_044450965.1 Elusimicrobiota bacterium | reverse complement strand
GCCCCGGCGCGGGCGACCCGTTCGACCTGGTCCGCTCGGGCCGCGCCGAGGCGGTGCTGATCGCGCCGCCCGGCGGGGGCGACCGGGACTCCGGGCGCGGCACGGCGACCTACCAGCTGTTGATCGACGCGACCAACGCGGAGCGCGCGCGCGGCGTCGAACAGTACGCCCGCGCCGTGCTGGCCGCGCACCTGCGCGCGGAGGAGCATGGCGTCGCGCCCGGGTTCCAATTCGTCGTGCGCACGCTCTACAACCCGGCGGAGGACACCGCGACGTTCTTGGTCCCGGGAACTCTGTGCCTGCTGCTCGGCCTGACGGCGCTGACGTTCACGGGCATGTCGATGGCGCGCGAGCGGGAGGTGGGCACGCTGGAGACCTTGCTGTCGGCGCCGGTGGCGCCGGTCGAGATCCTGCTGGGCAAGACCGTCCCCTACGTGATCCTGGGGATGATCCAGCTGCCGATCGTGCTGCTCGTGTCCGGGCTGATGGGCGTGCCGATCCGCGCCCCGCTGTGGGAGGTCGTCGGGTGCTGCGTCGTCTTCATCTGCTCGGCGGTGTCCATCGGATTCCTGATCTCGACCTTCATGAAGAACCAGCAGCAGTCGATGCTGGGCACCTTCCTCATCCTATTCCCGATGATCCAGCTGTCCGGGGTGATCTATCCCGTCGAGAACATGCCCGATTCGATCCGCTGGATCACGCGCGCCGACCCGATGCGCTATTTCGTCGTCATCATCCGCCACCTGATGCTGAAGGGCGGCGACGGGGGCGCGATCCTGCCCAACCTGGGGGCGCTGGCGGCGATCGGCGCGCTCGCCTGGTTCTGGGCGGGCCGCCGCTTCCATCAGACGCTGAACTGACGGGTCAGCGCGCGGGGTCGATCAGGAACGACGCCCCGCAGTTGCCGGAGCCCGCGACGGGCAGCAGCAGCGACTTCAGGTCGGACGCGTCCCCCAGCGGGTTGGCCAGGTGCAGGCGCACGTCCAGCAGCAGGGAGGCGCCGCGCCCTTTCGTGCAGGACAGGCTCACGTAGTTCCGGCTTCCCGCGCCGAAGTCGGCTTCCCAGGCGGCGAGCAGATCGGACGCGTTGACTGTCTGGCCGACGTGGGACGAGAGGAAGCGGCCGAAGGCCGACGCGGAGACCTGTTCCACCAAGGAGGACGCGCGGGTGAAGTACTCGTCGGGCGTGTAGCCGGAGCAGGTGCCGTGCTTGTACCACTCGTGGTTCTGCAGGCAGGAGGCGACGCCCGGCATGTCGGTGGTCAGGCGGCTCAGCACCGATCCGGACAGGCCGATGTCCGGCATCCGGCACCACGTGGAGCCCTTGTCCAGCGACTGGGTGTTCGGGTCCACGCCGCAGAAGCCGTAGGAGTGGGACGAGTCGTTGTTCTTGTCCGGCCACAGGCCGTGCAGCGCCAGGTTGCCGGCGTCGAAGCGGCCGCTCATGCCGGCGCACTCGGGCAGGCCGGACTTGCCCTCGCAGAACGCGGCGGTCCACTCCAGGGAGAACACGTAGGTGTCGAACTGGCCGGGAGTTCCGGCGTCGGCGTGGAGGACGGGCGAAGGCTGGGGGGCGGCGGCGGCCGCGGCCAGCTCCGGGCGGGCCTGCGCGACGGGGTCGGCTCCGTTCCAATCCACGGCGAAGGCGGGGGCGGTCGCGACCACGGCGAGCAGGGCGAAGCCGGCGAACTTCATCATGTTCATCTCCTGGGCGGAAACGATCGGGACCGAAAGGCCTAGGGACATTATAGGCACAAAGTTCTTAATTTCAACGCGCGAATATGAGAACATAGCGCGTGGCGAAAATCCTGGTCGTGGACGACGAGCCGTCCCTGCGCGAGCTTCTTCAGGATTTCCTGAAGCGGGCGGGCCATCACGCGGACGCCGCCGAGAGCGGCGCCGACGCCCTGGCCAAGCTCCGCGCCGGCCGTTACGATCTGGTGACCCTGGACGTGGACATGCCCATGCTGGGCGGCGCGGAGACGCTGAAGTTGATCCGGCGCGACGCCAAGCTGGCGAAAATCCCAGTGCTGATGTGCACGGGCCACGGACTGATGGCCGAGATCGACGAGGCCTTCGAGGGCGGCGCCAACGGCTACATCGTCAAGCCCTTCGACTTCCCGTCGCTGGAAAAGACCGTCGCCAAGGCGCTGAAGGCCTAGCCGCGCCGTTCAGGGCGCGATCTTGACCACGCGGGTGCCGGCGATCAGGTCGTGCAGGCAGCGGCGGTCCCGGCGGAAGATGAAGAGGATGTCCGCGAGAGCGTAGAAGGGGCCGACGCGCGGGATCATCCCGATCAGGACGCCGACGGCGACGCGCTCGAGGACGTTCTTCACGAAGCCGCCGTTCTTCAGATCCGTCGTCCGGACGATCCGGATGCCCATGATCAGCTTGCCCAAGGTCTGGCCCCGGCGCGACAGCAGCCAGAACTGGACGACGCCCTGCAGCACGAACAGAACGACGACCAGTTCCTCCAGCCCGACGGAGCGGCGCGCGAGCGCGTGCAGGCGGAGGGCGTAGAGAAGGAGCAGGGGGCAGGCGTCGGCGACGGCGGCGAACAGGCGCTGGAGGCGGTCGGCGGGAATCGCGGGCGGAGAGGCGGGCTCGGTCATTTCCGGCGGATGACGTTGAAGGGGATCTTGGGATTCTTGGGGCCCGTCGTCGTGGCGGCCATCACCATGTCGGCCAGACGGTCCGTGTCCTGCAGCGAGAGCGAGGCCCGGCACACGAATCCCGACGGGTCCACGCACGCCCCGATGACGCCCGCCTCGTTCTGCACCGCCCCGATGGCCTGCACCCGGGCCATGGTCACGAAGCTGGTTCCCGGGGGGATGAGCTCCTGCCGGGTGTAGAGGACCACCTGGGGCCCTTCGCCCAGGGAGGTGCGGCCCGTGACGCGGAGATAGACGGGCTTGACGTCGACCACCGTCGGGACGGCGCCGAATTTCGCGGCCACGGCCATGTCCTTGGCCAGGCTCCGCGCGTTGATGGGGACGTAGATCTGGGCGACCGATTTCCAAACCTGGAATTCCCGCGCCACCGGGTCCCGGCGCGCGCAGGCGCACAGCGCGAGCGCGATCGCCAGCGGAACCGTCGCATGTCTCATGGGCCGCATATTACTTTTTCTTCTTGGGGGGCGGGGGCAAGGGCGCGGGCGTGACGTGCGGCGTCGCCACGCCGTCGTTTTCCGCCGCGCGCTGCATGATCTCGTGGTACTTCGCGGTCGTGTACCACGGCGTCACGTTCGTGTTGTCCCACGTCGTGCCCGAGTTGTAGGCCGCGCCCGCGTCGGCGTAGTTGCCGCCGGCATTGGCGACCTTGAGGGCGAAGTATTTCGCGGACGCGTCCAGGCCGAGCTTGGGGTCGGCCTTCATCTGTTCGAAGGTGTAAGGCAGGGCCGGCTGGTTGTTGAGCGCGTTGACGCGATTGATCTCGGCGTAGGCGATGGGCGTCACCTGACCGATGCCGTAGGAGGACTGGCCGTTGGTGTCCAGATGCGACGCGGCCAGGGGATTGCCGCCGCTTTCGATCGTCAGCACGGTCTTGAACATCCCGGGATCGAGTTTGGCCGCCTTGGCCGCCGCGTCGATGTCCGCGACCTGAGTGGCCTTCGCCGGGTCCAAATACCACGGTTGGCGCGTCTTCGGGTCGTACGTCGCGTTCGGATCGTAGGCCTTGGTCTGGACGTCGTTAGCCAGTTGGGTTTTGAGGTACTGCTCCATCTGCGGTTCGGTCAAATTCCCGCTATTCATGTTCTTGCCGGGGTAGCGGGCGCAGGAGGGGTCGAGGCGGCAGGCGGCCTCGACCTTGATCGCGTCCTGGATCCGCTGCTGCTCGAGCTTCTCCGCCGGAGTTTGCTCGGCCAAGGGAGGGAGCGGCTTGACGTCGGAGTCCTCCGGCGCGGGGGGCAAGGAGCCCGGGACCGTCTGCAAAGTGCCATCGGGATTCACGCCGACCTGCGATTCGAAATTCTTCGGATCCAGCTTGGGCGCCGGAGGCGCGTCCGCCGCGCGGAACGTCTCCTGGGTGGTCACCTTGGCGCTTCCGTCGGGCGGCGGGGCCACCGCCTCGCCGGGGTGGGTCTGCTCGTACGCCAGCCGCGAGTCCACGGCGTTGGCGAGCATGGCGTTGATCTTGTCGGGGTTCGTCTCGTTGATCGACGCCGCGTAGTCCAGGACGCCCGGCTTGAGCGCCGCTTCGACCTCCGCGCGCGTCCGCGGCGCGGGAGGCGGCGTGAACAGGTCCGCGTTCTGCGGCAGCACGTCGGGGGCCAACGTCCCCATGCCGTCGACGATCGGACGCCCTTCCAGCGGAGCCGGTTCGCGCGCCGCGGCCAGCAGGTCCGCGTTCTGCGGCGTGACGTCGGGCGCCAAGGTTCCCATGCCGTTGCCGGCGGGCTTGCCGTCCAAGGGAGGGGGATCCTGGGATCCCGCCGCCGCGGGATCGGCGGGCTTCCCGTCCGGCTTCGCGGCGGGCGGAGGCCCGGACTTCGTCGGCCACATGTCGGTGGCGATCTGCGTGGCCGTCAGCGCGCCGTCCAGGATCTGGCCGGCCTGGCCCTTGATCGGCACCAGTCCCGCGACGGTCTGCGCCAGGCCCAGCCCCGCGCGGAAGCCGGCCAGGCCGCCCCCGGAGCCGGCCAGGCCGGTGATCCCGTCCACCAGGCCGAAGCCTCCGTTCATGATCGTGCCCGCCTTCGTGCCGCCGATGACGAAATTCAGGCCCGTGCGGATGGCGGACAGATAGTCGCGCGTGACCAGATCGAAAGGGGACGAGTGCTGGAGGACCAGGTCCGTCGCGTTTTGGGAGATCGAGGCCTGCGTTTTCTCGGCGACGGCGTAGGCCTGCTTGTCTCCCTGCGCGGCCTTGATCGCGGCGATGGTCAACGCGGCGGCGGACAAAGTGATGACCGCGCCCTGCAGCTTCTGTCCCCATTTGAAGAGGATGAGGCCGCCCAGCACCGTCGCGGCGCCGGCCCAGGCCGCCGCGACGCCGGCCATGGCCATGCCCGCGGCGATCATGGCCGCCCCGGCCGCCGCCCCCGTGATCGTGTTGCACAGCATCTTGCCGAAGAAGACCAGCAGGCTTGAGGTCGCGATCAGCTCACCGGCCCGCTTCATCAGCGCCTGCGCCGCGTCCACCTCCTTCTGCCACGGCGCGGCTTGAGTCGCGGCGGGGATCTGCACGTCGGGCGCCGCCGCGCCGGCGATGGGCTGGGAGGGGTCCTGCGCGAAGGAGCCGCTCCCGCCGTTTCCGGTCCCGAGCGTCGCGGCGCCGTTGCCGTCCAGCACGGTGGGCTGGAGGTTCGAGCCGCTGTATCCTTTGTCGCTGATGGCGGCGGAACGCTCGCCCCCCGTCTCCGCCGCTTTCGAGGTGAGCGACTTCACTCCCAGCAGGTCGCAAAGGCCCTGGATGTTGCGCTGGGTGCCGGGCGCGCAGGAGGCCGGAGGGGGAGTCTGCCCGTCGAAGGCGGTCCCTCCGGGAGCCGCGGCGGCGGCGGAGGCCGCCGCGGAAGCGGGGGCCCCGGCCGCGCCGGGAGCGGCCACGCCGCGCCGCCCGCCGCTCAGCCCGCGGTCGAAGCCGCGGCCGATTCCTTTGCCCATGCCGAAGCGGCGCGAGCCGCGGAGATGGACCTTCGGCATGGCCGCGGGCTTGTCGTCGGCGGTCTCGACGGCCGTGGGCGGGGCGGCCTTGCCGGGCTTGGCGGGCGCGGCCGGGACCGCGGGCGCCGCGGGGCGCGGAGACTCGGCCGCCGGAGCCGGGGTTTCGCCGGCCGGACCGCCTTCGGCGTCCTCCGGCGGCGCGGCGTCCGTCGCCGCGGGGGCCGCGTCCGCCGGCTTTTGGTCTCCCCAGAAGGCGCGCGCGGAGTCGTTCGCGACGGGCCGGTTGACCGAGGACACGACGTAATAGACGGCGGGCGCGGCGGCCAAGGCCAGGACGGGGATCAGGAAGCGCGGATTGCGGAACGCGGACATGACCCAAGTGTAGGCCTGGCGGAATTTGAAATCAATGGGAAGAGCGCGAAAATACTCAATATTTATCGACCTTAGACATTTTCGCAACATTCGAATTCCCGCCGAAGAATACGGGATTTTTCTATAATCCGGTTCGTGAGCCCCCATGGAACGAACTGAAATCCGGAAAGTCATCGAGACGGGCAAGGCCGGCGACGCCGTGACGGTCGCGGGCTGGATCAAGTCGGTGCGCGAGTCGAAGAGCGTGGGCTTCGTCCACCTCAACGACGGCTCCACCTTCGACTCCATCCAAATCCTCGTCCCCGCCGAGTTCCCGGGCCGCGAGAAAGTCCTCAAGCAGATCACCGGCGCGTCCTTATGCGTCTCGGGCAAATTGATCGCGTCCCAGGGCAAGGGGCAGGCCCTGGAGTTGGAGCCTTCCTCCATAGAGATCCTGGGCGAGTGCGATCCCTCCTCTCCGGTCCAGAAGGCCGGCACTTCCTTCGAGTTTCTCCGCGGCGTGGCGCATATGCGTCCCCGTACCAATACGTTTGGGGCGGTATTCCGCGCGCGCGCCGAATTATCTTTTGCCGTCCATGAGTTCTTCCGTAACCGCGGCTTCGTGATGTGTCATTCACCCATCCTGACGACGTCCGACTGTGAAGGCGCCGGCGCGATGTTCCAGGTCTCGACGTTGGATCTGGAGAAGCCTCCCCGCGGCGCCGACGGCAAGATCGACTTCACGAAGGATTTCTTCGGCGAAAAAACCAGTTTGACCGTCTCCGGCCAGCTGGAGGCCGAGATCTTGGCCATGTCGTTGTCGAAGGTCTATACGTTCGGCCCCACCTTCCGCGCCGAACAGTCCACGACGCCGCGGCATGCCGCCGAGTTCTGGATGATCGAACCGGAGTTCGCCTTCGCCGATCTGCAAGATGACCGGAACCTCGCCGAGACGTTCGTCAAACATTTGATCGAGCACATGTTCAAGAATTGCGCCCGCGACCTCGCTTTCTTCGACGAGCGCGTGGAGAAGGGCCTCCGTTCCCGTCTGGAAGCCGTCGCCAAGGCGGAGTTCGGCGTGATCGAGTACACCAAGGCCGTCGAGGTCCTCCAGAACGCCGGGCGGACATGGAATTACCCCGTCACATGGGGCATCGACCTGCAGACCGAGCACGAGCGCTATCTGACCGAGGAATACGCCAAGCGCCCGCTGTTCGTGATCAACTACCCGCGCTCGCTGAAGCCGTTCTACATGTACTGCAACGACGACGGCAAGACCGTCGCCTGCATGGACCTGCTGGTGCCCCGCGTGGGCGAGCTGATCGGCGGCTCGCAGCGCGAGCACCGCCTGGAGCCGCTGATCGCGCGCATGAAGGAAACCGGGATTTCGCCGGAGACATACTCCTGGTACGCGGACCTGCGCCGGTTCGGCACGGTGCCGCACGCCGGCTTCGGCCTGGGCTTCGAGCGCATGCTGATGTACGTCACCGGCATGGAGAACATCCGCGACGTCGAGCTGTGCCCGCGCGTGCCGGGCTTCGCGAAGTTCTAGCCTAGCGGGCGGCGCGGCGCGCGTCGCTCTCGTTCATCAGGAACGAGACGAAGAGCTTCTCGGCGTCGCCCGGGGCCGCCACGTCCGCCAGGTACGGAACGCCGTCCTTGCGTCCGGCGGCTTCCAAAGCGGTCTGCGCGTCGGTCGTCCACGCCCAGACGGAGGCCTTCACCGCGTCGGCGTTGTCGCCGTCCACGACCGGCAGGGACTTGAAGTCTCCGCCCAGCTCCGCGAACACGCGGGCCGCGGTCGCCGCGCGCATGTAGGAGCGCTCGGCGCAGGCGGGCATGCCGGAGAACATCCGCTTCGCGGCCTCGGCCGCGATCAGCGGCGCGTACACGCGCGGATGCGCGGGCAAGGTGTCGGAGAGCCGGATCGTCGTTTTGCCGCCGGCGGTGACGGTGACGGCCGCTTCGGGCTGCGCCGCGAATTCCACGGTGATTCCTTGCTCATCCAGGAGCCGCGACACGGCGCCGCCGGCCTCGGGGCCGTCGTTCATGGCGGTCAGCGCGGACTGGAGCGCGCGGGCGCGGGCCATGTCGGCGCGGGCGTTCGAGAAATCGATCTCCGCGGCGCGATTCTGAGCGAACGCGGGAAGCGACACGGCCAGGAGGAGCGCGGCGAAAATGATTTTCATGAGTTAATTATATCGCGGGCCGTCGCCGGCGCACTGGGCCGTCCGTCCCAGACGCGGCGGACAAGGGACCTACCCGTCGCGGCGCAGCGCGTCCAGGGCCGCGGCGCGCCGCGCGGGGGCGCCGGCCAGAAGCCCGGCCAGCGCGGGCAGCAACAGCGCGGCCAGGAGCAGGACGGCGGCCTCCCTCCGGTCGACGGCCAGGGGGACGTCCAGCCGCCGCGCCAAGGTCCAGGCCAGGAACAGCGCGGCGCACGCGCCGCAGGCGGCCGACAGCGCGCCCAGCCCCAGCAGCTCCGCGGCGTCGGCGGCCATGGCCTCGCGGCCGCTCCAGCCCAGCGCGCGCTCCAGGGCTCCTTCCGACGCGCGCTCGCCGCGGCCCAGCGCCACCAGCCCCGCCACCACCAGCATGCCCACCAGCACGCAGAACCAGGCCAGCGCCTCCACGGCGGTCAGCATCATGTTCAAGGTCCGGCGCGCGGTCTCCAGCAGGGCGGCCGCGTCGATGACCGACACGTTGGGGAGCTCCCGCGACAGCGCGCGGCGCAGCTCCGAGGACGCCGCGGGATCGCGCGCGCGCAGCGACGCGATGTCGGTTTGCGGCGCGGAACTCAGCAGGTCCGGCGATAATGTCACGAAGAAGTTCGGGCGCATGGACGACCACTCCACGCGGCGTATCGACGTGAGCGCCGCCTCCACCTCGCGGCCCGACACGTCGAAGACCAGCCGGGAGCCCAGCTTGAGCCCGGCGCGCTCGGCGAAGTCGCGCTCCACGCTGGCCTCGGCGGCGCCCGTGCCGGGCTTCCAGAAGCGTCCCTTCAGCACGGTCTCCGAGGAGTTCAGCGCGTCGGCGTAGGTCAGGTTGTATTCGCGCGTGAGCGTGCGCTCGCGGTCGTCCCGGCCGCGCTTCGGGGCCGCGCCGTCCACGCGGATCAGGCGCGCGCGCACCAGCGGGGCGAACGCCGCCGCCCCGCGGGAGAAGCGCGCGGCCAGCGCGCGGGCCTTCTCCACCTGGGCGGGCTGGACGTCCACCAGGAACAGGTCGGGCGCGTCGGCGGACTCCGTGGGCGCCAGCACGCGCGCGAAGCCCTCGCGCGCCGTGCCCACCGCGGCCAGCAAGGCGAAGCCCCCGGCCAAGGTGAACAGCATCACGCGGCTTTCCGCCGGACGCCGCGTCAGGCGGCGCAGGCCGTGGCGCACGGGGAACGGCAGCCCGACGCGCGCCGCCTCCTCCGACAGACGCGCCGCCGCCCGCATCGCGCCGCGTGACAGCGCCTCCACGATCAATCCGCCCGCGATCAGGGCTCCGGTCAGCTTCAGCGCGTCCATGTTCGTGGGGGCGCGTCGCCAGGCCGCGGCCAGTAGCACCAGCGCCGCCGCGATCCAGCCCGCCGCGGCCAAGAGCTTCGGCGACGGCGGCGGCTCGCGCAGCGCGTCGAACGGGGACCGCGTCGCCAGCGCGCGCACGCGCGCCGCCGACAGGCCCCACGACAACGTCCCCGCGATCAGCAGGCATTCAATGAATATTCCCGGCCGCGGAGACGCCGTCAGTTCGATGCCGAAGCGCGTCGCCTCTCTCGCGCACACGAATGCAAGCGCCCAGCCTCCGGCCGCGCCCAGTCCGCCTCCCAGCAGTCCCGCGGCCAGGCACAGTCCGCCGTACAAACGCTCCACCTCGGCCGACGACGCGCCCAGGCAGCGCAGCAGGCCCATCGACGAAGCCTCGGCGTCGAGGAAAAGGATCAGCCCGGCGCGCAGCCCGGCCGCTCCCAGGAGCAAGGCCGCCAAGGAAAGCGCCGTGAAAAACAAGGCCGAACGGCGTAATCCGTCGCGGACCGAAGGCTCGCCGTCGGTGTAGGACGCGACGTGGACATGCGCGTCCGTCAGGTCCCGTTCCAGCGCGGCCTTCGCCGCGCGCGCGGCGGCGTCGGGATCGGCGGTGTCCTTTAAAGCCAAGGTCCAGGAGTAGCGCACGCGCGCGCCCAGGCCCATCAGGCCGGCGCTCGGGAGGTCCTCGGCGGAGATCATCAACCGCGGCGCGAAGGAGAAGCCCAGGAAGTCGCGGTCGGGCTCTTTATCAATAAGTCCGGAGATCCGCAGGCGAAGCTTTCCGAGCCGGACGGGGTCACCCGTCTTGAGGCCGTGCTGCAACGCGGCCGAACGTTCGACTAAACAGGTTCCCGGAAGCGGTCTCGCTCCGGGGGGCGTGGTCTCCAGTTTTCCTCGCAAGGGGTACGCGTCTTCGACACCCTTCACGGCGACCAAAAACGGGGCCTCGTTCCCCGAGGGCGCCAACATCGAGGCAAGGGTCACGCCGCGCGAGGAGCGTCCCGGCGCGCGAGCGAAGAGGACGTTCTCGGCGTCGGTGAACGGCCGCGGCGCCGTGGCCTGAATGTCGCCCGACAGCAGGTCGCGCGCCTTGCCCGCGACCGCCACGTCCACGGCCGACAACAGATGAGACACCGCCGACAGGAATGAAATACCCAACGCCAGACAGGCGGAGAAAAATAACATCGTCCCGCGGCGGCGGGCGAACAGGCGGACGGCGTGGCGGATCAAAGCGCCAGGCTCCGGCCCATGCGCTCGGCCACCATGGGGTCGTGCGTCACCACCACCAAGGCCGCGCCGGATTTCGCGTTCACCGCCAGCAGGGAGTCCAGCACGCGCGCGGCGGTGGCGCGGTCCAGGCTGCCGGTCGGCTCGTCGGCCAGGATCAGCGCGGGGCGGTGCGCGTAGGCGCGGGCGATGGCCACGCGCTGCTGCTCGCCTCCCGACAGCTGGGAGGGACGGTGATCCAGGCGTCCGCTCAGCCCCAGTTCGGTCAGAAGCCCGGCGGCGCGCTCTTCGGCCGCGCGCGGCGCTTCGCCCAACAGTTCCAGCGGGAAGGAGGCGTTCTCCAGCGCCGTCAAGGTCGGCATCAGACGGAAGCTCTGGAACACGAAGCCCACGCGGTGGCGGCGCCAACGGGCCAGGTCCTCTTCGGTCCACGCCCCGGCTTCCGTGCCGTCGCGCTTGATGGTCCCGAACGAAGGCCGCTCCAGCCCGGCCAGTATGGCCAGCAAGGTGGACTTGCCCGACCCGCTGGGGCCGGTGATCGCCACGGTCTCGCCGGGGACGACGGTCAGATTCAGATCGGACAGCACCCGCAGCGTCTCCGCGCCGGAGGGGAATACCTTGCCCACGCCGCTCAGCTCCAGAAGTGGAACGCTCATTTCAGCAGACCCTCCCGGTCCAGGAACGCGGCCACCGACGCGGCCACGCGCCGGTGGCCCGCGGCGTTGGGATGTATCCCGTCGGCCTGGTTCAACGCCGGGTCGGCCGCGACGCCGTCCAGCAGGAACGGCATGAACGCCACCCCGTTCTCGCGCGCCAGCTCCGGGAACACCGAGG
Organism: Elusimicrobiota bacterium; assembly: GCA_044450965.1. Lineage (GTDB taxonomy): Bacteria > Elusimicrobiota > Elusimicrobia > UBA1565 > UBA9628 > GWA2-66-18. The sequence continues at coordinate 11,101 of JBIOJO010000052.1, read as the reverse complement.
CGAAGCCCTTGGCGTAGTCGTCGCCGTAGTTCGGGGGAATCCTCATCCCGGCCAGCGCCACGCGCAGGCCGCGCTTCTGGAGGCCGGCGATGAGCGCGCTCACGTTTTTCTTTAATTCGGTCAGCGACGCGCCGCGCAGGCCGTCGTTGCCGCCGATGCAGACGAAGACCAGCTTCACGTCGGGCGTCAACGCCCAAGCCACTTCCTCGGCGGCGCCCGCCGAGGTGGCGCCGCTCACCGCCGCGTTGCGCGCGCGCCACGGCAGCCCCCGCTGCTTCCAGTCCTCCTGAATCAGAGCCGGCCAGGCTTCTTCCGGCTCCACGCCGTAGCCGGCGGTCAGCGAATCGCCGACGAACAGCGCCGTGGGGCCGGCCGCGGGGGAGGAATGCTTCGGCGCCGGAGTGGGGGAACAGGAGGCCAGCGCCAAACACAGCAGGACCGCGCGCTTCATGGGGTCATTCTACCTTTTGGCAAAATGTTAATATCCGTTCAGAATGGCGGAAGACAGAAAGAAGATCCTCCACGTCGAGGACGACAAGAGCGTCTCCCTCATCGTCAAGGCGATATTGGAGAAGGCCGGCTATCAGGTGATCTCGGCGTTCGACGCCATGCAGGGCATCATGATGGCCCGTCAGCTCTCGCCGAACCTGGTCATCCTGGACGTGATGATGCCCGCCGGCGGCGGCGCCAGCGTCTACGACCGCATCCGCATGCTCAACAACACCTTCTCCACCCCCGTCCTGGTCTACTCCGCCGCCGCCAAGGCCGACATCCAGGCCAAAATCCCCGAAGGCCCGCTCACCCTGATCCTCCAGAAGCCGGCCACGCCCGCCCAGATCCTGGACGCGGTCCACTCCTTGTTGTCCGCCGCCTCGTGAACTGGGAACCGTTCCTGGTCTGCGGTCCCGACGAGTACGCCCCGGCTCCCCGCGGCATCAACACGCCCGACGGCCTGGGCGACCGCATGCGCATCGCGGCCTTCGCGGAGCTCCAGGCGCGCGAGGCCTTCCGCTGGGCCGCCGACACCTTGCTGGACGCCGAGGACGAGCTGCGCCGCGCCTGGCGGCGCATCTCCGACGACGAGAACCGCCACCTGCTCATGCTGCTGGGCCGCATGGCGGAGCTGGGCGTGAAGCCCGAGGCGCGCGCGGTGTCCGACCGGCTGTGGCGATCCCTGCGCGCCTGCAAGAACACGGCCGACTTCGTGTCCTACATGAAGACGGCCGAGGAGCGCGGCCGCGCCGCGGAGGAAAGCTTCCGCCGCCAGTTCGCGCAGCGCGACCCCGTCACCGCCGCCCTCTTCGGCAAGATCGCCGACGACGAGGCCGAGCACATCGCCTTGGCCGCCCGGTTTGACACCCGTTCCCGAAACTGAGATCATGACGCGTCGTGCTCTCTACGTCGGTGGAACCCGGTGTGATTCCGGGACTGCCCCGCAACGGTAAATCGCGCCCGCCGCGATAAGTCCGGTCTTCCGACGAGAGTCCGCATCTTCGAGGGAAGACCATGAATGCTTCGTATTTTGCCGTGCTCATCTCCACCGTCCTGGGCGCGTCCCGCCTCCCCGTCCCCACCGACAGCGCCCGCGTCCCCGGTTCGGTCTACGCGCCCGGCGCCGATCTGCGCCAAATCCCCGGCGCGGTGATCTACGACCAGGTCGGAAACGAGCGGCAGCCCACCGTGGATCTGCGCGGCTTCAACGCCACGCCGGTCCCGGCGACCGTCGTCCTGCTCGACGGCGTGCGCATGAACGAGCCCGACTTCGGCCAGGTGAACTGGCAGCTGATCCCGCTGGCCGGCGCGGAGCGCGTGGAGGTCCTGCCCGGTCCGCAGACCTTGTACGGACCGGGCGCCATGGGCGGCGTGATCTCCGTGACCAGCAAGCGCGGAGGAAAGACCCCGGAGGCGTCGGCCGGCGCCGATATCGGCAGCTGGGGCCTTCAGCGCCAGTCCTTGTCCGTCGATGGCCCCGCGGGGCCGTTGACCTACCGCGTGGACGCCTCGCACGAGGCGGAGGACGGCTATAGAAGGAACGAGCGGGCGAAGATCTACACCATGGCGTCGAAATTATCCTACGAGGACGCCCGGGCCAGCGCCGATCTATCCTACCGCTTCGCCGACGACGATCTGCGCCAGGCGGGTTCGCTGACCGCCGCGGAGGCCGCCTCCGACCCGCGCCAAAACGTCAGCTTCGTCAACAACGACTCGACGCTGCACCAGGGCACGTTGAACGCGCGCCGCAGCCTCACCGACGAGACCTCGGTCTCGTTCCTGGGCGACGCGCGCCGGCGGTTGGAGAACACGCCGCTGAACCAGGGCCGTACGTCCGTCTCCCAGGCGCGCGCCGACATGAACGGCCAGTCCGCGACCCTCCAGCTGGACGACCGCCGCGCCTTCGGCGAACGCGCCGGCGCCTTCACCGCGGGCGTCGAGCTGTCGCGGGACTCCTCGGACAGCTCCTCGTCGGGAAGCTTCAGCGGCTTCGGGTTCGCCAACGCCGCCTTCGACGTCACGCGCCGCCTGGGCGTGTTCGCCCAGGAGTCCTTCGACATCCTCCCGCGCGTCCTGGTTTTCACCGCGGGCGGGCGCTGGGACCGCGCCGGACTCCAGCACGAGGACAAAATCACCGAGTCCAACAGCGGCTCGCGCGGGTTCAACCACTTCTCGCCGCGCGTCGGCCTGAACTGGAACCCGAACGGGACCGTGGAGGCGTTCGCCTCCGCGGCCGACTCCTTCCGCACGCCCACCGCCGACGAGATCAACGCCCTGGGGCCGTTCTCCTCGTCGCCCCAGCTCCGCCCCGTCCGCGCGCGCAGCTTCGAGCTGGGCTCCCGCGTTCATCTCGGCGCGTGGGGCGAGGGCTCCGTCTCCGTGTACCGGATCCTGGTCCACGACGAGATCTTCCCCGTGTACGACCCCACCGCCGGCTTCGGCCAGAACCTGAACATCGACAAGACCCGCCGCGACGGCCTGGAGGTTTCCCTGAAGCCGCGCTGGGGCGAGGCGTTGGACGGCTTCGTGAACTACGGCTACACCGAAGCCACCTTCCAAACCGACTTCGCCCTGGATAAAGCGCCGTTCCCGGCCACCCAGAACGTGCGCCGCGGCAGTTGCTTGCCCGCCGTGCCGCGCCATCGCCTGTCGTTCGGCGCGAACGCCCATCCGGCGACCGGCGCGACCGTGAGCCTGGACGAAGCCTGCGTGTCCTCCCAGAGACTGTTCGGCGACGAAAGCAACACCGAGCCGTCTTTGGGCGGCTACTGCGTCCTGGGCGGCGGCGCCTCCTACGAAAAGGGCGCCGTCCGCGTCTTCGTTCGCGGCGACAACCTCCTGGACCGCCGCTACCAGACCCGCGGCATCCTGGGAACCAACACGATCACCTCCGGGCTGGAGCGCTACGTGACCCCCGCGCCGGGAATCTCGTTTTCCACCGGCGTGCGCCTGCGCGTCGGCGGCTGACGCCGGGAACTTTTTACCCGGTCTCTTCGTAAGGAGAGGATGGAACTCGACGACGGCTTCAACGACGCCTGCGCCCTCGCGTGGTCGGTCCCGCGCGAGTGGGCCCGGGCGTCGCTGGGCGAGAAACTGCGTTATCTTCGCGGACGCCGCGACATGTCCCAGCGCCATCTGGCGGACGACTCCGGCGTGGCGCAAGCTCTGATCAGCCGCCTGGAGGCCGGCGGGGACGCGCTTTGGTCGGTGTGGCGGCGCCTCTTCGACGCCTTGGGCTATGAGCCGCTGCTCATTCCTTTCCCGACATCCGAGGAGGCGGAGGATTTCATCCGGGAGGAGATTCAGCGTCGCCAGGAGCGGGCCGAAGCCGGCCGCCTTTCGCGGTGGGGGTGAAGGACCCCTCTTTGGCCTGATGATGCCGGCGGATCAGTCGCCTCAAACGGACGCATTAAACGTGTAATCCGCCTCGTTTGATCCGCCGGCATCATCGGGCGGATGAGGGGTCAGTTCGCGGCCGGGTACGGCATCGGGCCGGTGCTTGCCGGGGGCCGCGGGGATTGGCTATCGTGACGTTATGCGGATAGGCATGGTGGGCTTGGGACGGATGGGCGCGAACATGGCGCGGCGCTTGATGCGCGGCGGCCACGAAGTGGTCGCGTTCGACCGCGGCGCCGACGCCGTGAGGGCGTTGACGGCGGAGGGCGCGAAGGGCGCGTCGTCGCTGGAAGACCTGGTCAAGGCCTTGCCCGCGCCGCGCGCGGTGTGGCTGATGGTACCGGCGGGCGAGGCCACGGAGGCGTCGGTGCAGGCGCTGGCCGCGTCGCTCTCGCCGGGCGACGTCATCGTCGACGGCGGCAACTCCTTTTATAAAGACGACGTGCGCCGCGGCGCGCAGCTCAAGGCGAAAAATATCTTCTACGTGGACGCGGGCACCAGCGGCGGAGTCTGGGGCTTGGACCGCGGCTACTGCCTGATGGTGGGCGGGGAAAAGGCGGCCATCGACCGGCTCACGCCCGTCTTCAAGACCTTGGCGCCGGGCCGCGGCGACGTGGCGCCGGTTCCGGGCGCGCCCGCGGGCACGGCGGCCGACGGCTGGCTGCACTGCGGCCCGGTGGGCGCGGGCCATTTCGTGAAGATGGTCCACAACGGGATCGAGTACGGCCTGATGCAGGCGTACGCCGAGGGCTTCGACATCATGAAGAACTCGGAGTTCAGCGTTCCGCTGGCCGGGGTGGCGGAGCTGTGGCGGCGCGGCAGCGTGGTGAGCTCGTGGCTGCTGGATTTGACGGCGATGGCGCTGGCGGAGGATCCGGCGCTCAAGCGTTATGAAGGCGTGGTGGCGGACTCGGGCGAGGGGCGCTGGACGGTGCAGGCGGCCATCGACGAGGCGGTCCCCGCGCCGGTCCTGACCGAGGCGCTGTTCGCGCGCTTCCGCTCCCGCAAGGAGCACGGCTTCGCCGACAAGCTGCTGTCGGCCATGCGCGAGAAGTTCGGCGGGCACGTGGAGAAGAAGTGAGCGAGCCGAAAAAAGCCGACGCCTGCGTGATGGCGGTGTTCGGCGCGTCCGGCGACCTGACCCAGCGCAAGCTGATCCCGGCGCTGTACAACCTGGCTCTGGAGAAATTCCTGCCCGACGATTTCGCCTTGGTGGGCATCTCCCGCCGCGCGATGACCGACGAGCAGTTCCGCCGCAAGGCGCTGGAGGGCATAGAGGAATTCGTGCCCACGCCGGTGGACCCCGTGGTGCTCAAGTGGCTGTCGGACCGCCTGCACTACATGGCCGGCGACGCGGCGGACCGCGCCAGCTACGGCCGCCTGGGCGAGGCCATGGCCAAGCTGGACCCGAAGCGCGGCGCGGGCGGCAACAACCTCTTCTACCTGGCCACGGCGCCGGAGTTTTTCGGGCCCATCGCGCGCCGGCTGGGCGACGCGGGGCTGTCGCGCGAGGAGCGCGGGCTGTGGCGGCGCGTGATCGTGGAAAAACCGTTCGGCCGCGATCTGGACAGCGCGGTGAACCTCAACGCGGAGCTCAAAACCGTGCTGGCGGAGCACCAGATCTACCGCATCGACCATTACCTGGGCAAGGAGACCGTCCAGAACCTGATGGTGTTCCGCTTCGCCAACGGCATCTTCGAGCCGATCTGGAACCGGAACTACGTGGACCACGTGCAGATCACCGTGGCCGAGGAGCTGGGCGTGGGCAGCCGCGGCGGCTACTTCGACGGGGTGGGCGTCCTGCGCGACATGGTCCCCAATCACATCTTCCAGCTGCTCAGCCTGGTGGGGATGGAGCCGCCGTCCTCGTTCGAGGCGAACACGGTGCGCGACCGCCAGCTGGAGGTTCTGCGCGCCATCACCCCGCTGACCGACGAGGACGTGTGGCGCCACGCGGTGCGCGGCCAATACGGGGGCTACAGAGAAGAAGCCTTGGTCGCCCCCGGTTCCAACACCGAGACCTTCGCCGCCCTCAAGCTGTCCGTGGACAACTGGCGCTGGGCCGGCGTGCCCTTCTACCTGCGCACCGGCAAGCGCCTGGCCGTGCGCTCCACGGAGATCGTGATCCAATTCCGCGCCGCGCCGATCTCCTTGTTCCGCGCCGCCGGCGTGGCCCCCATGGCGCCCAACCAGCTGGTGATCCGCATCCAGCCGCACGAGGGCATCGCGCTGAGCTTCGGCGCGAAGATCCCGGGGCCGACGGTGAACCTGGGCGAAGTGAACATGGACTTCAAGTACCAGGACTACTTCGGCGCGGCGCCCAGCACCGGCTACGAGCGCCTCCTGTACGAGGCCATGATGGGCGACCAGACCTTGTTCCAGCGCGCCGACATGGTGGAGTCCGGCTGGGGCGTGGTCCAGCCCATTTTGGACGCGTGGAAGGCCGCGCCCGGCGGCGGATTCCCGAATTACGCGCCCGGCTCCTGGGGCCCCGACGCGGCCGAGGAACTTCTCAAGCGCGACGGGCGCCATTGGCGGGAATGCGCCGGGTCCTGAAGCTGCCGGACGCGCGGGAGCTGTCCTTCGCCGCGGCGGGGGAATTCACGCGCGCGGTTTCGGCCGTGAAGAAGGGGAAGGTGCACGTCGCGTTGTCCGGCGGAAATACTCCGCGCGTTTTCCACGCGCTTCTGGCCTCTGAGCCGTTTCGCTCCCGTATCCCGTGGGATCGATTGCATTTTTTCTGGGGCGACGAGCGCCGCGTTCCTCCCGATCACGTCGAGAGCAACTATCGCATGGCGATGGAGACATTGCTCAGCCATGTCCCTGTTCCGCCGGCCAACATCCACCGGGTCCCTGTTGAAGATTCGGATCCTGCCTCTGCCTACCAATCGTTGTTGATCAGAGAAATGGGCGACGCTCCGCGCTTCGATTGGATCTTCTTGGGTCTTGGCCCCGACGGTCACACCGCTTCGTTATTTCCCGGGACTCCCGCCGTTCAGGCGGGGGGACTGGTCTGCGACGGTTATATGGCCGCCAAGGACAGTCGGCGGATCACCTTCACTCTTCCGTTGATCAACGCCGCCGCGAAAGTCGCCTTCGTGGTGTCCGGGGCCGATAAAGCCGAAATGGTGACCTCCATCCTGGAAAACCCGCCCACGTCCGCCCATCCCGCCAGTTTGGTGTCTCCCGCGAAGGGCGATCTGCTCTGGCTTCTGGACCGGGACGCCGCCTCCCGCCTGAAGACCTAGCCCCGTCTGGGCCTTCGGCCCCGTGTCGCCGGGGGCCGTTCCTTATATCCTGATCGTATGAGGCTTTGGGTTGGGTTGTTGTCCCTTCTGGTCGCGGTTCCGTCCATCGCCGCGCCGATCGAGTCTTTCCGGCTCGAAACTCCGTCGGTATCCTACACCTCTCCCGTTTCCATTGCCCCGATGGTGGCGCCGGCCATGCTTCCCGCGGCGCCCGTCATGGCCCCTCTTCCGGTTTCCGTCGCCGCCGCCCCTCAAGCGGCGCCGTTGGCCGTTCCGGTGGCCGCCGTCTCTCCCCGTGGTCCGCCTTCGGCGCGCACGCCGGCAGGCGTCGCCGCTCGTGTCGACGTCGCCGTCCGTTCGTGGGACGTGCCGGTCGAGAAGATCCTGGAAAACCGCGACGTGCTTCTCATCGGCGAGGATCACAGTTCGTTATCGACGATCGAGACCTTGGCCCGGGAACTGCCCCGCCTGGCGAAGGCCGGCGTGACGGCGGTGGGCATCGAGGGATTAAAGGCGCCGCAGCAGCATGCCGTGGATGAATATACGTCCCGCCGGACCGACGTTCTGCCGCAATCCGCTCTGTCGTTCTCGCCCGCGCGCGTGGCGGCGTTCACGAATCTTTTAAATTCGGCCCGCGACAACGGCGTGCGCGTCGTGGCGCTGGGGCTTCCCTTGAACGAATGGGCCGCGCAGGTCACCGCGCTGGCCGCCAAAAAGGCCGCCGATCCCGCCGAAGCCTACCCGACCGACTTCAAAGACCAGGTGGACCGCGCCGAGCGGAGCTATGAAGCCGGGTTCAACGAGGCTTTGGTGGAAGTGCTCCTCACCCGCCGCAACAAAACCATGGCCGGCCTGCTGTGGGACGCCATGGGTCCGCACGGCAAGGCCGTGATCGTGGCGGGACAGGCGCACGTTCCGGGGCCGGACCAGATCTCGACGCAACGCTTCCACGTCCGCGGCGACTACGGCGACCTGGCGCGGGAACTCAGCGCCGTGGCGCTGCGTGCCTACTCGCTCACCTTCACCGGCGGCCTGTTCACCAGCGTGCAGGCCGCGCAGGACGACCGCGAGATCCGCCCCGAAGCCCACCGCGCCGCCGCCGACGCCTCACCGAGCGGCGCCCCGGCCTTCGTCCCGCTGGGCCCGGACCAGGGCCTGTGGCACGCCGGCGGCCGCGTGCCCGTCACCGCCCACTAAAGACTTAGGCGCTTTCCTGCTGGAGCCTCTCGGTGATCCACATGCGCACGAGAGTCGAAAAATTAAGGCCTTTCTTCGCGGCGATGAGTTTGATGCCGTCCAAGGTCTTTTCTTCCAGGCGCAGGGCGATCAGGAGCCGGGGCTTGGGGAACTCCATCTTGACGGCACGGACGTGCGTGCCTTCCTCCAGGATGGAATGCGTGTCGTAATAATCGCGCAGTTCTTTGTCAGTCAGGGGCCGCTTCATTTTCCGTTTGGCCATAAAGTTAGTGTGCCATGTGCTTGTCGTAACGCCGTCGTTCCGCCCAGGTCATGTCGCGCGCGGTAATTAATCGAGCTGCGCCGCCGCCCAAATAGCGAACGAAGACCATTAAGTAGCGTCCGGCGTCCGTCCTTCCTAAGACTTCGTAAAGATTCTTCTTTCGGCCGCGCAGAACAAGATGCCGCTGATAAACGGCGCCCCCTACTTCCTGAAAGGTGACCTGATGCCGCGACCATATGTGCAGTTCGGTGTCTTCGGAATACTGCAGAACATCTATTCGCATAGAGTGTAGACCGTATAACACTGTATGTCAATATGTGATAGGCCGAATGACTCTGGAGTCAGCGGAATAGCGTTTCCGTTCATTTCACTCGCGCCGGCGCGAGTTTCCACGCGGGTTTTCACGAGCCGGTGAGCCTGCGGAACGCCGCCATGAGGTCGTGAATGGCGACGGCCTGCTCCCCTTGTTCGCCTTCCAGGGATTCGATGGCCTCCTCGGCTTTCTCCATGCGGACGGCCAGGCTTCCATCGATCATGACGGCCTGGCGCAGCTTCACGAAGGCGCGCATGATGGCGATATTGATCTCCACGGCGCGCTCGCTGGCGAGGACGCTGGAGAGCATGGCCACGCCCTGCTCCGTAAAGGCATTTGGCAGAAAGCGCTGTTTTGACAAGGCGATATTTGCGGTCACAGATTGTGACCGCAAACGAGCGGCTTCAGACGGCTCTAATTTGAACATGAAATCCGGCGGGAATCGGTTCAAGTGCCGCTTCACTGCTTGGTTTAGAGCCTTGTTCGGGACACCGTAGAGCTCCGCTAAATCGCGGTCCAGCATCACTCTTTGGCCGCGGATCACATGAATCAACGAGTCAACTTTGGCTATTTTCACACTACCATACGATTCGGGCCTCGAATTAGTTCCAAAATTTGAGGTCACAATCTGTGACCTCAAAAAATAACGCAGTTTTTAGCAGTATTTATTTGAGATCACAGATTGTGATCTCAAAACTTTCACCGTTCGTATTGCCCCCCGACGGGGAATTCGGTATCCTCGGCGCATGACCCCCACTATCGTCGCTGACATCCGGCGCAAAGCCGCGGCCCTCAAGAAGACCATCGTGCTGCCGGAAGGGGAGGAGAAGCGGACTCTGAAGGCCGCGTCCATCCTCAAGAAGGATTCGCTGTGCGTTCCCGTTCTGCTGGGCAATCCGGAGAAGGCGCGGAAGGTGGCGGCGGAAAACGGGGCGGACATCTCGGGGATCGAGATCGTGGACATCCCGAAGGACGCGAAATATAAAGACTACACGGCGCAGTACTTCGACATCCGCAAGCATAAGGGCATCACGGAAGCCGAGGCGCAGGCGGCGGTGACGGATCCGCTGGTGTACGGGATCATGATGCTGCACAACGACCGGGTGGACGGGTATCTGTCCGGGGCGGACCACAGCACGGCGGACACGGTGCGGCCGGCGCTGCACATCATCAAGCCGGCGCCCGGGGTGCGGACGATCTCCTCCTTCTTCATCATGATCTTCCCGTCGCCGTCGCAGGGGGACAACGGGGTCCTCATTATGGCGGACTGCGCCATCAACATCGATCCGGTGCCGGTGAAGCTGGCCAGCATTGGGATTTCCAGCGCGAAGATGGCGAAGGTTTTGTGCGGGATCGATCCGCGGGTGGCCTTCCTTTCCTTCTCCACGAACGGGTCCACGGAGCATCCGCTGGCGGCGGCGGTGAAGGACGCGGTGCGCATCGCCAAGGAAAAGGCGCCGGACATGGCCATCGACGGGGAAATGCAGGCGGACGCGGCGTTGGTCCCGGAGATCGGTCAGCGGAAGTTCCCGGGATCGAAAGTGGCGGGGCATGCGAACGTGCTGGTGTTCCCGGACCTGCAGTCCGGCAACATAGGCTACAAGCTGGTGCAGCGGCTGACGGGGGCCGAGGCGCTGGGGCCGATCATGCAGGGGTTTAACAAGCCGGTGAACGATTTGTCGCGCGGGGCGTCGGTGGACGATATCGTGAACATGGCGTGCGTGACGGCGCTACAGACCGACCCCGCTCTCCGCGGCTAGAGTCAGGCGCTTGAAGCCGTCCGGACTCCGACGGACAATCTCAATCCGGCCGCGCGGAGAAGGTGCATCACGCTTTCCAGATGCGGATTGCCCCGATGGGACAGCATCTTGTACAAGCTCACGCGGTTGAGCTTGGCCCGCCGGGAGATCTCGGACATCCCTTTCGCCTCCGCGACGTCGCGCAGAGCCAGCAGAAAAGTGTCCAGATCGTTCTCTTCGATCGCGGCGTTGATGTAATCGGCGGCTTCGGCGGGATCCTTGAGGGCCTTCAGCAGGCTTTCACGATAATTTTTCACGGGTTGCATGGGGACGCCTCCAGTAATCGGCCCACGCGATCTCTCAGCGCCTCCAGCCACTCTTCGAATGGGCAGCGGCCGGACTGGAGGCGGTAGAGGTAGGCTTCTTTAGCGTAGTCCATGGGCTACACTAAGTC
>JBIOJO010000051.1:0-23062 GCA_044450965.1 Elusimicrobiota bacterium | reverse complement strand
CATCATGCCGGTCTCCCGCGACGCGGGGGTGTCCACGATGTTGGCCAGGATGGTCTTGCCGTCGGGGAAGGTCAGCTTCGCCTTCTTGGCGACTTTCTGCGGCTTGCACGCGGCGGGCGCGGCTTTCGGGGCGGGGGCGGCGGAGGCGTTCAGCGACAGCGACAGCGCGAGGGCGGCGAGGATCATGGTTTCTCCGGTGGCGCGGACTTGGATTTGACGTAGCGAGAAATGGAGCGGGCCTCGTCGGCCCAGGCGCGCGTGCCCCAGGGGCCGAGGCGGCCCCACAGCAGGCGGTCGACGTCGTGAAAAAACACGGCCTGGGCCGGGCCGTCGCCGTACACGTCGTCGACGGCGCGCCTCATGCGGCGGCCGAACTCCGCGGGGCCGGCGGGATCCTTCTGATGCAGGCCCCAATCGAAAATATTTCCGGGAACCACCTGGACGTCGCCGCGGCGGATGTACCCGTGCCAGGCCTTGAGCATGGCTTCGTACTGGGGCTTGTCCGCCTCGTAGAACATCAGGGCGTCGTAGTCCACGCCGGCGTCGTTCATCATCACGGGGTCCTGACCGTGATGCCAGCCTTTTTCCCAGGTGAGAGTGAACGCCCACAGAGGCTTCTTGTCGCCCAGCCGCGCCTTGATGCGCTTGACGATCAATGCGACGCGGTGCGCGCGCCACCACTGCCACGCGTCGATGAAGTCCATGTCCTTGCGCATGATCTTCTTGCGCGCCAGCCAGACCATGCGTTCCTGTCGCGACAGCTTGGGCCACTCCGCCGGCACGGGCACGCCCGGCATCTCGGAAACGAAGTCGTCCACCAGCTCGTAGCCGCCCAAAGCGTTGCGGATGTAATCAAGTCCCACGAAGTCAACGTTCGGATCGTCGGCGAAGGGCTTCAGAAGCTTGACCACGTCGTCCTCGCGCTTGGGCTCGGCCAAAGAGACCGCGCGGGTGACGACCGGCTGGGCGTCCTTGATCTCCAACCCGTACTCGTACCCCGGGATCTTCACCGTCTTGGACATCGTCAGCGAATACATCGCGTAGGTCCCGAACTTCAGCCCGCGCGCGCGGCATTCCGCGGCGACCTCGTGGAGCATCTTGAGATTCGTGTCCACCCACACCTGGCCGTCCTGAAGGCCCGGCGACTGCCCGCCCAGAACCCAGAACGCGTCGGCGCCCACGTCCTGGGCCCAGTCCAGCAAGCCGCGCCAGTCCTTCATGGTCCCGTCCGGCGCCTTGACGCGCATGGTCGCCAGCGGCGCGACGCTTTCGAGCGTGAGCACGACGAAGCCCTTCGGCAGCGGCGCCGGCGTCCGGCGTCCGATCCGGAACGGCACGGCGTGCAGGCGCTCCTTGAGGTCGTCGCGGCCGAGGAGCACCGGGAGATAATCCCCGACCGGCGCGTTCCAAGGCACCGGCCAGCGGGCCATCCATTGACCTGGCGCGACGGGAATCATGGTCATCTCGCGGATGCCGGCGATCGTCGTCACCTCTTCGCCGCCGCGCGTGACGACGGCGCGGGGGGGATGCGCCGCGAAATCGTCCCACAGGGCCCGGTCGCGCGTGGAGAAGCGCAGGTCCACGAAATCGTAGTGGAGATAATCCGCGCGCTCCGCCCCGAAGACGATCGCGCGGCTTCCTTGATACCACCAGCGCCAGCCGACGAACACCGCAGCGAAGAAAACGGCGACCGCCAGGAAGAAGCCGAGGCCGCGCCGGTCGCTTTTCATCGCGCCGACATTATACGACAGTCTTTCTCGATCCGAAGCGGCGTCTCGCCAGGCGGAGGTTGTGAGAGCGGCACAACAGACGGATATTTTCGACGATGTCGGAGCGCCCGCCCAAAGCCCACGGCCGGATATGATCGAACTCGAGCGCGTCGCGGCTGTCGCAGCGCCGCCCCTCTTCGGAGACGAACGAACAGCGGCCGCCGTCGCGGGACCAGACTTCCGCCCGGACGGCCATGGGCACGCGTCTTGATCCGGAGGCGGACGGTTTCCGAATCCGCGCCCGTGTTTTCTCGCTCTCGATTTTTTCGAGAAGCGTCTTCGCCGCCGTCTTAAATAAGTCCTCCAGTCGTCCCTGCGGGTGCTTGTGCCGGAGCAGACCGCGTAGCTTATCCATCATGACGATCAATTCATCGTCCGCCGTGAAGGCGAATCGTACGCGCGCGGGCGGAGGCAGGACGTCAGGCGTATCGTCCGCCGGATTTGGAGGGGGTGAGGGCGGTGACAACGGACGGACTACGTCTCGTTCCGGCCCCGGGGGTTCAAAATGAGCGACAATCGCCAGGACTTCGCGCTTAGTCGCACCCGCCGCCTGCCCCAGGAGCGTCTCGCTGTTTTCATTGGTCAAATGCGGATAAAGCCGCGCAACGGCGTCCAAATGAAGCTCTCCGCTGCGCAAATCCGTTGAAATCCGGGGAAATTGGCGGGACGCACGCGCAGCCCTGATGCGCAGAAATGCGGCCGCCTCGGAATAACGCAATTCCTTGACGCAATAGTGGAAAAGGGAGGGGAAGCCACGGTCCAAGGCCAAATCCCGCCGGTCGACTTCCGCTAAGTGGTCGACGACATCGCCAAGATTCTCCCGTTCCTGGCCGACGAGGCCCGACAGGCGCGCCATCAATAGATCGTCCGAAAGCGGCCGAAGCTCCATAGCGTGCTCAACTGTGTCCGGACACAGTGACTTAGGGATCATTCTATACTTACGAACGGCCGCCACTTTTTGTTCCCAATTTCCGTGATATATAGGTCTATTTTCCCGAATTTTTTGATAGACTCCGAAACGGCGGAATCGACGCAGCGGAGGGCGGAAACTCATGGTGACCGGACTGGTGCTGGTGCGTTTGATGGCGGGCAAGGAAAAGACGGCTCTGACGCGCATTAAAGAGATCAAAGGCGTCTCCCATGTCACCGCCGTGTTCGGCCGCTGGGACCTGGTTCTCGACATCGAGACCGAGGACGTGACCACCCTCTCCAACGTCGTGGTGCGCGACATCCGCGCGACTCCCGGAGTGCTCTCCACGGAGAGCCTCGTCACGACTTCCATCTAGTGAGCGAGCCCGTCCTCTCCGTCCGCGGCCTGCGGACGCACTTCGTTCTGCCGGAACGGACCGTCCAGGCGGTGGACGGCCTCACCTACGACCTATATCCAGGGAAGACGCTCGCCGTCGTGGGCGAGTCGGGCTCGGGCAAGAGCGTCCACGCCCTCTCCATCCTGCGCCTGCTTCCGGAGCCGCCCGCGAAGGTGGTGGCGGGCGAGATCCTGTTCCGCGGCCAGGACATGCTCAAGATGACCCCGAACCAACTGCGGGACATCCGGGGCAACCGCATCGCGATGATCTTCCAGGAACCGATGACCAGCCTCAACCCGGTCCTGACGGTCGGCGACCAGATCGCGGAAGCGATCATCCTTCATCAGAAGAAATCCAAGGCCGAGGCTTGGACGAAGGCCATCGACCTGTTGAAGAAGGTCGGCATCCCGCACCCCGAAGAGCGCGTCCACGATTACCCTCACCAGTTTTCCGGCGGCATGCGCCAGCGCGCGATGATCGCCATCGCGCTGTCGTGCGAGCCCGACGTGCTGATTGCCGACGAGCCCACGACGGCTCTCGACGTCACCATCCAGGCGCAGATTCTGGAACTGATGAAGGACCTGCAGCGCGAGTATCACATGGCGATCATTTTGATCACGCACAACATCGGCGTGGTCGCGGAGATGGCCGACGACGTGGTGGTCATGTACGCGGGACGCCCGGTGGAATACGCGCCGATCAACGAGCTGTTCAAGAACCCCAAGCACCCCTACACGAAAGGCCTGCTCGCGTCCGTGCCGTCCATCTACGAGCGCAAGGAGCGCCTGGAGGCCATCTCGGGACAACCCCCGGACCTCACCGGCGGCTTCGTGGGCTGCCCGTTCGCGCCGCGCTGCGCCGTGGTGATGGAGCGCTGCGCCAGCGACGACCCGCCCCAGTTCCATCTTGCCGGCGAGCGCATGTCGAACTGCTGGAAAACCGAGGACGAATCCCTGGAACGCTCGCACCGCTTCGAGTCCGCGAAGGGGGCCAAATGAGCGAACGGCCGATTTTAGAGGTCACCAATCTCAAGAAGCACTTCTCCGCCCGCAAATCCATGTTCGGCGAGAAGACCACGGTGAAGGCCGTGGACGGCGTCTCGTTCAAGGTGATGCCGCAGGAAAGCTTCGCCGTGGTGGGCGAGTCCGGCTGCGGGAAAACCACGCTCGGCAAATTGGTGCTGGCGCTGGAGAAACCGACCGACGGCACCGTGCTGTTCGACGGACAGGACATGGCGCAGATGTCCGGCGGCGCCGTGCGCAAGCTGCGCCGCGAGATGCAGGTGATCTTCCAGGATCCCTATTCCAGCCTGAACCCGCGCATGACCGTCGAGGACATCATCACCGAACCGTGGGTGATTCACGGCATGCATAAGGACCCGGCGGAGCGCGCGAAGAAGCTCGCCAAGCTTTTGGACGACTGCGGGATCGCCAAAACATATCTCTCCCGGCACCCGCATGAATTCTCCGGCGGCCAACGGCAGCGCGTCGGCATCGCTCGAGCCTTGGCGCTCGATCCTCGCCTCGTTGTGGCCGACGAGCCGGTGTCCGCCTTGGATGTGTCCATCCAGGCGCAAATTCTCAACCTCCTGAAGGATCTTCAAAAGGAGCGCAAACTCGCGTATCTCTTTATCTCGCATGATTTCTCCGTGGTTCGTCATCTTTGCACGCGCATCGCCGTTATGTACTTAGGACGAGTCGTGGAAACGGCCGACTCGGAAACGTTGTTCAACGATCCGCAACACCCGTACACCGAAGCGCTTCTCTCGGCCGTTCCCGTTCCCGACCCCTCCATCGAGAAACGCCGCAAACGGATATTGCTCACCGGCGACGTGCCCAGCCCGCTGAAGCCGCCGTCCGGTTGCCGCTTCCACCCGCGCTGCCGCTACATGGTCGAGTCGTGCCGCACCGACGACCCGGCGCTGAGCGAAGCCAAGCCCGGCCACCTGGCCGCGTGCCCCGTTCGCCCTTTTAAGGATAAGTGCAGCGAAGCCGCACTCGTCAGTCTCTAATCCCCGTCCGAGAGGATCAATGAGCCAGCACGCGAAGCACGCCGCCGGAACGCACACGCCCTTCGTCGCGGACAAAACCGTGATGACGGAGTTCACCTGGCAGGCCGTCATCGTGGGCGCGATCCTGGGCATCGTCTTCGGCGCGTCGTCGCTGTACCTGGTGCTGAAGGTGGGCATGACGGTGTCGGCGTCCATTCCGATCGCGGTGCTGTCCATCACTTTGTTCCGCCTTTTCTCGAAGCTCACCGGCGCTCGGCGCTCGACGATTTTAGAGAACAACATCGTCCAGACCGTCGGCTCCGCCGGCGAGTCCATCGCCTTCGGCGTGGGCGTCACCATGCCCGCGCTGATGATCCTGGGCTACGAGATGGAAGCGGTGCGCGTCCTGGTGGTCGCCTCCTTGGGCGGACTGCTGGGCGTGCTGATGATGATCCCGCTGCGGCGCGCGTTCATCGTCAAGCAGCACGGCGTGCTTCCCTACCCCGAAGGCACCGCGTGCGCGGACGTCCTCATCGTCGGCGAGCAGGGCGGCTCCAGCGCCAAGACCGTGTTCACCGGCTTCGGCATCGCCGCGATCTACAAGGTCCTGATGAACGGCCTCAAGCTGTGGAACGACACGCCCGAGCGCATGCTCACCTTCTTCAAGGGCGCCGCCATCAGCGCCGAGGTCGCCCCGGAGCTGGTGGGCGTGGGCTACATCATCGGCACCAAGATCTCCTGCGTCATGGTCGCCGGCGGCGTGCTGGCCAGCTGGGTGCTGATCCCCGCGATCAAGCTGTTCGGCGACGGCCTCACCGCCCCGCTGTTCCCGGCCACCAAGCTGATCCACGACATGACCCCGGCCGAGATCTGGAAGTCCTACATCCTTTATATCGGCGCCGGCGCCGTGGCGGCGGGGGGAATCATCTCCCTGTTCCAGGCCCTGCCCACCATCTTCGCGTCGCTCAAGTCCGGCCTGATGGACATCATGGCCGGCGTCGGCGCGAAAACCGCCTCCGGCCCGAAGCAGCGCACCGAGGACGATCTCCCGAATTGGGTGGTCGTGGCCGGAAGCGCGGCCTTGGTGTTCGCGATCGCCGCGGCGCCGGGACTGGGCCTGGGCTTCGGCGTGAAGGGTTTCGTCGGCGCCATCCTGATAGTCCTGTTCGGCTTTCTGTTCGTGACCGTGTCCTCGCGCCTGACCGGGGAGATCGGCTCCTCGTCGAACCCCATCTCCGGCATGACCGTCGCCACGCTCCTGCTCACCTGCCTGATCTTCGTGCTGATGAGCAAGTTCGACCCGACCGGCGGCTGGGTGGGCAAGGGCGCGCGCCTCACCGCGCTGTCCATCGCCGCCATCGTCTGCATCGCCGCGTCCAACGGCGGCACCACCTCCCAGGACCTGAAGACCGGCTACCTGGTGGGCGCCACGCCCCGCTACCAGCAGCTGGGCCTCCTGGTGGGCGCGCTCAGCTCGGCCTTGGTGATCGGACTGACGCTCCTCCTGCTCAACAACGCCAGCACCGTCTACGCGCGGCGCGACTTTCCCGCCATTCACGCCCCCGTGTCCGAACTGACGGTCAGCGAGCCGCTCAAGGGGCCCGACGCCGCCTTCGACGCCGCGACCTACAAGGTCTGGCACGTGGCGGAAGGCGACGTGGCGGGGCTGCCCCAGGGAAAATACCTGGTGGACGAGGCCGGCTCCGTGAAGTACCTGGTGGACCCCGGCATCAACGGCGTGGAGAGCAAGCGCCTGGACGGCAGCACCGTGCTCAAGTACAACGCCCCGAAGGCCCGCCTGATGTCCTTGATCATCGACGGCATCCTCACCAACAAGCTCCCGTGGGGCCTGGTCCTGCTGGGCGTGGGCATCGCCTTGGTGCTGGAGCTGTGCCAGGTGCCGTCTCTGCCGTTCGCGGTGGGCGTGTATCTTCCGCTCTCGTCCTCCACGCCCATCTTCGTGGGCGGCATGATGCGCTGGGTCGCCGATAAATGGACGAAGAAGAGCGAGTCCGAGTCCGACATGAGCCCCGGCGTGCTGTTCTCCTCGGGCTACATCGCCGGCGGCGCCATCGCGGGCATCGTGGTGGCCATGCTGACCTTGAGCCCGTCGCTGTCGAAGACCTTGGACCTCAGCGAAAAGTTCAGCGCGCTGGCGCAGAGCGACTGGACCTCGGTGATCGCCTTCGGGGTCCTGACGGCCCTGCTGCTGGCCGTGGGCGGGGAGAAGTGGCTGACCGAGAAGTCGGCGCATAAACGATGATCCTGACGCCCGCGCTCCTAACGCTCGCGCTCGCCCTCGCGACTCCGCCGGCGCGCGCCGCCGCCGAGCCGCAGACCTTGAATTACGCGCTCGCCACGGAAGTGGACAGCCTGGATCCGGACTGGGCCTACGACGCGACGTCGCTGTTCGCGATCCAGCAGATGTACGAGAGCCTGGTGGACTTCGACGGCGGCGCGATCGACCGCTTCGTCCCGCGGCTGGCCAGCGTGGTGCCGACGAGGGAGAACGGATTCCTGTCGAAGGACGGCCTCATCTACCGCTTCCCGATCCGGGACGGCGTGAAGTTCCACGACGGTTCTCAACTGACCTCCGACGACGTGAAGTATTCCTTGATGCGCTTTCTCTTGACCACGGGCGAAGGCGGCCCGTCGGGGCTGCTTCTGCAGCCCCTGACCGGCCGCCGTTCCGCCGTCGGCCCCGACGGCAAGCCGGATCCGGCGGTGTACGACCTGGTGGAACACGCGGTGTACGCCGAGGGAGCGGCCCTGGTGATCCGCCTGCCCAAGCCCTTCGCGCCCCTGCTCTCGGTGCTGGCCGGCTCCGCGCAGATCGTCTCGAAGCCCTTCACCATCGCGCACGGCGGCTGGAACGGCTCCAAGGCCGACTGGGTCCGCGCGTGGGCCCCGCTCAAGGAGAAGGCGACTTTGTACGAGCGGGAGAACGGCACCGGGCCTTTCAAACTGACGGTCTGGGACCGCGAGGCCAAGACCGTGCTCTTGTCCCGCAACGACCGCTACTGGCGCGCGCCCGCGTCGCTGGCGGGGGCGCGCATCCTTTGCGTCGAGCAACCGAAGCTGAGACGTCAGATGCTGGAAAGCGGGGAGATCGACGTCGCCCAACTGAACACGCGCTCGCTTCCCTTCTTCCAGGCCGTGCCGAACGCCCAGGTGGAGACAGGACTGCCGCTGCTGCAGGCCGACGACGTGATCTTCTTCAATCAACGGATCGAGACGCGAGACAATCCCTGGCTCGGCTCCGGCCAGATGGACGGACAGGGCATCCCGCCAGACTTCTTCGCCGAAGCCGACGTCCGCCGCGGCTTCGCGTTCGCCTTCGACTACGACGGCTACATCCGGGACGCCTTCCACGGCGCGGCCGTGCGCGCGCGAGGCCCGATCCCGCTGGCCCTGCTCAACGGCCGCCTTCCTCCGCCGCAGACCCGCCCGTTCTCGTTGGACGCGGCGGGCAAGGCTCTGCGCGCCGCCCGCGGCGGCGCCGTCTGGGAAAACGGCTTCACTCTTCCGATGGCCTATCCGGAGGGGGACAGCGAACGCCTGGCCGCCTGCCGCACCTTGCAGGCCGGGCTGGGCGCGGTCAACGGCCGTTTCCACGTGGACTGCCGCGGCATCCCTCAAACCAAGATTCTGGCCGAGTTGGGCGCGCATCGGCTGTCCGCCTTCGTCTATCGCTGGATCCTGGATTACCCGGATCCCCACAACGCCGTGGAGCCTTTCCTGGGTTCGCAGGGCTATTTCGCCGGCGCCCTGGGCTATTCCAGCCCGCGCGCGGACGCGCTGATCGAACAGGCGCTGACGGAAAGCGATCCCGCCAAGCGCAAAGCCCAATATCTGGAGCTCGAGGCCCTGGCCGCGTACGATGTCCCCATGATCTTCACCGTGGAGACCAACGGCGCGCTGGCGCGGCGCGTCAAGATTCAGAATTGGGTCTATCATCCCATCCAGCCCTACGGCAGTCTCTACGAGGTCACCAAACTCCGATGAATAAAATCACTTCCGCCGTCCTGTCGCTCCTGATCGCCCTGGCTCCGGCCGCTTCCGCCGCCGCGCCCGCCGCCGGAGGGCCGGTGAAGAACCCCGACACCTTCGTCTACGCGACGATCGGAGACCCGGAGAGCTTCGACCCGGCTTGGGCCTACGACTCGCCCAGCCACGCCGTGATCGCCAACGTCTACGAGTACCTTCTCGGCTTCAAGGGCTCCGGCACGATGACGAAGGACCTGATGCCCATGATCGCCACGAAGGTGCCCAGCCGGGCGAACGGCCTGATCTCGGCCGACGGCCTCACGTATCGCTTCCCGATCCGGACCGGCGTGAAGTTCCACGACGGCGCGACGTTGACCCCGGAGGACGTGCGCTACTCGCTGCTGCGCTTCATGCTGTTCGACCGCGACGGCGGCCCGTCGTCCCTCCTTCTGGAGCCGATCCTGGGAATCACCACGACCCGCCGCGACGGTAAGCTGGTCCCGGGACTTTGGGACGAGGCGTCCAAGGCCGTCGTCGTGGAGAAAGACGCGGTCGTCGTCCATCTGAAGAAGCCGTTCGCTCCGTTCCTGACCATCCTGGTCAGCTTCGGCGCGGTCTCGGAACGGAAATGGTGCGCCGCCCACGATCAGTGGGACGGCGAGGGCGCGACCGTCGAGAAGTTCAACAACCCGCGCCTGGAAGCCGCCCTGCCCAAGGAACTGGTGAACGGCACCGGCCCGTTCAAGCTGGAGCGCTTCGAGCGCAACACCAAGCAGGTGATCCTGACCCGCAACGACCAGTATTGGCGCAAGCCCGCGGCGCTGAAGACCGTCGTGATCAAGATCGTGGACGAGTACGCGACGCGCAAGCTGATGATCCAGGCCGGCGACGCCGACGTGGTGTACGTCCCGCTGATGTACTTCCCTCAGATGCACGGGATTCCGGGCGTGGAAGTGATCGATGGGCTGCAGAACCTGGAACGCTCCATGCTGGTCAACTTCACGTTCAAGATGAACCCCGTCGGCAACGGCAACATCGGCTCCGGGAAACTGGACGGGGACGGCGTGCCTCCGGACTTCTTCTCCGACAAGGACGTGCGCCAGGCCTTCGCGTACTCGATCGATTCCGCCGGCTACGCGCGCGACATCCTGCGCGGCAAGGGCACGCCCTCGGCCGGCCTGATCCCGCCGGGGCTGATCGGATACAAAACCGGCAAGCCGCGCTACTCGTTCGATCCGAAGCAGGCCGCCGAGCATTTCAAGAAGGCGTGGGGGGGACAGCTTTGGGACAAGGGGTTCAAGGTCGCCATCGTCTTCAACGCGGGCTCGGCGCCGGCGCAGTCGCTGTGCCAGATGATCAAGAAGAACGTCGAGACGCTGAACCCGAAGTTCCACGTCGACGTGAAGGTCGTGCAGTGGTCCACCTACCTGGAGCAGACCCAGCAGCGCAAGATCCCGATCCAGCTGGGCGCGTGGCAGGCCGACTACCCGGACCCGCACAACTTCGTGTTTCCGCTGCTGCACTCCGACGGCTACTTCCCGACCAAGCAGGGCTACAAGAATCCCGTCCTGGACAAGCTGATCGAGGAGGCCGCGCACACTTTGGACGACGCGAAGCGCTCCGTCCTGTACAAGAAAATCCAGGACATCGCCGACGAGGACGTCCCCACCGTCGCCGTCGCGGATGGGCCGCGCTACCGCGTGCAGCGCACCTGGGTGAAGGGCTTCGTCTTCAAGCCCGCGTTCCCCGATATGCCCTACGGCAGCTATTACTACGACCTGCATAAAGGAGAATAAGGAGTGCTAGAATTGCCCATGCTTCGAACCCTCGTCGCCGCCTCTCTTTTGCTCGGCTCGCTGCCCGCGTCGGCCCTCGCCGCCGCCAAGAATCCGGACACGCTGACCTACCTGACCATCTCCGACTCGGACAGCATGGATCCGGCCTGGGCTTACGACAGCGCCAGCGACCTCATCATCCTCAACGTCTACGAGCCTTTGTTCATGTTCGACAAGACGTCCACCGAGAAGCTGAACCCGATCCTGGCCGAGAAGGTGCCTTCGCGCGAGAACGGACTGGTGTCCGCCGACGGCCGCACCTACACCGTTCCGATCCGCAAGGGCGTCAAGTTCCACGACGGCACGCCGATGACGCCCGAGGACGTGCGCTACTCCCTGCTGCGCTTCCTGTTGTCGGACCGCGCCGCGGGCCCGTCGCCGCTGCTGCTTGAGCCGCTGGTGGGCTACGCGTCCACGCGCGACGATCACGACGCCATCCGCCCCGGCGTCTGGGAGGACGTCAACCGAGCCGTCAGCCTCCAAGGCGACAAGCTGATCCTGCGCCTGCCGCGCCCGTACGCGCCGATCCTGACCATCCTGGCGTCGTGGTCGCCCGTCGTCTCCAAGGCCTGGGCGATCAAGAACGGAGACTGGGACGGGACCGAGGCGACGTGGAAGAAGTTCAACAATCCGAACAAGGAAACCTCTCCTTTCTTCGAGCGCGCCAACGGCACCGGGCCGTTCAAGCTGGACCGGTGGGACCGCAAGACGAAGGAATTTATCTTGACGAGAAACGACCAGTACTGGAGATCTCCGGCGAAGATCAAGAACGTGGTCATCAAGGGCGTCAACGAGTTCGGCACCCGCAAGCTCATGCTGCTGGCGGGAGACGCCGACGTCATCTACGCGGACCGGCCCCTGCTGTCGCAGCTGCAGAACCTTCCGGGCATCAAGGTCATCGACGACCAGCCCACGGTCGAGATGAACCCGATCGTCTTCTTCACTTTCGCGATCAACACCGTGGGCAACGCCTTCGTCGGCTCCGGCAGGCTGGACGGCAACGGCATCCCGTCCGACTTCTTCGCGGACAAGAACGTGCGCAAGGGCTTCGCCTACGCGTTCGACTACAAGGGCTTCGTCTCCGACGTGTTCCGCGGCAAAGGCTCCCAGGCGCACGGCGCCATCCCCAAAAGCCTGCCCGGCTACAATCCGAACCAGGCGACCTATCATCTCGACCTGAAAAAATCCGAGGAATACTTCCGCAAGGCGTTCGGCGGCAAGCTGTGGGAGCAGGGGTTCCACTTCACCATCGCCTTCAACTCCGGGAACCTGCCGCGCCAGACGGTGTGCCAGATCATCAAGCGCAACGTGGAAAGCATCAACCCCAAGTTCAAGATCGACGTGCGCTCCGTCGAGTGGCCGACGTTCCTGGACGCGTCCAACGCCTCGAAGCTGCCGCTGTTCGTGCTGGGCTGGAACGCCGACTACCCGGACCCGCACAACTTCGCCTTCCCGATCCTGCACTCGAAAGGGAACTACCCGCTGATCCAGAAGTTCAAGAACGCGGAGATCGACAAGCTCATCGACGAGGGCGAGACCGAGGTGAACCCCGCCAAGCGCAAGCAGATCTACGCGAAGCTTCAGGCCGTCGAGTTCGAGGAGGTGCCCAGCCTGGTGATCGTGGACACCGTGCTCTACCGCACGCAGCGCGACTGGGTGAAGGGCTTCTACCACAACCCCATCTTCCCCGACTCTCCTTACGGCAGCTACTTCTACACCCTCTACAAGGAATAACGGTGCTCAAGTTCATCCTGAAGCGTCTGGCCTTCCTGCCGCTGGTGATGTTCGGCGTCACCTTCCTGCTGTTCTTCTGCCTGCAGTACCTGTCGCCCGAGATGCGCGCGTCGCTGTACGTGAAGGACCCGCGCCAGCTGGCCCAGCTGGACGCGGTGATCGAGAAATACGGCCTGCGCAAGCCCATGCCGGTCCAGTACGGCATCTGGCTCAAGCAGGTCGTGCACGGCGACCTGGGCTACTCCGAGACCGCGAAGATGCCCGTTTCCGAGGCGATCCGCGCGTTCTTCCCGGCGACGTTCGAGCTCACCGTGCTGACCTTCTTTCCGATCATGATCATCGGCGTTTTCTTCGGCGTGCTGTCGGCCGTGTACCGCGACAAATTCCTGGACCACGCCACCCGCTTCGTCGCCATCACCGGCTATTCGCTGCCCAGCTTCGTCCTGGGCCTGGTTCTGCTCATGGTCTTCTACGGCCATCTGCACTGGTTTCCGCCGGGGCGCTACACCTTGGAGACCGACATGCTGGTCCACGCCGACGGGTTCCGCCACTGGACCGGCATCCTGACGCTCGACTGCCTGCTCAACGGCCAGTGGGCGGCCTACCTGGACGTGGCCAAGCACATGGTCCTCCCGGCGGCGACCCTGCTCTACATCTCCGTGGCGCTGCTCCTGCGCATCACCCGCTCCTCGATGCTGGAGGAGCTCACCAAGGACTACGTGCGCACCGCGCGCGCCAAGGGCCTGCCCGAGAGCGTGGTGATCCGCAAGCACGCGCTGGCCAACGCGCTGATCCCGGTGGTCACTTTGTCCAGCCTGCTCTTCATCGGCCTGCTGGGCGGCGTGGTCATCACCGAGACCGTTTTCGACTTTCCCGGCATCGGCCGCTGGGGCGTGCAGGCCGCGCAGCAGCTGGACGTGCCCGGCGTTCTGGGCTCCACCATGCTGGCCGCCCTGTTGTTCGTGATGGCCAACCTGATCTCGGACATCCTCTACGCCGTCGTGGACCCGCGCATCCGGGTGGGGAACTGAGATGATCCGTCTCAAAGGGATTTGGAAAATGCTCAAGCGCCGGCCCATGTCCTTGCTGGGCTTCGGCATCATCGGCTCCTTCCTGCTGGTCGCGGTCCTGGCGCCCGTCCTGGCCCCGCCGGAAGCCGGCAGCCGCGACGCCTACATCATCCCACAGACGGGCTACAGCCCGGACCCGGCCAAGCCCTCCAAGGACCACTGGTTCGGGACCACCGAGCAGCAGTACGACCTTTATTACGGCATGGTGTGGGGCACGCGCACCGCGTTCAAGGTCGCGGTGAAGGTCGTCGGCCTGTCGGTGCTGATCGGCGTCCTGCTGGGCGGCGTGGCCGGCTTCTACGGCGGCTGGGTGGACGAGATCCTGATGCGCTTCACCGACGTGGTGCTGGCCTTCCCGGACCTGGTGCTGGCCGTGGTGATCGTCGCCATTTTGGGTCCCAGCCTGGACCACGTGATGTACTCGGTCATGGCCGTGTCGTGGCCGTCCTACGCACGCCTGATGCGCGGCGACGTGCTCTCGGTCAAGGAGCGCGACTTCGTGGCCGCCGCCCGCGCGCTGGGCGCCTCGGACGCCCGCATCCTGTTCCGCCACATCATCCCCAACGCCATCTATCCCGTACTGGTCGTCGCGTCGCTGTCGACGGGCTCGGTCGTGATCACCGCGGCGGCGCTGTCCTTCCTGGGTCTGGGCGCGCCGGTCGGCTTCGCGGACTGGGGCCAGCTGATCTCGCTGTCCCGCAACTGGATCATGGGCTCGTCGGGCAACCCGTTCGAGTACTGGCACACCATCTTCATCCCCGGCATCGCGATCTTCCTGTTCGTCCTGGGCTGGAACCTGATGGGAGACGCCGTCCGCGACATCCTGGACCCCCGCCAGAAATAAGCGCCCGAAAGAATCGCGAGCACGACGGCCCACTTCGTTTTCGATAAAAATATCTTTCTTTTTACGGCGCTATTCACATCTCGCGCGCGATATGAATAGCGCTGAGATTTATAGCCTATTCTTTCACAAAACGAAGACGGCTCGAATAGGTCCCAAGGCACGAAAATTCGGTCGCGTTTCGACGCAATTCCACGCCGCATCCGGGCTCATTTTTCAGTAAACTGGGGCGAGGATCAGATCATGTCCACGCTCAACAAGCTGCTGGATCGCGCCGCGCAGGAGGGCGGGGAGAAGACCTCCCTGGTCCACGGCGAGCGCGTCCTGACTTTTTCCGAGGTCCACTCCGAGGTCCTCTCCGTCGCCGAGGGCCTGCGCCGCTTCGGCGTGGCCAAGGGCGATCGCGTGGCCATCGTCCACCGCAACGCTCCGGAGTTCGTGATCGCCTACTTCGCGCTGAACCGCCTGGGCGCCATCGCGGTTCCGATCAACTTCATGGTCCAGAAGGCCGACGAGCTGGCCTATATGCTCAAGGACTGCGCGGCCGTCGGCGCGGTCACGCAGACGGAGTTCCTGCCCGGCATGACCGGCGCCGCGGCGAAATGTCCGGCGCTGAAGGCGCTCTGGGTCACGGACCCCGAAGGCACGGGGCGGACCGGACAGATTCGCGACTTCGCGGAACTGAAGGCGCCCGTCCCCGCGCAGGTTCCCAACGACCCGTGCGTGGAGTCCGATGTGGCCGCCATCCTCTACACCTCCGGCACGACGGGCTTCCCGAAAGGCGTGATGCTCACGCACCGCAACCTGGTCACGAACTGCGAGAGCGCGCTCAAGCGCATCACCTTGACGCGCGCCGACGTGACGCTGTGCATCCTGCCCATGTTCCACAGCTTCGCGTGGACGGCCCTGGTGCTGACCGGCCTGAGGCTGACCCTGAAAGTCGTGATCTCCTCGTCCATCGCGCCGGCCAAGCCGTGGCTGAAGGCCATGGGCGTGCACGGCGTGACCTTGTTCGCCGCCGTGCCGCAAGTGTACGCCGCGCTGGGCCGCGAGGCCCGCGACTTCAAGACGCGGCTGTTTCTCCGCTACTGGGCGTTCCGAAAGGTCCGCGTCTCCGCCTCCGGCGCGGCGCCGCTGCCGCCCGCCGTCGCGCAGGCGTTCCTGGACGCGGTCGGCGTCGGCATCATCGAGGGCTGGGGCCTGACCGAGACCAGTCCGGTCGCGACGGTGACCGCTCCCGGCAACATCAAGTTCGGCTTCGTGGGCCCGCCGATCGACGGCTGCCGGCTGAAGGTCGTGGACGACGAGGAGAACGAACTGGCCCAGGGTCAGGAGGGCGAGATCTGCGTGAAGGGCGACAACGTGATGAAGGGCTACTGGAACCTGCCCGACGCCACGAAGGCCGCGTTCACCAAGGACGGCTGGCTCAAGACCGGCGACGTGGGACTGATCGACGCCGAAGGCTCCCTGGCCATCCGCGACCGGAAGAAGGACATGATCATCGTGAAGGGCCTGAAGGTGTTCTCCGCCCAAATCGAGGCGACGATCGCCGAGAACCCGAACGTGGAGGAATCCGCGATCATCGGCGTGCCCGACGAGGCCGGCGACGAGATCATCAAGGCCTTCGTGGTCTTGAAGAAGGGATGCCTGCTGGACAAATCCGCGCTGCTCCAGTTCTTCCGCGAGAAGTTCGACCCGTACAAGCGCCCGCGCGACGTCGAGATCGTGGACTCCCTGCCGAAGAACGCGCTGCAAAAAGTCCTCAAGCGCGAATTGCGCGAGCGCGAGCTGTCCAAACGATCCGCCGCGGCCGGAAAGCGCTGATGGCCGGCCGCCGGATCCGCCTTCCGGCGGAAGCGCTCGCCGCGCTGCTTCGAACGGCGGGGCTCAAGCACCCGTCGCCGGTCTATCTGGTCGGCGGAGCCATCCGCGACGCCGCGCTGGGCCGGCCCGTCGCGGACCTGGATCTGGCCGCCGCCGGGGCGCGGAGCCTGGCCGCCGCCGTCGCCCGGACGTTCAAGGGGACCTTGGTGACGCTCGATCCCGAGAACTCAGTGTACCGCCTGGTCCTGCCGCCGGCGCGCGGGCGGGGACTCAAGCAGATCGACGTCGCCGAGATCCTGGGCCGGGATATCCGGGAGGATCTGGCGCGGCGCGACTTCACCGTCAACGCCGTCGCGCTGGAATTGACGGCCGGCCTGAAAGCGTCGCTGCCCGAGTCCGCGTTCCTGGATCCGCGCGGCGGCCTGGCCGACCTGGCGCGCGGCGTCCTGCGCGTCGAAGACGATAAGCCGTTCAAGGACGATCCGCTGCGCCTGTTGCGCGCGTTCCGCGTCGCCGCGCAGACCGGTCTGGCCCTCGACCCCGCCACGCTGGCGCTGATCCACAAGAACCGCCGCCTGGCGCGCGACCCCGCCGGCGAGCGGGTTCAAGCGGAGCTTCTGGCGCTCCTGGCGGTCCCCGGCTGCTCCGTTTTCCTCAACGCGATGGACGAGTGCGGGCTGCTGACCGCCGTCTTCGAGGACCTGGAGCCCGCGCGCCGCTGCGCGGAGGACTACTACGGCCCGGGAGGCGTGATGAAGCACTCCCTGGACGTCTGCGCGCGCACCGACTTCCTTCTGACGAACTTCCGCACGATCTATCCGGACCTGTCCCGCGCCTTCGACGAGCACTTGGCCGCGCGCTCGTCGGGGGGGATTCCCGAACGCGCGGTGCTCATGCTGGCCGCGCTGCTGCACGACGTCTCCAAGCCCGAGACGGCCCGCACCGTGGACGGGCGCCTGCGCTTCTTCGAGCACGACACCCGCGGCGCGGTCCGCGCCGACAAGATTTTGCGCGACCTCCGCTTCTCCCGCGAGCACGTGCGGACCGTCGCCGAAATCGTACGCCACCACCTCCGGCCCGGTCACCTGGCCTCGTCCGGGGAGCCGGTGACCGACAAGGCCGTCTACCGCTTCTTCCGGGACCTGGGTGAGATCGCGCCCGGCCTGCTGGTCGTGTGCTGGGGCGACCATTCCAGCTATATGCCCGAGGCCCGCCTCAAGCGACTGCTCAGCGCGGCCTGCGGCGCGCCCCGCCGCGCGGCGCCGGCGCGCCTGCGCACCGAGGACGCGCGCAAGACGGTCCGCCACCTTCAACTCGTCTCCCTTCTCCTGAGGCGCTATTTCGACCAGGATCGCGCGCCCGTGCCCGCGCGGCTGCTCGACGGCTCCGAGGTCATGAAGGCGCTCAAAATCCCGCCCGGTCCGAAGATCGGTGACATCCTGGAACGTCTGCGCGAGGCCCAAGCCGAGGGGAAGGTCCTCGACCGCGCGCAGGCCCTGGCTTTCGTCGCGCGCTTGAAATAATGGCGTAACACCGCACCCCTAACCTATTCTTAATAGCATGAGGCATCCTCGTCGAACACGCGTACTCGCGGCGCTGGCTGGGGCCATTCTCTCGGCCGCCTTCGCCTCCGCCTCCCCGGGCATAAGCCCCGAGGTCATCCAGTGCAACGGCAGCTACACGGCGGGAACCTACACGCACGCTCCGTACACCATGCCGCTGACCGTTCAAGCCGTCATTCAGGACTCGGTCGGACTGCGCGTCGGCACGCCGAACGGAGTCACCGGCACGCGCATGGGAAAGATCCCGAGCGTCACCTACGGGTTATGGCAATTCGACGCCGCCGTCGACATTTCCAGCGGCTGCTCCACCGTCAACTCGATCGCGACCTACACCTACACCCTCAACGAATCGAACGGCTCTCCTCCCGTCATCGTCGGCCAGTGCCTCTATAACTCGAACGCCGGCTGCACGGGGACCACCCTGAACGCCACGCTGCAGACCCCGATGAACTCGTCCTGCCCCGGTACGCCGCCCGGCGTGGGCGCGGGAGCCGTGTCCTTGTTCACCCCGAGCGCCCACTTCGCCGATGCCGGCAACGCCGTCGCGACGTTCAACGGCGTGCAGTTCGGCTCGGTCCCGTTCAACTCGTCGAACGGCATCGCCGACTTGCCCGCGACCTACACGCTCAGCGCCTGGGTCAAATCCGGCACCAACGCCCAGCAGCGCGTCATATCCGCGGAGAGCCCCTCGTCGGGGGGGAAATGGGCCTTCGGCCTGAACGGCAACGGCGTCTGGCTCTACGATTCGCGCGACGCGTCCCCGGACAACACGCTGTCCGCCGCCCCGTTCGGCATCAATCTGATCGACGGCGCGTGGCACAAGATCGACGTCGTCCGCATCAACGCCAACGGCACGGGACGGCGCTACTACGCCGACGGGAAGCTGCTGGGCACGACGGTCGCGACCTCCACCAGCTCCTTCAACACTCATTCGATCGGTCATGCCGTGATGTTCGGCCGCTCGGAGAGCGGCGCGAACGTCTTCACCGGGGACGTCGACGAAGTCCGGGTGCTTTTCGCCGCGCCCACAGACGACGATATCCTGCTGGAATATTACGGCACCATCAACCGCTACGCGGCGGACGGCGTCCACTTCAGCTCGGCCGCCGGCAGCTTCTCTCCGGCCGCCGGCAACGGGACGACGGCCGCGCAGCACTACTTCCCCGGCCAAACCCCGACCGCCGCCTCGGCGTGGGTCTACCTCTCCCAAAGCACCAACACCGCCTCCAGCAGTACGTCCCAGATCGTCCTGAACGTGGATTCAAGCCTGCCCGTCGCGCCCGACGCGACGCCCACGCCGAACACGACGGCTCAAATCAGCTGGTCCTGGGGCGCGCCGTCGACGATCTGCGTCTCGCCCGGCACGCCCGGCTCCGGCCCTTACTACCAGCTCGCCAGCTGCGCCAGCGGCGCCGCGGTCACCGCGCCCAGCACCATTTTCGAGCCCGCGCGCCTCATCGCCGAAACCTACGGCGGCCCGGCCAACCAGCTGGTGTGCCGCCGCCTGAAGCTCACCGACGTCTGGGGCTCCAGCCCCTTGTCACTGCCGGCCACCGCCTACACGCTGGCGGCGGCCCCGTCCGGCCTCGCGTTCACTCCCGCCTCCATTTCGACGGGCGGCTTCGTCGCGACCTGGAACGGAAACGGAAACTCCGCGTTCACGCGCTACGAAATGACCTACGCTCTGGACCCGGCGTTCACCGTGAGCCTGGCCACCCGCGCGGCGCTCGCCAACAATCTGACCGCGACCACCGCCGAGCTCACCGGCCTGACTCCCGGAACGACCTACTACGTCCGCGTGCGCGCCTTCAGCGGCAGCAACTCCGACTTCTACGGCGGCATCCCGACGGCGTTCGCGAGCGGCAGCGTGGTCACCATCGCCGGCGCGCCGACCTTGGTCGGCGTCGCCCTGTCGAACGCCTCGGTCCAATGGAGCTGGTCGTCGGCGCCGGGCGCGACCGGCTACAAGCTGTTCGATTCCTCGAATCTCTCCGTGCCGCTGTACTCCGGCCCCAACACCACGGCGTCCGTCGGGTCGCTGGGCGTCAACACGCGCTACGACGCGGAGGTCGAGGCCGACATGCCCGCCCCGACCGCGCCCACCGTCCACGGCCACGCCAACGTCTACACCTGGGCGAACGCGCCCGTCAGTTTGGCCGCCTCGGGGATCGGCTTCAGCACCGTCACCTTCACCTGGGGCGCCAACGGCAATCCCGGCGCGACCGCCTACGAGGTCGCCGTCGCCAGCGACCCGGCCTTCGGTCTCGTCGTCTCGACGCTGAACACCTCCGTGGGGACTTCCGTCACGGCGACCGGGCTCTTTCCCGGCTCGACGTATTACGTGCGGGTCCGGGCCTACAACGGCTCCCAGATCCCGACCGCGTTCGCCCCGTCGATCAACATCTCCATGGTCTCCGACATCGCGATCGCCACCGCGGCCGCCCCGGCCTCCCCTTACACCCCGATCCTGGGCTTGGCCGGCTCCTGGCAGTTCGACGAAGGCTCCGGGCTGACGACGGCAGATCTCCTCGGCGGAAATTCGGCCGCGCCGGGGGCTTTCGGCTGCGTGACGGCCGCCTGCGCCTCCACGCCCACCTTCACGGCGGGCCCGCCGGGGCTGGGAACGGCGGCGTCTTTCAGCGGACTGTTCGGCGGAGTCGTGCGGACGGCCAGCGGAGCGAATTATCTTCCGGTCGGCGCGGGGAGCATCACCCTCGAAGCCTGGGTCAACCCGCTGACGGCCGCCCAGCAGAACGGGGCCGGAATCGCCGCGATCGGCAAGCAGAATACGGAGGACATCGCCCTGGACGTGTCGGGCGGCGTCTTCCGGCTACTCGTGTCCAACGGGGCCGCGGAACTATCCGTCAAGGTCGCGACCGCGACCATCGTCCCCGGACAGTGGACCCACGTGGTCGGCGTGCTGGACGCGTCGCACAGCACGGCGACTTTGTACTTGAACGGCAAGACCGCCGCGGTCCTCAACGGCGCGCCGGCCCGCCAGTCCCACGGCGATATCCTGGATATCGGAAACCGGCGCGACTCCGGGGGGAATTACTCCTACGCGTTCTCCGGCGCCATCGACGCGCTGCGGGTCTTCAACCGGGCGCTGTCCGCCGCCGAGGTCCAAGCCGAATACTCCGGAGGATTCACGTCCTCGGTGACCGCGGCGAACTCCGGCGTGACCGTGTCCCTGCCGCCGAACGCCTTCGGGGCGCCGGCGCAGATCTACATCACGGCCGATCCGGTCAACCACCCCATCCGGGTCTCGCTCGCCGCGCTCAACGCCGGCCTGGCCTCGCCGCCCGCGGGGCTGACCCTGGTCCCCAACTCCGTCGTCGAGGTCGTCCCGGTCGTCAACGGCGTGGCCTTCACGTCCACGCTCGGCTCCTCGGCGACGTTGTCGATTCCTTACCAGGACTCGAACAACGACAACCTGATCGACGGCACCAACCCTCCGCTGGCGGCCTCCAAGGCGCTGATGTACACGCTGAACACCACGGTCAACCGCTGGGAAATCCTTCCCACCACCGTGGACGGCGCCAGCCGCAAGGCGTCCGGCATGACCCCGCACTTCTCGGTGTTCGCGCTGTTCGCCCCGGCGACGCTCGGTTCCGGCCTCGGCGGCGTGACGATTTACCCCGTGCCGTGGAAGCCCGGAAGCGGCGGCCGCTTCGACGGACTGGGCGTGACGTTCGCCCGCCTCCCGATCTCCGGACGCATCCGCATCCTCACTCTCTCCGGTCAAAAGGTGCGCGATTTCTCTTACAGCGGCGCCGGCGCCGGCTCCGCCGTCTGGGACGGAACCAACGACAACGGGCTCCGCGCCGCCAGCGGGGTCTACATGGCCCGCATCACCTCCGACGCCGACGGCTCCGTCTCCGTGCTCAAATTCGCGATCGAAAGATGAAAAGCCTCCTGCTCGCCGTCCTGCTCGCCGCCGCGCCGTCCGCTCCGGCGTGGGCGGCGTTCGGCGCGCGTCAGGCCGGAACCAGCGGCGCCCCGTTCCTGAATCAGGGCGCCGACGCCCGCGCGGCGGGAATGGGGAACGCCGTCTCCGCTTCGGCCGACGACGCGTCGGCGACTTACTGGAACCCCGCCGACCTGGCGGGCCTCCACTACCGCCATGCGATGCTGACCCACACGGCCTCGTACAAATCCACCTTCTACGATTTCCTGGCGTACGCCCACCCCGTGGAGATCCGCCGCGGCTCCGAACGCGAGCGGGACCTCCTGCCCGACCAGCTGGGCACCATCGGCGCCTGCCTGCTCTACCAGAACGCGGGAAGCCTCTCGGAGGTCGACAACACCGGAACGCCCACGGGCCAATCGTTCACGCCCCAGGATTTCGCCGTGTCCTTGGGCTGGGGCGCGGAATTGGCGCGGGGCCTCGACGCCGGCATCGCGGTCAAATATGTGACCAGCAAGATCCAGGCCAGCGCCTCGACCGGCGCCGTGGATTTCGGCGCACGCTGGCGCGCCACCATCCCCGGAACCGAATTCGGCTACACGCTCTCCGCCGACGCCCGCAACGTGGGGGGACAGCTTAAATTCCACGACGAATCGGATCCGCTGCCGCTGATCGTGGTGGTCGGCCAGGCCCTCCATCCTTTCCGCGCGCTCACCTTGGAGTTCGACTACAACGCTCCGCGCGACGCGGCCGCGTATCCGTCCTTCGGAGTCGAGTGGCGCGCGCCGATGACGGAGGGCCTCACCGCCGCGCTCCGCGCCGGCTACGACGGGCGCGTGAAAAAGTCGGACCTGGGCGGCACGACGGGCATCACGTTCGGCGGCGGGCTGGGATTCCAGCGCTTCGGCTTCGACTACGCGTGGTCGCCGGCCGGCGACCTCGGCAGCACCCAGCGGCTGTCGCTGTCCTACCGGTTCTAGCTCTCAGGACGGCCGCGCGGCGAACCAGACGCGGCGAACGGTCACGGCACCGGCCAGGATGAGGAAACGCCGCCGATGAAAGGTTTGACGGGATTTCGAGCGAAGACGGCGTCCTGTCCGTCATTCCGCCGTTAGCCGCGAGCGAGGCTAAGCGCGGGTCAATCCCGTGCGGTCCCGGCGGCGATCGATC
Organism: Elusimicrobiota bacterium; assembly: GCA_044450965.1. Classification (GTDB taxonomy): domain Bacteria; phylum Elusimicrobiota; class Elusimicrobia; order UBA1565; family UBA9628; genus GWA2-66-18. Next base: position 66 of record JBIOJO010000051.1, on the reverse strand, counting down.
CGCCGCGCGGCCGTCCTGAGAGCTAGAACCGGTAGGACAGCGACAGCCGCTGGGTGCTGCCGAGGT
>JBIOJO010000050.1:0-24317 GCA_044450965.1 Elusimicrobiota bacterium | reverse complement strand
GGGGGGCCCCCCCCCCCCCCCCCGGCCCCGGCCCGCGAGGCGCCGCACATCGTCTTCGACGTGCGGGGAAGCCGGGGCGGCAACGGCGACGTGGCCGCCGCCTATCTGACCGCGTCCGACCTGTTCGCGCGGACGCGGGGACGCGACGACGCCCTGGTCCCGGCCGTGACCTTCGTCGCGGGCGAGATCGAGCGCCGCATTCTGTCGCGGCTGACCGGCAAGGAGGTCGGCGACGGCGGGACCCTGTTCGACGGAGCCGCCCGCGTCGTCGAAGCGACGCTGCCCGCCCAGCACGAGCCCGCCGACGTTCTGATGAACCTGGCCGCCCACGACGGCGAGTTCGACCGGCAAGGCCATATCCCGGTGAAGAAGAACGGGATCATCGTCACGCAGACGGTGTTCGGGAACACGGAGTCCGCGCGGAAGGGCCCCGCGACGATGCTCGTCGGCGGCAAGCGGTTGGAGCTCAGCAACGCCGGACTGGCCAAGAAGGACTCCGGCGTGTACGCCGACGTCGTCGCCCGCTCCCTGCGCGGACGGACGCGGGAGGAGATCAAACGATTCGTGCTGAACGCGGCCGAGGAAGCCGACGTCAAGGGCTCCGCCGCGATCGCCGCGATCCTCAAAAAGGAAGTGCTCGGCGGCGCCGACATCGGGCTGGCCTACGGCATCGGCATGGCCGAGGTAAAGCCCCAGTTCGAGCGCTACGTGAGCGGCTTGGCCGCGCGCGCGGACAAGGAACGAAGCAGCCTGGTCATCGTCACGCCGTCGTCTTTCGAAATCTCGGACATCAAGAACGAGAGCCTGCGCAAACGCGTCGTCGTCTTCAACGGCGACGTCCCGATCCCGGAGATCACTCAGCCGGGCGCCATCTACATCCTGAAGACCGGCACGCTTCCTCACCCGCTCTTCGTCGGCCTGATGGCTTACTCCCGCCCGCCGCCGCTGCTGGCCGGCGACGGCGCGATGAGCGCCGCCGTGGGCCTGGGGCGCCCGTTCGTGATGACCCAGGTCCCCTGGAACGCCGAGAACCTCAAGGTGTACGCCGAGCGCCTGACCGCGCGCGCGCCGCAGGATAAGCGCGCCTTGATCGCGGACGTCTATCACGGCCTCAAGCTCGAGCGCGCGGGCGAATTGGAGGCGATCGCCCCCGCCTACGCCGCCACCTCGAAGGCGATCCCGCTTCTGACCGACACCCTCTTCTCGGCCGTCCAGGCCGCGCGCGACCTTCACGACGAAGTCCCGACCGGAGAAATGCTCCGGGGCGTCGATGACGAGGTGCTCAAGACGTCGCTCGTGACGCAACGCAGCCTGGAGGGAGACGCCGACGCGCGCGAGATCGCCTTCGAGACCTTGCGCAGCGGCAGCGCGCGCTCCCGCGGCCTGCTGGTCGGCGCCTTGAACCGCGATCTGGCCGGGCGCTTCGCGTTCCTCCGCCCGCTGATGAGGCTCGATTTCATGCCGATCAACGCGATGGCCGCGCGCCTGGCCCTGACCTTCGTGGGGATCGCCGAACGCCGCGCCGCGGCGCGCCCCGCGCGGCCGGCGATCTAGACGGCGACGGTGAAGTCGATGAAGCCCTTGTCGACGCGCACGTCGGACAGGCGGACGCGCACCGGGTCGCCGACCTTCAAGCCCTTATCCCCGGAAACGATCTTTCCCTCCACAGGGACGTCGAATATCCGGGCGTAGGTTCCCTTCGGCCCGGCCCCCGTGACCACGCCGGAGAAGGTCTCGCCGACGCGGTGCTTCAGAAGCATGGCGCCGATGGACTTCTGGACCTGACGCTCCACCTTCTTGGCCGCGGCTTCCTGATCGGTGCAGCGCTTCGCGACCGCGGCCAGCTCGTCCAGGGAGTAGGCGCGCGTCTTCTTGACCAGGCGCTGAGCGACCAGATCGACGTAGCGCCGGTTGGGCGCGGTTCCATGGGCGTACGCCTCGGCGGCCAGGCCGAAGTGGCCGGTTTCATCCTCGCCGGGCCGGTGGGCCTCGTACGCGCCGCGGCCGATCAGCTTCACCAGCGCCAGCGATATCTCGGAGAAGCGCTCGGGCTTCTCCCGGCGCATTTTGTCGGCGAATCGGGAAAGCTCCAGGGCGCTGGGCTCCGGCGGCAGGATGACCGCGAATCCCGCGGCGTAAGCGACGATTTTTCCCCAGCGATCGGGTTCCTTGACCACGCGACGGATCGACGGCTGGCCGCGGGAATCCAGCTCCTTGGCCAAGGCCGTGTTCGAGGCGATCATCAGCTCCTCGATGATGTCCCCGGCGCGCGTCTGCGGATGCGGCTTGAGGGCGGCGACCAGGCCGTCCGGGCCGATCACCGCTTGGACCTCCTTCGTCTCGATGTCGAGCGCGCCCAGCCGCCGTCGCGCCGCGAGCAGCGTTTTGGCGAGCGCGTCCTGAAGCTGGACCTGCTTCTGCAGGTCCGCATTCCCGGCCAGCCCCGGCGGCGGGGGCGCCTTGCCGTCCAGCCACGCCGAGACGGACGGATAGTCCAGCTTGGCCTTGTTCACGGTCATGGCCGCGTAGACGGCGCCGGACTTCACCTGCCCGTCGGGACCGATCAAAGTCTCGATCACGACCGTCAGACGCTTGCGTCCGGCGACGAGCGAGGTCAGGTCGAAGGAAAACCGCTCCGGAAGCATGGGGAACGTGCGCACGCCGGTGTACACCGTGACGGTGTTGTGGGCGGCGAAGAGATCGTTCGCGCCGCCGAACGGCACGCGGTGCTCCACGTCGGCGATGCCGACGTAGAGCTTGGTGCCCCCGTCGGCGGCCTCGACGGCCTCGATCTGATCCAGGTCCCGCGATTCGGGATTGTCGATGGAGGTCCACGGCAGGGCGCAGAGGTCGCGCGCGCCGGAGGGATCGGCCTCGGGGCTGGAGGCCTGGGCTTCGGCCAAGGCCTGCGGCGAAGGATGCGGAATGAAGCCGCCGTCCGTCATCGCGCGTTCGGCGGCCTCGGCCAGCTGAGCCGATTCGGCGTTGGTCATCGAAGGTTCAAAACAGGACGGCGAAGCGCAGCTTGGGCTCGAGAAAATCCGCGCCCACCGAGCCCGAGAACACCTTGTGGTAGGACACGTCCAGGCCGATGATGCCCCGCTCCACCCTCCACTCGAAGCCGACGCCGGAATGGATTCCCAGGTAATACCCGTCCTTGCGCGCGATCTCCAGCGGCTTCAGCTGGGGGTCGTCGGCGTCGTTGAAGATGATCGACGCCCGCTCCTGCACCAGATAGGCGCCGGGACCGATGAGGACGTACGGCCGGAACGCCCCGAACGCCGGTCCGATCTTCGCCGGAGCCGACAGATGAATGATGTCGCCGGAATAAGACAACGTCAGGAAGTTGTTCGCGACATAGATGCCCCGGCTCTGCACTCGCAGCGACCGCTTGACCCCCCAACCCCCGTCCAGGCCGTAGGCCAGCCACGGATTGCGACGGTAGTAGAGATGCGCGCCGGCGTCGATCAGCTGGTTCATCCTTCCCGAGATGACGGAGGTACCCGGAAGCGGCGGCGCGACCCAGCCCTCGCCCACCTCGTCGCCGACGGATTCGGCCACCAGCAGGTCGTAGGCGCGCTGGTTGTCGATGACGTGGCTGAAGGTCGTCGCCTTCGTGGGGTAGATCATGCCGAAGTCCACGCCGAACTCCCACCGTCCGTGTTCCCATTGGGCGAACTGCGCTCCGGCGAGCGTCTGGGAATCGCCCTCGCCCTGCGCCCGCGCCGAGGCGCACGACAACAGCAGCAGGAACGAGAAGAATATCGCGATCGGCCGGAGGGATCTCTGTTTCATAGTTGGAAGAATAATTTAATAAATAATCGTCATCTCTGCGGCAGCGGCCTGAACATGTTCAGGCGGACCGCTTCCTTGATCCAGCTTTGGAACAACGGCTTGCGAATGTCGCCTTCCGCGACGATCTTCAAATGCGCCATCCCCTTATTGTCCTGCTCCAAGCGGCCTTTGGCCGTGTCCAGCTCCTGCCCGCGCCAAAAGCCGAAGACGATGCAGGTCGGCGCGCTCCGGATGAAGCAGACGGGTCCGTTCTGCTCGAAAGCGATCTGGTCCCACTTGACGGCCGCGGAGGCCTTCGGCGCCGCCTGGCGGATCAGCGCCATCAGCGCGGCGGCGATGCGCTTCTGCTCGCCGGGCAGGCCGTGAAGATACCCCTGGATGGATTGCGCCACGCGGGAGTGTAGTCCGTATTTCCCGGCGGCGCAAGAGGCTTCCCCGACGCGCGGCGGCGCCCGGATATCCTAAAATGATCGCATGCTCACGGCGGTTCTCGTCCTCGCGTTCGCCTCGCCCGTCTTCGCGTCCAGCCCCACGCAGAACGAAGTCTCCGTCTCCGCTCCCGCGGGACTCGAGTTCCACGCGATCTGCAAGGCGGCGAAGATCCCGTGCGCGCTGGAATTGGACGTCGCGGCCTCCGGCGATCCGCGCGGGCGCGCGCCCTTCCGCGTCGAGGACGCGACCGTCTCCCAGGCGATGAATCAGGCGATCAAGCGCTACCCCGGCCACCGCTGGCGCTTCCGCAAGGGCGTGCTGTACGTGACGCCCAACGCGCCCGATGCGAACACGCCGTTGGATCGCCCGCTCGGCCGAGCGAAGTTCTTGGAGTCTCTCGGCTCCCTCCGCGATGATTTCGGCGCGTCCGCCGGATTCTGCGACGCTCCGCGCGGCACCGACGCCGGTCCGGCGCCGGCTCCGTCCGAAAAGCTGCCTCTCTCCGTCGATGACGCGACCCCGCGGGCGGTCCTCAACGCGTTCGTGTTCCGCCAGGGACACGCCGGCTGGGCGGTCGTGCGCACGGCGCTCCCGGACGGGAAAGCGCTGTACTGCCTCGACCTCATCGTCTACGACCGCTAGGCCCCGATGATATCCAGAATTCCCGGCGTTGACATCGGCTCCAGCTCCCCTCTCGGCGCGCGCGTGGACGGCGAAGGCGTGAATTTCTCCGTTTACTCCAAATACGCGCGGGCCGTGGAGCTTCTCCTGTTCGACGGCCCGGACGCGGAACGCCCCTCGAAGACGATCGCGCTGGAACCGCCGCATCACCGGACCTACCACTACTGGCACGCGCACGTGGCCGGGCTGAAGACCGGACAGATCTACGCCTACCGGGTGCACGGCCCCAGCGATCCGGGAAAGGGCCTGCGCTTCAATCCCGACAAGGTCCTGTTCGATCCTTACGGCCGGTCGGTCGCGCGGCCTAAAAGCTATTCCCGCGCCGCCGCCTGCGGCGCGGGCGACAACGCCGCGCAGGCGCTGAAAAGCGTGGTGGTGGACGCCCGCGGCTACGACTGGGAAGGCGACCGCCCGCTCGACCGTCCTTACGAAAGCACGGTGATCTACGAGATGCACGTGGGCGGATTCACGAGAAATCCGAACTCAGGAGTCGCCCCGGAGCGCCGCGGAACGTACGCCGGCGTGATCGACAAAATTCCGTACCTCAAGGACCTGGGCGTCACCGCGGTCGAGCTTCTGCCGGTGTTCGAGTTCGACGAATCGGACGCGCCGTCCGGCCTGACCAACTACTGGGGATACTCCCCGGTCTCCTTCTTCACGCCGCACCGCGCCTACAGTTCGCGGCAGGACCTGCTGGGCCCTGTCGCGGAATTCCGGGACATGGTGAAGGCGCTGCACCGGGCGGGCATCGAGGTCATCCTGGACGTGGTGTTCAACCACACCACGGAAGGAAACCAGAACGGTCCGACGCTCTCCTACCGGGGCTTCGACAACGAGGCCTACTACATGCTGGCGCCGGATCCGGCGGAGTACATGAATTTCAGCGGCTGCGGCAATACGCTGAACTCCAACCACCCGATCGCGCGGCGCCTGATCCTGGACAGCCTGCGCTACTGGGTCCGCGAGATGCACGTGGACGGCTTCCGTTTCGATCTGGCGTCCATTTTATCCCGTGACGAGTCCGGGCGGCCGGTGCCCAACCCCCCGGTTCTGCTGGACATCGAATCCGACCCGGTGCTGGCCTCGACGCGGCTGATCGCGGAAGCGTGGGACCCGGGCGGGCTTTATCAGGTGGGCAACTTCGTGGGCGATAGCTGGCTGGAATGGAACGGCCGGTTCCGCGACGACGTCCGGTCCTTCATCAAAGGCGACCCCGGGACGGCTCCGCGACTGGCCGATCGCCTGGTCGGCAGCCCGGACCTGTTCGCCCATGAGCAGCGCGAGCCGGAGGAAAGCATCAATTTCCTCACCTGCCACGACGGCTTGACGCTGAACGACGTCGTGTCCTACGACGGCAAGCACAACGAAGCCAACGGGGAGGGCAACCGCGACGGCGCCGACGACAACCGGAGCTGGAACTGCGGCGCCGAGGGCCCCACCACCGACGCCGGCGTCGAAGCCCTGCGCAACCGCCAGGTCAAGAACGCCCTGGCCGTGCTGATGTTCTCCACCGGCACGCCGATGCTCCTGATGGGCGACGAGGTTCGCCGCACGCAGAACGGAAACAACAACGCCTACTGTCAGGACAATCCGCTCAGCTGGTTCGACTGGGACCTGGTCGAGAAGCACGCGGACGTGCTCCGCTTCAGCAAGCTCCTGATCCAAGCGCGGCTGCATCTGCGCGCGTGGGAAGGCGCCGAGCCGCGCACGCTCAACGAGCTCCTCCGAAGGACCCGCGTGGAATGGCACGGCCCGCGCCTGAACGACCCGCGCTGGGAGGACCCTGAGACGCGGGCGATCGCCGCCGCCTTCCACGATCCGGACGGGAAGTTCGTCCTGCACGCCATGTTCAACGCTCACTGGGAAGCGCGCGATTTCGAGCTGCCGGGCCGTCCGGACGGACAGCCGCGGCATTGGCGGCGCTGGCTGGACACCTCCCTCGCTTCCCCGGACGACATCTCGAGCTGGAAGGACGCGCCGCACGTCACGACGCCGCGCTACCGCGTCCAGCCGCGCTCGACGGCCATTCTCTTCAGCGCTTTATACTGAGCGGCGCGCGCGGGCCCTCGGCGCCTAGCGGATAACGACCAGACTGGACGTATAGCCGTGCACGTAGTTGCGGCCGGCCACGGGGCCGAACTCCCCGTTGGCGAAGAAGCCGGCCAGCGGGAGAGGCCCGCGCATGGACTGGATCAAGGCGACGTCGTGGTCCGGCTCGCCGTAGAGGCCTTGGCCGCGGCCGACGCAGGCGACCAGCAGAGCGCCGCGCGGAGCGGACCCGATCTCAGGCAGGACGCCGAGCAGCGCCTGCAGATCGGTGTCCGAGGTGACGGCGTCGCGCAGCTGGAACTGGATGGTCTGGCCGCGGCGCAGGCTGGCGCCGATCATCAGGGAGCCGGTGTCCTGGTCGAATCCCAGCAGGTTGCGGATCAGGAAGTCCCCGCGCTTGTAGCCGGTGCGGCCCTCGCTCATGACCAGTCCCGCGAACAGGGCGCTGCGCGCCAGGCGCTGGTCTTCGGGCGGGCAATGCGACAGGGTCTCGCGCAGGACCTCCAGCGGCGGGCGTCCGGCCAGCTCCTGCAGCACGTTGCCTTCCGCTTTCGTGACGATCAGCGGCTCGCCGATGGGGCGGCAGCCCTGGGCCACCACCACGTCGAACTCCACGTCGCCGGTCAGCGCCGCGACGACCGCGCCGCTCTCGCAGACCTCGCGATCCAGGACCATCCAGGCGGGGCGCTTCAGCTGCGGGCCGCTGGCCAGCCCGCCCACCAGCGGAGCGCCGGGATACGCCTGGTTGATCAGCCCGGTGAGCCGGTCCGGGTCGCAGGACATGGGATCGCCGAATGCCAGGAACTTCGGCTTGTCGGTGGGATAGAGATCCAACGCCGCCACCAAGGCGGAGCCGTTTTCCATGCGCGCCAGCTCTCCCGGCGTCAGAGTAAAGCCGTGCACGCGCGCGCCGGGCAGGCGCATGGCCAGGATGGAGACAGCCGGCTTCATCTCCACCTCGCGGCGGCCGGCGATGGCCCCGCTCGCGTTGCAGCCGATCGTGTGAAGCGGAGCCAGATCGCGCGCCAGGATCGGGGAGATCTCCTCCGGATCGAAGCCTTCCCAGGCCTGGGAGACGAAGACCAGGGCCAGGTCGCAGGGCTCGGAGCCAAGCTTCGCGCGGGCGGTGCGCGCGGCGTCCGCCAGAGCCTTGCGCCAGTCCGGGTCGACCGACATTCCGTCGGCGAAGCGCTTGACGGAGCTCACGAGGTCTCCGCGGCCCGGACCGCGTCGGCCACCGCGCCGACGCCGGCCGGATCGCCCGCGTCCGCCAGCCGCCGCAGGTCCGCGCCGCAGCCGAACAGTCGCGGGTAGGTCTCCGCTTCCAGCCGGTGCGCCAAAATGTAGTCCTGATCGTCGGGATCCACGAAGGAGACGATCGCGCGCGGGAGGAAGCGGCGGCGCAGCGCCGCGAGCAACGCCGCGGCCCTCGTCTCCCCCTGGCGCCCGATCAGCTCGAAGTCCGCGCGTCCTCGCCCGGCCATGTCCGAGACGCGCGCCAATCCGGCCATCGCGGCCGCGTCGCCGTCGGCCGCCGGCCAGGCGCCGCGCAGGCCCCAGTCCAGCCAACGCCGGTAGTTGCCGTTGCCCTTGAGCTGGTGCAAGCGCCAGCACACCTCCAAGGCGACCGCGTTCAGTTCCGGATCCACGCGGAGCTCGCGCAGGATCAACGGATCGTCGGAGCGCGGCACCCGGTCCAGGAAGCCGCCGCCGTCCCGCTCCCAAAGCTCCTGGAATAGGAACTTCAGGAGCCCGTCGGCGAACTCCCGGTTCTGCTTGACGCCCGAAGCCAGGAACGCCTCGGTGAACGCCAGCGCCGTCCAGGCCGCGTCGCCCAGGAGTCCGTGCACGGCTTCCCCGTCCCCGCCGCGGGAGTGAACCAACCCCAACAGCGGGTCGTAAAGGCGCGACTGCAGGAAGATCAGCGCTTTGGCCGCGGACTCGGCGGCCCCGGTCACTTCGAACGCCGCCGCGCGCAGAAGCGCCAGGGCGGCCAACGCGTTCCCGTCGGCCGGATAGACGGCCGCGCCGGGCGCGGCGCGAAACGCTCCGGCGCCGCCGTCGAACAGGTCGCGCAACAGTACCGAGGTCGCCGCGGCGGCCGCGTCGCGCCAGCGCGGTTCCGCCGTGAACGCGTGCGCGTCCCACAGCAGGCGCGCGCGCCGCGCGTGGACCGTCAGCGGCGCGTCGGCCGCCGGGCGAAACGCGCGGCGAGAGGAATCCCACGACTCGTCCAGCAGGGCGCCCAGTCCGCGCGTCAGCGCCGCGCGAGCCGCCTCGTCCCCGCGCTCCGACGCGGCGTACAGCAGCGCCTCCAGGCCCCCCTCGGACGGCGACGGCAGCGCGGGCAAGGCCGCGAAGGCGCGTCCCACGCGGGCCGCGTCCGGAGGCGCGGCCAGGGGCTTCTCGCGCACCGCGCCGGTCCAGACGGGGCCGGACGGCGCTTCCGCGCCCAGAACCGCGGCGTCGGCCTCGTCGGCCAGCCGGGTCAACGCGGCGGTCAAATCCGCCGCCGGGAGAGGAAGGACGGCCCGGCGGGCTCCGTCTGATCCCAGCACGACGGCGTGGTCCGCGCCGATGCGCGCGGCGGCGTCGGGCCGCGAGCGCGGATCGGCCAGCACGGCCACGAAACGCCGGGAGATCTCGTCCTTCGCCCCCTCCAACGCGGCCGGCGGCAGGGGACCGAGCACCGCCAGGAGCGGCTTGCCTTGGGCCCGCGCGCGGGCGAACGCCTCGGGAGACCAGGGAGTCCAGGGGCTCATGAGGCGGCCTTATCCTCGGCGAGCTCGAACATCCTCTCGATGGGACGCCGCGCGCGCTCGCGGACGGCGGCGGAGACCTCGATGCGCTGCGACGCGGCGGGACGCTCCATCGCGCGCAGAATGCGCGAAAGGTCCGTCGCCTTCATGTAGGGGCAGAGCCGGCACATCGGCACGAAAGCCTTCTCGGGGAATTTGGTGCGCGCCAGATCGCCCAGGCCGCACTCGGTGATCAGCATGTAGGAGGACGCCTTGTTCTCGGCGACCCACTTCATCATGTCACCCGTGCCGCCGATGTAGTCCACGACGGACACCAGGCCGGGGCTGCATTCGAAATGCGCCAGGATCTTCACGCCGGGATACATCTTCCGGTAGAACTCCACCGAAGCGGAATCGAAATTGTCGTGCACGATGCACGAGCCGTCCCAGATCACCAGCTCCGTCCCCAGCTTCTTGCCCAGTTCCTTGGCCAGGTTCTTGCCCATCATCGCGTCGGGGACGAACACGATCTTCTCGTGGTCCGCGTACAGCTTGCGCAGGATCTTCGGCGCGTTCGCGGAGGTGACGATGACGTCGGACTCGGCTTTCACCGCCGCCGACGTATTGATGTAGGTGACCACCGGCGCGCCGGGATGCTTTTTCTTCAACGCGCGCACCTGCGACGCGCTGATGGACTCGGACAGAGAGCAGCCGGCTTCGGGCGCGGGCAGGAGCACTTCCTTCTCCGGGTTGAGGATCTTCGCCGTTTCCGCCATGAAACGCACGCCGCAGAAAACGACGCGCTCGGCGTCGGATTCGGCGCACATCTTCGCCAGTTTGTAGGAATCGCCGACGAAGTCGGCGACGCCGACCATGATCTCGGCGCGCTGGTACACGTGCGCCGGAATGACCGTGTTCGTCTCCTTCTTCAGCTTGTTGATCCTCCAGGTCAGGCGCGCGGCGCGTTCCAGCTCCGCGTCCTGCCAGCCCAGGTCCGCCAGGCCCTTGTCCGCCAGGCGCTCGGCCTCGGCGGAGACCTCCGCCGCGGTGGGCTCCGGCGCGCGACGCTCCTTGACCGCTAACGCCATAAATCGAGCTCCGGGTAATTGCAGAAGATGCCGTCCACGCCCAGCTTCGCCAGCCGGTCGCGCTCCATCGGCGTGTTGACGGTGTAGACCAGCACTTTGAAGCCGCGATCGTGCGCGGCCTTGACGACGCGCGCGTTCGTCTGGCGCGAGCTCAGGTTCAGGCTCTCCGCGGACAGCTCCTTCATTTCCGCGAAAGCGGTCTTCAGCGAGGTCAGACCGAGAAGATACCCGAGCCGCACCTTTTCGTCAAGGGAGCGGACCGAATACAGCGCCTCCTTGTCGAAGCTGGAGACGAGGGTGCGCCTCAGCGCCCCGCGGTGATGCAGAAGGTCCACGACGCGCTCCTCGATGCCGGGATAGACGGCGGAACCGCGCTTGATCTCCAGGTGCAGCTCCACCGACGGCGGGACCAGGTCGAACACGTCGTCCAGCCGGGGCGGGCGCTCGGCGGAGAAGCGCGCGTCGAACCAGGAGCCGACGTCGATCTTCTCGGCCTCTCCCTCCCAGTGGATGTTCTTCACGCGGCGCTTGTCGCGGGCGCAGCGCCTGAAGTCGTCGTCGTGGGCCACGATCAGCTCGTGGTCGAGCGTCTGGTGCACGTCGAATTCGATCGCCTTGGCGCCCATGTCGAGCGCGAGGCGGAAAGCGGCCAAGGTGTTCTCGGGCGCGTGGCCGCTGGCCCCGCGATGGGCGATCACGAGCATCGTTCGATCCTCTCCATGACCGCGGCGAAGCCGGCGTCGTCGTACTCGACGCCCAGGCGCGCCTCGCGGCCCGTCCCCGGTCCGTGATAGTCCGAGCCGCCGGCGGCGACCAGCCCCTTCGAGGAGGCCCAGTCGCCGTACGCGCGGATCTGCGACGGGGTGTGCCCGGCGTAGTTGACCTCGATGGCTTCCAGGCCCAGAACGCGCAGGGCCTCCAGCTCGTTCTCCTTGCCCGCCGTCTGCGGATGCGCGAGGCAGGCGATCCCCCCCGCGTCGCGGATCAGGGCGATGGCCTCCGCGGGGCTGGGCCCCATCGAATCCACGAAGCCGGGCTTTCCCCGGATCAAGAAACGTTCGAACGCCTCTTTCCGGCTCTTCACCACGCCGATGCGCCGCAACGCGTCGGCCAAATGAGGACGGCCCACCGTTTCGTGAGCGGCCGCGCGCACGTGATCGTAATCGATCGCGAAGCCCAGGGCGCGAAGCTTGTCCACCATGAGCCGGGCGCGGACGGTGCGGCGCTCGCGGAATTCGGTCAGGCGTTCGGCGAAGCCGGGCGACTCGGGGTTGAAGCCGTAGCCGAGGACGTGCACGCGGTCGGCGGCGCCCTCTCCGGCGCAGTTGATCTCGATGCCGAGGCGGGCCTTCAAGCCGGCGGCGGCGGCCGCGGCGAACATCTCGGGACCGCCGGACACGCTGTCGTGGTCGGTCAGCACGAACAGGTCCACCTTCGACGCCACCGCGCGCGCCACCAGCTCGGTCGGGGTCAGGACCCCGTCCGAGAACACCGAGTGGCAGTGCAGCTCGACGCGCTGAGACACTCTACGCCTCGGCCCTTCGGGCTCGGCCCGGATATTCGGAGGAAGGACTCATAACATCTAGACCGCGACGACTTCTTTGATCTCCGGAATCTCCGCGCGGATCATCCTTTCGACCCCGCCCTTCAGCGTGGCCGTCGAACTGGGACAGGAGTTGCAGGCGCCGCTGAGAGTCACCTTCACGATCCCGCTGGCCTCGTCCACGGCGACCAGCGCGATGTTGCCGCCGTCGGACTGGATATACGGCCGGATCTTGTCCAGCACCTTCTCAACGCGTTCGTAAGTGGTCATGGTTCACCTCTAATAAAAAATCAAGCTCAGCGCGGGGCGATCTTATCCAGCCAGGCCGGCGCCGCGCCGCAGTCCGCCGGCTGCTGCGTCAGGATCGCGCCCAAGGTCACGCTCTCGAAATACTCGGTGACCAGGGAGCCCAGCCGGGCCCACACGGGCGAGATCGAGCAGCCGCCCTGGTGACGGCAGTCCTTCGCGCCGCCGTGGTACTTCTCGCACACGTCCTCGAAGACGTCGCCGTCCACCGCGCGCACCACCTGGCCCAAGGTGATCTCCGCCGGGGGGCGCGACAGCGCGTAGCCGCCGGAACTGCCGCGGTGGCTGTTGACCAGCCCCGCGCGCCGCAGCTTGACCAGGATCTGGCTCACGTAGTCGAACGGCACGTTGTCGGACTCCGCCAGCCGCTCCGCCGGGAGCGGAGCCTGCCCGTAGGCGCGCGCCAGCGTCGTCATGAGCCGGGTCGCGTATTCGATCGAACTTGTGATCTTCATCGGGAGAACCTCTCAGTAAAGGCCGAGCTGCTCCTTCGCGTCTTCCGTCGCCATCGTGCGCGGATCCCATGACGGGGTGAACACCAGGTCCACGTCCACGTCCTTGACCCCGGGGATGCGCGCGATCGCCGAATGGGCCGAAGCCAGCAGCATCGGGCCGTACGGGCACGCGGGAGAGGTCAGGCTCATCCGGACCTTCACCGACAGGCCCTTTTCGCTTTGGCCCATCTCCGCGCCGTAGACCAGGCCCAGGTCCACGATACTCATGTGGATCTCGGGGTCCTGCACCGGCTGAAGCGCCGCGCCGATCTGACGGAAAGTCACGCCGGGAAGAGTGGTGGTCGTCATGTCAGGACTCCTTGATCGGCGAGGCCTCGAGGCCCTGCGCGATCGTGTTCCAAGCCAAAGTCGCGCACTTCACCCGCAACGGGAATTTGCGCACGCCCTCCAGCGCGGACAGCGGCTCCAGCTCCGGCGGCAAGGAGGAAACCGGCGCGTTCTCCAGCATCATCTTCTTGAAGGCCCGCACCAGCGCCTTCGCGTCGGCCTCGGTCCGGCCTTCCAGCGCCTCGCCCATCATCGCCGCCGAGGCCTGGCTGATCACGCAGCCGTGGCCGGCGTAGCGCAGCTTGGCGACCTTATCGCCGTCGCGCTGGACGGTGATCTCGATCTCGTCCCCGCACACCGGGTTGATGCCGTGCGCGCGCACGTCGGCGGGATCGAGATTGCCCTTGCGGGTGGTGGAGCGGAAATAATCGAGAAGGACCTCGCGGTACAGGTCCTGCAGTTCGGCGTCGCCTTCCATCTTAGTGTACCCCCGCCTTGGCCCCGATCTTGAAGAAGTCGAGCGTGCGCTTCAGCGCGCGCCCCAGAGCTTCGATATCGGACTCGTCGTTGTAAAGGTAGAAGCTCGCGCGCGCGGTCCCGCCGCACTGCAGCTTGTGCATCAAGGGCTGGCAGCAGTGGTGACCGACCCGCACGGCCACGCCCTCGAGATCGAAAATGGTTCCCACGTCGTGGGGATGCAGTCCCGCGATATTGAACGACACGACCCCGGAACGCTTCGCGGGATCTTTCGGTCCAAGGACGAAGGTCGACGGCGCCGCTTCCAGAAGGGCGACGGCCTTGGCGGCCAGCTCGTCCTCGTGCTTCCGGATCGCGTCCAACCCCACGGCGGAGAGGTAATCGAGCGCCGGCCCGAAGGCGACGGCATCGGCGATGTTCGGCGTCCCCGCCTCGAATTTATACGGGAGCTCGTTCCACGTCGCGCCTTCGAGGGTCACTCGGGAAATCATATCGCCGCCGCCCATGAAGGGATCCATGTCGTTCAAAAGTTGTTCGCGACCCCAAAGGACACCGATGCCGGTCGGTCCCAGCATCTTGTGGGCGGAAAACGCCACGAAATCGGCTCCCCACTTCGAGACGTCCAACGTCCGATGCGGGGCCCATTGGCAGGCATCGACCAGCACGGTCGCCCCGACGTTCTTGCCGATCTTGATCATCTGCTCGACGGGGTTAACCGTTCCAAGGGCATTCGAGACGGCCACGAACGAGAAGAGCTTCGTCTTCGGCCCCACAACGGTTCGCACCTTCTCCAAATCGAGCGTTCCGTCCAGTTCGACCGGGACGTACTTCAGGACGATGCCCCGCTCCTTGGCGAGCATCTGCCACGGAACGATGTTCGAATGGTGCTCCATCTCGGTGAGCACGACTTCGTCGCCGGCCTTCAAAAATTTACGTCCCCAGCCGTGCGCCACCAAATTGATCGATTCGGTCGCGTTCCGCGTGAAGATCACCGTTTCGGGCTTCGGCGCGCCGATGAACTTCGCCGTTTTGGCCCGCGACGCCTCGACCATGTTGGTCGCTTCTTCCGACAGCGAGTGGACTCCCCGATGTACGTTGGCGTTATGTTTTTCGTAAAAATCGACGAGAGACTCGATCACCTGGCGCGGCTTCTGCGTGGTCGCCGCGTTGTCGAGATAGGCCAGGGGCTTGCCGCGCACCAGGCGCTTCAGGATCGGGAAATCGGCGCGGAGCTTCGAGACGTTCATGCGGTCTCCTCGGCGGCCTCGGGCATGCGCGAGTGAAGCGCGGCCGTGAGCGCCTCCTTCAGGGACTCCAGTCCGACGCGCTCGATCATCTCGGAGCCGAACGCGTACACCAGCATGCGGCGCGCGTCGGACTCGCCGATGCCGCGGGAGCGCAGGTAGAACATGGACTCCGACGACAGCTGGCCGATCGCGCCGCCGTGCTTGCACGACACGTCGTCGGCCAGGATCTTGAATTCGGGGTTGGTGTGGACGTCCGCGTCTTCCGAGAGCAGCAGGTTCTTGTTGTACACCGATGCGTCCGTCTTCTGCGCGCCCGGGCGGACGTCCACCAGCCCGTCGAAGACGAAGCGTCCGCGCTCGTCGAGCACGGCCTTGTACAGCTCGCGCGTGGTCCCGCCGACGGCCGCGTGCTCCACGACGGTGTGGTGGTCGACCGTCTCGTCGCCGCGGACCAGCGCCATACCGTTGAGCGTGCAGTCCGCCCCTTCGCCGGCCAGGCGGACGCGAAGATCATGGCGCACCAGCGCGCCGCCGAAATTGAACGAATGAGACTCGTAGCGCGCGGACCGGCCGACCTCGACGAGGGTCGCCGCGGTTTGGAAGCCGGTCTCGTTCTCGCGCTGGAGGCGGTAATGCTTGAGCATCGCCCCCTCGCCCAGGACGATCTGGGTCAGCAGGTTCGTCCAGAACGGCGCGCGCCCCCCGCCGACGGACTCCGTGACGATTTCCGCCGAGGCGCCGTCCTCGAGCAGGACCAGGACGCGCAGATGGGCCATCTGCGGACGGCCGGTTTTCGAATCATCCGAGACGAAAAGGAGGTTCAGAGGCTTGTCGAGGCGGACGTGACGCGCGACCTTGACGACGACGCCGTCGGAGAACAGGGCCGCCGCCAGCGACGCGAACGGAAGGCCGTCGGCCGCGAAGCCGCGGGATAGCGCCGTCTTCAGCGTTTCGGGGTCGTCGCGCAGGGCGTCGGCCAGGCTCAGCACCGTCACGCCGGCCGGAAGGCCCGTGTACAGCGAGCCCTCGCCGTTGGGCAGGACCCGGCCGTTGTGCACGACGACGCGATGGAAGGTGATCGGGCAAAGCACCTTGCCGAAAAAACCGCCGCGCGCGGCGGGGCGCTCGGCGAACTCGAAGGCGGTCTCGGTCAGCGCCTTCGCCGGCGTGTGGCGCCAGCCCTCGAAGCGCAGGTGCGGCAGGCCCTGGTTCGCGAAAGCGGCGAACGCGGCCTCGCGCGCGGCCGTCAGCCAGCGCGCGCCGTTTCCGGGCAGCCGGGGCTTCTCGCTCGCGAAGAGCGCGGCGAAGCGGTCCGTCGGCGTCAGGGTCGCGGTCATGCCGCCGCCTTCTCCGCCTCGATCCAGCCGTAGCCTTCCTTCTCCAGCTGGAGGGCCAATTCCTTGCCGCCGGACTTGACGATCCGGCCGCCGGAGAGGACGTGGACGAAATCGGGGACGATGTAGTCGAGCAGGCGCTGGTAGTGCGTGACCAGCACGACGGCGCGCTTCGGGTCGCGGAGCTTGTTGATGCCGCCGGCGACGATCTTCAGCGCGTCGATGTCCAGGCCCGAGTCCGTCTCGTCGAGCAAGGCCAGCTTCGGCTCCAGCACCGCGAGCTGCAGGATCTCGTTGCGCTTCTTCTCTCCGCCGGAGAAGCCCTCGTTGACCGAGCGATTCAAAAACGCCGGGTTCATCTCGACCAGCTTGGCCTTCTCCTTGACGAACTTCAGGAAGGCGCCCGCGTCCATCTCCGGTTCGCCGCGGTGCTTGCGCTGGGCGTTGTACGCCGCCTTCAGGAAATACTTGTTGGACACGCCGGGAATCTCGACGGGGTACTGGAACGCGAGGAACACGCCCTCGCGCGCGCGCACTTCCGGCGCCATCGCCAGGAGGTCCCGGCCCTCGTACTCCGCGGAACCGCCGGTGATTTCGTATCCGTCGCGGCCGGCCAGCACGTACGATAGCGTGCTCTTGCCCGAGCCGTTGGGGCCCATGATCGCATGGACCTCGCCGGCGTTCACCGTCAAATTGAGCCCCTTGAGAATCTCCTTTCCGCCGGCCTTCGCGTGCAAATCCTTGATTTTCAACATGGCAACCCCTTAACCGACGCTCCCTTCCAGGGAGATGTTCATGAGCTTGTGCGCTTCGACGGCGAATTCCAGCGGGAGTTCGTTGAACACCTGCTTGCAGAAGCCGTTCACGATCATGCCCACCGCGTCCTCCGCCGACAGACCGCGCTGGCGTAGATAGAAAAGCTGGTCCTCGCCGATCTTCGAGGTGGAGGCCTCGTGCTCGACGGTGGACGAGGTGTTGTGCACTTCCAGGTTCGGGAACGTGTGCGCGCCGCACTGCGAGCCGAGCAGCAGGCTGTCGCACTGGGAATGATTGCGCGCGCCGGTCGCGGATTTCGCGATCTTCACCTGGCCGCGGTAGGCGTTCTGACCATGGCCGGCCGAAATTCCCTTGGAGACGATGGTGGACTTCGTGTTTTTGCCGATGTGGATCATCTTCGTCCCGGTGTCGGCCTGCTGGTAGTGGTTCGCCAGCGCCACGGAATAGAATTCTCCGACGGAATCGTCGCCCAGGAGGATGCACGAAGGATATTTCCACGTGATCGCCGACCCGGTCTCGACCTGGGTCCAGGAGATCTTGGAGCGCGGGCCGGCGCACTTTCCGCGCTTGGTGACGAAGTTGTAGATGCCGCCCTTGCCGTTCTTGTCGCCGGGATACCAATTCTGGATCGTGGAGTACTTGATCGAGGCGTCGCCCATCGCGACCAGCTCGACGACGGCGGCATGCAGTTGATTCTCGTCCCGCATCGGCGCCGTGCAGCCTTCGAGATACGACACGGAGGCTCCTTCGTCGGCGACGATCAAGGTCCGTTCGAATTGTCCGGTGTCCTTGGCGTTGATGCGGAAGTACGTGGAAAGCTCCATCGGACACTTCACGCCCTTCGGGATGTAGCAGAACGAACCATCCGAGAAAACGGCGGCGTTCAAGGCGGCGAAGAAATTGTCCGTGTACGGAACGACCGAACCGAGATATTTTTCAAGCAGTTCCGGATGGTCCTTCACGGCGTCAGAGAACGAGCAGAAGATGACGCCGACCTCTGAAAGCGCTTTTTTGAACGTCGTCGCGACCGACACCGAGTCGAACACCGCGTCCACGGCCACGTTGGACAGCATCTTCTGCTCGTCCAGCGGGATGCCCAGCTTGTCGAAAGTGGCGCGGACCTCGGGGTCCACCTCGTCCATCGAGGCCAGCTTCTTCTTCAGCTTCGGCGCCGAGTAGTAGATGATGCCGTTGTAGTCGATCTTGGGGTAATGGACCTCGGCCCAGGTCGGCTCCTTCATGGTCAGCCAGTGCCGGTAGGCCTTCAGGCGCCACTCCAACATAAAGGAAGGTTCGTTCTTCTTCTTGGAGATTAGGCGGACGACGTCCTCGCTGAGGCCTTTCGGAATCTGATCGGCGTCCACGTCGGTCGTGAAGCCGTACTTATATTCCTTGTCCGCGAGGTCCTTGACGTCCTGATTGGCCATAAATCTCCTCAAAGGCGCTACACCATCAGTGTATCATACCTGACCTTTTTAGTCAAGAATCCAACTTGCCAACCGACCGGGCGAGTGCTACGCTGAATGGAGATGGAAACCATTCCCTGCCCCGGCTGCCGGACCTTGCTTGGGCCCGAGATCACGGCGTGCCCGATCTGCACCCGCCCGCGCAGCAAATATGAGATCACCCGGGCCTACGCCACCCTGCGCGCGATGCAGGAGCGCCGCCGCCGCCGGCCGTTCATCGTCGCCGCGTGGCTGATCGGCCTGGGAGCCGCCGCCGGCGTCGCCCATCAATTCCGCTCCCCGCTGCTGACCGCCGCCGCCGCGGGGCGCGCTCGCGTCGTCCGGTTCGTCGACGAGGCGCGCGATCCCAGCCGCTTCTCCACCCAGCCGCCGGACGCCCCCGCCGCGCCGGGAGAGCCCTCCCGATCGACGGGGCCGTCTTCCCCCCCGCCGATCGACTCCCCGGCGAAATCATCCTGGATTCCCTGGACACCGTCTCCCGGCGCGCCGTCGAAAACCGGGCAGTCCGCTTCCGCGACGCCGCGTCCGGAACCTCCGCGAAAGCGTCCCACCGGAGATCTTCCCTTGCCGCGGCTGAATCCGGGGAACTGGGCCCTGCGCGGCACCGTCTACGACATTTTGACCTTGCGCCCGGTCCCGCAGACGGCGTTCTTGGTCCGCTCCAGCGACGCCAAGCCCAACGACGGAGGCGAACCGTTCAGCACCGACCAGGACGGACGATACATTGTCACGCTGGCGCGAGTCAGCTCCGGCGGCTACGAAATACTGGCCGACGCGCCGGCCTACGCCCCGGCGACCTTCTACGAATCCGACATCCCGTACGCCCAGCTGTCGGAGGCGGAACGCCGGGATATGGCGGAGAGCGCCGCGACCGGCGACGTCCACCCCACCCCCATCACCGACATCATCGGCGAGGAGGCGATCCACCGCGACCTGTTCGTCGTCCCTCGACGCTGACCGAGGCGGGATTTTTGGTATCGTCTCCGACGATGCTCGCCGCCCTGACCCTCGCCGCGCTTCTGACCCGCCCGTCCTCCGCTCAAGAGCAGGCTCCCGCATCCACCGCCACCTTGCGCGGCGTCCATTTCACGGGCTGGACCGCGGGTTCGACCAAGGCGCGCCTTCGCTTCCGGGACGAAATGAAGGCCGCCGGCTTCAACGCGGTCGTCATCGCCCTCAAGGACTACGACGGCCACGAGTTCGTCCACGACGTTCCGTTCGCGATCAAGACCAAGGCGTTCATGAACGCGATCCCGGACCTGCCTCGCGCCGTGAAGGACTTTAAGGAGCAGGGCATCTACACGATCGCCCGCATCGCGGTCTTCAAGGACGACCATCTGGCGCACGCGCGGCCCGACCTGGCCGTGCACTTCCCCGATGGACGGATTTGGGTCAACGACAAGGGCACCGCGTGGGTGGATCCGTATCAGAAGGAGATCTGGGATTACGACATCGACATCGCCTCCCGCGCCGCGGCCGCCGGCTTCGACGAAATCCAGTTCGACTACATCCGCTTTCCCTCCGACGGGAAGACCAGGCTGTGCCGCTACTCGCGCAAGGACCACTCTCCCGAAACCGCCAGCGCCGCCCTGCGCGAGTTCCTGGCCCTGGCGCGCGCGCGCCTGAAGCCCCTCGGCGTGAAGCTGTCCATCGACACCTTCGGCCTGACCGCCAGCGTCGACAACGGCATGGGCATCGGCCAGCGCCTGGATCAGATGACCGACGAGGTGGACTACGTGTCGCCGATGATGTATCCGTCGCACTACGCGAAAGGCCAGTACGGGCTGAAGAACCCGAACCGCCAGCCCTATTTGACCGTCCGCCAGGGCGTCAAGGACGCGCTCTCGCGGCTGGGCGGAAAGCCCGATCAGCTGCGGCCCTACCTGCAGGATTTCTCCCTGGGCATCCGGTACACGCCCGCCCACGTGCGCGCGCAGATCCGCGCCGCCGAGGAGCAGGGCGTGCGCGGCTGGATTCTCTGGAACGCCCAGAACCATTACAGCTGGTCGGCGATCCAGGCCGGCCCCATCATCAAGCCGGAGACGGAAATTCCGACGACGACCGTGAAGCCGGCGAAGACGCCGCGCAAGAAGACCAAGCCGGCGCCGGTCGCCGTCGAGGCGCCCGAACCCGCGCCCACCCCGCTGCCGGAGACGCCCCCGGCCGAGGCCAAGACGCCCGACGCGACGTCCGACGCTTTCGGCTCCTCGCCCGAAGCGCCCACCACCCCGGAGACCAAATGAAGATCCGCCTGGCCCTGATCCCCCTGCTCCTCGCCGCGCTGGCCGCGTCCGCGACCGCGAAGTCGGCGCCGGTCCCGATGCCGACGGTGCCCGCGACCTTGGACAAGCCCCTCCCCGAGGACGCGATGGGCGTGACCATCCGCCGCCTGCCGAACGGCTTGACGGTGTACCTGAGCCCGAACAAGGGCCGCCCCCGCGTGACGATCCGCGTCGCGGTCCGCGCCGGCTCCAAGAGCGATCCCGCCGAGGCGACCGGCCAGGCCCATTACCTGGAGCACATGCTGTTCAAAGGGACGACGGGCCTTGGCGCGATGGACTACGCGAAGGAAGCCCCGCACCTCCAGCGCATCAAGGAGCTCTACGAAGAGCGTTCGAAGACGAAGGACGCCGCCTCCCGCGCGAAGATCGACAAGCTCATCGACGCGGAGAACATCGCCGACGCGGCGCTGGTGTCCCCCAACGAGATCGATCGCTTCTACCGCGGCATCGGCGCGGACGGAGTGAACGCCCATACCTCCAACGAGGAAACGGTGTACGAAGAGGATATTCCGGCCAATCGCCTGGAGGCGTGGGCCGCGGTGGAGTCCGAACGCTTCGCCCATCCCGTGTTCCGCTTGTTCCCGGGAGAGCTGGAAGCCGTCTACGAGGAGAAGAACCGCTCGATGGACAACGCGGAGTCGGTCCTCTACGACGAGTCCGAGAAGGAGATGTTCAAGGCCCATCCTTACGGAACGCAGACCACGATCGGCACCATCGAGCACCTGAAGAACCCCTCGCTCGCCCGGATGCAGGCGTTCTTCGACCGCTGGTACGTTCCCAACAACATGGCGATAGTCCTGGCCGGCGATTTCGACCCGGCGGCGGCGATGGAGATCATCTCCCGGAACTTCGGCTCCTGGACGCCCAAGGCGCTGCCCGCGCCGACGACTTGGCCGTTGCCCAAGCCCAAGGGCGAGGAGCGTTATGAAACGCGGTACGAGGCCGAGGAGAAGGTCGCCGTTTCCTGGCCGACGGTCGCGTCCTCGGATCCCGACGCCGACGCGCTGACCATCATGGACATGCTGACGGACAACTCCGCCTCGGGCCTCCTGAACCTGCGCCTCAACCAGGCCCAGAAGGTCAAGGTGTCCGGCTCTTATCCGACGATGCGCAACGACGCGGGCGAATGGACGATGTGGGCCGCGACGAAGAAGGGGCAGACGCCGGAGGAGGCGCTCGCGCTTCTCCTGGAGACAGCCGACTCCCTGAAGAACGGGGAGTTCGACGATTCCGACATCGCGGCGGTCATCACGGACTTCGAGATCGGCCAGAAGCGCGCGCTCGAGTCCAATGAAGCCCGCGCCGGGACGATGGTCAACTCCTTCATCGCGTTCGAGCCGTGGCCCAAGACCGCGTCCCGCCTGGAGCGTCTGCGCCGCGTCACTAAGGACGACGTCGTGCGCGTCGCCCGACGCTACATCGGCCCCGATCGCGTCGTGGTTTTCCGCCGCGACGGAAAGCCCGAGATCCCGAAGATCGACAAGCCCGGTTTCACCAGCCTCGACATCGACCCCGCGCGCGAATCCGCGTTCCTCAAGCGGGTCCTGGCGATCCCGGCGCCGCCCATCGAACCTCGCTGGCTGGTCGCCGGACGCGATTACCAGATCGCGCCGGTCGAGGGCGGCCGGATCTTCGCGACCAAGAATCCCTACAACGACCTTTTCGAATTGACGATCCGGTTCGAGCGCGGCTCGCTCGCCGAACGGAAGCTGTGCGCGGCCGTCGAACTGCTGGAATTATCGGGCGCCGGACCGTACAGCGCCGAGGAGTTCAAGAAACGCCTGTACGCTCTTGGAACGACCATCAACTACTCCTGCGGGGAGCGCTCGTCCGGCGTCGTCCTGAGCGGAATCGACCGGAATTTCTGGCCGTCGCTGGAATTGCTGAGCCAGCGCTTCGACTGGCCGAACGTCTCGAGCGACACTCTTCGGAAGATGGTCGAGGTCGACCTGGGAGAACGGGCGGACGAGAAGAAGGATCCCCGCGCCGTGCATCAGGCCCTCGGCTATCTCGCGGAGAGGGGGCGCGAGAGCCCGGTGCTCCACCGCCTGACCGACGACGAGCTCAAGAAGCTCGATCTGAACGAGTTGAAGGGCCTCATCCATGATTTCCCGCAATGGCAGCGCCGCGTCGGCTACGTCGGCCCCCGCTCCCCGTCGGAGGTCGCGAAGCTCCTCGAGACCTGGGGCCGCTATAAGCCCGTTCCGGCGCGCACGCCGGTCCGCTACCTCAAGCCCGCCCGCACGCGCATCCTCTTCACGAACCGGGAGATGGTGCAGGCCCAGGTCGGCCTCGCCGCGGTCGACGAGGTCTTCGATCCGGAGCACGCGGTCGACTATCTGTTCTACGCCCAGTACATGGGCGGAGACATGAGCTCGGTGATCTTCCAGGAAGTGCGCGAGGCGCGCGCGCTGGCCTACAGCGCCTGGGGCGGCCACGGGACGTCCGCGCACAAAGGCGACGAAACCGAGATCGTCGGCGGCCTCGGCTGCCAGGCCGACAAGACGCCCGAAGCCACGGAATTGATGCTCAAGCTTTTCGGGGATTTCCCCGCCTCCGACAAGCGCTTCCATGAGACGGCGAAAGCGGTCGAGGAAGCCTACCGGACGGATCCGGTCAACTTCCATGAAATCCCCGACAGATTGATGTCGTGGGAGGACTCGGGAATCACCGGCGGGGATCCCCGTCCCAAGCGGTTCGAGAAGGTCCTTAAGTACACGCCCGCCGAGCTGGAGTCCTTCGCGCGGCGGTTCAAGGGCAAGCCCATGAACATCTGGATCCTGGGTCAGCGCGACCGCGTGGGGTTGGACAAGCTCAAGACCTTGGGCGACATCGAAGAGAAAAACCTCTCCGATCTCTTCCCGTACTGACGCTTAAGGCTGAGCGGCGGTCGCGCGAACCTTGCCCAAGGTCGCGTTGATGGTCGCCTTGTCGGCGTCGCTCAGGCTCGAGTCGTCGATCTGTTTCTGGGCGGCATCGACCTGATCCATCGGGCCGGCGGCGGACGGGGTGGGGGCGGCCTTCTGCCCGACATCCCGTCCCGCGAAGTTGTAGACCGGTCCGGCGGCGCGGCCCATCAGCTCCGCGCGGTCGTTCACTCCGTAATGGACGCTCGACGCCAACGAGCCCTGCGGAGTCTTAGAAAGGTCCAACTTCGGAGCGATCACGGGTTTTTTCGCCGGATGGCCGCCGGTCTTCGCCGACGCCGCCGCGACGGACGCTTCCGCGGACGAATGGGCGGACGAGGATCCGTCGAGATGCTGGCTCACGGCCAGCTTCTTGGCCGACACGGACGACTGGGTCCGGGCCGGGACGACGGG
>JBIOJO010000049.1:0-25112 GCA_044450965.1 Elusimicrobiota bacterium | reverse complement strand
TGGTGCTTCATGCTCAAAAATCACCCTCCCGCCCCCCCCCCCACCACATCCCCCGCGGGCGCGCGGCCCCCCCGGCGCCCCCCTTCCCAGTTTATGGGGGCCGAACGAACGAATGGCCCCCCAGCCCGTATGATAACCGGGCCCCCTTGACAGGGCCAGCCGTGGCCGTTATATACATAGAGACGATGAATAAAATGCCCCTCGCCGCCGCGCTGCTCAGCGCCTGTCTCGCCGTGCCGGCCTCGGCCATGCACAGCGCGGCTCCGTTGCCGCTGACCGCCAACCGCCCCGTCACGCCCGTGATCCTGGATCCCGGCCACGGCGGCGACGACCTGGGCGCGGTCGTGAAGGGCCTGCAGGAAAAAAACATCGCTTTGGCCGTGGCGCTCAAGCTCCGCGACAAGATCAAGGGCGACATGCCCGTCGCGCTCACCCGCGAGGACGACAATTACGTGACCTTGGACAACCGCCTGGTCGAGTCCGTGGACTGGAACGGCGCGGTGTTCGTCTCCATCCATCTCAACAAGGTCAGAAACAAGAAGCTCAACGGCGCGGTCGTCTACAGCTTCGCCCCGCAGAAGCGCGGCTCCTGGGCGCGCCGTCACAAGCACCCGAAGGTTCCGCCCATGCCCGCCCCGCCCGGCATCGAAGCGAAGGAGAGCGCCTATTTAGCCGGCTCCCTGGTGAAGACCATGCGCGCCGACGGCTTCCGCGTCGAGGACGCGAAGTCGGACTACTACGTCCTGAAAAATCCCGCCCAGCCCAGCATCCTCGTCGAGATCGGCTACTTGAGCAACCCCGAGGAGGCCGCGCGCCTCAACGATCCCGTCTACCAGGACAAGCTGGCCGACTCCATGGCCTCGGCGATCAAGGCCTACGCCCACGGCCGCTCCATGCGCGCCGAGACCGCCACGGCCTCCGCCTCCGCGCCGGCTCCCGCTCCCGCGCACCTCTAATCAGGTAACATAGCCGCATGACAGTGCGCGTCCTGGTGACCGGCGGGACCTTCGACAAGGAATACGACGAGCTGCGCGGCGCCCTGTCCTTCCGCCGCACCTACGTTCCGGAGATGCTGGCCCTGGGCCGCTGCCGCCTCCCGACGAAGGTCGCCACGCTCATGATGAAGGACAGCCTGTTCATGACCGCCGCCGACCGCCGCAGGATCCTGGCCGCCTGCCGCCGCGCGCCGGAGAAACGCCTGGTCGTCACCCACGGGACCGACACCATGGCCGAGACGGCCGCCGTGCTGGGCCGCGCGATCGCGGACAAGACCGTCGTGCTCACCGGCGCCATGCGTCCCTACCGCTTCGGTTCGTCGGACGGACTGTTCAACCTCGGCTCCGCCCTCTCCTTCGCCCAGGTCCTGCCGCCGGGCGTCTACGTCGCCATGAACGGGCTGTGCTTCCCGTGGGACGACGTGCGCAAGAACCGCCGCCTCGGCGTTTTCGCCCGGCGACGGTCCTAAAGGCCCAGGCGGTTTTCGGGCCGGACGGGGTATAATAAGCTTATGAAGCTCACCGCCCTACTGGCCGTCCTCGCCGTCTGCGCCGCGCCCGTTCGCGCCGCGGACAAGCCGCTCCGCCTCAGCGGCGGACCGAAAGCCGAGGACGCCCTGCGCAAGTTCGTCTCCAACGACAAGCGCCTGAAGGCGAAGATCGACGACGCCGCCCAGCGCGAGGAAGCGTTCCTCATCGAGAACCGAGACAGCGACCTGCGCGACGCCGTCACCGACGCCAAAGGCGACCGCGTCGGCTTCATCCAGCAGATGCCGGGAATGCGGGCGCCCGTCGCCTCCGCCTGCGCCGCGCTCAAGGACTGCGCCCACCCCGATCTGGCCCTGGACGTCCCCACCGCCGAACAGCTCCCCGACGCCCTGCGCACCTTGGTCCGCCCTTGGATGCTCCTGCAGGCCGCGCGCGGCTCCGAGGCCGTGATCACGCCCGTGTCCGCGGAAGGCGACGCGGTGATGCTCGTGAAGCTCAACGGCCTGGACGCGGCGCCCCTGACCCTGAACGTCTCGCCGCGCATCCTCGGCGGCTTCAAGGTCTGGTTCGACCAGCCGCTGACCTTGGCCTCGCTGTACGGCCGCGAGCGCGACGCCGTCCTCGCCAAGCCCGCGCGCTAAAGCAGCCGCAACTGCGCGCCCAGCGGCCGGCGGAAATGCTCGCCCGCGTCTCCCCCGGCGAAGCGCTGACGGTTCAGCCCGACCTTCCGGCAGGTCAGCGCGAACAGCTTCGCCAGGTGCTCGGCGAAAATCCCCGACCCGCGCATGCGGGATCCGAAACGCGGGTCGTTTAATTCGCCGCCGCGGAGGGCGCGGATCTGATTGAGCACCTTCTCCTTGCGGTCGGGGTAGTTCCGCTCCAGCCAGTCCGAAAACACCGTCCCCAACTGGTGCGGCAGGCGCAGCGGCACGTAGCCGGCCGACGTCGCGCCCGCGCCGGCGGCGGCCTCCAGCAGCTTCGGGAGCTCGTGGTCGTTCAAGCCCAGGATCATCGGCGCGGTCATCACGCCCACGTGCACGCCGGCCTTGGCCAGGACGCGCATCGCCTCCAGGCGCTTGGCCGGGGTCGAGGCGCGCGGCTCCATCCGGCGCGCCAGATCCGGATCCAACGTGGTCAGGGAGACGAACACGCGCCCCAGCCCGAATTTCGCCAGCTCCTGGAGCACGTCGGCGTCGCGCGTCACCAGGTGGTTCTTCGTGACCAGCCCGCAGGGATGGCGCGCGTCGGCCAGGACCTGCAGGCAGCGGCGCGTGATCAGCAGCTTGCGCTCGATGGGCTGGTACACGTCGGTGACGCCGCCCAGCGCGATCGACTCCGGCTCCCATGAGGGCTTGGCCAGCTCCGCCGCCAGAAGCTCGGGCGCGTCCTCCTTCACGAAGATCATGGACTCGAAATCCAGGCCGGACGACAGGCCCAGGTATTCGTGGTACGGCCGCGCGTAGCAGTACACGCAGCCGTGCTCGCAGCCGCGGTACGGATTCAGGCTCCAGGTGAACGGAATGTCGGGGCTGTCGTTCTTGACCAGGATGGAACGGGAGTTGTCGCGGAAAAAGTGCGTCTTCGGCGCGGGCCGCTCCGCCGGATCGGCGGATTCCTCCCACTCGTAGGCCAACTCCTCGAACCGGTTGGTCGGATTGAGGCCGGTTCCCCGGCCGCGCGGGGCGTCCATGATCACAGTGTAGTCGAACGTTTGTTCGACGTCAAGGCCTGGCGCGCCCTCCAGCCAATATGTAAGATGGCGAATATGACTTCCATGCGCCTGCGCATCCTGGTCGTCGACGACGAAGCCGACTTGCGCGCGGCCATCGCGGGGCTATTGGAACAACTCGGCCACGACGTCTTCCAGGCGGGAGACGCCGAGTCCGCTCTGGACCGCGTCGCGACCGAGACGTTCGACGGCGTCATCCTGGACAACAATCTCCCCGGCATAATGGGCATCACCGCCTTGCCGCGCTTCCTGAAGGCGGGCGTAAGGACGGTCATCATGGTCACGGGCCACGCCACCGAGGAGATCCGGCAGGACGCGCTCCTGCTGGGCGCGAAGTGCCTGCTCGACAAGCCGCTGGACTTCGACGTCCTGGCCGACGCGCTCAGCGTTCGACGCTGAAGCGCGCGCTCAGGCCGGCCGCGGAGTCGGTGCCGACAAACACTTCCACGTCGCCAGGCTCGACGGCCCATTTCATATCGGCCCCGTAGAATCCCAACTCTTTCGGGGTCAGATCGAACGTCACGTCTTTTTTATCGCCGGGCTTCAGTGAGACGCGATTGAACCCTTTCAGCTCCCGCACCGGCCGCGTCACGCTTCCCGAAGTGCGGTGGATGTACAGCTGCACCACCTCGTCCCCGGGTCTCGTCCCGACATTTTCGAGCGTCGTGCTCACGGCGAGCGACCCGTTCGTTTTTATTTTTATAGCGCTCAAAGACGGCGCTTTCAACGAGAACTTGGCATAGCTGAGCCCATAGCCGAACGGGAACTGCGGCGTCACGGGAAGGTCCTGATACTTGGACGTGTAATGGTTCGCGTCCTCCGGCGGCCGGCCCGTATTTTTGTGGTTGTAGTACAGCGGCACCTGCCCCACGGCGCGCGGGAAGGTCATCGGGAGTTTCCCGCCCGGGTTCGCGTCCCCGAACAGGATATCGGCGATCGCGCGTCCGCCTTCCGTTCCGGGCTGCCACGCTTCCAGGATCGCCGGGGCGTGTTCGGCGGTCCAGGGGATCGTCAGCGGGCGGCCGTTGAGAAGCACGACGACGGTGGGCTTGCCCACGGCGAGCACGGCCTTCTCCAGGTCCAATTGACGGCCGGGCAGATCGAGATAGGCGCGCGACGTGGCTTCCCCGGTCATGTCGCCCGATTCTCCCAGCGCCAAAATGACCGCATCCGCGCCCTTGGCCGCGGCGACGGCGGCGGCGAAGCCCTCGTCCGTCGTGCCGTTCACGGAGCATCCCGTCGAATAAATCACCTTCGCGCCCGGCAGGGCGGCACGGACGCCGGCGAGCATGGTGGAAGCTTCGGAGGCGCGCCCGTCTCCGAACCAGGAGCCCAGCACGGCCGCGCCGTCGTCCCCGAGGGGGCCGATCACGGCGACGGTCCTCAGATTCCTGCTCAACGGAAGCACGTCGCCGTCGTTCTTCAACAGCACCATCGATTTGACGGCGGCCTCGCGCGCGTGCGCGCGGGACTCGGCGTCCGGCGCTCCGGCGGCGCGGCTCTCGTCGGCGTACGGATGCTCGAACAATCCCAACCGCATCTTCACCCGCAGAATCCGGCGCACGGCCTCGTCCAGCGTCGCGCTCGAAACGCGCCCTTCCTTGAGAAGCGCCGGCACGGCGGCGCCGTATAAACGGCTGTCCATCTCCATGTCCACGCCCGCGTTCAGGCCCTGGCGCGCGGCGTCGGCGTCGTCGGCCGCGATGCCGTGCGGGATCAACTGGGACACCGCGTCCCAGTCGCTGACCACGAAGCCGCGGAAGCCGAACTCGCCGCGCAGGACCTCGGTCAAGGTGAACCGGTTCGCCGAGGACGGCACGCCGTTCAGGTCGTTGAAGGCGCTCATGACAGTCAGGACTCCGCTCTCCACGGCGGCGCGGAACGGCGGGAAGTAGATCTCGCGCAAGGTCCGGTCGGAGATCTCCGTCGTGCTGTAGTCGCGCCCCGCCTCCGCCGCGCCGTAGCCGACCCAGTGCTTCGCGCACGCGGCCAAGGTGTTCGGCGCGGCGGCGTCGTCGCCCTGATAGCCGCGCACGTAGGCGCGCGCCATCGCCGCGCCCAGGAACGGATCCTCGCCCGCGCCTTCGGCGACGCGGCCCCAGCGCGGATCGCGCGCGATGTCCACCATGGGCGAGAAGGTCCAGCGCAGGCCGTCGGCGAACGCCTCCCACGCCGACAGGCGCGCGGCGCGCTCGGCCGTGGACGGGTCGAAGCTGGACGCCAGCGCCAGCGGAATCGGGAACACGGTCCGGTAGCCGTGGATCACGTCGAAGCCGAAGATCAGCGGAATTTTCAGGCGGGACTTCTCCAGGGCGGCGCGCTGGAGCGCGTTGACGGCCTTGGCGCCGCGCACGTTCAACGTGGAGCCGAGCAGCCCCTTGCCCGCCAGCTCGATCAGCTCCGGGGAACCCTCCACGGGCCCGCCCAGTTGCTGGAGCTGGCCCAGCTTCTCCTGTTGGGTCATGTCCTTCAGCAGGGCCTCGACGCGGGCGTCGAGCGGGTCCTTCGGCGCGGCGGAGGCCGAGACGGCGACGAACAGGACGGCGAGAAGATGTTTCATCAAGTTAGCGGCACGCTCCGAATCCGACCTTGGCCATCGCTCCGGTGATCTCGGGGTTCTTCATGAACGCGTCCCACACGGCGCCGTTCTCCAGGTTCGCGGCGGACAGCAAGGTGATGCCCTGGTCGATGCCCAGCACGTCCTTGTTCACGCAGCCCGTCTTGGGGGTGAAGGAATCGGTGAAGCCGTAGCGGCCGTAGATCTTCGGGTAGCGCGCGCGCATCTCCTGGAGCGCGGCCAGCGACTCGCGCGGGGTGAACATGAGGGAGCCGCCGGGCGCGGACGGCACCACGGTGCCGTCGATGGGCCCCTCCGGCGGCGGAGCTCCCCACGCGGCGTAGCCCCCGGTGCAGGTGTCCGACGCGGTCAGCCCCCAGACGTTCTCCGACCAGCCGTAGGCCTTGCCGTTGTCCTTCATGTACCGGCGCTGGGCCAAGGTCGCCTTCACGGAGTTGTCGAAGTAGTTCAGGCCGTGGGCGTCGCATTTGCCGCGGAAGTCCACGTAGGCCTGCGAGTACTGGTGGATGAACAGCGGCGACGTCCCGGCCACGTAGGTCTGCCCTCCGGCGTCGACGACGGGCCGCGCCCACGCGTCCCACTCCGCCGCGGGGATGGGATGCGTCGGCGAGCCGATGGCCAGCAGGTCCAGGATCATGTGCTCGCTGTAGGTGTCCCAGCGCGCGGGGAGGAAGCCCTTCTCCGGCGTCCAGCCCATGGACAGCAGGTTCTTGGAGCCGTTGAGCATCCACGGAAAATCGATGCGCGCGTACAACGCGTCGGCCAGCGCGGAGATCTCGGGATCGGCGAAGCATTGCTTGGCGGTGAGGACGCCCGCCATCAGCAGGGCCGTGTCGATGGACGACACCTCCGACTTCCATTCCCGCGCGCCGGTGCTCATGCCGATGAAGTGATAGAAGAAGCCGTGCTCCTGCGGGGCCTTGTCCTTCAGGAACGTCAACGTCGCCTTCGCGCGGGCGACGGCCTCCTGGCGCGGAACGTCGCCGCGCCCGGCGGCCACGCACAGCGCGCTCAGGCCGAAGCCGGTCGAGGCCACGCTGGCCACGCCCGTCGTGCCTAACTGGTGCGGCGCCGCGCCGTCGGCCGACGCGCGGTCGGCCGTCAGGCCCGTCTTCGCGTCCGTCTGCTCCTGGAAATAACGGAAGTTGCGCCGCAGCAAATCGTTCAGGAACTTCATGTCCGCGGCGGACAGCGGCGCGGGACCGTGGCCCGCGGCGATCGCGGAGGACGACGCGCGGCCGTCGAACAGATGGTCCAGCTGGTCCTGGGACTCCGGCGCGGACGCGGGGGCGACGGCGGAAGGGGTCGCCGCGGCCGTCAGCGGGGAGAACGCCAGCAGCAACGCCAGGAAGCGCGCCATGCGCCCATTCTAGCCGAAAAATTGGCCGCGCAGACGCCCCTTTCGGCGCTCCCGGCATCAATCCGGCTTAATTAGGCTTCTTTCGCTGGTCCTGTACGGTGCAGCCGCCCAAATACGTGACCTTGGCCGTGCAGGTGTTCTGAGTCCATTGCGCGAGGCCGAAAGTGGCGTCCGGAGGAATTCCGTAAGTGCCCGCGTAGGACGCGCAAAGAACCGGCGTCTGAGGCATGTCCACGCAGGCCGCCGGATTGTTGCATCCTCCCATGTATTCAATGGCGCCGGTGCAGGTGTTCTTCGTCCAGCTCGCGTCGCCTTGAGTGGCGCCGGCCGGGATGCCGTAGGACCCCGCGTAAGTCGCGCAGGAGACGGGCGCCTGCGGGGAGTCCACGCAGTTGGACGCTCCCCCGGGCGCGCTGCAGCCCCCGGTATAGACGATCGCCGCGGTGCAGGAATTCTTCGTCCAGTTCGCGGAGCCGACCGTGGCTCCGGCCGGAACGCCGTACGACCCAGCGTAGGCGGCGCAGGACACCGGCGTCTGAACCACGTTGACGCAGTTCGCGGAGTCGGGCGCGTAGCAGCCGCCGGTGTAGGTGATGACGCCGGTGCAGCTGTTCTTCGTCCAGTTCGCCGAGCCCGAGGTCGCCGACGCCGGGATTCCATAGGAGCCCGCGTACGTCGCGCACGACACCGGCGTCTGAGCCGCTGGGACGCACGACGCCGGATCCACGCAGCCGCCCGTATAGGTGATGGCCCCGGTGCACGAATTCTTCGTCCAGTTCGCCATGCCCATGGTGGCGTGGGCGGGAATGCCGTATTGGCCCGCGTAAGTCGCGCAGGCGACGGCGGTCTGAGCGGCATCCGTGCAGCCGCCGCCGGTCACCGAAGGAGTCAGAGTCCCGGAAGGAGTGGTCCCGCTCGTCGAGGGCGTCGTCGTCCCGCCCGTCGAGGGCGTCGTCGTTCCGCCCGTCGAGGGCGTCGTCGCGTCGCCCGTCGAGGACGGCGTCGCGCCGCCCGAACCCGAGCCGCCGCCCCCGCCTCCTCCGGTGGAGCCGGAAGAAGAGGAGCCGCTCGGGACGCGGTTACCGGCCGCGTCGCGGCTCACGCCCGAGCCCGTAAGCGAGTCGCCCCCGGCGACGATCAGATTGCCCTCTCCTCCGCCGTTGGAACCCGCGTTCGAGAATTTTCCGGAAGCGGTCGCGCCGAAGGTCCGTCCACCCTGGCCGGAGTAAGTCGTCTTGCGGCCGACGTTGCGCGCGGCGCGCGGGCCGAAGTCGGCCGTTCCGGCGGGAGAGGCGCCCGCCGCGGAGCTCCCGCCGCCGTTTCCGAGAACGTTGGTCGCGCGGACGTCGGTCCCACGGACCGAGCGGGAGGCGCCGGAGGAAGGCGCGTCGCTGTTCAGCGACTTATGCCAGGAAAGGTCGGCCGAACCCGTGGAGAAGCAGACGGCGTAGGTGCACGGCGCGGCTTGGGCCGACGGCGCCAGCGCGGCGAACAGCAGCGGGATCGAAATAATCATAGCCACCTCTTCCGGCCTCAGGGTAGCAGGCGACTCCTACAGTTCGCAAGGTCGGAACGGTAAAAAGACGGCAATTTCACGAACCGGATTATTTCTCGGCGCGGGACCGGCCTAGGCCCCGCCGAGCCGCTGGACTTCCTCTTCCTTGAGCTGAAGCGCCGCCTGGACGCGCTCCATGTCCTCGCCGACCTTGGTCACGCGCTCGAAGTCCTCGTACAGCTTCGGATCGGACATGTCGTGGGCCAATTTTTCCAGCTCGGCGTGAAGTTTTTCCAATTCCACCTTGGCCTTCTCGAGGGCCTTCGCCTTGCGGCGGACTTCCTTGCCGGCCTCGTACAGATTTTCGGCGGCGATGGCGGCCTTCTGCTCTTCCGTGTGCTCGACGGGCTCCCGCTCGGCGTCCAACTGCGCCTGCCGGTGGCGGAAATATTCGAAGTTTCCCGGAAACACGGTGATTTTTCCCTGCACGACGTGGACCACATGATCGGCCACGCCGTTCAGGAAATACACGTCATGCGAGATCGCGCAGATGGTTCCGTCGAACTTCTTAAGAGCTTCCACCAAGGCCTCGACGGAGGTGAGGTCCAAATGGGTGGTGGGCTCGTCGAGCAGCAAAACGTTCGGCGGGTCTAAAAGAAGCTTCGCCAATTGCAACCGGCTCTTCTCTCCACCCGACAGAACATCGACTTTCTTGTGCACGGTGTCGCCGGGAAACAGGAAGGTGCCCAGCACGGTGCGCGTGAACAGGTCGCCGTTGCTGCGGGGAACGCTCATGGCCTCCTGCAGGACCGTCCGGCGCGGATCCAGCTGCCCCTCGCGGTGCTGGGAGAAGTAGCCGCACTTCACGTTGTGGCCCAAAATCCGTTCGCCGCCATCGATGGGGATGATGTCGCCCAGGACCTTGAGCAAGGTGGATTTGCCGGCGCCGTTGGGACCCACGAAGGCCATCTTCTGCCCGCGTTCCAGCTCGAAATTCAAGCCCTCGTAGACCTTGGTCGGCCCGTAGGACTTGAACACGTTCTTCAGCTTCAAGACGGTGGTCCCGGTGCGCCCGGGCTGAGGGAAGGAGATGCTGACCGCTTTCGACGACGGCGGCAGGACGATCTCCTCGATCTTCTCCAGCTTCTTCATCACGCTCTGCACGCGCGACGCGGTGGAGACGCGCGCGCGGTTGCGCATGATGAAGTCCTTCATCGCCTCGATCTCGTCCTGCTGCTGCTTGTGCGCCGAGACGATGCGCTCCCGGGCGGCCTCGCGCTCGGCCAGGAAGCCGTCGTAGTTCGTGTTGTACTTCTTGAGCTTCTTTTCCTCGACCGCGATGATCGCCGAGCACACCTCGTCGATGAACGCGCGGTCGTGCGAGATCATCAGGATCGCGCCCGGATACGACTTCAAATATTCCTGGAACCACAGCAAAGTCTCCAGGTCGAGATGGTTGGTCGGCTCGTCGAGAAGCAGCAGCTCGGGCTCCTCCACCAAAAGCCGCGCCAGCGCCGCGCGCATGGCCCAGCCGCCGGACAGCTCGGAGAGATGCCGGTCGAAATCCTTCACCTTGAAGCCCAGGCCCATCAGGATCTTCTTGGCCTCGGCCGTCTCGCGGCCGTCGGGATCGGAGCTGTGCTTCAGCGCGGTCTCCAGCACCGTCTCCGGGCCGATGGGCGGATTTTCCTGCGGCAGGTAGCCGGCCTTGGCCCCGCGCTTCCACTCGATGGAGCCGCCCTCCAGCTCCTCCTCGCCCAGCAGCATCTTGAACAACGTGGACTTGCCCGCGCCGTTGGGTCCCACCAAGGCGTAGCGGTCCCCCGCGTTGAGCTGGAGGTCGGCGCCGTCGTACAGAATCTGGTCGCCGAAGGATTTTTTGAGGCCGCGGACGGAGATCATAAGCGGGGATTGTACCTTCTCCGAAGGGCTCGCCGCGCGGGCCTTTCGACCTAGGCCCTTTGACCGGCGACGGCGACCGAACGGCTCTAGCGACCGTTCGGACGCGGAAGTTACAATGCTCACACCATGCGCTCCGCTCTTCTCCCGGCCCTCGCCCTTCTTTTTCTCGGACCCGCCGCGCGGGCGCAGACCCTCCGCCCGGTCGACGTCCGGTCGACGGTCGCCCCCATGGCCGCGGCCGTTCCCACGGCGGCGCCGCTCGCCGCTTCGGCGCTGAACGCCCTCCCCGCCGCCGCTCTTCCCTCGGAGCCGACGGCCGCGCCCGCGCCGGCCCCGGCGGCGCTTCCTCTCGCCGCCGTCGCTCAGCCCGCCGCCCCCGCGCCCGCGGCGCTCCCGGCCGCGCCCGCCGCCTTGATCCGCCCCGGCGCGGCCGAGAAAACAGCCGCCGCGCTGTTCTCCGCCGCGGGAGTCCGTTTCGACGGCGAGGGAACCCGCGATCTGACGGTCCACGATCCGGATTTTTACTCCCGGTTCCTCTCCGATCCCCGTTTGGAGCTGGGCGAGACCTACATGGACGGCCAGTGGGACTCCCCCGCCGTCGACGATCTCGCCGCGAAGCTGATGTCGTCGCGCCGCCGCAACGGCCTGCTGACCAGCGCCGCGCCGCTGTGGCGCGCGCCCGGACTGGCCGGGCTGGCGCTGCTCCGCCACGGCTACCGCTCGATGCGCGACCGCTTGACCAACCGGCAGACGCGGACGCGATCCACGACGGTCGCCGAGGAGCACTACGACGCGGGCAACGAACTGTACCGCCTCATGCTCGACCCCACCATGACCTACACCAGCGGCGTGTGGGCTCCCGGCTACACGCTGGAGGACGCGCAGAACGCCAAGTACGACCTGCTCGCGCGCAAGCTGGACCTCAAACCCGGCCAGCGCGTGCTCGACATCGGCTCGGGCTTCGGCGGGTTCGCGCGCTTCGCCGCCCGGAACTACGGCGCGAAGGTCACGGGCATCACCATCTCCGTCGAGCAGTTGAAGGCCGCGCGCGCGCTGTCGGCCGGCGTGCCGGGCGTGGACTTCTTGTACAGCGACTACCGAGACCTCCCGCACCGCTTCCCGCCGGGCACCTTCGACCATGTCGTCTCCATCGAGATGATCGAGGCCGTCGGCCCGAAGAACCTGCCGGACTATTTCCGGTCCGTGGACGCCGTGCTCAAGGACGGCGGCCGCTTCGCGATCCAGGCCATCGCCTCCAACCGCGCCGTCGTCAACTCCAACCCCTGGTTCAGCAAGTACATCTTCCACGACGGCGTCGCGCCGTCGACGAATCAGGTGGACAAGGCCGCGCGGAAGGCGTTCGGCGCCCCCGCCGACCGCCAGCGCATCACCGGAGACTACGACAAGACCTTGCTCGCCTGGCACGCCAACTTCACGCGCGCCTGGCCGCGCCTCAAGGACGACTACGGCGAACGCTTCAAGCGCATGTGGGATTTCTACTTGCTCTCCGTCGCCGGCGGCTTCCGCGCCAAGGAGCTCCAGCTCGACCAAACCGTTTACGTGAAGGGCCCGGGCGCCCGGACGCTCTCCCCGGTCCGCGCGCTTCCGTCGCGCGCGCGCCTGGACGCGCTGCGCGCCTCCCCGGAACGGATCGCCGAGATCGAGAGAACGATCGCCGCGCTGGAAATCCAAACGCGCGCCGTGGCGGACGCCGCGGCGCCGCGCGCCGACGGCGAGCGGACGCCGCTGCCGAAGGACGCCCGCGTGGCCGTGATCGGCGCGGGCCCGTCGGGCTTGAGCGCCGCGCGCGAGCTGAAGCGCCTGGGCTACGCGAACGTCGTCGTCTTCGAAAAAGAGAACGAGGCGGGCGGCAAGAGCCATACCGTGGATATCGCCGGCCGCCCGCACGATCTGGGCGCCACCATGGGCGTGAAGGGAAAGTACGCGGAGATCGAGCGCTTGGCCGCGGAGCAGGGCCAGGCGACGATCCCATTCCCCAAGCAGGTTCAATACGACCTCGAGCGGGGCGGCCCGGCGAAGAAAGCCTCGCCGTTCGAAGTCCTGAAGCTGGCGCTGCAGACCGTCCGCTACCTGATCCACCACGCGCGCGCGGCCGGCCCCGGCGACCGCGGCTTGGAAGTTCCCCCGGCCGAGCTGGCCGACTCGTGGTCGGTCGTGATGAAGCGCCTCGGCCTGGACGTCTTCGGCGACCGGATGAAGACGTACCTCACGGGCTACGGCTACGGCGGACCGGACACGCCTGCGGTGTTCGGCGAGCGCATGCTCGACGCGCGCGCCATCGTGGGCGCCGCGACGGCCAAGCCCATCATGTGGGAGAACGGCACCCAGCCGATCTGGAAGGGCGTCGCGCGCGGCCTGGACGTGCGCGTCAACGCCTCGATCGAGAGCATCGCGCGCGGCGAAAACGGCGTGGATCTCTTCCTCGGGAACGGCGCGGCGCCGGAGCGCTTCGACAAGGTCATCGTCGCCGTGGATCCGAAGGCGGCGCTCGTGATGCTCGACGCCACCGCCGAGGAGACATCGCTGTTCTCGCGCGTGCGCCACATGCCGTACGCCACTTTCGCGGCGCGCGTGGAGGGCGTCGCCGAGGGCCGCGCCGAGGTCGGCTATCTCAAGGAGAACATGACTTTGGGGCGCATGGGCCGGCCCATGGCCTGGATCAAGCGCCACGCCGACGACGACGTCTTCGTGTTCCACCTCTTCGCCCCGCCCGGAATGTCCGACGAACGGATCACGGCGAACATCGCCGCCGACATGAAGCGCCTGGGCGCGACCAAGGTGACGCTCGTGGAATCCCGGCGCTGGCCGTTCTTCCCCCACGTGGACTCGGAGACCCTGCGCGAGGAACGCTTCTACGAGCGCGCGCGCAACCTGCAGGGCCGCAACCGCACCGTCTTCGTCAACGAGGCGCTGGGGATGAGCACCATGCCGGATTCCGCGGAGCAGGGCATCAAGGCCGCGCGGCGCCTGGCCGCGGGCGAGTACTAGGCCGTTGGAAAAGAAAAAACGCTTCGCGAAGGTCTACGTCGAGATCAGCAATATCTGCAATCTCCAGTGCGATTTCTGTCCTCCGGTCATGCGGGACAAAGACGTGATGGGAATCGATCTCTTCAAACACGTGATCGGTCAGGTCGCGCCGGTGGCGGACCAGGTATGCCTACACCTCATGGGGGAGCCGTTAACGCATCCCCATTTCCCTGAGTTCGTCGAAATCTGCTCGAACGCCGGTCTTCCGGTGAACATCACCACCAACGGGACGCTGTTGAACGCCGTGCGGATCGAGGCTTTGCTGCATCGCGGCGTGCGCCAGGTCAACTTCTCAATACACAGCTTTGAATCGAATTTCCCCGGACAAGACATCGGGCCGTACCTGCAAAAAATATTTGATTTCACGAAGCACGCCTTCACGAAGCGCCCGGATATATACATCAACTACCGTCTTTGGAATCTCACCGACGATAAAACCGGTCAAAACGACGATGTGCTCGCCAAGGTCAGCACGGCGTTCGGGGTAGAAATAAAAAAAGACATCGATGTCCGCTGGCGCAAAGGACGGCACGTCTCACAACGTTTATATCTCCACCACGATTCCCGCTTCGAATGGCCTAATCCGAGTTCCCCGATTCTTTCCGACCGCGGTACATGCCGGGCTCTCTCGAATCACATCGGCATTTTGTCGGATGGATCCGTCGTTCCGTGTTGTTTGGATAAAGAAGGCGTGACCGTCTTGGGCGATGTCCGTCGTGAATCGCTCGACGACGTTTTGGCGGGCAAGCGCGCCGCCGACATGGCGCAGGGCTTCCGTGAAGGACGCCTCGTCGAGGACCTCTGCCGCCGCTGTACGTTTATATCGCGCTTCGACGGTCAGGCGAAGCGGCTCAACGCAGCGACATCCGTTTAAGAAGGTCCTCGGACTTCACCACCTCAGCGAACTCGCCCTGAAGGCTGGCCAGCGCGAGGCGGTGGACCTGCTCGGCGGGATATTTCACCCCGTCGAAGCCCATGCGATCGTGCGTGGCCACCGCATCCTCGACGACCGTCGCCGTAAATCCGAGGTTCGCCGCCATGCGCGTGGTCGTGGACACGCAATGATCGGAGGTCAGGCCGACCAGCACCAGGTTCTTGTGACCGGCTTTGCGCAGGCGCGCCTCGAGGTCCGTCCCGATGAAGGCGCTGTTCACGTTTTTTTCGATCACGGGCTCACCGGGAAGCGGCCGGGCTTCCGTCATGAATTCCGCGCCGGGCTGACCCGGCCGCAGCGGCGACTGGGGATTCCCGGACAGATGGCGCACGTGATACACCGGGAGTCCGGCCTGGCGCCACGCGCCGAGCAGGCGCGCGATCGCGGCCTCGGCTCCCGGGTTGTTGCGCGGCCCCCAATACGGATCCTTGAACCCTTTCTGAACGTCGATGACGATCAGCGCCGCGGCGTCCATGGATTCTCTCCCGCGAAAATTGGCGGAGAGGGTGGGATTCGAACCCACGGAGGCTGTTACACCTCGCCAGTTTTCAAGACTGGAGCCTTAAACCGCTCGGCCACCTCTCCGTCGATAGGATAGCGGGATACGGCGGCGAAGTCCAGGCTAGTCCGTCTCGCCCAGCTCGGCCAGGGACATCAGCGCGGCGTTGCGCACGCCGGGATTGGAGTCCTCGCGCAGGACCTTCAAGGCGGTCAGCGCGCGGCTGCCGCCCAGAAAGCCCAGGCCGCGGGCGACCGACAGGCGCACCGAGGAGTCCTCCGCCTTCGCGGCCTCCACCAGCGGCAGGACGGCGCGCGGGTTGCCGGACTTGCCCAGCGCGTCGGCGGCCAGCACGCCGTAGCCGGAGTCGCTTTTTTTCATCAACGTCTCGAGATGGGCCAAGCCGGACGTCTTGTCCATCTTCGCCAGGTAGTACGCGGCCAAAATCCCCACCTTCTCCGTCCCGGGATCGTTCTTCAGCGCGCCCTCCAGCCGCCCGATCATGTCCTTGCGGCCCAGGCGGGCCAGCGCGTACGCGGACTCCACCTCGACGAATTTGTCGGTCCCGGCCAGTCCCTGCTCCAAGGTGGACGTCGCGCGCTTGTCGCCGATGTCGGCCAGCGCCTCGATGACCGCCTGGGTCATGTCCCCGCCCTGCGCCGCCAGCTGCTGCAGCGCCCCGACCACGTTCTTGTCCTGAAGGCGCCCCAGGCCGCGCACCGCCTCCTCCACCACGCGCGGGTCCTTGTCGTTGATGGCTTCCTCCAGGATGGAGACGGCCTGCTCGCCGCCGACGCGGCTCAGCGCCTCCAGCAGCTTCACGCGCAGGACCTGCAGGTGCGCGGGCAGCTCCCCCAGCTGAAGCGTCATCGAGCGCAGGTAGTCCACGCCCGACGCCAGCTCCACGGCCGCGCGCGGATCGCCCGCCGCGCCCAGCGCGTCCACGATCGCCGCGGTCTCGCGCGGGCTGCTGCGCTTGACGTCCAGCGCGTTGAGCAGGGCGTCCACGGCCTTCTTGTCCTTCATGTGCCCCAAGGCGGGGGCCAGGCGGATGCGGTCCTCGGTCTTGCCCAGGTCGAACTCCTTCAGGAGGTTCTTCTCGCGCGTCTTCGCGGCGGCGGGCACGGCCAGGAGCGCGGCCAGCAGGAAAGCTTTCATGACCCAAGAATAGCGGCCCCGGGACGCTTTGTCCATATCAAACGGATGAACGGCCCGCGACTTGCGCCCGTAACGGGCTTCCTTTATACTCCCCACGATCCCCCGGGACCGGGAGATTTGTTAAGGTGATGATTATGTCCTCGAGCGAAGCGCGGCTGGAAATGCTTTTGGAGGTCGGCCGCCTGCTGTCGTCCAAGCTGGAGCTGGCGGAGCTGCTGGCCACCGTCCTGGAGCTGGCGTCGCGCGTGGTGGACGCGGAAACCGCCTCGCTCCTGCTGCTGGACGCCAAGACCAACGAGCTATACTTCGACGTGGCGCTGGGCCTGGGGCCGGAAGCGGCCAAGGTCCGGCTCAAGCCGGGCCAGGGCATCGCCGGCTCCGTCGCCCAGACGCGCAAGCCCGAGATCATCAACGCCGTCCACCAGGACAAGCGCTGGTCCCCCGCCATGGACGAGCAGTCCGGCTTCGTCACGCGCTCCATCCTGGCCGTGCCCATCCTGCTCAAGGGCCGCCTCATCGGCGTGGTGGAGGCCATCAACAAGCGCGGCGGCCCGTTCGACACCTCCGACCTCAACGCGTTCGAGGCGTTCGCCTCGCAGGCCGGCGTCGCCATCGACAACGCCCGGTTGTTCGCGTCCCTGCGCGACGAGAAGTTCAAGCTGGAAACCGTGTTCGCGCAGATGGCCGACGGCGCCGCGCTGACCGACGCCGCGGGCAACCTGATCCTGGCCAACGAGGCCGCCCAGCGCCTGCTGGGCACCGGCCACTCCACCTTGGCGTCCGCGGTGAAGGGCATGAGCGTCTCCCCGCCGCTGGCGGCGCTGCTGGCCGGGACCCAGTCCCCCGCGGAGTTCACCGCCACCCGCGCGGAGCCCACCTTGCTGATCGTCGCCGGCCGCGTCACGAAGGCCCCGCTCGCCGACGGGGAAGGCTACCTGTTCGTGTTCCGCGACGAGACCGAGGCGCGCCGCCAGGAGAAGATGAAGCGCTCGTTTTTGTCCTTGATCTCGCACAAGCTGAAGACGCCGCTGGCCTCGGTGATCGGCTTCTCCGACATCCTCCTCTCCGACCTGAAGGACGACCCCGCCGCCCCGCCCATGACCTTGAAGGCCGTGAAGACCATCAACGAGCAGGGCGTGAAGGTCGGCGACCTGGTGGACAAGCTGGTGCGCTACACCACCTTGGAAAGCCCCGACGCCGCGGCCAGCCTGGAGGACGTGAAGGTGG
The DNA here is from genome assembly GCA_044450965.1 of Elusimicrobiota bacterium. Lineage (GTDB taxonomy): Bacteria > Elusimicrobiota > Elusimicrobia > UBA1565 > UBA9628 > GWA2-66-18. The sequence goes on along the minus strand of JBIOJO010000049.1, from coordinate 7,698 downwards.
ACGAGGCCGTGGCCGACGCGCTGAAGTCCCTGCGCGACAAGATCGAGTCCCGCAAGGCGCGCGTGGACTACGCGGCCTCGAACCTGATCCTGAAGGCCGACCGCACCATGTTCGTGGAAGTGGTCAAGAACCTGGTGGAGAACGCGCTGAAGTTCGACGCGTCGGCGTCGCCCGTCGTGGCCGTGCGGATCCGGACCGACGACCGCTGGGCCGCGCTCTCGGTGACCGACCTGGGGCCCGGCATCCCGCCCGAGGCCCAGGACGCCGTGTTCTCCCGCTTCCATCAGGTGGAGAAGGACTTCACCGGCCAGCGGGAGGGCATGGGGCTGGGGCTGCCCTTCGTGAAGAAAGTCGCGGAGCTGCACGGAGGCCACGCGTCGCTGCGCTCGCGCCTGGGCGAGGGCACGACGGTCACCGTCACCTGGCCGCGCCGGATCGCCGCATGAGCCTGGACCTCTCCGCCGCCGGCGCCTACGCGGACGCGCTGCGCGGCGCCGACTACGGCGAGGCGTTCCTGGAGGAGACCAGCTGGACCTCGGCCATGCTGGAGGACGGCCGCGTGCAGGACGTGGGGGCCGGCTCCGACCGCGGGCTGGGTCTGCGCCTGCTGCGCCGCCGCGACGGCCGCGTGGAGACCTTCTCCGGCAGCGGCCCCGAGACGACGCCGGAGGCCGCCGCGCGCCTGCGCGCGGGGCTGTGGACCGGCGCCGCCGGCGCGCCCATCTCGTGGTCCCCGCCGGTCGCGCGCCGCGCGGTGCCGCGCGTGGACCCGGCGTCCGTGCCCCTGGAGCGCAAGGTCGCGCTGCTCCAGGCGCTGGACCGGGTGGTGCGCGCGGAGTACCCGTCGGTGCGCCAGGTGACCGTCAGCTACGGCGACCGCTCCAAGCGCACGCGCGTGCTCAACAGCGAGGGGGCCGACGCGCGCCAGGAGCTGGTCTCCACGGTGCTCACCGTCTCCGTGGTGGTGGAGGAGGGCAAGCGCCTGCAGACCGGGCACGAGTCGGTCGGGGCCCAGCGCGGCTTCGAGATCGCGCAGGACGGCGCTCCGTTCGCCGCCGCGCGCCGCGCGGCCGCGCGCGCGCTGGCCAAGCTCCGCGCGCCCAAGGCCAAGGCGGGCGAGATGCCCGTGGTGCTGTCCAGCTCCGCGGGCGGCACCTTCATCCACGAGGCCATCGGGCACTCCCTGGAAGTGGACCACGTCCAGGAAGGCTCCTCCCCCGCCTACCGCGGCGCCGTGGGCCGGGTCGTCGCGCCCGCGAACATCACGGTGATCGACGACCCGACGCTCCCTTTCCAGCGCGGCTCCTATTTCTTCGACGACGAGGGCGTGCCCGCCGCGCCGACGGCCCTGGTTTCCAAGGGCGTGCTGACGGGCTACCTCTACGACCGCACCACCGCTTTGCGCGAGGGGCGCGCGTCCAACGGCCACGGCCGGCGGGAGTCGTTTTCGCACCGCGCGTACCCGCGCATGTCGAACCTGTACATCGCGCCGGGCCCGGACGATCCGGCGGCCATCGTCAAAAGCCTGGAGCGCGGCCTGTTCGTCACGCGCATGGGCGGCGGCCAGGTCAACACGGCCACGGGCGAGTTCGTGTTCGAGGTGGACGAGGGCTTCTGGGTGGAGAACGGCAAGGTCAAGCACCTGGTGCGCGACGCCAACCTGCTGGGCATCGGCCCGGAGGTCTTGATGTCCATCGACCGCGTGGGCTGGGACGTGGGCTGGGGCATCGGCACCTGCGGCAAGGAAGGGCAGAACGTGCCGGTCAGCGACGGCCAGCCGACGATCCGTCTTCCGAAAGTGGTGGTGGGAGGAGCGCATGATGAATAAGATACTGGCGGCCGCGATCCTGCTGGCCGCGGCGACGGCCGCCCCGGCGATGGGGCGCAAGCCTCCGGTGGAGAAAAAGATGACGATCCAGGAATGGAAGGGGCAGCAGGGCGGCCCGGCCCTTCACGGGCATCAGGTCGCGTCCGACGACTACGCGTGGAAGGGCGACTGGAAGGAGCTGGGCCAGGACCCGCCGCCGCTGGACTTCGCGCGCTTCGTCGCGGTGTTCGTGTACGTGGGCCATCGCACCACCGGCGGCTACAAGGTGGTCTTCGACGAGCCCGTCGCGCAGGGCGACGACCTGCTGATCCGCTACCGGATCCCCAAGCCCGAGGGCATGGTCACGCAGGCGCTGACCGATCCCTGGCACGTGCGCGCGTTCCCGCGCCCGAAGGGCCGCGTGATCGTGGAGTACCTGGTCCGGTGAGGTCCGCGGCCGCGCTGGCGGCTCTCGTGCTCCTCGCCGGGCCCGCCCGGGCCGACGACGCGCCCGCGCCTCCGCCCGCGTTGGCGGAGATGGCGCCGGCGAAATCCGCGCCGGGCTGGTCCCGGCAGGCCAACTCCCTGCTGCTCTACGGCGACGACGGCTCGCTGACGCAGGAGGTCCCGCTGCGCGAGCCCGACGACTCCGGCACGATCACGCGCGAGACGTTGGGCGGGGTCTCCCCGGACGGGCGCACGGCCTGGACCTTGGACCGGAAGCTGGTGTGGAGCCCGGGGCGGACCAAGCTCCTGGAGTCGCACCGGACGTTCAAGGCGTTCGGCACCTCCGGCGCGGAGCTGTGGCGCGACGAGAACGCCGACATGCCGGAGCGCGGCGACCCGGTGCTGTTCTCCGGCGACGGGCGCACCTTGCTGCTGGCCCGGCGCGGCGACGACGGCTGGACGGCGCAGTCGCGCTCCTGGCTGGGCGAGGTGCGGTCGTCCATCGGGCCGTTCCCAAGATTGATCTCCATGGCGCTGACGCCCAACGGCCGCTACGCTTTGGTTCGCTGGGGCGTGCCGGAGAAAAGCGACACTCATACTTTTATAGACCTAAATACGAAGTCGCGCCACGACGTCCAGTCGTCCGACTTGGTGCTGGGCCTGGCCCGCATCGGGGACGACGGCGTCGCGCGCTCCGGCTCCAAGGTCGTCTTCGCCTTCGAGGTCCCGGTCTCCTCGGCCCCCGCGATCTCCACCTCGGCGCCGGCGGGAGCGCCGTGAAGCTCCTGCTCGCGCTGCTCCTTCTCGCCTCGTTTTCCCCGGCACGGGCGCAGGACGCGCCCGAAGGCACGCGCACCGAGGAAACCGATCCCGAAGTCATCGAGATCCGCGACAAGCTGAAGTCCGATCCGGCCATCGCCCAGGTGGTGGCCGAGCGCGTGGCGCGCTCGCGGCTGATCTCCATGATCACCGACGCCCAGGACAAGGACACCTGCATCGCCGCCGCGCTGAAGTGGATCCAGGACGATCCGGACTCCGCGGCGCACGTGATGATCGGCCTGGCGCACGACGACAACGTGGGCAAGCCGGAGTTCGAGAACAACCTGGTCAAGCAGCTGTCCAAGTCCTACGAGAACAACCCGGGCGCGGAGAAGAACCTGTTCGGGCGTCTCAAGAAAAGCGGCCACGACTCCAAGCTGCTGTCGAAGCAGGCCCAGGACATCTCCCCCGACGAGCAGGCCGAGATCGTGCGCAAGCTGTTCGAGGGCCAGGGCGCCTCCACCAACAAGGTGATCAGCGGCAAGGACCAGGAGAACGGGAACATCCCGGACAAGCCGGCCGTGGCGCCCGCGACCTCGTTCAACGGCATCTACGACCGGCTGGGCGCGGGCAACCTGCGCGGCTACTCGCCGCAGCTGATGTCGCTGCAGAGCTCCCTCAACGCGCGCCGCCCGCCGGGCGCGCCGCCGCTGATCGAGACGGGCAAGCTGGACTACGCCACGCTTTCCTATCCCGGCTACGGGATGAAGTACGACGTCAACAACCTGGACGCGCGCCTGCGCAACGACCGAATCCTGGCGCTCGCGCGCCTGGCCGGGCGCACGCTCACCGCGCGCGACTGGAAGGATCCGGAGCTGGAGATGAAGCTGGCCGCCACGGTGCCCGCCGACAAGCTCTCCCCGCATCTCAAGCACGCCGCGGAGCTGGCGGCCAAGGCGCGCGCGGCGCTGGCCGCCTTCCTGACCGCCGCGGAGAAGAGCAAGAACCCCAACGGGATCACGCGCGGCCTGCTGATGGAGCTGGGCCGCGACCAAAAGGAGGCCGCGCGCTGGATCACGGCCGCCGCGCTGGAGGAAGAGCTGGCGCGGCTGGAGCCGCTGGAGAATTTCCTGACGCCGGAGCTGCTGGCCGTCATCGACGCCGTCCCCGCCGCGCCGACGGAGCGCGACGCGTACAAACGCCGCGGCGAGGGGCTCAAGGCCAAGGTCGCGCAAGTGAAGGCCAACGCCGAGAAGGCGATCGCGCTCCTGGAATCCGACGGCTGGGCCGCGGCGCTGGGCGACGTGGACAAATTGGTCGCCGCGAACCGGGAGCTCAAGGCCAACGTCGGCCGCGACGTGGAGGACTACGCGCGCACGCCCTACAAGATCGCCGACGCCCGCCTGATCCAGCCGCGCTGGCGGGAGATGTTGGATGACGCCGCGGTGAGATGGGCGCCGACCTTGGCTTACTCCCGTGAAGTGGCGATGAGACGCGGACGTCTCTCGCGTCTATTGTCCGTCTTCGGCATGATCTCCGCGGGCGACGCCGACGGCGCGCACAACGCGCTGGTCAACGAGAACGGCGGGCGCTAGCCTTCGGACTTACTCCAAAGCAAGTTCGGTGTCGCAAGAGATACCAAACTCGCGCCGGCGCGAGTTATAACGCCGCGGGCGGCACACCCCTTTTTCTCCGTATCAAACCAATGCGTTTTGACGCATCGATCCGACAGGGTTCGTCACGGCGAGACTCCCCCTTGTTAACGGTTAAAAGCGGACCTATCCTAAGGACGTGCATTTCCTGCGCAGACACGCGAATATCATCGCGTCCTTCGTCGTGATGCCCCTGTGGCCGATCCAGCTATTCACCGGGCCATTTCCTCGGCACGCGATCGCGTTTTGCGTATCGCTGGCTTCCGGATTTCTATTCACGTTTCTTGGAAGAGGTTCCGGCTACGAAATACTAGGCGCCGTCGTCCCCACCTGCTTCGCCATCGCCCATAGATTCTGGTGGATCGCCGCTTACGCGACCGAGGGCGGCACTATTGAAGGCGACTGGATCTTTCCCATGCTCGCGGCCGCGCTGGCCGGCGGCACGGCCGGCTGGATCGCGCGCTCTACGCGGACGGCCGCAGGGCGGGAATTAAGGCCTTGATGCGGGGCAGCGCCTCTTCGGCGGCCCGCTCGCCGGCCTGGATGATTTCTTTGGCGCGGTGAAGCTCCGTCCACGAGAAACCCTTCAGGTCGGGATGCAGCACGACGTGAGCCATTTCCAAACGCGACTGCGCCACCTCGTACTCCATGGTGTAGATCATGTTGAAGAACACGTCGAAGATGTGGGGATTCTTCAACAGCTGGGGCGTGGCGGCCTGGCGCAAGGTCTCCAGGCTGACGGGCTGCTCCAGCAGGGGCTTGGTTCCGGGACGATGGGGATGAGGCCTCTCGCCGGTGGGCATGGTCAGGTTCACGGCGATCATGATGTCGGCGCCCAGGTCGGAGAGGACGCGCGTGGGTACCGGGTTCACCAGTCCGCCGTCGACGAGATAGCGTCCGTTGATTTGGATGGGGACGAAAATAATGGGCAGGCCGCAGGAGGCGCGGATGGCCTCGGCCACGCGGCCGGACTTGAGCACCACTTCCTCCCCCGTCTCGATGTCGGCGGCCACGCAGGCGAAGGGGATGTCCATGTCGGAGAACTCGCGCGAGCCCATGTAGGAGCGGATGAAGCGCAGCAAAGTCTCGCCTTGGAAAATCCCGGAGCGCATGACGGTCAGGTCCCAGAAGAGATTCTCGTACACCCAGCCCTTGTCGATGCGCATGGCCATGGACTCGATCTCTTCGGGTTCGTAGCCCGCGGCGTAGCAGCCGGCGATCAGCGAACCCATGGAGGTTCCCGCGATCATGTCCACGGGGATGCCCTCGCGCTTGAACACCTTCAGCACGCCGATGGTGGCGTGTCCCAGCGCGGCGCCAGTGCCCAGGGCCAGCCCCACGCGCACGCCGCCCAGTCTGCGGGCCAGGCGGGCGATGGCGGGGCGGCACTTCTTCTCCACGGCCAAAGCGGCGTCGGCCTTGGCGCCGGTGGTGAAGGCCTCGGTGACGGCGTCGCTCCACGGTATCAAGGTCCGGTCGGAGCCGATGAGAAGCGGGGCGTCCTCGGGCTCCAGGTCGCCCACCCACAGGCGCAGGAGGCGGTGGGACTCGGGCACCAAGGGCGGGACCTCGGCCTCCATGTAGCGGAACTGGGGGCGCATGGCGTCGCAGCCGGCCATCAGGACGCGGTCGGCCTCGGACAGGGCGGCGCGCTCCACGTCGCCACGCTCGCCTCCGGACAGGCACACCAAGGCCAGGTCATGTCCGCCGCGGACGGCGTTCAAAAATAAATACAAAGACCCGAACAGGCGTCCGCCCAGCGCGGCGGGCGAGACCGAGAGGATATCCAGGCCCGACGGGTGGTTCTGGGCCAGCTCGGTGAGGACGGCGGGGTCGCGGAGGTTGACGGAGCGGAGTTCCTCCTCGCCGATCACCTTGGGCTCCAGTCCGCCGGCGCGGGCCATGGCGCCGGACTCGGGCGAGAGGTCCACCAGGAGGACGCGCTTCTTGGTCTGGGCGGCCAGCTCGAAGCCCAAGGCCCAGCCGAGGAGGGCGCGGTCGGCGCGGGGCAGGACGGGATCCAAGACGATGAGGTGAGCGTCGTTCTCGGGGCGGGCGGGTCCGGCGGACTGGGTCATGAGGCGCTGGGCCAAGGTGCGAGAGAGGTGGAGCAAAATGGTGGGATGGTCGCGGAGGATTTCCTCGAAGTCCTTTCTGGGAAGCTTGAGAATCTCGCTGGTGGCGTCGAGCTTCACGGTTGACGTACGGGGAATGCCGGTGAGGAGGCCGGTTTCGCCGGCGACGTCGCCGCGGCCCAGGAAGGAGACGATGCTTTCCACTCCGTTGAGGGTGCGCAGGCGCCGGGCTTGGCCGGAGACGAGGAGGTACATGGCGTCGGGGTCGTCGCCTTCGCGGAAGAGGGCGGCGCCCTTGGGAAGCGAGAGCTGCTGGAGGCGGGCGGCGATCTTGCCTAAATCTTCGGGGGAGAGGCCGGCGAAAAGGGGGATGCGCTTGAGGTAAGGCTCAAGGGCGGGGATTTCCTCGGGCTTCAACGAATCCCCTTCACGGCGCAGGCCAGGAGGGCGATGATGGTTTTGGAGTCCTTGATTCGTCCGTCCAGGGCCATGGCGAGGGCTTTCTTAAAGGGGACGGTGACGCATTGAAGGAATTCGTCGTCGTCGGTGTTCATATCTCCGGCTTTCAGGTGGGTGGCGACGTACAGGTGTAATACTTCGTTGGCAAAAGCGGGCGTCGGCCAATACCGGACCAGGGGCTTGATGTTCTTGGCGGTGTAGCCGGTCTCTTCCTTGAGCTCGCGTTTGACGCAGGCCAGGGGGTTTTCGCCTTTGTCCAGTTTTCCGGCGGGGAGCTCAAGGGTGACTTCGCCGACAGGGTGGCGGTATTGGCGGACCATGACGACGGTGTCTTTGTCGAGAAAGGGGATGATGCCGACGGCGCCGGGATGGTCCAGGAATTCGCGGGTGGCTTTCTTCCCGTTGGGGAGTTTGACGGTGTCCACGCGGAAGTCCACCGCGCGGCCGTGCCAGATCGTTTTCTTGGAGACGAAGCGTTCGATCAAAGTGGAGTCGGAGG
>JBIOJO010000048.1:0-27239 GCA_044450965.1 Elusimicrobiota bacterium | reverse complement strand
GGCGGGCGTGGAGATGGTCATGCCGGGAGACAACATCGACATCGAGTGCGAGCTCATCTGCCCGATCGCGATGGAGAAGGGTTTGCGCTTCGCCGTTCGCGAAGGCGGCCATACGGTCGGCGCCGGCGTCGTTGCCGACATTATCAGCTAGAAATCGACACAGGAATAAGGTATAATTATGGCCGAGACTAACAATCCGCAGCAGAGAATCCGCATCCGGCTTCGCGCTTACGACCACCGCGTCCTTGACGCCAGCGTCGGCAAGATCGTCGAGACGGCCCAGCGAACGGGAGCTGTCGTTTCCGGCCCCATCTTGTTGCCGACGCACATCAAGAAATACACCGTGCTACGGTCTCCGCACGTCGACAAGAAGTCGCGCGAGCAATTCGAGATGCGCGTTCACAAGCGCCTCATCGAGCTGAACTCGACGACTTCGAAGACGGTGGACGAGCTGATGAAGCTCGACCTGCCGGCCGGCGTCGACGTCGAAATCAAGCTCTAACGGGGTTTGAAGCGGACGGCCTTTTTCGGGCTTTCCACTGATAGGGCGGTCTTTTGTCATTTTTTTAGGAAGAAGAAACTATGAGCGAGCAGCAGACGACTGAAGCGACGATCGCGAACGACGGAGCCAAAAAGGCCCCGGACACGTTCAAGGCCATCCTGGGCACGAAGGTCGGGATGACGCAGATTTACCACCCGAAGGACCGCAACCTGTACGATGTCACCATCGTTCAGGCGGGGCCTTGCCCCGTGCTGCGGGTCAAGAAGGCCGATTCGACGGACGGCTACAACGCCGTTCAGCTCGGCTTCGGCAAGGGCCGCGACAAGTCCTGCTCCAAGTCCGAGCTGGGCCAGTTCAAGAAGGCCGGCGTCGCCTCCCTGCGCCACGTGCGCGAGATCCGCGTCAAGGACACGGCGGGCCTCGAGGCCGGCCAAACCGTCACGGCCGACGTCGCCTTCAAGGAAGGGGACTACGTCGACGTGCAGGGCGTCTGCAAGGGCAAGGGCTTCGCCGGCGTCATGAAGCGCCACAATTTCAAGGGCCTGCCCGCGTCGCACGGCGCCTCGGACAAGCAGCGCTCCCCGGGTTCGCTGGCGTCGCGCCGCTCCCTCGGCCGCGTGATGCCCGGCCAGCGCATGGCCGGCCATCTCGGCAACACCATCATCTCGACGATCAAGATCGAGGTCGTGAAGATCGACGCCGAGCAGAATCTGATCTACGTCGCCGGAGCGGTCCCCGGACCCCGCGGCGGCTTGGTCACGGTCTCCCAGACGGTCCAGAGCAAGAAGGTCCGCACTGAACTGATCATCAACACCATCAAGAAGGACAAGATGGGCAACATCATCAAGGCCGCGCCTAAGCCCGGCGCCAAGAAGTAAGCCGGAGAGAGCGAAAATGGAAGCCAAGGTTCTCGACGTCAGCGGAAAAGAAGTCGGACAGGTCGCGCTCCCGGAAGAGATTTTCGGGCACAAGCCGTCGCGGCGCTTCCTGCACGAGTACGTCACGGTTTATCTCGCCAACCAGCGCACGTACGGAGCGCACACGAAGTCGCGCTCCGAAGTGTCCGGCGGCGGACGCAAGCCGTGGAAGCAGAAGCACACCGGCCGCGCCCGCGCGGGTTCCATCCGCTCGGGTCTGTGGCGCCACGGCTCGATCATCCACGGTCCGCGCTCCGGCTACGGCTCGCGCCTGGACTTCCCGCGCCAGAAGGCGAAGCTCGCCCTCGCGCAGGCCCTGTCGGCCCGCGCGCAGGACGGCGGCCTCATCTGCGTCAAGGACCTGACGATCAAGGACCCCAAGACGAAGGTGATGGCGGGCCTCCTCGCGAAGCTCGGCGGCGAGGGACGCATTCTTATCGTGCTCGACGCGGTGAACGCGCCGCTCAAGCGCGCCAGCCAGAACCTTCAGAACGTCGAATGGGTTTTGGCCGCGGACGTCAACGCGTACGACGTCCTGAAGTGCAAGAAGCTCATCATCACGCAGCCCGCGCTGGAAAAGCTCGGCTCGCGCTGGAACTAAGGAACCGATCATGTCCGAAAAAGACCTCCACGCCGTCCTGGTTCGTCCGCTGCTGACGGAGCGCGGAACGCGCATCCAGGAGAAGTACAACCAGTATCTCTTCGAGACTTCTCCCGAGGCGTCGAAGACCGACATCAAGATCGCCGTCGAGAAGCTCTTCAAGGTGCAGGTCGACAAGGTCCGCACCATGATGATGCACGGCAAGTTCCGCCGCTTCGGCAAGGGCGGGGGCGTTCTCCCCGACTGGAAGAAGGCGATCGTGACCGTCAAGCAGGGCCAGAAGATCGACTTCGCCCAGCAGTCCGCCTCCTAAGGAAATACTCCCATGCCCATCAAGGTTTATAAGCCGTACACGCCGTCGCGCCGCGGAATGTCCTCGGCGGACTTCACGGAGATCACCGCCACGACTCCCGAGAAGAGCCTGGTGTCCAAGGTCACCCGCAAGGGCGGCCGCAACAACACCGGCATGATCATGGTCCGCCATCAGGGCGGCGGCCACAAGCGCGCTTTCCGCCACATCGACTTCAAGCGCGAGAAGTTCGGCATCCCCGCGAAGGTCATGACGATCGAGTACGATCCGAACCGGTCCGCGCGCATCTGCCTGCTGAACTACCCCGACGGCGAGAAGCGCTACATCATCCAGCCCGTCGGCCTGAAGGTCGGCGACACGGTGATGAGCGGCCCGACGGCGGAGATCAAGCTCGGCAACGCCCTGCCGCTCAAGAATATCCCCGAAGGTACCTTCATCCATAACATCGAGCTGAATCCCGGCAAGGGCGCGCAGATGATCCGCTCCGCCGGAGCCCAGGCCCAGTTGATGGCGAAGGACGCCGGTTACGCGCAGGTCAAGATGCCGTCGGGCGAGGTCCGCATGGTGCCCGACACCTGCATGGCGACGATCGGCCAGGTCAGCAACACGCTGCACAACACGATCACGCTCGGCAAGGCCGGCCGCTCCCGCCACCGCGGCATCCGCCCGACCGTCCGCGGCGGCGCGATGAACGCGACCGACCATCCGCTCGGCGGCGGCCGCGGCAAGAGCAAGGGAAACAACCACCCGCGCTCTCCGTGGAACCAGCTGTCGAAGGGCTTTAAGACCCGCAACAAGAAGAAGGTTTGGGGATGGATGATCGTCTCCGACCGGCGCCGCTCGGCGCAGCACGCGGGATAAGAGAGAGAGACTATGAGCCGATCCACTAAGAAGGGCCCGTTCGTCGATCCGAACGTTCTGAAGAAAGTCCAGAAGCTGGTCGCCGCCGGCGAGAAGAAGCCCATCAAGACCTGGGCGCGCCGCTGCACCATCATCCCGGAATTCGTCGGACACACGTTCTCCGTGCACAACGGCCGCAAGTTCCTGCCCGTTTACGTGACCGAGCAGATGGTCGGCCACAAGCTCGGCGAATTCTCGTTCACCCGCTTCTTCAAGGCGCATGGCGGCACGTCGAAGGAAACGACGGCTAAGACCTAGGTCTAGCGTCAACAACAAGGAATAGCTATGGAAGCCACCGCTCACGCAAGATTTCAGAGATACGGAACGCGCAAGGTCGCGCAGGTTCTGTGCCAGATCCGCGGCAAGTCCGTCCTGGAGGCCGAGCGCCTCCTGCCGATGATCCCGCGCATCTGCTCGACCATGATCACGAAGACCGTCCGCTCCGCCGCCGCGAACCTGGTCACCCAGTCCGCGAAGGCCGGCCGCGCGGTCGATCCCGAGAAGGTCTACATCAAGCAGTGCTGGTCGACGATGGGACCGATGGGCAACATGAAGCGCATGCTGCCCGCCCCCCAGGGCCGGGCCTACACTTTCAAGCGCAAAGTCTGCCACCTGACGATCGTGGTTTCCGACGAGCGCGCCACGGGCAAGAGGAAGTAATCATGGGTAATAAAACCAATCCGAACGCGCTGCGCCTCGGCTACATTCACGACTGGCAGTCCAAGTGGTTCTCCACGAAGGACATGCCCGCCCTGATCGGCGAGGACTTCAAGATCCGCAGCCTGGTCACCAGCACCTTCAAGGCCGCCGCGGTCAGCTGGGTGGGCATCGAACGCGCCGGCTCGTACCTGCGCGTCAACATCCACACGGCCCGCCCCGGCGTGGTGATCGGCAAGAAGGGCGCCGACATCGAGTCGCTGCGCAAGAACGTCGAGGCCATGACCTCCCGCAAGACGTACGTCAACGTCATGGAGATCAAGGACCCCGAGCTCGACAGCCGCCTGGTCGCCGAGTCGATCGCGGTCCAGCTCGAGAAGCGCATCGCCCATCGCCGCGCCATGCGCCGCGCGATGGAGCGCACCATCCAGTCCGGCGCGCTGGGCATCAAGGTCATGGTGTCCGGCCGCATCAACGGCGCCGAAATTTCGCGCCGCGAGTGGAACCGCGAGGGCCGCGTGCCCCTGCACACCTACGCCGCCGACGTGGACTACGGCACGGCCGAGGCCATGACCAGCGCCGGCATCATCGGCGTCAAGGTTTGGATCTTCAAGAAGCAGCACTTCGTGAAGTCCTTCAAGGAGCTGCAGCAGATGGCCAAGAAGGAGGCGGCGTTGGCCGCCGCCGCGATGGCCATCGAGAGCGGCGAGACGCCGGTCGGAGCGCCGGCCGGAGCCGCCGCGGCCGAGGGGGCCAAGTAACATGTTGATGCCCAAGCGCGTCAAGTACCGCAAGCCGCACAGCCACCCGCGCATCAAGGGACCGGCGAAGCGCGGAATCTCCCTCGTGCACGGCGAGTTCGGCCTGAAGGCGCTGGAGCCCAAGTGGGTCACCGCCCGCCAGATCGAGTCCAGCCGCGTGACCATCAGCCGCCACCTCAAGAAGGGCGGCAAGCTGTGGATCCGCATTTTCCCCGACAAGGCCGTGACGAAGCATCCCGCCGAGACCCGCATGGGTAAGGGTAAGGGAGCTCCGGATCATTGGGTGGCCGTCGTCCGCCCCGGCCGCGTCCTCTTCGAGGTCGAAGGCTTGACTCTCGAGGAAGCCAAGAAGGCCTTCAAGATGGCCTCCTACAAGCTGCCGATCCTCACCAAGTTCATCGCCCGGGAGCACATCTAAGATGGCCGAGAAAAAGAAGACTCCGACGCAGGACCTGTCCGCCCTGGGCGCCGCCGAGCTCCGGAAGGAGCTGACCGCCGCACTCGATAAGCGCGCGAAGATGGAGTTCCAGCACAACGTCGCGCCGATCAAGAATCCGCTCCAGCTGCGCCATCTCCGCCGCGAGATCGCGCGCCTGAAGACCTATCTCCATCAGAAGGAGGCCGCGAAGTGACGAAGACCGCCGCCGCTCCCGCCGCTCCGCTCATCGCCGAAGACCGCGGTCAGCGCAAGACCATGGAAGGCGTCGTCGTGTCCGATAAGATGGACAAGACGCGCACCGTCCGCGTGACCCGCACGGTCCGCCATCCGTTCTACCTGAAGGTCCAGACGAAGAGCAGCAAGTTCCACGTCCACGACGAAGCCAACGTGTCCCATGAAGGGGACGTGGTGGAGATCGCCAGCACGCGCCCGCTGTCCAAGCTGAAGCGCTGGCGCCTGATCCGCGTGGTCAAGGCCGCTCCTCGCGCCGCCGAGGTCAAGTAACATGATCCAGCTTCGAACCATGGTCAACGTCGCCGACAACTCCGGCGCGCGCCGCCTGCAGTGCTTCCACGTGATGGGCGGTTCCTACCGCCGTTACGCGAGCCTCGGCGACATCATCGTCTGTTCCGTCGTGGACGCGCTGCCCAACGGCGCGATCAAGAAGGGAACGGTCGTCAAGGCGGTCGTGGTGCGCGTCAAGCGCAACCTGCGCCGCCCCGACGGCTCCTACGTCAGCTTCGACGACAACGCCGCCTGCCTGGTGGACGACAAGAACGAGCCCCGCGGAACCCGCGTGTTCGGGCCCGTCGCTCGCGAGCTGCGCGACAAGGAATTTTTGAAGATCGTCTCCCTTGCCCCGGAGGTCGTCTAACATGATGAAGTTCAAGATCAAGAAGAAGGACAAGGTCATGGTCATCTCCGGCAAGGACAAGGGCAAGACCGGCGAGGTCCTGGAGATCATCGCGGGCGACGAGTTCAAGCCCACGCGCGTGCTGATTTCCAAGATCAACATCGTGACGAAGCACAAGAAGCCGACGCAGACGGACGCGGGCGGCATCGTCAAGATGGAAGCCCCTCTCGCGATGTCGAAAGTCATGCTCATCGATCCGAAGACCAATAAGCCCACGCGCGTGCACATCAAGGTGTTGCCCAACGGCGACAAGGTCCGCGTGGCCAAGTCCGGCGAAACGATCGCTTAAAGGAAGCAGGTTAATACAATGGCTGAAAAGACTCCCGACGAAAAAGCGGCGAAGGCGGCGAAAGCCGCCGCGGCCGCCAAGAAGGCCGGCCTCGAGAAGCAGTCCGCCGCGAAGGCCGCCGGTCCGGCGTACGCGGTCAACGCGGACGGCCGCGAGACCGAGCATCCGACGCCGCGCATGAAGGCTCTCTACAAGGAGGAAGTCGTTCCTTCCTTGATGGAAAAGCACGGCCTCAAGAACCTTCACCAGGTTCCGCGCCTGAAGAAGATCGTCGTCAACATCGGCGTTTCCGAGGCGCGCGACAACGTGCAGACTTTGGACAACGCCCGCGAGGAGCTGGCGCTGATCACCGGCCAGCTGCCGCAGGTGCGCAAGGCGACGAAGTCGATCTCCAACTTCAAGCTGCGCGAGGGCATGCCCATCGGCGTGCGCGTGACGCTGCGCGGCGACCGCATGTGGGAGTTCCTGGACCGCCTGATCACGGTGGCCATCCCCCGCATCCGCGACTTCCGCGGCCTGGAGCCTCGCGGCTTCGACGGCTCCGGAAACTTCAATCTGGGTCTCAAGGAGCAGCTGATTTTCCCTGAGATCAATTCCGAGCGCGTGCCCACCCAGCGCGGCATGAACATCTCGTTCGTGATCGACGGCGGCAAGGACGCCCTCAGCCTCGACCTCCTCACGGAGTTCGGAATGCCGTTCAAGAAGCCGGCGGCGGTCGCCACGGCGGGGAGAAACTAAAATGGCGACGACAGCCTGGCGCGCGAAGATGGTCAAGACGCCCAAGTTTTCCACGCGGCATCGCAACCGCTGCCAAATCTGCGGACGGCCCCGCGCGGTCTACCGAGACTTCGGTCTCTGCCGCATGTGCTTCCGCAAAATGGCGCACGGCGGCCTTCTGCCGGGCGTAAAGAAATCTTCCTGGTAAAATAAAATGGATCCTATCTCCGACCTGCTCACCCGCATCCGCAACTCGAACGTCCGCCAGCACGACCGCGTGGACGTTCCGATGTCCAAGATGAAGCTGGAAGTGGTCCGCGTCCTCAAGGACGAGGGCTTCATCGCGAACTACAAGTCCCTGTACAACGGGACGAACAAGCGCGGCACGATCCGCGTTTTTTTGAAGTATTCGCCGACGAAGGAAGCCGTCATTCGCGGCATCAAGCGCGTGTCGAAGCCCGGCCTGCGCATCTACCGCTCGCACACCGACATCCCGCGCGTGCGCGGCGGCTTCGCGGTGACGATTCTCTCCACCTCGCAGGGCATCATGACGGACCGCCAGGCGAAGGAAAAGAAAGTCGGCGGCGAAATTCTCTGTCAGGTCTGGTAAAAAATATGAGCCGAATTGGTAAGCAACCCGTCGTCATTCCCACGGGAGTCCAGGTCAAGATCGACGGCAACGTCGTGACGGCCAAGGGCCCCAAGGGGGAGCTCAAGGACTCCATACATCCTTACGTGAAAGCCGAGATCAAGGACGGCAAGGTCCTCCTTTCGGCCGACATCGCCGTCGCCCGCGACGCCTCCGCCATCTGGGGCATGACCCGCGCGCGCTTGAACAACCTCGTGATCGGCGTGGCCACCGGCTACTCGAAGGTCCTCGAAATTCACGGCCTCGGCTTCCGCGCCGAAGTCACGGGCCAGAAGATGATCCTCGCGCTCGGCAAGTCCCACCCGGTCCAGTTCGAGGCGCCCAAGGGCATCACCTTGACCATGGATCCGAAGAAGACCGTGATCACCGTCTCCGGCGTGAGCAAGGACATGGTCGGCGAGATCGCCGCCAAGATCCGCGAGCTCCGCAAGCCCGAGCCGTACAAGGGCACCGGAATCCGCTATCAGGGCGAATACGTCCGCAAGAAGGCCGGTAAGACGGCCGCCGGCGCCAGCGCCGGAGCGGGAGGCAAGAAATAACCATGAAAGACAAATGGACCCGCTATGAGCACCGCCGCAAAGCGACCCGCGCTCGCCTGTTCGAGCACCGCGGGGAGCGGCCGCGCCTGTCGGTGCACCGCAGCTTGAAGTACATCTACGCGCAGGTGATCGACGACGCCAAGGGCGTCACGTTGGCCACCGCGTCGTCGATGGACGAGAAACTGAAGGCCGGCGCCAAGTCCGCCAAGAGCATCGACGCCGCCAAGAAGGTCGGCGAAGCGATCGCGGCCGCGGCGATCAAGGCCGGCGTGAAGAAAGTGATGTTCGACCGGGGCGCCTA
Source organism: Elusimicrobiota bacterium (assembly GCA_044450965.1). Taxonomy (GTDB): domain Bacteria; phylum Elusimicrobiota; class Elusimicrobia; order UBA1565; family UBA9628; genus GWA2-66-18. The sequence continues at coordinate 18,744 of JBIOJO010000048.1, read as the reverse complement.
CGTGTACCACGGCCGCGTGAAGGCTTTGGCCGACGCGGCGCGCGCCGGCGGACTCGAGTTCTAACGGAGAATGATTTAATGAGCACCGAAACCCAGCCGGTCCCCCAGCAGCCCGTTCCTCCGCAGCCCCAGTCCACCGAGCGCAATGAGCGCGGCGGCGGAGGCGATCGCGGCGGAGAACGCCGCGGACCCCGCGGCCCGCGCCGCGACCGCAACGCGCAGCGCGAAGAGGGCGGCTTCAAGGAAACCGTCGTCACCATCAACCGCGTCGCGAAGGTCGTGAAGGGCGGCAAGCGCTTCTCGTTCTCGGCGATCATCGTCGTCGGCGACGGCGCCGGCTCCGTGGGCTTCGGCCTCGGCAAGGCCAAGGACGTCCAGGCCGCGATCATGAAGGGCAACGCGTCGGCCCGCAAGGCGATCATCAAGTTCGCCATGGTCGGCGACACCATCCCGCACGAGATCGTCGCGAAGTTCGGTTCCGGCGTGGTCTGGATGAAGCCGGCCGCGCCCGGAACGGGCGTCATCGCGGGCGGCGGCGTGCGCGCGGTGCTGGAAGCCGCGGGCATCAAGAACATTCTCACGAAGAGCCTCGGCTCGTCGAACCCGTTCAACACGGTCGGCGCCACGTTCGAGGCCCTCAAGCAGCTCCGCACCAAAGAAGACATCGCGAAGCTTCGCGGCAAATAAGCCCCATTCCCGAGATAAACCATGACCACTCCCGCTAAGAAGTCCGCTCCGGCCAAGGCCGCCGCTCCCGTGAAGGCGTTCAACCTCCACTCGCTCGAGGCCCATCCCGGTTCGCGCCGCCGCCCGCTCCGTCTCGGCATGGGCGAAGGCTCCGGCACCGGCCAGACCGCCACGCGCGGCCAGAAGGGCCAGCGCTCCCGCTCCGGCGACGGCAAGCTGGTCGGCTTCGAAGGCGGTCAGACCCCGCTGCTGCGCCGCATCCCGAAGCGCGGCTTCACCAACGGCGCGTTCAAGGTGACCTACCAGGTCGTCAGCCTGGAGTCGCTGGAGACCGTGTTCAAGAACAAGAACGAGATCGGCCTGGACGACCTCCGGGTGCATCGCCTGGTCAAGGGCCGCAAGCCCGTCAAGATTCTCGGCGACGGAGAGCTCAAGCGCAAGCTGAAGGTCGCCGCCCACGCGTTCTCGCAGAGCGCGAAGTCCAAGATCGAGAAGGCCGGCGGAACGGCCGAGGTCGTGAAGGCTTAAAATGGCCGGACTCGGCGATCTCTTCGAAGTCCCGGAACTGCGCAAGCGCATCGGTTACACGATGGGCGCGCTGGCCATCTTCCGCATCGGCGCCTCCATCCCGATTCCGGGGGTCAACAGCGCCGCCATCCAGGCCATCTTCAACGCCCAGTCCGGGAGCCTTCTCGGCTTCCTCAATACCTTCTCCGGCGGCGCCCTCGGGCGCTTCTCGATCTTCTCGATGGGCGTCATGCCGTACATCAACGCGTCCATCATCGTCAGCCTCCTGCAGGGCGCGCACGTGTTCCCCATGCTGGACCGCCTGGCCAAGGAAGGCGAGCTGGGTCGGCGCAAGCTGAACAACTACACGCGCTATCTGACCTTGTTCCTGGCGATCTTCCAGTCCTTCGGCTTGACGCTGGCGATCACCAAGATGCCCGTCCCCGGCGGGATCCCCGTGGTCCCGAACCCGGACTGGTTCTTCTACTGCATCACGGTCCTGACCTTGACCGCCGGCACCATCTTCGTGATGTGGCTGGGCGAGCAGATCACCGAGGTCGGCATCGGCAACGGCGTGTCCTTGATCATCTTCGCCGGCATCGTGGAGCGCATCCCGGCCGGAACGATGAGCCTGTTCGAATTGGTGCGTCTGGAAGAAATCGGCCTGATCACCGCCGTGGCCATCGTCGGCGCCCTGCTGGCCGTCACGATCGCCGTCGTCTGGGTGGAGACCGCCCAGCGCAAGATTCCCGTGCAGTACGCCAAGCGCGTCGTCGGCCGGCGCATGTTCGGCGGTTCGCAGAGCTACCTGCCGCTGAAGGTGGACCAGTCCGGCGTCATCGCGGTCATCTTCGCGGTTTCGCTCCTCGCCGTTCCGATGACCATGGCCCAGTTCTTCCCGCAGAGCCCCATGGGTCAGAAGGTCATGGAGATCATGAACCGCGGCAGCTGGATTTACGATCTCGTCTACGGGGCCCTGATCATCTTCTTCTGCTACTTCTACAACTCCGTGTCCATCAACCCCGAGGACCTGGCCGACAACCTCAAGAAATCCGGCGGTTTCATCCCCGGCATCCGCCCCGGCGAGCCCACGGCCAAGTACATCGAGTGGATCCTGGAACGCATCACTCTCGGCGGCGCGCTGTTCGTCGCCGCCATCGCGGTCCTCCCCAACGTCCTGCGCCGCAACTTCGCGGTGCCGTTCTTCTTCGGCGGCACGTCGCTGCTGATCGTGGTCGGCGTGGCCTTGGACACAATGGGCCAGGTCGAGTCGCACCTGATCATGCGCCACTACGAGGGCTTCCTGAAGAAAGGCCGCATCTCGGGCCGCTGGTTCAACATCGGCGCGGCCGGAGACCAGGCGCAATGATCGTCATCCTCCTCGGCGCGCCGGGCTCGGGCAAGGGCACTCAGTCCATGCGCCTGGCCGCCAAGTACGGGTTCACGCATCTCGCCACCGGCGATATCTTGCGCGCCGAAGTGGCGCAGGGGACCGATCTCGGCAAGAAGGCCGACGGCTATATGAAGGGCGGCAAGCTCGTTCCCGACGCGATCGTCATCGAAATGGTGGCCGGCAAGATCGCCAGCGGCGGCAACTTCCTCCTCGACGGATTTCCTCGCACCATCGATCAGGCCCAGGGCCTGGATCAGATCCTAAAGCTTTCCAATTCCGTGGTCAGCCTCGTCGTCTACCTCACCCTGCCCGTCGCCGAGGCGATCAAGCGCATGTCGTCTCGCCGCATCTGCTCGAACTGCGCCGAGGTGTACAACGTCATCAGCCGCCCCACGAAGGTCGAGGGCGTCTGCGACAAGTGCTCCGGCAAGGTGATCCAGCGCGAGGATGATACCGAGGCGACCGCTCAGAAGCGCCTGATGGTCTTCGAGGATCAGACGCACCCGCTCGTCGCCTACTACCGCGGCGAACAGATCTTGAAGGAAGTCGACGCCAACCGCTCGCCCGAGACCGTCGAGACGGCCCTGTCGTCCGTCATCGAGTCGGCGAAGGCGGCGCACTGAACATGTTCATGGAAAAATCCGTCGAGGTGAAGAGCGCCGGAGAGCTCGCGACCATGCGCCAGGCCGGCGCGGTGGTGGCGGACATCCTGGTCCTTCTCTCCGGAATCATCAAGCCCGGCATGACGACCGGCCAGATCGACCAGATCGCGCGCGAGGAGCTCAAGAAGCGCGGCGCCAAGCCCGCGTTCTTGAACTACCACGGATTTCCCGGCGTGATCTGCCTGTCCATCAACCACGAGGTCGTCCACGGCATTCCGTCGGACAAGCGCTCGCTGAAGGACGGCGACATCATCGGCGTGGACTTCGGCTGCGTGATCGACCGCTTCTACGGGGATTCCGCCGTCACCGTCGGCGTCGGCAATATTTCGCCGGAAGCGGCCAAGCTCATCAAGGTCACGCGCGAGTCCCTGGAGAAGGGGATCGCCGCGGTGAAGGCCGGCGCGCGCATCGGCGACATCGGCGCGGCGGTGCAGGCCCACGCCGAAGCGTCCGGCTACGGCGTGGTGCGGGAGTTCGTCGGCCACGGCATCGGCCGCGCGCTTCACGAGGAGCCGCCGATCCCTAATTTCGGAAAGGCCGGAACCGGACCGCGCCTGAAGGCCGGCATGACCATCGCCATCGAGCCGATGATCAACCTCGGCACCGCCGAGGTCGAGACGCTCGCCGACGGCTGGACCGCCGTCACGAAGGACCGCAAGCTCAGCGCTCATTTCGAGCACACGGTTGCAGTGACTGAAACTGGATACGACATCCTCACGCTTCCGTCGCAGCCGTGATTAATAAACGTCCCCAACAGAGATTCATCCCAATTTAATGACGAAAGAAGAAAAGATCGAAGTCGAAGGCAATATCCTGGAAGCGCTTCCGAACGCGATGTTCCGCGTCGAAATCGCCCCGGGCAAAGTCGTGTTGGCCCATATCTCCGGCAAGATGCGGATGCACTACATCAAGATCCTGCCCGGCGACAAGGTCCGCATCGAGCTGTCCCCGTACGACCTCACGCGTGGACGCATCACCTACCGGGAGTAATCATGAAAGTCAGAGCCAGCGTTAAACCCATTTGCCAGAAGTGCAAGATCGTCAAGCGCAACGGCGTGATCCGCGTGCTGTGCACGAACCCGAAGCACAAGCAGCGGCAGGGCTAAGCCCGAAGATTTGAGCAAGGAACAAGGAGAATAAGAGCATGGCGCGCGTTACCGGAGTCGACCTTCCCAAAAACAAGCGGATCGATGTGGCCTTGACCTATCTTCACGGCGTGGGCAAGTCCCGCGCGAAAGAGGTCATGGAAAAGCTGGCCGGCGTGGTCAAGCCCGAAGTCCGGGTCAAGGACCTGACCGAGCAGCAGATCGGTCTGATCAACAACCTTTTGACCAAGGAGTACAAGGTCGAGGGCGAACTCCGCCGCGAGACCGCCGCGCACATGCAGCGCCTGACCGAGATCGGCTCGTACCGCGGACACCGGCATCGCCGCAACCTGCCGGCGCGCGGTCAGCGCACGAAGACCAACGCCCGCACCCGCCGCGGTCGCCGCAAAACCGTCGGAGTCGGCAAGGCCGCCTCGCCGACCGGTAAGGCGTAAGGATTTAGGAGATAATCATGGCTGACGAAAAAACCGCCGCCGCCGCGCCCGCCGCTAAGGGCGCACCCGCGCCGGCTCCGCGCAAGAAGGCTTGGAAGTCCGTGACCTTCGCGAAGGTCCACGTCCAGTGCTCCTTCAACAATACCATCGTGACGCTGACCGACGACCGCGGCGACGTTCTCGCCTGGGCGACGGCCGGCGGCTCCGGCTTCCGCGGCACGAAGAAGGGAACCCCCTTCGCCGCCGGCGTGACGGCCAGCAAGGTCGCCAAGAAGGCGGTCGAGATGGGCGTCAAGCAGGTCGCCGTTTTCATCAAGGGTCCCGGTCCGGGCCGCGAAACCGCGGTTCGTTCGCTGGGCGCCGCCGGGCTGCTCGTCGTCAGCCTGAAGGACGTGACGCCGATTCCGCACAACGGCTGCCGTCCGCCGAAAGCCAGGAGGGTGTAACCGATGTCCCGCTATACTGACGCCGTCTGCAAACTGTGCCGCCGCGAGCAGCAGAAGCTCTTCCTCAAGGGAGACAAGTGCTACACGAAGTGCGTCCTTGAGAAGAAGCCCGGCATCCCCGGCATGGCCAAGCCGCAGCGCGGCAAGCCCTCCGCCTATCAGATCCGCCTGCGCGAGAAGCAGAAGCTTCGCCGCATGATCCAGATGAACGAGCGCCCGTTCGCCAGCAAGGTGGCCGAGGCCTCCGAGGCCCGCGAGGCTTCCGGCGATCATTTGCTTCGCGCCCTGGAGCTCCGGCTCGACAACGTGGTCAAGCGCACCGGCGTGGCGACGTCCCTCAAGACGGCGCGCCAGCTGGTCAAGCACGGCCACGTCAAGATCGGCGGCAAGCAGGTCAACATCCCGTCCTACCCGGTCAAGGCCGGAGAGGTGATCTCCCTGAGCCCGAAGCTCAAGGAGAACGTGGGCGTCAAGCTCAGCCTCGAGACCGCGAAGAAGCTCAACAACCGCCCGAGCTTCCTCGAGTTCGACGAGACCACGCTGACGGCCAAGGTGCTCCGCATCCCGGAGCGCTCGGAGATGTCCTTCCCCATTAACGACCAGTTGATCATCGAGTACTATTCTCGCTAACGCTCGAATAATCAATAAACGTCCTGATCTGACACCGGAGAAGAAAAAATCATGGCTTACAAAGAACTGATCCTGCCGCAGAAGCTGTCCGTCGACGAGAAGACGATGTCGGACAGCTACGCGAAGTTCGTGGCCGAGCCGTACGAGCGCGGCTACGGACACACGGTCGGCAACGCGCTTCGCCGCGTGCTGCTGTCGTCCCTCGAAGGCGCCGCGGTCACCGCGGTTCGCATCGAGAAGGCGACGCACGAGTATCAGGCCCTCCCGGGCGTCAAGGAAGACGTGATGAACGTCCTCTTGAATCTGAAGAAGCTGCGCGTGAAGCTCTTCTCCAACGGACCCGAGACGGTGTACCTCTCCGTCAGCAAGGAAGGCACCGTGACGGCGAAGGACATTCAGGGCAACGCGAACGTCGAGGTCGTCAACAAGGACCTCGTCATCGCGCACCTGGAAGCGGGCGGCAAGATCGACATGGAGATCGAGATCTCCAAGGGCCGCGGCTACGTCCCTGCCGAGGAGCTCCGCCAGCAGAACCAGTGGGCCGCCGGCTTCCTGCCGGTGGACGCGCTGTTCTCGCCCGTCGTCAAGGTCCACTACGACGTGGAGAACGCCCGCGTCGGCCAGGTGACGGACTACGACCGCCTGATCCTCGAGATCTGGACCGACGGCTCGCTGAACCCGGCCGAGGCGCTGATCCAGTCCTCCAAGCTGCTGCGCGAGTCGCTCAACATCTTCATCCCCGAGGAAGAGCAGCAGGCCGAGGCCGCCGCGGCCGGATTCGAGGGCGACGGCGAGGCCGCCGCGTCCGACGTCTCCATCGCGGGCCTGGACCCGAAGCTTCGCGAGATCCTCAACCAGCCGATCGAGATGATCGAGCTCTCCAGCCGCGCGTCGAACTGCCTGAAGGTCGCCCGCATCCGCACGATCGGCGAACTGGTCAGCAAGCGCGACGAGGAGCTTCTCGCCGTCAAGAACTTCGGCAAGAAGTCCCTCGACGAGATCAAGGACCGCCTGAAGGACATGGGCCTTTCTCTCGGCATGCAGGTCGGTCAGGCCGCCTAACGGCCCACAAAGGAGTTTTTTATGGCATCCAAAGCACTCGGTCGTCGTCAGCTCGGCGTCACCAGCTCGCATCGCCGCTCTTTGCTCCGCAACATGGCCACCAGCCTGTTCAAGCACGAGCGCATCGAGACGACCATCGCGAAGGCGAAGGAGCTCCGGCCGTACGCCGAGAAGCTGATCACCCACGCGAAAAAGGGGGAGCACTTCATGGTGCGCCGCCAGATTCATGATAAGATGGTCTACAAGAAGCTGTTCGAGGTGATCGCGCCCCGTTACGCGCAGCGCCCCGGCGGCTACACCCGGATTCTGCGCATCGCGCCGCGCTTGGGCGACAATGCGACGACCGGTCTGATCATGCTCGTCTCTTAAAGGAACGAAATGCTCGACTTTCTCTTCAGCCTCTTCTCCAACGACATGGGCATCGACCTGGGTACGGCGAACACCCTGGTCTATGTGAAGGGTCAGGGGATCGTGCTGAGAGAGCCTTCGGTGGTCGCCATCGACCGCGAGACGCGCCGCGTGCTCGCGATCGGCGCCGAGGCCAAGAGGATGCTCGGGCGCACGCCCGCGTCGATCGTCGCGGTGCGGCCTTTGAAGAACGGCGTCATCGCCGACTTCGAAGTCACGCAGGAAATGATCAAGTACTTCATCCGCAAGGTGCACAACCGCCGTTCGCTGCTGCACCCGCGGGTCGTCATCGGCATCCCCTCCGGCATCACCGAAGTGGAGCGCCGCGCCGTGCAGGAGTCGGCCGAGCAGGCCGGCGCCCGCCAGGTGTACCTGATCGAGGAGCCGATGGCCGCCGCGATCGGCGCCGACCTGCCCATCTCGGAGCCGCACGGAAACTTCATCGTCGACATCGGCGGCGGCACGACCGAGGCCGCGGTGATATCTCTTGGCGGTTTGGTGGTTTCAAAGTCGTTGGACATCGCCGGCGACGAGATGGACGAAGCCGTGATGATGCATTTCCGCCGCAAGTACAATCTGTTGATCGGCGAGACGACGGCCGAGGAAGTCAAGATTCAGATCGGCTCCGTTTTCCCGCTGAAGGAAGAGAAGACGATGGAAGTGAAGGGCCGGGATCAAGCCACCGGCCTGCCGAAGACGGTGCTGATCACGTCGGAAGAGGTCAGGCAGGCTCTGATGGAGCCCGTCCAGCTCATCCTCGACGTGATCAAGAACACGCTGGAGGAGACTCCGGCGGAATTGGCTGCGGATTTGGTGGACCGCGGAATCATGCTCGCGGGTGGAGGGTCTCTTCTTCGAGGATTGCCGGATTTGATCCGTCAGGAGACCGAACTCCCCGTGCATCGCGCCGCGGACCCCTTGAGTTGCGTCGCGCTCGGGACGGGAAAGTTCCTCGAGGAGCTGGACAACATTATGGACCGGCGCCCCGACTTCGTCACGTCCTACCGGTACCGCTCGTAAGCCGCACGCCGCACACGAGCGTCCGTCCGCAGTCGTTCCGCCTGTCGTCGCGGTAAGCCCGGCCTATGGCCGGATGACATGCAACGCGAAACGCGGATCGCGCACTACGTCGTGGGCTCGCTCACGGCGCTCTCGCTGGTCCTTCTGTCCTTGCCGCTCTCGTCGCCCGTGAGGTCCTTCAAGGCCTGCGCGAGCTACGTTTTCGACCCTTTGTCCTACGAGGGCGAGAGGGGCTATCAGAAGCTGGCGCAGACGCCGTCGCGCGTGCGTGAGCTCCTGTCGGCGGACATGGAGAATCGCCGCCTGGGCGAGGAGCTGCGCCGCATGTCTTGGCTGAAGTCCAGCGTGGAAAGCCTCTCCGTCGAGAACGACCGCCTGCGCCGCGCGCTGGGGCTCAAGACCCCGCCCGGACGCCACCCGGTGTGGGCCCACGTGATCGTGCGCAACCCGCTGCATTGGTACGGCTCGGTCGCCATCGACGCCGGCGCCGACCGGGGCCTGGCGCTCAACGACCCCGTGCTCGGCCTTCAAGGGGAATCCGTCGTCGCCGTCGGCCGGGTGGTCGAGATCCGGCCGCGCTCGTCCATCGTCATGCTGCTGACCGACCAGCGCTCGGCCGCGGCCGCGTACCTGTCGTCGGGGACGCTCGAGGGCTTGGTGCAGGGGCAGGACGCGCCCCACCTGCGCATGAACTACATCAACACCGAGGCGCACATCGTCGCCGCCGACTCGGTGTACACGTCGCCGACAAGCGCCACGTTCCCGCCCGACGTCCTGATCGGCCGCGTCGCGCAGGTCTATCCGCGCGATCCTTTCCTGGCCTTCCAGTCCGTCGATATCTCTCCCGCCCTGGACGCCGCCGCACTGCAGGAAGTCCTGATCCTGCGCGCTCACGCGCTGCCGGGCGAAATCGCTCCGGGCTACACGCCGCTGCCGGCCGCCCCCGTCGCGCCCGCGGCCGCGCCGCGCGCCGCCGCCGTTTCCGCGCCGCCCGCTCCCGCGCCGCGCCGCCGCCGCGCCGCCGTCGCCGTCGCCGTTTCCACCGCCGCGGCCCCCGCTCCCGCCGCGCCGGACGCGCCCGCCGATCCCGTCGAGGACGCGACGCCGGAGGAGGTCCCGCAATGAACGCGCTACGTGTAACCGTCCTGTTCTTCCTGGCCATGTTCGTCCAGTGGTGGTGGAATTCCCATCTCGCGTATTGGGGCGCGGCGCCGCAGATACTGCTCACGCTCACCGTGCTGGTGGCCGCGCGCCGCGGTCCGGTCCCCGCGATGCTCATTGGCTACGTGTGGGGCCTGTACTCCGACACGCTGTACGCCGATATGTTCGGCGCGAACGCCCTGCTCTATGCGCTGGCGGGCTACGCGGCGGGCGTCGTTCGCCGCCAGATGGACCTGCGCGCGGTCGGGCCGCTGGTGGCGACGGTCTTCATCCTCTCCTGGGCCTACGCCCTGTTGCTCGGCCTGCTCGGCCACATCTTCCTGAAGTCCTTCCTCTGGGTCGGCTGGATTTCCTTCCTGGCGACTCCCTTCCTGAACGCCGCGATCGCGGTCGTCGGCGCGCTGGCGTGGGAATTCTGGGGGGATTCGTGAGCCACGGCTCGGGCCAGCGCGAAAGGCTGGAGCTGATGTGGTGGGCGATCGCGGCCGCCGGCGCCGTGCTGGGCCTGCGCCTGGCCCAGCTGCAGATCCTCGACGCGGCCGAGTACCGGCTGGCGGCGGAACGCAACAGCTCGCAGATGATCTACCAGGCCGCGCCGCGCGGGCGCATCTACGACCGGGACGGAATTCCGTTGGCGACGAACCAGCCCGCGTTCTCGCTGATTTTCCTGCCCGGAAAGGGCCAGGCCCGGCAGGACGTCATGCCGCTGGCGCGGGAGCTGGGCCGCCAGCTGGGGCGCGACCCGCAGGATCTGCTGGAGACGCTCGAGCAGGCGGAACGCGAGCAGTCGGTCGCTCGCCTGGCCGAAAATCTGCCGACCGCGACGATGTTCCAGCTCTCCGAGCTGAAGACCCTTTACCCGGGCGTGGACCTGATCATCGAGGCGCGCCGCTCCTACCCGTACGGCCGCTTCGCCGCCCATCTGCTCGGCTTCATGGGCAAGATGAACCCGCGCGAATGGCGGGAGCGCAAGGCGAAGGGCTACCGCGCCGAGTCGCGCATCGGCAAGATGGGGCTGGAGGGCGCGTTCGAGGACGAACTGCGCGGCCGCGACGGCGGCATCCGCATGGAAGTGGACGCGCAGGGGCGCCTCAAGCGCGTGCTGGAGCAGGTCCCATGGGAAGCCGGCAGCAACATCCACTTGACCATCGCCGCCGCCGTGCAGAAGGCCGCCGACGAGGGCCTGCGCAAGAGCGTGACCGGGCGCGGCGCGGCCGTGGCCATCGATCCGCGCAGCGGCGACATCCTGGCCATGTCGTCCCAGCCGGACTTCGACCCCAACTCGTTCCTGTCGACCGATCCCGAGGAGGTCAAGCGCAACGCGGTCGATCTTCCCGAGTTCAACAACGCGATCGCCGGGGCCTATCCCCCGGGCTCGACGTTCAAGCCGATCGTCGGCCTGGCGGCGTTCAACGAGAACCGCATTACGGCGCAGGACTCCTACTTCTGCCCCGGCCACTTCGAGCTGGGCGGACGCACCTTCCTCTGCGACAACCACAAGGGCCACGGCCGTCTGACCTGGCTCATGGGCCTGGCGGAATCCTGCAACGTCTATTTCTACAACTTGGGCCTCAGGACCGGCGGAGCCCTGATCGAACGCTACGCCCGCGCCTTCGGTTTGGGCCAGAGGACGAACGTCGCGCTGCGCGGCGAGAAGTCCGGGCATCTCTTCGGCCCCGAGACGCGCCGCCGCTCGGGCAAGGGCTGGTACGACGGCGACACCTTGAACCTCTCGATCGGCCAGGGCGAACTGACGGTGACGCCGATCCAGATGGCGGTCTACGCGGCCGCGCTCGCCAATCGCGGCACCGTCTGGCGCCCGCACTACACGCAGAAGATTATCTACGCCGACGGACGCCCCGATTTCGTGCAGACGCCGGAGCGCCTGGGCCAGGTCCTCGCGAAGGATTCCGCCTGGGACGAGGTTCAGCTGGGCATGCAGGTGGTGGTCTCCTCGGGCACCGGCTACTCCGCGCGCATTCCCGGGCTGCTCGTCGCGGGCAAGACCGGCACCGCCCAGAACCCCCACGGCGAGGATCACGCGTGGTTCATCTCCTATGCGGCGAAGCCGGGCGAGCCCGCGACGATCGCCGTCGCCGTCCTGGTGGAGAACGGCGGCCACGGCGCCGCGGCCGCCGCGCCCATCGCGAAGAAAATGATCCTCGCCTACTTCGGCATGCCCGATCCCGAGGCCGCCGCCGCGGCGCGCCAGGCGGAACGCGCGCACCGCGCGACGCCCCTGCCCGGGCCGGCGGGCGTGCCCAAGCCGTTGGCCCCGCGCGGGGTGGTCCGATGACACCCATGAAGGCGCCGTCGGGCCTGTCCGGCCGCGTGGACTGGACGTTCGTCGCCGCGGTCGCGGGCCTGGTCACCGCCGGAACCGTCGCGATCATGTCCGCCGCCAACGGAACGATCTTCTACGGCGCCATCGTACAGAAGCACTTCATCGCGCTGGCGCTGGGCGGCTTGCTGTTCGCTCTGACGCTCGCGTTCAACTATCAGGTCTTTCAGGACCAGTCGAAGGTCATGTACGGAGTGGGACTGATCCTGATGATCGCCGTCCTGCTGGTCGGCACGGAGACGCGCGGGCACCGCGCCTGGCTGCGACTGTCCGGCTTCAGCTTCCAGCCGGCGGAGCTGGCGCGCGTGCTGGTGGTGCTGACGCTCGCCGATTTCCTGGACAAGCGCGCGCGGCGCATCCAGGATCTCTCGACCGTCCTGCTCGCGCTGGGGATCGCGGCGCCGATCATGCTCCTCATCCTGAAGCAGCCCGACTTCTCCACGGCTCTGACCTTCCTCCCCATGATCACGGCCATGCTGTTCTGCGCCGGCGCGGACCTGATCCATCTGCTGTTCGTCTTCGGGTACGGCGCGCTGACCTTGTCGGTGCCTCTGTTGTACACGCTGTGCCAGGTGCGCTTCCCCAACGCCGCGGCGGGCAGCCTGCCCGCGATGATCCTGGCGACGTCGAAGATGGGCTGGGCGACCTTGGCGACGGTGCTGATCCTGGGCGGGCTTTCGGCCCTCGTCTGGCGCGTGGCGACGTGGATGCGCCTGCAGGCCAAGCCGCTCGCGTTCGTGGTCATGCCGGTGATCATATCGGGCGCGCTGCTGACCGGCATCGCCATCAATAAGCAGATGAAGAGCTACCAGCGTAACCGCTTCGTCGCCTTCGTCGCGCCCAAATCCGACGCGCAGGGCGCGTCCTACAACGTGATCCAGTCGAAGGTGGCCGTGGGTTCCGGCGGACTGCTGGGCAAGGGGCTGTTCTCCGGCACTCAGTCCCAGCTGGGCTTCCTTCCCGAGCGCCACACCGACTTCATTTTCGCGACCGTGGGCGAGGAGATGGGCTTCATCGGCTCCGCTCTGATCCTCGGCCTTTACATGCTGGTGCTGTGGCGGATCGTGACGGCGGCGCGCCTGGCGCGCGACCGCTACGGCTACCTGGTCTGCGCGGGCCTGGCCGCGATGTACGCTTTCGTGATGCTGCTGAACATCGGGATGTGCGTCGGCCTCATGCCGGTGGCCGGCATCCCGCTTCCCTTGATTTCGTACGGCGGATCGAGCCTGGTGATCAATCTATGGTCGCTGGGCATCGTCGCCAACGTCTACGCGCGAAGGTACGCGCTCCTTTGACCCCGGAGAACCCAATGTCCAACGAAAACGACCCGATCACCACGCGGACGCAGAATCCCGCTCCCGCGGAGAACGCCGCTCCCGCCGCCCCGAAGCTGCAGCGCGTGTTCGACGCGCCGCCGCCCGCCGATCCGGGCGGCTCCGCTGACCAATCGAAAGGAAGCGGCGCTTCCTCGCCCCAAGGCGCGGTCGCGCCGGAGGCCGCCGCGCCGCAGGCGCCGTCCGCCCCGTCGCGCCGCGAGGAGCAGTACCCTCGCGCCGACGGCCCCGTGGAGGCCGACCGCGACGTCCCTCAGCCCGAGGAGCGCCGGCACGACGACGTCTCGTCGAATGAAGACGACGGCAACGATAATTCGAACGACGAGTCCGACGACGAAGGGACGGACGAAACGCCGGCTCCGGCCCCGAACGCGACGCCCGCGTCCGACGCCCCGTCCGCTCCGGGCGCCGCCGCGCCCCAGCAGGGCCAGGCCGGCCGGCCGGGACAGCCCGGTCAGGCGGGGCAGCCCGGCGAGGGAACTGGCCGGCGCCGGCGCCGCCGCCGTCGCGGCCGAGGCGGCCGCGGAGGAGAGGGCGCGCAGGGCGCCCAGCCCGGCCAGCAAAATCAGCCGGGCCAGCCGCAGAACCGGCCCGCCCCGGCCGAAGGAGCCGCTCCGTCCTCGGAGCCGGCCCCGGCCGCGGACAAGACGCCTGAGCCGCGACGCGACGAGCGCGGCGGGCAGCGCGGAGAGCGCGGCGGACAGCGCGGCGAACGAGGCGAGCGCGGCGGCCGCGAGCAGGGACGCGGCGGAGACAAAGGCGGACGCGGACGCGATCAGCACCGGGATCAGGGCCGCGACCAGAATCGCGACCAGAACCGCGGCGGGGATCGCGCGGAGCGCGGCGGACGCCGCGACGAACGGCGCGAGGAGCGCGGCCATCACGGTCACGGCCAGGAGCGGACCAACGAGGGACGCAACCGCCCCGTGGTCAAGCGCGAGGTCCTGGCGAACACGTCGTTCGAGGAGACCCGGATCGCGATACTGGAGAACGGGCGCCTGTCCGAACTGCACTGGGAGCGCAAGAGCTCGCAGAACATCGTCGGCAACATCTATAAGGGCACCGTCGAGAACGTCCTGCCCGGCATCTCGTCGGCGTTCGTCAACATCGGCTTCGACAAGAACGCCTACCTCTACATCTCCGACGTCCTGGGGGAGAAGAACGCGGCCATCGACTCGACGCTGAAGAAGGGCCAGCAGATCATGGTACAGGTCGCCAAGGAGGCCATCAGCACGAAGGGCCCGAAGGTGACGATGGACGTGACCTTGCCGGGCCGCTACCTGGTGTTCACGCCGTTCCAGAGCTACGTCGGGATCTCCAAGCACATCGCCGAGCCCGAGGAGCGCCAGCGCCTGGAGAAGATCATGGACCGCATGGTCGCCGAGCACCTGGGCGGCAAGGGCCTGGTCGTGCGCACCGAGGCGGAGGGCGCGTCCGAGGAGGAGCTGGAGCGCGAGGTGAAGTACCTGCTCGCGGCCTGGCAGCAGATCCAGAAGAAGTTCGACGAGACGCCGCCGCCGACCTTGCTGCATCAGGACCTGAGCCTGGCGCTGCAGATAGCGCGCGACATCATGTCCGATCAAGTCTACGTGTACATGCTGGACAACAAGGCCGCGCACAAGGAGGTCGTGGACTTCGTCGACGGCTTCGCTCCGGAGCTGAAGGAGCGCGTGCGCCTGTACGAGTCGAAGACGCCGATCTTCAAGGCCTTCAACATCGAGGGTGAGATCGCGCACATCCGGGAGACCAAGGTCTCGCTGCCCAATGGCGGCTCGATCGTGATCCAGGAGGCGGAGTCGCTGTGCGCGATCGACGTCAACACCGGCCGCTTCACCGGCTCCAAGTCGCAGGAGGAGACGGTGACGCAGACGAACATCGAGGCGGCTCAGCTGGTCGCGCAGCAGCTCCGTCTGCGCAACATCGGCGGCATCATCGTCGTGGACTTCATCGACATGCGCAAGGCGTCGAACCGGCAGAAGGTGATGGAGGCGTTCGCCGACGCGTGCCGCGGCGACCGCGCCAAGATCCGCATCCTGCCGATCACGCGGCTGGGACTCATCGAGCTGACGCGCGAGCGCAAGCGCATGTCGACGGCCGCGCTGCTGTCGACGGAGTGCCCGCAATGCACGGGCTCGGGACGCGTCCTGTCCGCGGAGACCCTGCGCATCAAGATCCAGCGCGAGATCTTCGAGCTCACCGGCGGGCGGCCGGGCGGCTCGATCCGGGTCCTTCTGCACCCGAACGTGGCCGAGGCGTTCCGCACCCAGCACACCATCATCGAGAAGAACGTCCAGCGCTCGGTGAAGATCCAGACGGATCCGCAGCTGATGTGGGAAGAGTACAAGATCATCCTGGAATGAAGACGCTCCTGCTCCTGACGGCGGCGTTCGTCCTCGTCTCGGCCGCGCCCGTTCGCGCGGCCGAGACGGTGGCCGTCGTCGTCTCGGGGGCGCCGCTGGATCCCGTTCCGTCGTACAAGGCCGGCGGCGAGCTGTACCTGGACGCCAAGCGCATCGGCGAGATCTACGGCGGGCAGGTGTATTGGTATCCGGTGTCCGGGCGCGTCCAGCTGTCGCTGCGCGGGCGGACGATGCAGTTCGTCGTGGACTCGAACAAGGCGTCGGCCGGCGACGAGACGTTCTCCTTGTCGTCCCCGGTGATCGTGCGCGCGTCGCACGCGTTCATCCCGCTGTCGTTCCTGCGCTCCGACGGGTTCGCGCGCTGGAGCGGCTTCGACGCGCATCTGGACGCGGCCACGGGCACCGTGCAGATCGACCGGCGCACGACCGCGGGCCCGGTGCGCGCGTTCTCGTACAAGGGGCGCACGCGCATCGCGCTGGAGCTGGCTCCCGGCGTCAACGCGTCGGCGTCGGCGCGCGGCGTCGGCGCGCTGGAGATCTCGGTGCCGTTCGGCGTGGTGGACGGCGACGACCGGGTGGACGTGGACGACGGCGTCGTTTCCTCCTACGCGGTGAAGCAGGAGGCGCGCCAGGCCCGGGTCACCGTGCGCTTCGCGGCGTCCGGCCAGCGCTGGAAGGCCGCCGAGCTGTCCGACCCGCGCCGCCTGATCGTCGACGTGTACGCCTCCGGCTCGGCGCCCTCCGCCGGCGCGCCGGAGGCCGCGGAGTCGGAGACTTCGCCCGCGGCGACGGCCCGCCCCCAGGAAGAAGCGCCGGTCGCGCCGCCCGCCGCCTCGACGGCCGCGGCTGCGAAGCTCGCGCCGGCGGCTCCCGCCGCCCCGACGCCTGTTGTCGCCGCGCCGAAGAAGGCGGCGGCCGCTCCGCCGGCCAAGCCGCGACGGAGGATCGTGGTGGTGGACGCGGGCCACGGCGGCAAGGACCCCGGCGCCACCGGCACGCGCGGCACGAAGGAAAAGGACATCACCTTGGCCGCGGCCCTGGAGCTGGCGCGCGTGCTGCGCGAGCGCGGCGATTTCGACATCGTTCTGACGCGCGACGACGACACGTTCGTGCCGCTGTCGGACCGTTCGAAGAAGGCCAACGACCTGGACGCGGACCTGTTCGTGTCCCTGCACTGCAACGCGGCGGGCAATCACCGCGAAAAGGGCTACGAGGTCTATTCCGTCTCGGAGACCGCGTCCGATCCCGAGGCCGAGCGCCTGGCGGCCGCCGAGAACGCCGCCTTGGAGCTGGAAGGCAAGAAGCCCGAGGACGAGGCCGCCAAGCAGATCCTGCTGGCCATGACGAAGACCGAGATGATCAACGAGTCCGCCCCGTTCGCCGCGCTGGTCGAGCGGGCGGTGGGCAAGCACGTGGACGTCTCCGACCGCGGCCAGAAGCAGGCGGGCTTCTACGTGCTGCGCGGCACCCACGCGCCGGCGATTTTGGTGGAGATGGCCTTCGTCAGCAATCCCAAGGACGAGGCCGAGCTGGGCTCCCGGCGCTTCCGGCGCAAGATGGCCGAGGGCGTGGCGGCCGGCATCGCGGACTACGCGCGCAAGAAGGGGTGGCTGGAATGAAGATCTCAGCGGCCTCTCCCATCGGCGTGTTCGACTCGGGCCTGGGGGGCCTGACGGTGTTCAAGGCCCTGGCCCGCCTCATGCCCGAGGAGTCCCTGGTGTATTTCGGCGACACCGCGCACGTGCCCTACGGCTCCAAGTCCCCGGAGGCGATCTCCCGCTACTCCGGCGAGGTGGCCAAGTTCCTAGCGGGCCGCGGCATCAAGCTTTTGGTCGTGGCCTGCAACACCTCGTCGGCGTGGGCCCTTCCCGCGATCCGGCGCGCGGTGAAGGTCCCGGTCATCGGCGTGATCCAGCCCGGCGCGCGCGCGGCCCTGGCCGCCTCGCGCGGCGGACGCATCGGCGTCATCGGCACCGAGGCGACCGTGAAGTCCGGCGCGTATCCGAAGGCGCTGAAGGCCTTGTCGCGCCGCGCCCGCAGCGAGTCGGCGGCCTGCCCGCTGTTCGTGCCGCTGGTGGAGGAAGGCTGGTGGACCGGAGCGGTCGTCGAGGCCGTCGCGCGCCGGTACGCGGCGCCCTTGAAGAAAGCGCGCGTGGACACCCTGATCCTGGGCTGCACGCATTACCCGTACCTGAAGCCGGTGCTGGCGAAGGTGCTGGGGCCGCGCGTGCGCCTGATCGACTCGGCCGAGGAGACCGCGCGGGAGACCGAGCGCGCGCTGTCCGAGCTGGGCCTGCGCGCCGCGCGCGGCCGCCGCGGCCGCCGCGAGTTCTTCGCCTCCGACGCGCCGGAGCGCTTCGCGCGCCTGGGCCGCCGGATGCTGGGCGCGGCCGTCGGACGAGTGAAGCTGCACCCCTTCGACGCATGAACGAATTGATCAAGACCGTCGGCATGGCGAAAGTCCGCGTGGACGCGGGGTTCTCCCGCGTCGGCCGCCGGCTGAAGGCGGACGATCCCGCCGATCGCGCGCTGACCTTGCTGGCCTCGCGCGCGGTGTCGGCGGGCAACGCCCTGATGCTGCTGTGCCGCGAGGGCCACGCGAACGAGTCTCTGCCGCTGCTGCGCGCGATCGCCGATTTCGCCGCGACGATGCGCTGGGTCGCCGCGGCCGAGACGGGGCCCCGCGCGCGCGCCGCGCTGGCGGAGCTGGAGGCGCCGCGCTGGGAGGCGTTCTGGTCCGACGCGCGGCTGAAGGAGCGGGCGGAGAATTTCGGCGTCCCGGTGTGGGCCGCGATCACCGCGCTGGGCTCCGCGCCGGATTTCGCGCGCGGCAACGCGCAGGGCCTGCCGTGGGGCCACGTGTTCGCCGACGGAACCCTTCCGGGCCGCAAACCGGAGGAGATTTTGGCCTCGGCCGCCGTGTGGCTGGCGTTGGCGCTGGAAGCGTTGGACCGGAGATGGCCCGGGGACTTCCCCGGGGCGGCGGAGATGCGGGACGCCGCGCAGATTTCGAGAGGACAATAAGATGATGAATGAAGAGAACGTGGGCGGTCAGGGCGGGCAATCGGGATCGACTCCTCCTCAAGGAGGCGGCGGAGGAGGCCAAGGCGGCTCGGGCGCTCAAGGCGGCCAAGGCGGCGGCTCGCAGGGCCACCAAAGTCAACCGCACCACGGCGGCGGAGGCGGGGGAGGC
>JBIOJO010000047.1:0-27322 GCA_044450965.1 Elusimicrobiota bacterium | reverse complement strand
TCGTCCAGCGCCTCGAGCGGGCGGCCCAGCGCCTCGCGGCACAGCGCGCGCGTCTGGCGCGCGTCGGCGTAGCGCGCGTGGACCTCCAGCGACTGGGTCGCGGAGGCCTCGGCCTCGGCCGGACGTCCGGCGGCCAGCTCCGCCTCGGCCTTCCAGGCCAGGATCCACGCCGCCGCCTTCTCGGTGCGCGTTTCCAGCGCCGCGGCCAGGTCGGCCGCCGCGCCTTCCGGGTCTCCCAGCATCAGCTTCGCGCGGCCGCGCCAGGCTTTCGCCACGCCGGAATGGGGGGAGAGCTTCACCGCGGCGTCGAAGTCGGCGGTCGCGGCCTTCCAGCGGCCCAGCTCGCCGCGCGCGCGGCCGCGCAGGGTGCGCGCGAAGGCCAGCTTCGGGTCGGCGGCGACGGCCTTGGTCAGGACCGCGTCGGCCGCGGCGAAGTCGCGGCGCCGGATGTGGATGTCTCCGGACCAGGCCAGGGCCAGCGCGCGGCGCGGGTCGCGCGCGGGGACGCGGGCCAGGTCCTTCAGGGCCTTGGGGAAGAGCTTCGGGTCCATCTCCCAGACGAACTTCGGATTGAGCCGGTGCGCCTCCGATAGGTCCTCGAGCGCGTCGCCGAAGCGGCCCAGGTCGCGCTTGGCGTTCATGCGCTCGAAGTAGCACCACTCCACGTAGGTGGGGTCGAGACGGATGGACACGTCCAGATCCGCGACGGCCTCCTGCGGGCGTCCGAGCGAGCGCCGCGCGCCGCCGCGCCAGGCGTAGGACAGCTCGTAGTCCGGATCCAGCTCGATGGCGCGCTCCAGGTCCGCGAGAGCGCCCTTCAGATCGCCCGCGCGGCGGCGGTGCTCGCCGCGCCAGGCCAGGATCCAGCCACAGTCGGGGTCCAGCGCGTGCCCCTTCTCCAGGGATTCGCGCGCGCCCTTGAAATCCCCGGCGGCGGTTTGGCAGCGCGCCAGGTAGCCCCAGGTCCACGCGCAGTCGGGCTTGAGCTTGAGCGCCGTGCGCAGGTCCTCCAGCGCGCCGTCGTTCTCGTTGATGGACGGCTCGCGGCGGTAGTCGGAGCGGTACACGTACGCCCAGAACGCGTCGGGACGCTCGGCGATCATGCGCGAGGCGGCGTCCACGTTCTCGCGCGTGGGGAGGTTCCGCGGGTACAGCCCCAGCGGGATGAACAAGGTCCCGATCATCTCGTTGAGGCGCATGGCGGCGAAGCAGTCCTTCAGGCAGTCGTCCTGGCGCTTCAGGCGGAAATGCGCGACGGCGCGGGTGCGGTAGGCCCATTCGGTTTTCGGCTCCAGGCGAATGCCTTCGGTCAGCGGGGCCAGGGCCGCCGCGGGGTCTCCGCCCAGCAGGCGCGCCAGACCCGCGATGAAATGCGGAAGCGCGGCGGCGGGATCCAACGCGGCGGCGCGCGCCGCCTCCGCGGCCGCTTCGTCCCAGCGGCTTTCCTCCGCCAGGCGCGCGGCGTTCCATGCGGCCAGCCACGCGGTCTTCGGCGCGGCGGCGGCCGCGCGGGCCAGATCGGCGCCGTCGCCGCGGGCGCGCGACGAGTTCAGCTCCCAGCGGTACGCCAGCCCGGCGGGATCCCCGGCCGCCGCGGCGGCGTCGAGCTCCACGGCGGCCTCGTCGAAGCGGCCGAGCAGGCGCAGGAAGCGTCCGCGCTCGGCGCGGGCCCCGGACGTCTTGGCCCGGCCCGCGGCCTTCAGTCCGGCTTCGAATTCGCCGGCCCGGATGATCGCCGCGCGGGCGGGGTCGTAGCGCGAGGAGCGGCCCGTGAAGAACAGCCGACCCAAAGGAGCGAGCAGGGAGTCGGAATTCCGGGAATCCACGTCCCAGTCTAGAAGATCGGCTCCATGCGCGCAAGCGCGTGCGGCGCGCGCGCGCAAGAGGTAGAATCCGAATGTGCTGGTTTTCCGATTTCTTCCCTATTACGCCTGGGCGGTTTTCCTGTACGGCTGGGCGCGGATGGGCTGGATCGATTGGCACGAGCAGCGCATCCGCCACCGCTATCTGGTCACGGCCGGAGCGCTGACCTCGGGGGCGTACGTCGTCCTGGCCGTCCATTCGGCGTTCGGCGGGGCGGACGCGTCCTGGTGGACCGAGCTGGCCTGGCACGTCGCGGCCTCGGGCGCGGCGGCCGCGCTGCTGTGGAACCTGCGCGTGTGGCCGGCGGGGGACACGAAGCTGTTCTTCCTCCTGTCCTTCCTGGCGCCGCTGACGCGGCTTCCGGGCTCGTTCCGCGGCGGCACGATCTTCCTCGAGAACCTGATCAACACCTTCGTCCCCGCGGCGTTCTATCTCTTCCTGATGGCCGTTTTTTATCTGTGGAGCACGCGCTTCTCGCGCCAGGCGAAATTCCTGAAGGAGCTGGGCTTCCACCGCGCTCCGGGATTCCTGTGGGAAAAGTCGCGCGAAGGCGCCCGCGCCGTCGTCGCCGAGCTGAAGGGCTGGCGCGACCAGGCGCGCGAGGCGCCGGGAGCGTTCCTGTTCGGCATGGCGTCGTGGATCGCGCAGATGTCGGTGATGTCCCTGGTCTCCTACTACCTGGAGGACAAGATCTCCTCCACCTTCGTGCGGACCGTGATCTGCTTCGGCATCTTCTTCGGCTGGTCGCGCTTCGCCGCCAACCTGGGCCAGCGCCGCGCGCTGGCGCTGACCGCGGCCACCTTCCTGGCGCTGATCGCGTGGAAGGGGCGGGTGGACTGGGCCGGGCTGACCTTCGCGTTCGGGCACATCTCCGTCTTCAGCCTGTGCCTGTTCTTCGGCATCCAGATCGCGTTCCGCGCGGTCGCCGGACAGTCCGCGTTCATGGTCCTGCCTTTCCTGTTCCTGATCCCCAGCCTGATCCCGTTCCGCGCGATCTGGGCGAAGCTCACCGGCATTTCGGTGCCGGTGCCCGCGGCGGCCGGGCCTTTCGCCGGCCTGGCGGTGTGGGCGCTGATGGGCCTGATGTTCGGGCTGGCGATGGTGTTCGTGCGGATGTGGGACGCGGAGTCGTACGAGAGCGTGCGGCCGGATCAGATCAAGCCGTTCATGAACCTGGGCCCGGCGCTGGTGGCGGACATCGAGCTGGACGAGGATTTCCGCGACGAGTTCGGCTCTTTCTACGCCGACGGCCTCACCCCGCGCCAGGCCGAGGCCCTGCGTCTATGGTGCCTGGAGAACGAGATCGAGTCCGTGCCTCTGGCGCCGACGATCTCCTTTGCGAACTGGATCTATTTAGGCTACTTTTTGACCGTCGTCCTGCAGGGGCACGTCCTGCGGCGGCTGTACTGACATGAAGCTCGACGAATCTCTGTGGGTCCTGGGCGGCGGCCGCACCGCGGAGTGGCGGTCGGTCCGGCGGCGCCGCCTGGACGAGGTCCGGGCCGGCCTGCGCGCCGCGCTCCGGCGCCTGTCGCGCGAAGCTCCCGCGCCGGTGCGCGCGCGCCGCTACGGCGAGGCCTTGCGTTTTCTGATCGCGGCGCGAGGGCCGCGCGCGGAGCGCGTGCTGGAGCACCCGGCCTTGGACTATTGGCTGTCGCTGTCCGCGGTCGAGGACTGGCACCTGCATTTCGGCGTCGTCGCGGGCTTCGCCGCGTCCCTGGCCCTGCAGGAGGGGAAAAGCTTCTCCGGTGACGCGGTTCTGGACCCGGACGGAAGCTTCTATATATACGGACTGCCGTGGGCGCTGGATTTCGCCGCCGGCGGCTGCGCCCTCGCGTCCGTCTCGGTCAAAGGCGGCGTCCTGCGGCTGGAGGGCGACGGCTTCGAGGCCGTGTTCGACCCGCGCGACGCCGTCGCGGGCGGGCCGCTGCGCCGCCTGGAGGAAGCCGCGCCCGGCATCGTGGTGGACGACCGCGGCTGGCTCCAGGTCCACGGCGTGACCATGCACGGGCTGGCGCGCCTGGACGACGGCGAGCGCCGCCGCTTCTCCGAAACGATCCGCCGCGCGGTCTCGGACATGGCGGAGCGCGATCCCCTGCTGCACGCGGAGATGACCGATCTCCTGCAGGTGCTGGTGCCGCTGGTGAACACGGAAAAACGCGGGAGCGTGTCCTCGTCCTACGCGACTTTGCGCGGGCTGATCGCGCTCTCGCCCTCGGACGACGCCCTGCTCCAGGCGGAGACCTTGATCCACGAATTCTGCCATATGAAGTTGAACCAGCTGCTCGCGGCCGATCCGGTCCTCCTTCCGGGCCAGAGCGGCCAGGTCTTCTATTCGCCGTGGCGTCCGGACGCGCGGCGCCTGCGCGGCCTGCTGATCGGCGCGCACGCGTTCCTGAACGTGGGCCGCTACCTGGCCCGCTCGCTGGCGCGCGAGGAGTATTCCTCCGAGGATCGCCTCCAGGTCATGACCAACGTCGCGCGCCGGCTGTTCGAGGTGGAGACCGCCCTGCAGGCGTCCATCGAGCACGGCTCCTACACGGCGTTCGGCCGCGAGTTCGTGATGGGGATGTGGCGGGAGCTGGGACTCCTGCGTCACGCCGCGCTGTGGTTTCCTCCGGCCCTGCTCGCGGAGCAGAAGGCGGCGTGCGCCGCGCACTACGCCGAACACGCGCTGTCCGGCACTTTTCTCCACAAACGAGCCGCGGAACTCGCGGACCGCGTGCCGCGCGCCGGGTACGCGGCGGCCGGGACGCCCCTATGAACGCCCGTCGTCGGCTGATCGCGGCGGCGCTGCTGGCGGCTTCCCCGGCCTTCGCGGCGGAGCCCGTCATCAAGGCCGACGCCCGCCTGGACCTGGTGGGACTGCTTCAGCGGCTGTCCGGCGACCCGCACTCGCCCTCCAATCCGGAATCCGACGCGGCGGCGGCCCATTTCGCGCGCTGGGCGAAGCACCCGGCCGTGACCCATCTGGCCAAGATGCACGCGACGGGCTTCGATTGGGACCACCCTCTGCAGTACGCCGTGTACCTGTCCACGCCCCCGTCCCTGCGCGAAATCCACCCGACGCCGGATTTCTTCGCCCAACTGGCGGGCGGGCGGGACTCGCTGGACGCGTGGCGCGAGGAGGCGTCCGATTTCGCCCGCGTCTCCGGGTTCCTGAAATGGGAGACGGAGCGCGCTCCTCGGCGCGACGCGGAGCTGGCGGCCGTGGGCGCGTCGTCGGCCGGCGTGGACCTCTCCTCGGAGCTGGTTCACGCGCTGGGCGTGAAACCCTGGGCGTCGTGGACCGTGTACGTCTCGCCTTTCTTCCCGCACGGCGGCGGCGGATCTTGGGTGATCGAGGAGAAGCCGGGACGTCCGGACGTGGTGGTGATGTACGGGCCGCTGTGGAACGGGGATAAGCCGGCCTCGGATCCCCCGTGGTTCTTCGCCGCGGGCGTACTGCCCGAAGCGGTATTTTCCATGACCTACGCGGTGTACGAGGTGTGCCGCCCGGAGATCAGGGCGGCCGCCTCCGTGTGCCAGGGAATGCAGGGCATGGCCAATCCGGAGGATTGCGTCCAGCAGATTTGGGTGCGCGGCTTGGTCGCCCGCCTCATCGACCGCCGCTACGGTCCGGGCGCTTCCGCCAATTACCGCCGCTACTGGCCCCCGACGCCGTTCCAGGAGAAGGCCGACGCCGTCTACGCCGTTTACGAGGGCGACCGCGCCAAGTACAAGGATTTGATGGACGCGTCCGGAATTCTCCTGGCGCCTTTCCAGCCCGGCGGACGCGCGCCCGAGTGCCGTCTGGTGGACCGCGCGCGTTGGCCGGAGACCGTGTACACGCGACGGCTGGCCTATTTTCTGGACGCGCGTCTGGAAGCCCGCCCGGACGCGGAGCTCCGGAAAGTCTTGTCGGAACTGCCGGTGGAGGGGAAATGAGACCGACCGCGGCGACCTTGGTGAGCGGAGCGGACAGCGAGGTGCTGGTGGCCGAGCTGATGTCCCGCGGCTGGAACGTCCTGCCGATCTACGTGCGCTGCGGGTTCCGCTGGGAGGCCGAGGAACTGGCGCGGCTGAGACCGGCGCTGCGCTCCCTGCGCGGCCCGCGCCTGAAGCGGCTGACGGTCCTGCACGCGCCCATGCGCCCGCTGATGCGCGGCCATTGGAGCGTCACCGGACGCGGGGTGCCCAACGCGAAGGCGGCCTGGGACTCGGTGTACCTGCCCGGCCGCAACATGGTCCTGCTCACCGAGGCCTGGCTCCACGCCGCCGCGCAGGGCGCGGACGCGGTGGCCATCGGCACCTTGAAGGGCAATCCGTTTCCCGACGCCACGCCGCGCTTCCGGGCGGCGGCCGAGCGCGCGCTGAACCTGGGCTTCGCGACCCGGATCAAGCTGCTGGCGCCGTACGCCCGCCTGACCAAGCTCCAGGTTCTCCAACGCGCGGGGAAGTTCCGCCTGGAGCTGGCGTTCTCCTGCCTTCAGCCGAAGCGCGGCAAGCCGTGCGGAGACTGCAGCAAGTGCGCGGAGCTGATGGACGCGCTGACGGCGCTTAGGCTGGAAGCTCGCTCGTCAAGACGCCGAGGCCGCTGAGGCCCTCGACCTGCTCCTTGAGCCAGGTCACGGGCTGGGGCTTGAACGACACCTCGACGAATTTCCGGCACCCGGCCGCGTAGGCCTCGCGCACGGCCTCCAGATGCTTCTCGCAGGCCGTGGCTTGCTCCACCAACAGCTGGCGGATGCGCGCGGGATCGGTCTCGCCCTTGCCCGAGGTGCCCATGAACACGGGAACCTTCGGGGCTTTCACGGAGATCGCGTCGAGCGCGGCGCGCATCGGGGCCTTGGCGCCCTCGAAGGCGGCGGTGTGGTACGGGCCTTCGACCTTCAAGATCTTGACCTTCACCGGCCAGTCCTCGGCGCGCGCCTTTTCCGCGTAGGCTTCCAGCGCCGCCATCGTCCCGCCCAAGGTCCCGCGTCCGACCGTGTTCCACAGCGCGACGGACACGCCGGGAACCTCGGAGGCGGACTCCACGACGTCGTTGAAGTCGTCGGCGGACACGGCGGCCAGGCCCATCGGCTCGGAGAAGGATTTGCAACAGTCGGAGAACGCCTTCGCGCGGGCGGCGATGAACGTCCCGGAATCCTCCACCGACAAAGCCTCGGCCGCGACCAAGGCCGCCACGACGCCCATCGAGTGGCCGACCGCGCCGTTCAATTCCAGTTCGGGATGAGCGGCCCGGTAGGCGAGCCAGTGCGCGACGTGCGACGCGTGGATGGCGCGCTGGGCGTTGAAGGTCAGCGCGAGCGTCTCATCGGGCATCGTCGTCAGGAGCGTCTCGAGGTCGGCGCCGAGGCTGGGCTTCAGGCGCTCGATCACGGCGCGGGCGGCGGATTTTTTCAGCAGCTCGACGCCCATCCCGGTTTCCTGCACGGATTGACCGGCGAACAGCGCGCAGACTTTTTCACTCATGGTCATTTATTGGAACGAAGGAGGGATTCGAGGCGGACGAGGCCCTCGCGGACCGCCGCCTCGGAGGGACCGAACGAAAAGCGCACGTGGGAGCGGAAGCGGGAGCCGCGGCCGGCGCGGCGCTTGCCGGGGTTCACGTCGAAGAATTCCCCGGGCACCACGATGACCTTCTTTTCCAGCGCGGCGCGGAAGA
This sequence comes from Elusimicrobiota bacterium, assembly GCA_044450965.1. Classification (GTDB taxonomy): domain Bacteria; phylum Elusimicrobiota; class Elusimicrobia; order UBA1565; family UBA9628; genus GWA2-66-18. The sequence goes on along the minus strand of JBIOJO010000047.1, from coordinate 19,809 downwards.
AGCCCATGCCCGTGTTGAGCGGAGCGGGAAGCTTGGCCACGGAGCCCCAGCAGTAGAACGTCCCGTCGCCGGGGCCGTCCAGGACCACGCCCATCTCGGTCAGCCCCGCGCGCATCAGGTCGCGCTTGGCGCGGAACGCGGTCTGCAGGGAGGCGGCCTCCGCGTCCGCGTTCTTGAGCGACAGAAGCTCGGCCGCGGCGCGCTGCAGCGGGCGCGAGCCGCCCCCGTCCAGGAAGGAGCCGGCGGACGACACGGAGTCGATCACGCCCTTGGGCGCCACGATCCAGCTCACGCGCCAGCCCGGGTAGCGCCAGTTCTTGGTCAGCCCGTCCAGGATGATCACCGGGTCCTTGTCCACGTCGGCCACCCAGCGCGCCGCGCTGACCGGGGCGCCGTCGCCGTTCCAGACGTAGTGGGAGTAGAACTCGTCGAAGATCATGGCGCACTCCGTCTTGCGCGCCGTCGCGACCCACTTCTCCAGCTCCTCGCCCGCGATCACCTTGCCGGTGGGGTTGGACGGGTTCGACAGCAGCAGGGCGCCCAGGCCCCGGCCCTCGATCTCCCGCCTCAGCGCGTCCGGGCTGAACGCGTAGCCCGCCTCCGGCTCCAGCAGGATGGGGATGGACGTGAACGAATGGAAGATGTCGAGGAGCTCCTCGTAAGCCGTGTAGTCCGGCAGGAAATGGCCCAGATTCACCTGTCCCAGCGCCGCGACCACGCGCGTCAGCGCCGCGCGCCCGCCGCCCGCGATGGACACGTTCTCCGCCGTGTACTGGCTCTTCATCCCGCGCCGGTAGCGGGCGTTGTACAGCGCCGCCACCGCCTGGCGCAGCTCCAGCAGCCCCGGGACCGGGGCGTACTCCTGGTCCGCGGGATCGATGGCGATGGCGGACTTGCGCGCGGGCCCGCCCTTCAGCGCGCCCGTCTCCGGCATGCCCTGTCCCAGGTTGCACCAGTTCGCGGCGTCCGTGCGGTAGCCCAGCTTCGCCGCCTCGGCGATCACGTAGATGACGCCGGTGCGGGGGACGACGCGGAAGGAATTCAAGGTGGAATCGCTCACGAGGGAGATTCTATCAATCCCAAGGCCCGCGCTTCTCCCAATATCGCGGCTCGCGTTTCCGTTCGATCTCGCGCTCGGCCAGCGCCTCGGTCGGCTTCTTTCGCGCCTTCGGCACGATGAGCAGGTCGCAGAACAGCGCGTCGAATATTTTCCGGAGGGTCTCGACGCTCGGGCTGACGCGGCCTTTCTCGATCGCGACGAGATGTGACTTCGCCACTCCTGCGCGGCGCGCCAGTTGAACCTGCGACATGCGCAAGGACCCGCGCAGCGCCCGGAGGTAGTCGGCGGGCGGATGCGTCGCCGCGTCGGGGGCGCTCTTCGAAAAGAGCAGAGTCTTATTCAGCGCCTGGCGATGCGGGAGGGGGACATAAGTCGCTTTTCCCATCCGTCAGATATTAGTCCTTTATTTAGGACCGATATTTGACGGCGGTCAAAGGGACTTCAGGATCGCGACCGCGCGGGAGATCTCGTCCTCGGTGTTGTAGATGTGCGGCGACAGGCGCAGGCGCGAGCGGCCAAGCACCCGCGGCAGGCCGACCTGGAGATCGTGCTGCTCGAGGATGCGGCTCATCAAGGCGTAGCCTTCCTTTTCCAGATGCGCCGGCAGCTCGTAAGTCGTCAGCGGGCCGCGCGCTCCGCCATCGAGCGCGGGGGACAGGAGCGGCCACTTCAGCTCCGCTTCGAGATGCCGCTGGAGCTCCCGGATTCGGGCGCGGATCTTCCCGGCGCCGGTCTTTTCCCAAAATGCGAGCGTGTCGTCGATGGCGAAGAACGGCGCGAAGTTGCGGCAGCCCTGCATCAGCATCTTCGCGGGGAAGCGCGCGCCGTCGCCGAAGGCCGCGTAGTCGTTCGGCGACTCGAAGGTGGCCCAGCCGGCCTCCAGCGGGCGCAGGGTCTCGTGGTGGCGCGGGGACACCCAGCCGAAGCCCGTGCCCTTGGGGCCCATCATCCACTTGTGAAGGTTCGAGCCGTAGAAGTCCACGTTCGCAAGCGTCCGGAAATCCAAGTCCAGCGCCCCGGCCGCGTGGGCGCCGTCCACGGCCAGGAGCACGCCTTGCGCCCGCGTCTGCGCCGCGATCTCGGCGATGGGCAGGATCGCCCCGGTGCCCGTCAGGACATGGCTCAGGACGAGCAGGCCCGTCTCGGGGCGAAGCTGGTCGGCGGTGAACGGAAGCGGAAATTTGCGGATGGTCAGGCCGTCGCGCTCGGCGCGGTAGCGGCAGATGTTCTCGACGGCCTGGTACTCCATGTCCGAGAGCAGTATTTCGGAGCCCATCGGGAGCGGAACGCCCAGGATGAAGGCGTTCATCGCCTCCGTGACGTTCTGCCGGAGGAACAGGCACTTGGGATCCGCGTTCAGGAACGTGCCCAGGCGCTTCTGCGCCGTCCACAGGCGGTCCCACGCGCGCATCAGGTGCGCGGTCGGGTTCTCCTCGTACTCGAGTTCGTAGCGCGCGATCGCGTCCAGGATGGGGCGCGGGGTCAGCGAGTGCGTGCCGGAGTTGAGGTAAATCACGGGGGGAAGTTTAGCAGAATCACCGGCCCCAAGGCCGCTCGCGGCTGTCCACCAGCCTCCGCCCCAGGATTTCGCTGGGCTTCACCTCGGCGCGCGGCGCGACGATCAGATCGCAGCACATGGCTTGAAAGAGCCGGCGCAGCGTGCCCACGTGAACGTCCCGGCGACCCGATTCCACGGCCGCGACTTGAGACTGCGTCAGCCCGGCGCGTTCCGCCAGCGTCTCTTGCGTCATGCCGATGGCGTAGCGCAGGGCCCGGACATAGGCCGAAGGAGGCAGATCGATGCCCTTGGGCGCGCCGCGCATGAACAGAAGCGTCCGATTCAGCGCTTGGCGGTGCGGAAGCGGCAGATTCGTGTATCGTCCCATCCCCATACTTACGGATCGGCACCGGAATTAGTTCCCATTCCGTTCCGTCCAAATTTATCGCGTTAAAGAGATGAATTTGGAGGGAAGCCGGGAGGAGAGGTGGAGGCGGGGCGCGGAGGGCGCGGTCAGGAGACCATGAACGAACAGGCGGCGTAGCGGCCCGAGTGGGACAAGGACAGGCTCCAGTCCTGGGGCTTGCCGCGCCAGAGGACGGTGGGCAGGCCTCCTTCCTCGGATAGGGCCAGCTTCGCCGCGCTGCCGATCTCGTCGTTGCAGGAGGCGATGAACTCCAGCGCGTGCTCGCGCGCGAAGGCGCCGGGAGAGACGCCCGCGGGGACCTCCGCGACGTCCCAGACGGCGTCGCCGGGGGTCTCGTCGTCGCCTAAAAAGCCGCCGCGCAGGACGGCGACGCAGTGCAGCTTGTCCTCGTCGTCGTCGGTGAAGCGGAAGTCCAGCTGTAGGCCGGTGGAGACGTGCGTCGCCTTGCGGCGGAACAGGTCCACCTCCAGCTCGTGGAACGCTCCGTTGGGAACGACAAGGCCGGTGCGAGCGAGCGCCTTGTGGCAGGCCTCCTTCGCGGCGAAGAAGCGCCAGAAGGCGCGGAACAGCTCCTGGCCTTGGAGGTATTGAAGCTCCTTGCGGGTAAGGTGGCGCTCCAGCCACTCCGGATCGGCCTCGGTCAGGTTGTCGGAGAAGTTCTCGCGCAGCAGGGGCGCCTTCAGGTCCACGACGTCGTTGCCGGCGCAGTTCTTGGGGAGGGGGCAGTCCTTCCACCACTCGTTCTGGAGCACGGCGATCTTGTCGAACATGCGCTGGGAGACGTCCCGGGGATTGGTTTCGCCGGGACGGGCGCCGTCGATGAGGTCGCACTTGACCCGGAACACGGAGCCCTCGGGCGGGCGCACGGTGGTGCCGATCTGGTCGTCGGCGCGCATGTACACGCACAGGATCTTCGCGTTCGGCACGTCCAGGCACATCTTGCCGAGGAAGTCCTTGGGGCGCTTGGCCTCGAACCAGCCGGAGCGGGAGCGGCCGGCCTCGGGATAGACGAACACGGCGCCGCCCTCGCGCAGGACCCAGACGCACTTGTCGTACGCCTTCTGGCGGAAGGCCTCGCTGGCCTCGTCCTCTCCGCCGCGCAGGAACGGGATGCAGCGCACGGTGTAGAGCAGGCCGCGGATGAACGCCGACTTCCACTTGCCGCCCAGCTTGTAGTAGTTCGTGTACTCGGGCGTGGACCACGGCATGCGGCGGTGCTCGGCGGCGCGGGAGCGGGGGACGATGGCCCAGTAGATCAGGAAAGAGTCGATGAGGGTGAGGTGGTTGGCGGCCCAGATGATGGGCCCGTCGTGGGCGTCCAGCTTCTTCCAGAGCTCCTCGCGGATCGCGTCGATGTCGCCGGCCAGCCCGTACCGAAAACGAAGCCGCGCGCTCGCCGCGACGAACAACGACAGCGGAACGGCGAGCGCGCGGCTGATCCAGCGCTGGCGCGCGAGGGACTTGATGTCCTCGGGCGTCAGCGCCATTTTAAGCGAGCTTCTCGGCGGACGCGACGGCGTCCTGAAGGGCCTTGCGCACCTCGGCGACCTTCGTCTCCTCGATGGGGCGGCGCTTGCCGGCGGCTTCCGCCACTTCCTGGGAGACGCGCAGCTTGGCGGCGCTCATCTTGAGGCGCGTGCGGATTTCGGCCTCCTCGGTGCGCAGCTTGGCCAGCGCGGCGGCGTCGCCGCCGGCGGACAGGCCCTTGATCTTGTCGAGCGTCACCGACAGCTCGTTGTTCAGCGCGTCGCACGAGGCCTTGTCGGCGGCGAAGGTCTTCTGCTTGGCGGCGGCCAGCTTCGCCGGGTCGGCGAGGACGGCGTCGTAGTCCTTGGCCTGGGCGGTCAAGGTCTTCACGTTGGCCAGCGCCTCGGAGCGCTCCGGACCCGCCAGCTTCTCGATCTTGGCGGCCATCTTCTTCAGCGCGTCGGCCATCTTCCAGCCGTCGCCGGTCGCCATGATGTAGGCGAAGGAGACGACGTTGGCCAGATAGGCGTCGTTCTTGGGCATGTGGCCCAGGTCCATCAGCATCTTGACCGACAGGCCGGGGGTGGCGGCGAGCGCGTCCTGGCCGTCCAGGATGCGGAGCTTGCCCAATTCTCCGGCGGTGAGCTTGTAGTCCGCGGAGCCCTCGGCGACGGGGGTTTTCGTGGTCATCTTGGTGAGGAACTGGCGCTCGATGGACATGGTGATGTCGGCCAGGTTCGAGGATTCGATGCCCATGCCCACGATGTGGCCCAGGTACGGCGTGTTGCCGTCGGCCTTCGCGTAGTTGGCCTCGTTGGTGGCGTACTTCTTGACGCCCGCCGTGATCCGGGACTCGGCGTCCTGGGGGGTGATGGTGTTCAGGTCCGTCGCTTCGACGACCGCCGCTTTGCGCATGAATGCCATGGGTTTCGTTCCTCCTAATCTAAAACGATTGTACTACTTGCCGTCCCAGCGTTTGAAGAGCAGACATCCGTTGACGTCTCCGAACCCGAAGGACGCCTTGATCACGTACTCGAGTTCCTTCTTGATCATCTGGTGCGGGATGCTGTTTCCGATCGGAATCTGCGGATGCACGTTCTCGCTGTTGATCGAAGGGTGAACATATCCGTTGACGAGCTGATCGATCGCCGCGACCGCTTCGAGGGCCCCAGCCGCGCCCAAGGTATGACCGATCATGGATTTCGTCGACTGGATCAGCGGGAACTTGTCCAGCGGGAGCTCCAACGCCTTGATCCAGCTTCCGACTTCCCGGGGGTCCGCTCCCGTCGAGGTCAAGTGTCCGTTGATGAGGGAGATGCGCTTCGGGTCCAATTCCCCGTCCTTGATCACCTGCCGGATGCAGCGCGCCACCCCGTCCGGATTGGGGAAGGTCATGGTCCCGCCGTCGCGCTGGCCGCCGGAGTTGCAGTAGGCCGAGACCAGCTCGACCAGGATCTTCGCGCCGCGCTTCTGCGCGTGCTCGAGCGTCTCCAGGCGGACGACGCCCGCGCCGCCGGCGGGCACGAAGCCGCAGGCGCCCGCGCCCATGGGCTGGGAGCCCTTCTCGGCCATGTCGTTGAACTTGGAGCACAGCACGTCGCGCATCGCGTCGAAGCCGGACCAGGTGCCCGCGTGGGTGCCCTCGGCGCCGCCCGCGTACATGGAGTCGGCGTAGCCCATCTGCATGTGCTTGAACGCCTCGAAGATGGCCTCGGTGCCGGTGTTGCAGGCCGACGAGTTCGTCGTGGTCTGGCCGCCCAGGCCCAGGAACTTGCCCACGGCGACGGACACGGAGCTTTCCATGATCTTGGGGACGATGTCGGTCCCCATCGGGCGGCAGCCCATGCCCGCGTCCTGGTTGGCGGCTTCGGCCAGCACCGGGGCCAGCTCGTCGAACATGGTGTCCATGCCGCCGATGCCGCAGCCGATGATGGCTCCCGTCGCCCAGTCCACCGGGGTTTCGGAGTAGCCCTTCTTCAGGTCCACGCTCACGCCGGACATGCGCGCCGCTTCCACCGCGGCCATCGTGGCGTACACCATGGCCTCGTTGAGCTTGGCCAGGTCCGCGTCGGCGATCAGGGCCTCGGCCTCGTCGGGGCCGACGGGCGGCTTGCCGCCGATCTGGCAGGCGAAATTCAGGCTCTTCAGCTCCTCGTGGAAGGAGATGCCCGACTTGCCGGCCTGAAGGGAGGCCCGGTACTGTCCGATCCCCAGTCCGTTCGGCGCGACGGCGCCCATGCCCGTGACGACGATTCGCTTCGCAAATCGGCTCATATCAGGTTCTCCGAGTCCTTGGGCACCCACGTGCCCGAGATTTTGCCGGCGAAAATCTGCTCGCCGTCCTTCGGTCCGCCCAAGAATTTCGTCTCCGCTTCCACGGAGATCTTCCCGTCCTTGAAGAATCCGTCCTTGCCGAACGAGGCGCGGCAGATCACGGTCTCGCCGGGGCGGACCGCCAGCTTGAACGAGGCGCGCTCCACCTGGGTGAAGAACGCGTCCTGCGGCGCCTGCCCCGAGCCCTTCAAATAGAGGCCCCACGCGACCAGGCCGCTCTGCACCGACATCTCCAGCATCTTCACGCCGGGCACCACGGGATTGCCGGGGAAATGCCCGTCGCAGTCCTGCTGGGTCCAGGTGTACTTGGTGACGATGTGACCGGCCCCGATCTCCAGGATCTCGTCGACGAAGCGCGAGGGCTTGGCCTGCGGCAGAAGCTTCAGGATTTCGGCGGGGGTCATAGCGCCATCCCGCCGTCGACGGAAATCACCGCGCCGGTCAAATATTGGTTCTCAATGGCGTGCCAAACGGTCTCGGCGACGGCGTCCGGGGAGCCGAAGGTGTTGAGGGCGACGTCCTTCATGATGCCCGCGCGCTGGTCTTCCGGGATGCCGGCGGTCATGGAGGTCTCGATGAAGCCGGGCGCGACGGCGACGACGCGGACGCCCTTGCTCCCGAGTTCGAAGGCGAATTGCTGGGTCAATGCTTCCAGCGCCGCTTTCGACGCGCGGTAGACGGCGGAACCGATGACCGACTTTCTCGCCAGTACGGAAGAGATGTTCACGATGACGCCGCTTTCGTTGCGGGCCATTTCTTTCGCGAAGTCGCGCATCAAAAAGAGGGGGCCGCGGAGATTGGTATCCATGATCTTCTCGTACGAGCTTTCGTCGATCATGAGGGCGGGCTCGTGCGGCTTGTCGATGCCGGCGTTATTCACCAAACAAAAGGGGGAACCATTGGACAGCACGGCGTCCAAGAGGGTTTTTCGGCCTTCGGCCGTGGACAAATTCGCTTGGACGATGAAAGAGCCCGGGATCTCGGCCGAAACTTTTTTCGCGGCTTCGGCGTTTCCGTTGTAATGCAGGCAAAGAGTCAGCTGACCTTCGGATTTCTGATGAATTATCCGGGCGATGGATGCCCCGATGCCGCCGGACGCGCCGGTCACGACCGCGATATCCGACATATTACTGCACCTCCATGTACCCGCCGCCCCAGGCCAGGCCGGCGCCCAGGACCGCGTACACGATTTGATCGCCCTTGTGCAGCGAATCCAGCCTCTGCGCGACGGCGGAGGGCATGCCGGCCGCGGCGATGTTGCCTTGATGCTCGACGTTCATGATGTGCTTGTCCTTGGGCAGGTGCAGATGGCCCAGGATGGACTCCATCATGACGGCGTTGGCCTGGTGAGTGACGGTGTAGGCGTCCTCGGCGAACAACTTCTTGGCGGCGGCGATCTGCTCGAACATCTCCACGGTCTTGCGGATGGAGAACTCTCGGATTTTCGCGCCGTCCTGCCAGAAATGGGCGGTGGAGTCCACCTTCACGTCGTCGGCGCCGGCGGGATCGGAGGCGAAAATCATGGGCTCGACCTTCAGGCGGCCGGGATGCTTGAGCGAGCACAGCTGCGCGGCCGCGCCGTCGCCCCAGATGTAGCCGTCGTAGCTGTCGGCGGCGTAGTTGGTGCGCGTGGTGTAGGCGCCGGTCTGGACGGTGAGCACGAACTCCGGCCAGGCCTTCTCGTTCAGGTCGCCCAGGTACATCATGTGCCGCGCGAACGACGAGCACGCGGTGTTCATGTCGATGTGCGGGCCGGACCCGATGCCCAGCGCCTTGGCGATGTAGTCCGCCGTGGCGGGCACCAGGTCGAAGGGGAGATCGCAGTTGCAGACCACCATGCCGATCTGGTCCGGGCGCACGCCGGTGTGGGCCAAGGCCTTCTGCGCCGCGCGCACGGCCAAGGTCACCGGGGTCTCGCCCAGCGAGCGGGCGTGGATCACGGCCTGGCGCGGGTCGGCGTTCTTCGTCTTGACGATGTACTCGTGGCTGAGGACGGAGCGGCGCTCCAGGATCCCCAGGCGGGATTTGGCCCAGTCGGGGCCTTTCTTCAGGCCCACTTCCTTGTGAAGGAAGTCGTTGTCGATGACGGTCTTCGGAAGGGCCCAGCCCATTCCGAGGATGTTGAAGGGCGTGCTCGGCCGGAGGGTGCTCACAGGCCGGAGATCGCCTCGCCGCCGTCGGCGCGGATGATGGTGCCGTTGGCCCAGCGCAAGGTCGGGCCGCAGATGCCCAGGATGGCCTCGGCTATGTCCTCGGGCGTGGTCAGGCGGTGGAACGGGTTGCGGATGCGCGCCTGCGCCTTCATCAGGTCGAAGTTCGGGATGGCGTTGCCGGCCGGCGTATCCGTGATGCCGGCCTGCATGATGTAGGACGACACGCCGTAGGGCGCCAATTCGACGGCCATGGCGCGGCAGGACGCCTCGAGCGCGGTTTTCGCGGCGGAGACCGCGGCGTAGCCCTTCCACGCGACTTCGTTGCCTTCGGAAGTCATGGCGACCAAGCGGGCATCCTTAGAGAGGAGTCCTTCCTTGCACAGCTCGCGGCCCCACAGGAGATAATCATAACCCATCATGAAAATCGTCTTTTCGAAGTCTTCCTGGGTGAGGAGTTCTTCGCGGTACGGTATGCGCGAATCGGCCAAAGTATGGAGTGCGTCGCAGCCCTTATCATGGAAGGCCGTATTGACGGCGGCTTTGACCTTTTCGGGAGGGAGTCCCAACGCATCGGCTAATCCCTTGATGGCCTTGCCGCGGAAGTCGGGGGTCTTGTCCTCGATCATCAGGCGGCAGGAGCCGGCGGCGATGGACTGCATGAACAGGTGCACTTTGCCCGGTCCTGCATTCGTGCTGATACTCTCGAATACTTCGCCTCGACCCTCGTCGTCAAATAAGTTGACGTTGTGCGTCACGAGTTTGACCCCCGTGGCCCGGATCTCGTCGAAGTGGGGCTTGATCACCGTCTCGACGGTGCCTTCCTTGTCCTTGTGGCCGATCAGGATGTTGAAACCGGCGCGTGCCAGCCTTTTAGCCGTCGCCAGGCCGAAGCCCGACGAGCCGCCGAGGATGACGGCCCACAGGTCGGAACCGTGGAAATCCAGAGGGTTTTTCTCGTTCATTGAAGTTATTTTATCTCCCCGACCGGATCATTTCATTGATCCTCGTCAAAGCCTTCAAGCCTGGCACCTAAATAGTTAAGACGATCCCAAACCGCCCGGCCTCTTGCGAACCGGCGAGCGATTATACATCATGAAGGTGAAATGAAGCGCGCGCTCGGGCTGATTCCTTTGATCTTGATCGCGGCGGCTCCGTTGCGTCCGTCGGAGATTCCGCTCACCGCCGACGCCGCCGTGGAAGTCGCCTTGAGCCGGGCCCCGGCGCTGAAGGCGGCGCGCGCCCGCGCCCAGGCCGAGAAGGCGGCGGCCCGCGCCGCCGGCCGGCCCGAGGAGCCGAAGCTGATCGCCTCCCACGAGGCGGGCCATGGGGACGGCCGCACTCAGATGGCGCTGACCTTCGACCTATGGAGCCTGATCGGCCTCTCCGGCCGCGGCAAGGCGAGCGCCGCGGAATTCCGGCGCGCGGACGCCGAACTGGCCGAAACGGCCTTGGCTCTGGCGGCGAATACGAAATCCGCCGTTTACGCCGTGCAAGCCGCGAGCGCGACCGTCGTTCTTCTGCGCGAGCGCGCGGCCTCCAATTTGGAGGCCGGCGACGCCGAGCAGGCGGCCATCGACGCGGAGCGCGCCGAGGCGGACCTGGAGGCCGCGCGCTCGCGTCTGGCGCGGCTGATGCGCGTGCCGGCGAACTCCGGCTGGTGGACGGCGGCGACGATGGCCCGTCCGGCGGACGCGGATCCGGACACGGCCTCTCTGGCCTTGCTGGCGCGGGAGCGCCGGCCGTCCCTCAAAGCGGCGCTGGCCGCCGCCGACGCGGCGGAGCAGCGCGCGCGGGCGTGGTCGTCGTCGGAAGCCGGGGCGTTCCGCGTGGGCGTGGCCTCCGAGAAGATGCCCGACGGCTCGCGCCTAACGGGGCCCGCCGTGGAAATGGACATCCCGCTGTTCGCGACCATGGTTCCGCGGGCGGAAGCGGCCGAGGCGCGCGCCGCGGAAGCCGCGGCCCAGGCCGACGATCTGGACGCGGAGCTGACCTCCCAGCTGGAAATACTGCGCGCGCGGCTCATCGCGGCGCGGCGCGCGGCGAAACGCTGCCGCGAGGGGCTGATCCCGGCGCGGGAGAGCGCGCGCGGACGCGACGCGGCGGGCGCCCTGCTGGCGGCGCGATTGGAAGAGATTTCGGCGTTGAAGGATTACTGGACGACGTACGCCGCGCTCGAGGGCGCGGTGGGCGGGACCTGGGAGACAAAATGAAAACACTGTGCATGGCGGTGCTGGCGTTGGCGTTGGGAGCGGGCTTGGCGGCGGCGCATGACGGGGCGCACGACGAGAAGGCCGAGGCGGGCGCGGTGACGACGCTCTCCGGCGAGCTGGTGGACATGGGCTGCTACCTCAGCCACGGCGGCGCGGGGGAGAAGCACGCGAAGTGCGGCAAGATGTGCGTGATGAAGGGCGGCCAGCCGTTGGGCCTGCTGACGAAGGACGGCGCGCTGTACCTGGTGGTGGGCGATCACGGCGACGAGAAGTCCTTCGCCGCGGCCAAAGAAATGGCGGGCGAGAACGCGAAGCTGACCGGCAAGCTGCTGAAGAAGGGCGGCATGCAGGCGCTGATGGTCTCGAAAGTCGAGAAGCCGTAGTTGGACCTGAAGCCTTTCCAGCTGCATCCGGCGGCCGTCCATTTCCCGATCGCGCTGTTGGCGGCGGGATTGGCGGTCGCCGGGGTGCGGCTGAGGAAGTCCGCGCCGGAATGGTTGTCCCGTGCTCAGTCATGGTTGCTCTGGCTGGGAACATTATCTGCTTGGGCGGCGTTGAGCCTGGGGCTTCTTGCCGAAAGCACCGCTCCTCATAAACCGCTGGCGTGGGAAGTCCTGGCCGATCACGAGACGTTGGCTTGGTGGACTTGTTCCGCCTTTACCGCGCTGTCGGGCCTTCGTTTCTACGCGGTCAGAAAGGGCCGCAACGACGGGAAGTGGCGCCTCGGGGAATTCTTGTTCTGGCTGGCGGCGTTTGTCCTGTTGGCCGCCACCGCGTGGCACGGAGGTGAACTGGTGTACAAATACGGCATGGGCGTGGTCACCGAATGAGATCGCTGTTCGTTCTTTTGCTCGCGACCTCCGCGAACGCCATGAGCATGAATGGCATGTACGGCCCCTACCCGATGACGCGCGAGGCCACGGGAACCAGCTGGCAGCCTCAGTCCACGCCGCACGACGGCATTCACGTCATGCGCGGCGACTGGATGGTCATGGTTCACGGCTACGCCGACGGCGTGTACGACCGCCAGGGCGGGCCGCGCGGGACGGACAAGGGCTTCAGCGAGAGCATGCTGATGGTCATGGGCCAGAGGCCGCTGGGCGGCGGGACGCTGGGACTTCGCGGAATGGTCTCGCTGGATCCGCTGATGGGCAAGAGCGGCTATCCGCTTCTCCTTCAAACCGGGGAGACGGCGGACGGGCGAACGGGGCTGGTGACCGCCAGCATCCTCATGATTTGTTCATGGAGTTGGCGGGCACTTACAGCTATCCGCTGTCCGCGGAAAGCTCGGTTTTCGGCTATTTCGGGTTGCCGGGCGAGCCGGCGCTGGGGCCGACGGCGTTCATGCACCGTTACTCGGGGATGGACAATCCCGAGGCGCCGATCACGCATCATTGGCTGGACTCCACGCACGTGGCGTTCGGGGTGACGACGCTGGGCTATGTCTGGCGCGATCTGAAGCTGGAGGGGTCCGCGTTCCGGGGGCGGGAGCCGGACCGTTACCGCTGGGACATCGAGACGCCGGATCTGGATTCGTATTCGACGCGTCTCTCCTTCAATCCGACGGAGGATTGGGCTCTGCAGGTCAGCTACGGGCACATCGTGAGTCCGGAGCAGCTGACGCCCGAGGTGAATCAGAACCGCGTCACCGCCTCCGCCAGCTGGAACTGGACCGTGTGGGATTCGCCGGGGCAGACGACGGTGGCCTGGGGGCAAAATCAGAATTATCCCGGAAAGAAGTTAGACGCTTTCCTACTTGAGTCCGCCGTCCACATGGAAGAGCGTCACACGGTATTCGGCCGCGCGGAGCGTGTGGATAAGGACGAACTGGTCGACGCGGGGCCGCTGGCCGGAAGCGCCTTCACCGTGGGCAAGGTCAGCGTGGGATATATTTACGACTTCGCCGACTGGCGTCACAGCCGATGGGGCGTGGGCGGGGTGGGGAGCGTGATCGTGGTTCCCGCCGCGTTGAAGCCGGCCTACGGCTCGGCGCCGGGCTCCTTCATGCTGTTCGTGCGCGCGAAGATTATTTAAGCGTACACGAACGCGATCTCGGCCTTCAGGTCGGGATGCAGGCTTTTGTGCACGGGGCAGGTGCGCGCGGCGTTCTCCAGCTTCGCGCGGTAATCGGCCGGCAGCGAGGCCGGCAAGGTGACCGTCAGCGGCAAGGCCCCGATGCGGCGCGGGGCGGCGGTCATCTCCTTGGAGACCTCGGCGCGGGCGCCCTTGAGGTCCACGCCGTCGCGATTGGCGACGATGGCCATGGTGGTGAGCACGCAGCCGGCGAACGCGGCGCCGACCAGGTCGGTGGGGGAGAAGCGCTCGCCCTTGCCCATGTTGTCCTTGGGGGCGTCGGTCTCGATCGTCGAGCCGGAGGACTCGTGGGTCAGCACGCAGCGCAGACTGCCTTCGTAGACGGCGGACATTTTCACCATGAGATTATTTTATCAGTTCGGGGCCTGGGCGGTTCGAATCTTTGAGGGGCAGCCAATCCGACCCATAGACTGAGAGAGGTCTTCCGTAGGAAGGGCTTTCTCGTTTTACACCACATCAATGCCGCTTCCGTTCATTGTGGTGCAAGGTCCGGTTACCTAACGTCCGCCGCTGGCCCCGCCCTTGTTTGGTAGCCTGGGGGCTTGCGGCGGGTTACCAAACACCGTATACTAATAGCGCATATTGTTTGGTAACCATGGCGACCATGAATCCGATGAGAGGCGTGCTTTCCGAGGAACTCGAGAACTCCGAGCGTCTGCTGAAGCGATATCGGCAGGCGATCGCTGAGTCGTCGAAGGGGAGCCTCGTCGCGAAGAAGATCAAGGGCGGGGTGTTCTACTATCTGGCTTACCGCAAGGGCGGCAAGGTCCGTTTCGACTACAAGGGGAAGCTCTCGGCCGCGGAGGTGTCGGGTTTCAAGAAGGCGGCGGGCCAGAAAGCCCAGTATCGCGGGCTTATTTCGGACCTGAGGAAGCAGATCGTGTTCTTGAAGCGGGCGCTCCATGAAAGGAAAAGACGCTCCCGTTGACCTCGTCGTCGAAGTCCTGCGCCGCCTCGATCGGGCCGGGGTCTTGCAGGGCATGGTGCTCGTCGGGAGTTGGTGCGTTCATTTCTACAAGAGCTACCTTGACGGGGCGGCGTTGTCGGCGATCCGCACGCGCGACATGGATTTCTTGATCCCGACGCCTCCCAAGCTGAAGGGCGAAGTCCATGTCGCCGAACTCCTGAAGGACCTGGGCTTCATCACCGAGTTCCACGGCGACGGATCCATCAGTCTCAGCCATCCCGAGCTGATCATCGATTTCCTCGTGGCTGAGCGCGGACGCGGCGCCGACAAGCCGTATCTCGTGAAGTCTCTCGGCGTCAAGGCCCAGCCGCTACGGTACATGAGTCTGCTCTCGGACGAAACGATCAAAGTCCGCAGCCATGATATCGAATTGATCCTTCCGCATCCGATCAACTACGCCTTCCAGAAACTCATCATCAGCGGACGGCGCGCATCTGAGGAGAAGGCGATAAAGGATCGGTTCCAGGCGGTCGAGGTGTTGCGCGAAATGGTTTCGCGGGGTGACGGAGGGAAGGCGCGGGTTAAGTTCCAGAAACTGCCTACGGGCTGGAGGAAGGCCATTTTGACAGGACTCAAGGCGGCGCAAGCCGACGACTTGGGCGTTATGCTTATTTCGGCGAAAGCTTGACCGGCACGATTCATTTGCCCATGCTAGAATCCCGAATGGCGATCCAAACCTTGCTCCTGGCCTTCGGACTTCTCTGCGCCGCCCCGTCGCGGGCCGCCGTTTCCGACTGCAGCGCCGCCTACGCCGCCGCCTACTCCTGGGACTGGGATATTTCCCAAGCCGATTGGGACGCGGCCTGCCGTGACGGCGTGAAGCCGGAGGATTTTCTCCGTCAGCGGCAGGGGGACTGGATCAAAACCTGCACGGCTCGCTTCCAGGGCAAGGCCCCCGATTACAAGGCGATGCCGCTTTGCGCGCGCGGACGTTCCGGCGAGGCCGCCCTCGCCGCGGAACTGGGATTGCCGAAGCCGGAGGCGAAAAGCGAGACCAAGGTGGCTGCCCCAGCCCGCCCCGGTCCCGATTTCTATCGCCTCGTCGTCGCCAAGGGTTCCATTTTTCCGAAATCCTTGGGAACCCCGTTCCCCGAGCTTCCCGATCTCGCGAACTGGACCTACCGCCACATCAACCTCGGCTCCGCCGATTTCTTCGTCCCGGTCCAAGGCAACGGCGGCGGCAGCTGCGTCGTCCGGACGGAGTTCCCGTCGTGCACGCGGTTCGAGCCGTATCGCGCGGAGTCCGCCCGCTGGCCGACCGCGATCGTCGACGAGGGCTGCACCGGCCTCGTTTCCACGCAGCGCGTCACCTGGAGAGAGGGAGTCGGCGCCTCGCGCCTGCGCGCCGCGGAAAAAGAGAAGTGGCCCCAAAGCCGCGCCGACGAGATGTTCTCCGTCCTGTCGTACATCGTCGACAAGGGCTGCGACTAGTCCGATACTCGCATGCGAAGATGCGGCGAGTGCCGCCTGTGCTGCAACGTGTTCCCCTTGCCGGCGCTGGACAAGCCGGCCGGCCAGTTGTGCCGGCTTCTGGGGCCCGGCGGCTGCACGGTTCATGCTCTCGGCCAGCCGGAGGTCTGCAGCCGGTACGCGTGCTACTGGCTCGAGCATGAAAGCCTGCCCGAGGAGTCCCGGCCCGATCGCCTCGGGATGGTGGTGACCGAGGCCGGCACGATGCCCGTCGGCGGCCACAACGTGCCGGTGCTGGTGATCAACTTGGTGAACCCGGATTCGGATCGCGGCCCCGCCGCCCGGGCGTTGATCGCGGATTTCACGGCGGCCGGCATGGCGGCCCTTCTGCTCCATGGCCCGGACATGCGCATCGTCTACGATCGAGAGCGCTACCCGACGATCACGCCCGACGACATCGAGGCGGCCTTCCGGTACGAACGTTCCCGGGACGCCGCGGAGCTGCGGCGGCTCGGGGCCGTCGGGGAAAGCTTCTCGAGCGGCTAATATCGTAAACTCCTCGTCGACATGGCCATCTTCCTCAGCTGTCAGAACCTTTCCAAGAGTTTCGGCGTCCGTCCTTTGTTCGAAGGCCTGTCGTTCGGTCTGTTCGAGGGCGAACGCACCGGCCTGATCGGACCCAACGGAGCGGGCAAGTCCACCCTTCTTAAAATCCTGGCCGGCGTGGAATCCGCCGACGAGGGGACCCTCTCTCCGCGCCGCGGCCTGCGCATCGGCTACCTGGCCCAGCAGGACCGCTTCGAATTGGCCGACGAAGGCTGGACCGTCCGCGACGAATTGACCGCCGCGCTCCAGGGCTTGAATCTGGAGGACTACGAGATCGACATGAAGGTGGAGGCCGGCATCGAGCAGGCCGGCTTCGCGTCCGCCGATCAACTGGTCAGCAAGCTGTCCGGAGGCTGGCGCAAGCGCCTGGCCATATTGGCCCAGGTCGTGCGCGAGCCCGACCTGCTCCTGCTGGACGAGCCCACCAACCATCTGGACCTGGACGGCGTGCTGTGGCTGGAGAAATTCCTGGGCAGCCTGCGCTTCGCGTTCCTGACCGTCACGCATGACCGCCGATTCCTGGAAAGAGTCTGCAACCGCATCATCGAGCTCAACAAGCGCTACGAGGGCGGCCATTTCTCCAGCGCGGGAAACTACAGCGACTTCCTGGAGAAGCGCGAGGCCTTGTTCGCCGACCAGGAAACCCGCGCCAACGTTCTGCAGGGCATCGTGAAGAACGAGATCGCTTGGCTGCGCAAAGGCCCCAAGGCCCGCTCCACCAAGCAGCAGGCCCGCATCGACCGCGCCGGCGAGCTGCAATCGGAGCTGGGGGAGCTGAAATTCCGCAACGCCCAAAGCCGCGGCGCCGAGATCGACTTCACCGCCAGCGAACGCCAGAGCAAGAGCCTCATCCGCCTGATCAAGGTGGAGAAAAGCATGGGCGGCCGCAAATTGTTCGGGCCCCTGGACCTGATCCTCAGCCCCGGCGACCGCCTGGGACTTCTGGGAGAGAACGGCAGCGGCAAGAGCACGCTGTTGAAGATGCTCTCCGGCCATCTCCAGCCCGACTCCGGCACCGTCAAGCAGGCCGACAAGCTCCAGGTCGTCACCTTCGACCAGCACCGCGAGCAGCTGGACATGAACATGACCTTGAAAGAGGCCCTGTGTCCCGCCGGCGAGTCCGTCGAATATAAGGGAAGCCGCATCCATGTCTACGGCTGGGCGTCCCGCTTCCTGTTCCGCCAGGAACAGCTGACCTATCCGCTCAGCCGCCTGTCCGGCGGCGAGCAGTCGCGCGTCCTGATCGCCCGGCTCATGCTCAAGCCCGCCGACATCCTCCTGCTCGACGAGCCGACCAACGACCTGGATCTGCAGTCGCTGGAGATCCTGGAAAACAGCATGCTGGAATTCCCCGGCGCCTTGGTCCTGGTCACCCATGACCGCTACCTGCTGGACCGCGTCAGCAAGGAGATCCTGGCCCTGGACGGCAAGGGCGGCTCCAATTATTTCGCCGAGCTGTCGCAGTGGGAGGATTGGAAGGAAGAATCCAAGCGCGCGCCCGCGCCCGTCCGCCGCCACATCCCCATCGTCGGCGAAAAGCCCGTGCTCACGCCCAAGGAATCCAAGGAGCTGCAGAAAATGGAAGGCAGCATCCAGGCCGCCGAGGACGCCGCCGCCAAGGCCCGCGCCGCGCTCGACGATCCGTCCATCGCGACCGATTCCGTCGAACTTGCCAAACGGCAGGAGAAGGTGGAGGCGGCGCACGCCAAGGTTGAAGAGCTGTTCAAACGCTGGGAAGAATTGGAGGCGCGGCGCTGATGGGCCGCACGAGCGGAGAGGAGCGGGAGCTCAAGCGGTTGAGGGATATCTGTATGGCCATTCCCGGGACCGCCGAGACCTCGTCGTGGGGCCATGCGAACTGGCGCGCCGGAAAAAAGAAGATTTTCGCGTCGTACGAAGAAAACCGCAACACGAAGATCATGGGAATATTCGTGGGGGCCGAGAACGTCGATGACGCCATGGAAGACCGGCGGTTCACGCTGCCGCGGTACACGGATCATCACGGTTGGGTGTGTCTGCGGCTGGACCGCGACACGGATTGGAAGGAAGTGAAAGCGTTGGTTCTGTCCGCCCACGCCTTGGTCACGGCGGTGGAGCCGGTGAAGACGGAACCGCCGAAAACGGGGGGAACGGATTGAAGCCGAATCTCGACGCCAAGAACCTGACCGTGCTCGTCACCGGCGCCACCTCCGGGTTCGGGGCGGCGACCTGTCGCAAGTTCGCCGCGGCCGGGGCCAAGATCATCGCCACGGGACGACGGAAGGACCGGTTGAACGCCTTAAAAAAAGAGCTGGGAGAACGCTGTCATATACTCGCGTTTGATGTCACGGACAGAAAGGCGACCGAGACCGCGATCTCAACCTTGCCGAAGGAGTTTTCCGCGGTGAATGTGCTTATCGCGAACGCCGGTCTGGCCTTGGGCCTGGGTCCGGCTCACGAAGCGGATATGAACGACTGGGAAACCATGGTGGCGACCAACATCAACGGCGTCATGTACACGGTCCGCGCCGTGCTTCCCGGAATGGTGGCCCGCGACGAGGGGCATGTCGTGCTTCTTGGGTCGGTCGCCTCCGATTTCCCTTATCCGGGCGGAAACACCTACGGCGCCACCAAGGCGTTCGTGACCCAGTTCGCGCTCAACCTCCGCGCCGATTTGTTGGGATCGAACGTGCGGGTCACCAGCATCGAGCCGGGCCTCTGTGAAACCGAATTTTCGTTGGTGCGATTCAAAGGCGACAAAGATAAAGCCGCCGGGCCTTATAAAGGAATCGAGCCCTTGTCGGCCGAGGACGTGGCGGAGACCATCTTCTGGTCCTGCCTCCTGCCCAGGCACATCAATATCAACCGGCTCCAGGTCATGCCGGTGATGCAGTCCTTCGGTCCGTTCGCGTTCAAGCGCAAAGCCTGACCGGACTGTGTCCGGACACAGTCGAGCACGCTAGGCCGGCGCCGTATACATATAAAACATGACGGGCGCCGGTCCGTTCCGTGCGTTGCCCGGGGTTAGGCTGGAACGATCCGACGCCCGTCTAAATTGAACCGGCCGAGTCTTAACGCGCCATCGCCAGCGACACGCCGTTTCCGTCGGCGTTGTGCCGGCCCAGATTGCCCGCCAGCACCATGCCGCGTCCTTCGAAGTCCGGCGTCAATCCCGACACCGGCCGCGCCGCGCCGTTGAGGGCCGTGCGCAGGGCCGACGGGGTGGTCGCGCCCAGGCTGAAGGCCAGGGCCGCCAGGCCGGAGATGTGCGGCGACGCCATGGACGTGCCCGACAGGCTGACGTAGCCGCCGCCCATCTTGGTGGAGAGGATTTCCACGCCGGGGGCGATGAACGCCACTTCGGGGCCGTGCGCCGAGAAATTCGCCGCGTGGTCGGCCTGGTCGGACGCGCCCACCGCGATGGTCTCCGGGTAGGCGCCGGGGTAGCCCACGGCCCCGCCGGAGTTGCCGGCGGCGGCGATGATGGTCATGCCCTTGGCCAGGGCGGCCTGCCCCGCGCGGTGGAGGGGGTGGCTGCCCGCGTCGGCGCCCAGGGTCATGTTCGCCAGCTTGATGCCGTGGTTAATCGCCCCCACGATACCGG
>JBIOJO010000046.1:0-29379 GCA_044450965.1 Elusimicrobiota bacterium | reverse complement strand
GCGGAAGGGACCGTCGCCGCGGGGGCCACCCCGCCGGGAAGGACCGCCGCGTTCGGCGCCGCCGTCGGCGCGCCCGAGACGCCCAAAGTCGGGGCCAAAGAGGGGGCGGTCAAAGACGGACTCATCGTCGCGCCGGCCCCGCTGGTGACGGAGGCCCCGGCGGTCGCGCCCGCGGGGGCGGAATTCGCGGCGGCGGAGGCGTCCACGCGCGGCTGGGCCGCGGCGCCGCCGGCGGCGAGAGACAAGAGCAAAGCGGCGAGAGTCTTCGGGCGGGAGCTCATATTCCTATTATAGTCCATTATAGAGCCCGGACGAGGAATCCGCCTGGGCCCTATGGCCCAGACCGGGGCCGAACTCTTGGCCTGGAGGGAGGCTATTTCTTACAATATGAAGATGAATACCTCTCTCGACGCGAGCCTTTGGAGCGTCCTTCTGCGCCGCCCGGATTACTCCCTGCGCCGCCGCCTGTTCGAACTGTACACCGCCGCGGGCCTGATCGCGCTGATGGCCCTCGCCTGGGCCGAACCGTTCACCGGCCGCCTGTTCGCGCGCCTGCTGTCCGCCGGCGCCCCGCCCGCGCTGATCGCCTGGGGGCTCAAGCCGCTGACGATGGCCCTGCGCGGCGTGCTGCTGGTGGAATCGTTCGGCTACGCGTACCATCGCTTCTTCCAGCACGTCGGCTGGCTGACGCGGCGCTCCGGCGTCGTGCGGCGCAACCAGATGTTCCACTGGCTCCACCACATGGTGATCTATCCGATCGGCCGCTTCTACAAGCGCGACACCGGCTACGTCGCCTCGGAAACGGGACTGGCCCTGTCGTGGGTGGTGCCGGGCTGGATCGCGGCCGCGCTCACCGTGTGGCTGCACGGCTTCACCGTGGCGGCGCTGGCGTTCGTCGCGGGCGTGGCCGCGTACGCGAAGCTGGTCGTGGACCTGACGCACTCCCGCTTCCATCTGGCCGAGCACCCGTGGGCGCGCTCCGAATACTTCCATTGGCTGGAGGACATCCATCTGCTCCACCACTGGGACCAGGCCAAGAACTTCACGATCGTCCATCCGCTGATGGACCGCCTGTTCGGCACCTACCTGGCGCCGGAGACCCATCGCGCCGAGATCACGGCGGTCGTCGCCGAGGACGCACTGACCGTCTCCGACGCGACGAACTGGCGCTATCTCCTGAAGGAAGCCACCCCGGCGGAGCACGCCGCGTTCATCTCGCAGGCGCGGCGCCACCCGCGCTCCATCCGGAAAATCGAGCAGCTGATCGCCGTTCTCGACCGGCGCCTCGCCGCCTTCCCGGCGGAGGCCGAGGCCCTGGACCTGCATAAGCGCGCGACGGACCTCCTGGCGCTGGCCAAGCCCGCGCCCGCCGCCGCGTGACGGCTCCTCCGCGGGCCGTCGTCACCGGGGCCACGTCCGGACTGGGCCGGGAGCTGGCGGTCCAGCTCGGGCGCCGCGGCTGGCGCGTCGCCGTCACCGGGCGCCGCGTGGACGAGCTGAAGGTCACCGCGAAGCTGGTCCGCGACGCCGGGGGGGAGACTTTGATTCTGCCCGGCTCCGTCACCGACGACGACGAGGTCCGCGCCCACTACGCGCAGATCAAGGCCGCGTGGGGCGGACTGGATTGGGCCGTGCTGAACGCGGGCGTCGGGGATTCCCTGGACGCGAGGGAATTCAAGGCGGAGTCCTACCGCTGGACGTTCGACACGAACGTGCTGGGCGTCTGCCGCTGGATGGAGGCGGTGATCCCGGACATGATCGCGCGGAAATCGGGCGTGATCGCGGGGGTCGCCAGCCTGGCGGGCTTCCGCGGCCTGCCGCAGTCGGGCCCCTACAGCGCCAGCAAGGCGGCGCTGATCACCTTGCTTGAGTCCACGCGCGTGGACCTGCGCGGCACGGGCGTGGACGTCGTCACGGTGTGCCCGGGTTTCGTGAAAAGCGAGATGACGGACCGCAACAACCCCGGCTCCATGCCGTTCGTGATGGAAACTCCCGACGGCGCCGCCGCGATCCTCGCGGGAATCGACGCCCGCCGCCGCGTCGTCCACTTCCCCTGGCAGCTCTCGTACGCGATGAAGTACGGCGTGGCGTCCCTGCCGGACTTCGCCTACGACTGGCTGGCCGGAAAGCTGGGTCACTTACGGAAAAAGAAGCCGTCGGCCGAGGCCGCCCGGCACGCGGGGAAATCATCATGAGAATTTTCGTCACCGGCGCGTCGGGCTTCGTGGGACGGGCGGTCGCGGAGGCGTTCCGTCGGCGGGGCCACCGCGTCGCGGGGCTGACCCGCTCCGCGGAGAAGGGCCGCGCGCTGGCCGCGCGCGAGATCGAGCCCGTGGTCGGCGACATGAAGGACCCCCGGACCTACGCCCGCGCCGCGACGGCCGCCGACGTGCTGGTGCATTGCGCCGCCGAGTACTCCGCGGACTACGAGAGCCTGGACCGCCGCACGATGGAGACCTTCCTGGCCCTGGCCGCCAAAGGGCCGCGGACCCGCTCCGTGATCTACACCTCCGGCGTCTGGCTTTACGGGGACTGCGGTCCCGAGCCGGTGGACGAAACCCACGCCTTCGAACGCGCGCATCTGATCCCCTGGCGCGGCGAGCACGAAAAGAAGGTCCTGGAGGCCGGCGGCCTGGTGATCCGTCCGGGCTGCGTGTACGGCGGAACCGGCGGCCTGACCGGAATATGGTTCGGCGCCGCGTTGGAGAAGGGCGCCGCGCCGGTGATCGGCAAGGGCGACAACCGCTGGGCGACGATCCACGCCGACGACTGCGGGGAGCTGTTCGCGCTGGCCGCCGAGAGCGGGCTGAAGGGGGAGCTGTTCAACGCGACCGACCGCTCGCGCGCGACGGTCCGCGAGATGGCTTCGGCGGCGGCGCTGGCGGCCGGAAAGGGCGGAGCCGTGGCGGAGCTGTCCTTCCCGGACGCGGAGAAGGCCTTCGGCTCCCTGGCGCACGGCCTGGCGCTGGACCAGCACGTGGATTCGTCGAAGGCCGCGCGACGCCTGGGCTGGAATCCGCGCTTCGGCGGCTTCTGCGACGACGCGCCGCGCTACTTCGCCGCTTGGATGGCGGCTCGGGGGGCCTAACTGCTAGACTGGGCGCAACCATGAACGACACCCATACGGCCGAACCGGCCGACAAGAACGAGACCGAACCCGAGCTGTCCGCGGCCGAAATCGCCGCCGCGACCGCCAAGAACCCCGATTCCTCCATCCCTCCGCGCTATCCCGTGGACTCCGTCCTCCTGATCGACGGCGACAACGATCCGCACGTGCCGCCGGACGTGCACCCGACCCGGCACACCTTGGTCCGCGTGTTCCTGCGCCCGGGAGCGAAGATGCCCCGCACGCTGGAGAAGAAGCTCAGCCACCTCCCGCACTGCACGACCGTGGTCTCGCCGCGCGGCGGCGCCAACGCGGCCGACTTCGTGATGTCGCTGCACGCGGGCATGCTGCACTCCATCCTGCCCCAGCACATCCACTTCCTGATGGTCACCAACGACGCGACCCTGCAGGCCATGGCCGCGGAGCTCCAGCGCCTGGGCCGCGTGGCCACGATCTGGACCTCCCACCCCGACGCCGAACAGATGTCGGCCGAGGCCCGCGGCGACGAGTCCTACGAGGACTCCGGCGCCAAGCCCGCGCGCAGCCGCAGCCGAAGCCGCGGCGGTCGCAGCCGCGGGGGTCGCAGCCGCGGCGGACGCTCCTCTTCCGCGGCGCCCAGCCGCTCCCGTTCCACCGCGGCGTCTCGCGCGGCCGCGGAACCCTCGCCGGCGGGGGCGGCTCCGGCCGCGCCGCCGCCGCCCGACGTGCCGCGCAAGACCGGCGGAAAGACCCTGTCCGAGGTCGCGTGGACGTACGCCGCGCGCCTGCAGCGGATCAAGGACGTCCCGTCGCGCCTGAAGACCTTGCTCAACGACATCAAGAACCGGGCCGGATCCCAGGGCTTCACGCCCGAGGAAGTCCTGGAGGAGCTCAAGCGCCACCACGGCGTGAAGGTGGACTCCCAGGGACGCGTCCAGGTCGCCAAGATCAAGCCCGCGGGCGAAGTCGAGGCCGGCGACGCGTCTCCCGAGGTGTCTCCCTCGTGATCGCCGCGTTCGCCCTCGCGGCGACCCTGGCTCCGGCGGCCCTGGCCGCCGACGCGCCCAAGCCGAAGGCCGCGAAAGCGGCCCCGGCGCTGTCGCGGACGGCGGGCAAGATCACGAAGGCCGTCGCGGCGGCCGGCTCCGGAAGGGGACAGATCACCGTCCTCGACGACGCCGGCCATCTCGAGGATTTTCTCGTGGACGCCCGGACCCGCATCACGTGCGACGGCCTGAAGTCCAGCTGGAAGAAGTCCTCCGCTCCGGGCGTCTGCGACCGCGCGGCCAAGATTCTTTACGATCCGGCGACGAAGCGCGCCGCCGTCCTGGAATTAAAGTCCGCGATGAAGGCCGACGCGGACGACGCGAAGACCCGCCCGAACGTCTCGGGCGAGATCGCGGTCACCGACGTCATCGCGGGGAACATCTCGGTGCGCCTCGGCGGCGGCTCGACCGTCGACTTCAAGGTCGGCGACGCGACGAAGATCCTGTCCGAGGCCGAGGGGAAGGCTCCCGCGGAAGTCCCTTTCGAGTCGCTCAAGGTCGGCGATCGCGTCGAGGTTCATTCCAAGGACTGGAAGACCGCCGACGAGATCCACGTCCGTCCCGCCGCGCGCTGACGCCATGCCCGCGGCCGCGCACCTGCGCCGCCTCCGCGAGACCCTGACTGGGCCGGTCACGCTCGGAGATTTGGTCGCGCGGCTGGGAAAGGAAGGCCTGGGCCTGCTCGCCTTCCTGATTTCACTGCCCTTTCTTCAGCCCATCCCGCTGGCGGGCCTGGGAACTCCCATCGGGCTGATGCTGATGGCCCTCGGGGTGCAACTCGCGCTCGGCCGCGAGGCTCCCGCGCTGCCGCGCTTCGTCGCGGAGCGCCGGCTCGAGAAGGAAACCGTCGACCGGCTGCTGAACGCGGCGGAGCGGATATTGGGCGCGGTCGAAAAGATCGCCCGGCCGCGCTGGAGCTTCGCGGCCCGCTCGCCGCGAACCTACGGAACGGCGCTGGTCCTCCTCGGGTTCATCTTGGCGGTTCCCATTTTCGTGCCGTTCGGAAACCCGATCACGGCCGCGCCGCTGGCCTTGATCGGCCTGGCGCTGCTCGAGGACGACGGCCTTCTCGGCCTGCTCGGGCTGACCGGAACGGCGGTCACGCTCGCCTACCACGGCGCGTATCTTCGCCTCCTCTGGATCGGAGCGCGGGTCTTTTTCGCCAAATTTTCATGATCCTCTTCGCGGCCCTTCTGCTGTCGGCCTCCGCGGCCGCGCAGCCGGATTTGCCGGTCGAGAAATCGCTCTCGGAGACGCTCGAGACCGCCGCCGCCGGAACCGCCGCGCTCAGACGGGGGGATTGGAACGAACGGATGCACGCGACGCACGCGCTCGGCGAATTGGGTCCCGCCGGGCTCGCCGGCCTGCGCATCGCCGCGGAAGACGCCGACTGGCAGGTGCGCATGACCGCCGTCCATCTGATGGGCCGCGTGGGAAGGCCCGCGGTGCCCGACCTGGCCCGGGTGCTGCGCACGGAGCCCTGCCGCCACGTGCGGCTCACGGCCCTCCATTGGCTGGGCGCCATCGGGGGAGAGGAAGCCTCCGACGCCATCCGCTCGGGGCTGGACGACGAAAGCGGAATGGTGCGCCTGATGGGCCGCTACTGGCTGGACAAGGCGGACGGCCGCGACGAGGGCTTCAACCCCGACTCGGCCGCCGCGACCTCCGAGGACCTCAAGTACTGCGAGGCCTCGCCGCAGCCGCGGCGCGCGCCCTGGGCCGCCGCTGGTCCGGCGAAACCGGCGGCCGCGCCGGACGGCGGAATCGACGAGGCCGTCGTCACGCCGGATCCGACCTCGCGGGCTCCGGCCGCGGCCGAGGCCGCTCCGAAGAATCCGCCCGAATCGCTCCCGGGCCCCGCCAGCCTTCCTTCGCGGGCGCCGGCGGAGAAGGGAACGGCCCGGAGCGAGACCGTCAGCCGCGAACGGCTGCGCGAGCTCGATTCCCTCCTCGACTCCGACGCGGCCGAGCCCGAAACCCTGACGGGCGCCGCCGGGCTGCCCGTCCGTCCCGCCGGGGCGAAAACGGAGCCGGCGACGGAGGCGCCGGGAGCGCGCGCGGTCCCACGCGCCGAGATCGCGTCCCACGGAGCGACGCGGGCGCCGGAAACGATGCCCGCCGGAGCCCCCGGACTTCCGGAGCGGCCCGCGGCGGAAACGGCGCGCGCCGACATCATGACCGACGCGGGCACCGGCAAAGCCGAAACGAACCCTCTGCCCGCGCTGCTGAAGCTCCTCGCCGACGCCGACGCGAAGAAGCGCGCCCGGGCCGCCGACGAGCTGGGCAAACGGGGCGAACGCGCCGCGTCCGCCGAGCCGGCGCTGGCCGCGGCGCTCAAGGATCCCGACGCGCGCGTGCGGGCGAGCGCGGCGCTGGCGCTGGGCAATCTGGGAGCGTCCGCCGACCCGGCCGTGCTGGCCTTGGTGGCGGCGCTGAAGCGCGGACCGGAAGAAGCGGCCTGGAGCGCGGCCGTCGCCCTGGGACGTATCGGCACGCCGCGCGCGCGCCGCGCGTTCGCGCGCTACGCGCGCCAGTCCGCCGGCGACCTGGTCCGCGGAGAGAAGAAGCCCTAGGCCGTCGCGGTGGGGCCCGGCGTCTCGCGGTGCTCCGCGCCGTGGCGGATGTCCTTGCCCAGAACCATGAAGATGACGTCCTCGGCCACGTTCGTCGCGTGGTCGGCGATGCGCTCCAGGTTGCGGGCGATCAGGATCACGTCCATGCCGCGCTGGATGGCGGACGCGTCGCGCTGCATCAGGTGGACCAGCTCGTTGAAGGTCTGGCTCTTGAGGCGGTCCTCCTCGTCGTCGCGGCGGATCACCTCGCGGGCCAGATCCACGTCGCCGCGCGCGAAGGAGTCCAGGGAGTCCTTCAGCATGCCGACGGCGACCTCCACCATGCGCGGGATGTCGCCGAGCTTGATCCGCGGCTCCTTGATCAGGAACACGCCCGTCTCGGCGATGTTGACGGCCTGGTCGCCGACGCGCTCCAGGTCCGAGTTGATCTTGATGGCCGCCGCGATGAAGCGCAGGTCGCCCGCGGCGGGCTGGTGCAGGGCGATCAGCTTCAGGCACACGTCGTCGATCTCGATGTGCAGCTGGTTGACCTGGCGCTCCCATTCCTCGACGGCGGACAGATGGGTCTCGTCGCGCTCGACGACCAGCTTCACCGCGTAATGGATCATCTCCTCGCACAGGCTGCCCATGCGCAGGAGCCGGGCGCGCAGGTCGTCCAAGTCCGCGTCGAAGTGCCTTTTCATGGTCAACCGAACCTCCCGGTGATGTAGTCCTCCGTGCGCTTGTCGGAGGGCTTGGTGAAGACCTGCTGGGTCTCGCCGAATTCGACCAGCTCGCCCATCAGCATGAACACAGTATACTCCGAGACGCGGGCCGCCTGCTGCATGTTGTGGGTGACGATGACCACGGTCAGCTGGTTCTTGATCTCGAGCAGGAGTTCCTCGATGCGCGCGGTCGCGATGGGATCCAGCGCCGAGCAGGGCTCGTCCATCAGCAGGATGCGCGGCTCCACGGCGAGCGCGCGGGCGATGCACAGGCGCTGCTGCTGTCCGCCGGACAGGCCGACCCCGGGAGAGGACAGCTTGTCCTTGACCTCGTCCCACAGCGCCGCGCGGCGCAGGGACATCTCCACCCGCTCGGCCAGCTTGGCGCGGTCCCGCTCTCCGTTGAGCGTCAAGCCGGAGGCCACGTTCTCGAAGATGCTCATGGTCGGAAACGGGTTCGGCCGCTGGAACACCATGCCGACATCGCGGCGAAGCAGGACGGGATCCCAGTCCAGGACGTTGCGGCCGCCCAGATGGATCTCGCCTTCGCAATAGGCGCCGGGCAAGGATTCGTGCAGTCGATTGAGGCAGCGGATCAAGGTGGACTTGCCGCAGCCGGAGGGGCCGATGATCGCGGTGACGGCCTTCTCGCGGACCTCCAGGCTGACGCCCTTGAGCACCGGCGCGCCGCCGTAGCCCGCGCGCAGGCCGCGCACGGACATGACGACGGAACTGGTCTTCGGCGCGGCCAGCGCCGGCGGAGCGGAGGCGAGGATCGGGACGGCGGGCGCGGGTGCGGCGGGAGGATTGGTGTCCATGATCGGGTTCATTGTATCAGTGTGCGGCTCCGCTCGAGGGCTTCAGCCAGACCCGCGCGGTGACGTTGACGGCCAGGACGAAGAGCATCAGGATCAGGGCCGCGGACCAGGCCTGCTTGTGCCAGTCCTCGTACGGCGAGATGGCGTACGTGTACAGCGTGTGCGGCAAGGTGGCGATGGGGTTCAGCCAGCCCTGGTCCCAGAAGCGGTTTCCGAAGGCCGTGAACACGAGCGGCGCGGTCTCTCCCGCCACGCGCGACAGCGCGAGCAGGGCGCCGGTCAGGATTCCGCGGCCGGCCGTCGGAAGCATGACGAACAGGGTGACCTTCCAGCGCGGGATGCCCAGCGCCAGCCCGGCCTCGCGGATGGTTCCCGGCACCAGGCGCAGGAACTCCTCGGTGTTTCGCAGGACGATGGGGACCATGATGACCGCCAGCGCCACCGATCCCGACAGAGCGCTAAACCGTTTCATCGGCATCACGATCAACGCGTAGGCGAACAGTCCGATCACGATGGACGGAACGCCGTTGAGCACGTCCGCCGCGTAGCGCACGCTGAACGCGAAGCGGCTCCGTCCGCCGTACTCGGACAGGTACACTCCGCCCAGAACGCCGACGGGAATTCCCATCGCGCCCGCCAGGCCCACGACCTTCGCCGAGCCGACGATCGAGTTCGCGATTCCGCCGCCCGCCTCGCCCACGGGCTTGGGCAGATTGGTCAAAAAGGCCCAGCTCAGCGAGGACGCGCCCTTCCACGCGATGTAGCCCAGAATGGCGAACAGCACCGACGCCGACAGGGCCGCGCAGACCGAGGTCAACCCGAGCATCAGGGCGTTGACCCGGCGGCGGCGGGCGTAGACGGCGTCGTTCACCTGCGGCCCTCCAGGCGGTAGATCAACAGGCGCGCGATCCCGTTGATGATCACGGTGACGCCGAACAGCACCAGTCCGATGGCGATCAAAGCGGACAGGTGGGCGTCGCCGGCGGCTTCCGCCAACTCGTTGGCGATCACCGCCGCCATGCTGTAGGCCGGGTCGAACAGGGACGCGGAGATCTTGGGAGTGTTGCCGATCACCATGGTCACCGCCATCGTCTCACCCAGCGCGCGGCCGAGGGATAGAAAGATCGCGCCGAAGATGCCCGAGCGCGCGTAGGGCAGGCTGACGGACCGCACCATCTCCCAGCGCGTCGCGCCGAGCGCATACATGCCTTCCTTCAGCGGGCGCGGCACGGTGAGCAGGACCTCGCGGGTGATGGAGGTGATGTAGGGAAGAATCATCAACGAAAGGATCAGTCCGGCGGCGAGAAGCCCGACGCCGTACGGGGCGCCGCGGAAGAAGGGGAGAAATCCCAGCCACTGGCCCAGAAACGGCTCGGCGGCGCGGACGGCCGGGACGAGGATGAACACGCCCATCAGACCCAGGATCACGCTCGGCACGGCGGCGAGAAGCTCGATGGCGAAGCTGATCGCGTCGGAAACGCGTCGCGGCGCCAACTCCGCGAGAAAAACGGCGGAACCGACTCCCAGGGGCACGGCGATCAGGAGAGCGATGAAGGAGGAGACGAGCGTGCCGTATAAAAACGGAAGGGCGCCGAACACCTCGGCGACCGGATCCCACGTCGAGGTCCAAAGAAATTTCGGGCCGAACGCGGCCCAGGTCTTGAGGGAGCCGCGAGTCAACTGCCAGGCCATCGCCAGCGCGGCCAGAAGGATCAGCCCGGCGAACCCCGAGATCAAGAGCCGGAAAAAGCGATCGCCGGCCCTCTCGCGAGGGCCGGCGATCGGAAGACCGGCGCGCTCGGCCGAGGACGTCCGGGCGGGCGCGGCCGTGCTCATCTTATTGGATCGTCTCGACGGTCTTGGCGACCTTCGCCTTGACCGAGGCCGGCAGCGGGGCGTAGCCCAGCGCCGGCGCCATGCCCTGGCCGTCCTTCAACATCCAGCGCAGGAAGTCCTTGATCACCGCGCCCTTGCCTTCCGGATTCTTCGGGTAGATCAGCAGCCAGGTGAAGGTCGAGATCGGGTACGCGTCCTTGCCGGACGCGTCCGTGATCGAGACCCGGTAGTCCTTCGGCATCTTCACGCCGGCCGCGGCCGCGGTGACGCCGGCGACGGTCGCCTTCAGGAACTTGCCGGACTTGTTCTTCATCGCCGCGTAGGGCACGCCGTTCTGCATGGCGTAGATCAGCTCGACGTAGCCGATGGAGCCGGGGTTCTGCTTGACCAGGCCCATCACGCCCTCGTTGCCCTTGCCGCCCAGGCCCACGGGCCAGTTGACCGCGGTGCCCGTGCCGACCTTCTTCTTCCAGTCCGGGCTGACCTTGGAGAGGTAGTCGGTGAAGCAGTAGGTCGTGCCGGAGCCGTCCGAGCGGTGCACGACGGTGATCGGCATGTCCGGAAGCTTCGCGCCCGGGTTCAGCTTGACCAGGGCCGCGTCGTTCCACTTCGTGATGGTGCCCAGGAAGATCCCGGCCAGAGCGGGGCCGTCGAACTTGAGCTCGGTCACGCCCTCGACGTTGAACGCCGGAACGTCGGCGCCGAGAACGGTGGGCAGGTGAAGAACCGCGCCGCCGGCCTTGGCGATCTGGTCGTCGGTCATCGGACCGTCGGAGGCGCCGAAGTCCACTGTCTTCTCGGTCAGCTGACGGATGCCGCCGCCCGAGCCGATGGACTGATAGTTGATCTGCAGGTCGGGCTTGACCTTGTGGTACTCGTCGAACCACTTCGAGTACACCGGGTACGGGAACGTGGCGCCGGCGGCGTTGAGGGTGGTGACGGGCGCGGCGACGGCGGGAAGGGCCAGGGACGCGACGGCCAGGATGGTCAGGATTCGCTTCATGGGGGAAGACTCCTTGAGTCAGATGGTAGCGCCGGCGTGTGACGACGGCGTGACGTCCGCCTGACGGGCGTTTGACGGCCCGTCAGGCGGACGCTGAGTCCGCGTTTAGAACAGGAAGAACGCGCTGGCCTGGTAGCGGTTGTTGGCGGCGAACCGGTTCGCCGCGTCGTTGTAGGTGTCCACCGTGCGGTTGGCTTCCAGCGCGAAGCGCAGCCAGTTCACCGGGTCGTAGAATACCGACGCGTAGCCGTACTGGATCTTCGGCATGATGGTGTTGGAGAACGCGTAGTTGGCCAGGTTGCGGCCCTCGACCTGCGCGTAGCCCGTGGAGAAGGCCCACTTCGTGAGGCTGTACTGCACGTGGGTGCGGAACGCGCGGTAGCGGATCAACTCCACGTTGCCGCCGTTGTTGACTCCCGCGATGCCCGAGTCGATCGCCGTGCCCGTCGCGGCGGTCTTCGTCACGCCCGGGACGCCCAGCGACAGGCCCGAGTACTCCAAGCCGCCCACGCCCGTGCCGGCCATGAACTCGCCGGCCCAGATCAGGGTGTTGGAGCGATCCTTGCCGTCGGCCGACGGGATGATCGGCACCAGGACGTTCAACGCGTACGCGGTCCCCGTCGGGTTTTCCGAGTTGGCGGTGCGGACCGGGATGATCGCGCCGCTGACGGCGGCCGAGAGGCCGACCATCGACGTTCCCGAGCCGCTGATGGACGCGCCCTTGAGCTTCGAGGACGCGAAGCGCAGACCGCCGTGCCACTCGGGGCTGCCCGAGGCCATTTCCGCCGGCTTGGCCATGTCGGCCGCGGATTCCAAGGTCCAGTCTCCGAACGCGTGCGTGTCGGTGAAGCGGACCTGGGCGAAGCGGCGATACAGCTGGCCGACGCCGGGCTGAACGATCGACTCGCCCGGGAAGTAGTACGGCTGCCAGCCGAGGAGGGACCAGGTCTGGCCGATCTTCAACGAGAACTCGTCCTTCATCACGTCCACGAACGCGTGGCGGATGCGGGCGGTCGGGTTGTTGAAGAAGTCGCGCTCGGTCTGCGCGCCCGGAGCGACGCCCGGCGTCGCGTTCGTGCCGTTGTTGCCGAGGAAGTCCATCTCGAGCACGCCCTTCGCCTTGAGGCCGTTGTCCGCGGCGGGCACGGCGAACTCGAGACCGAGGCGGCTGTTGCGCACCGTCATCTGGTCGCGGGCGTGCTTGCCGGCCCAGTTCTCGGCGCCGCCGCCGGCGGCGGTGCGGGTCTGCACGGCGTTGTTGCCCTGCTCCTCGTTGAAGCTCTGGGTCGTGTCGTAGATGGAGTCTGTCTCCACGTATCCGTACAGACGCAACGTCGCGTCCTTCAGGGCGGACGTTCCGATCGTCAGCGGCTCGAGCGCGGAAGCGCGGACCGCGAACACGGTCGCGATCGCGGCTGCGGCAAGGGCTCCGGCGGCGAACTTCATCTTCATGGAATCTCCTCGGCGTGGATTGACGTCTTGGATGCTTCGGGAGTTATCTTAGGTAAGTTCTTCCGCGCCGCCCATGCGGGCGGGGTCAATTCCGCGTGACGGACGCGTGACGCGTCAAACGGCGCGCAGCGTGAAACGGAAAGAGGAGCCGCCGGGCTGGCGGCTTTCCACGGAAACCTCGCCGCCCTGAGCTTCGACGAGATGCTTGACGATCGACAGACCCAGGCCCGTGCCGCCCGCCTCGCGACCGCGCGCCTTGTCCACCCGGTAGAAGCGTTCGAACACGCGCGGCAGATCCTCTTCCGGTATTCCGACGCCCGTGTCGCGCACCGTGATCCGCACGCCGTCCTTCCACGGCTCCGCGGACACCTCGACGCGGCCGCCGGGCTCGGTGTACTTCAGCGCGTTCCCAAGAAGGTTGGAGAGAATTTGTCCCAGCTGGTCCGCGTCGGCCAGCGCGCGCGGCAGTCCCGCCGCGGGAAGAACCTCCAGAGCCACGCGCCGCTCCTCGGCGACCGGAGCGGCGGCGCGAGCGGCCGTGCCCAACGCCGCGTGAAGATCGACCGGATCCAGACGCGGGGCGCGATGACCGGACTCGATCGCCGACAGGTCGAGAAGATCGTCCACCAGCTTGGTCAGCCGGTCCGAATGCTCCTCGATCGTGCGAAGGAATTCCATGCGATTCTCGCGGTCGTCCACCGCCCCGGCGCGTAGCGTCTCCGCGAAGCCCCGGATCGAGGCCAGCGGCGTGCGCAGCTCGTGGCTGACGTTGGCCACGAAGTCGCGCCGCACCTGCTCCAGGCGGCGCAGGCGCGTGATGTCGTGAAGAACGAGCAGCGCGCCGCCGATCCGGCCGCCGGAAACGAGGGGGGCGGCGTGCGCGTCGAACACCAGCTCCTCCGGAGCGAACAGCCGGATTTCCTGGACAACGGGACGCCCCTCGCGCAGGACGCGCCCGATCAGTTCGACGATGCCGTTGTGCCGGAGCGTTTCCAGGTAGCGGCGGCCGCGAGCGGCCTCGGGCGCGACGCCGAGCAGGCGGGACAGCGCCGGGTTGACCACCAGCACCGCGCCGGCGGAGTCCACGGCGACGACCGCCTCCGACATCTGGTCCAGCACCGCCGCCAGCTGAGACTTGTCGCGCGACAGCTCGCCGACGGTTTCCGAGACGCGCGCGGCCAATTCGTTGAGCGCGCCGCCCAGCACGCCCAGCTCGTCGCCGCTCAGGTCCCGGACGCGCGCCGCGTAGTCGCCGCCGGCGATGCGCCGGGCCGCGTCGGCCATCTCGGCCACGGGACGGGCGACGCCGCGCGCCAGCGCGCCCGCCGCGGCCAGCGCCACCAGCAGAGCCGCCAACGTCGTCCACAGGACGAGAGCGCGGACCCGTCCGACCTGCTTCTCGACCTCGGTCAGCGGCACGGACAGGCGCGCCGCGCCGAGGGTCCGTGTGCCGCGTTCGATCGGGGACGCCGCGTAAAGCATTTCCCGGCCGACCGTGACGCTGTGCCGCGTCGCCAGACCCGGAGCGCCCGCGAACGCGGCGGCGACCTCGGGACGCGTGGAATGGTTCTCGGCGCGCGCCAACGCCGCGTCGTCCAGCTCGGAATCCCCGGCCAGACGGCCGTCGGGCGCGATCAAGGTCGCGCGGCAGCCGCAGGCTTCGGCGACGGCCCGCGCCTCCGCCTGGGCGGAGCCGGGTTTAAGAGGAAGTTCCGAGCCCGCCGACGCCCGCAGAGCGGCCAAGCGCGCTTGAACGGAGAGATTACGCGAGAGATCGTCCACCAGACGCGCCCGCAACTCTCCCGTCAACACCACCCCGGTCGCGGCCAGCACGAGGGCGATCACGCCGCCGACGGCCAGGGCCAGCCTCCGCCCGAAGCGGCCGGTGGCGGGGCTCATTCCTCGGTCTTGATCCGATAGCCGACGTTCTTGACCGTGGCCACGCGAACGGCCTCGGCGCCCAGCTTCTCGCGCAGCCGCGCGACGTGCTGGTCCACGGTGCGGGTGTCGATCTCCATGGAGCGGTCGTAGCCCCAGACCTTCTCGAGGATCTGATCGCGCGACAGCGCCCGGCCGCCGGCCTGCAGCAGTATCTTCAGGAACTCGAATTCCTTGGAAGTCAGCAGGACGTCTTTGCCGCGCACCTTGACTTCGTAGCGTTCGACGTCCAGCTCGATGCCGCCGGCGCGCAGGATGGACGCGGCGGCCTCGGCGGGCGCGGAGCGGCGCAGGAGCGCCTTCACGCGCGCCATCAGCTCGCGAACGCCGAAGGGCTTGATCACGTAGTCGTCGGCCCCGAGCTCGAGGCCGAGGACCCGGTCCACCTCTTCCTTGCGCGCGGTCAGCATCATCACCGGCGCGCGCGACTCGCGCCGCACGATCTTCAGCAGCTCAAAGCCGTCCAGCTTCGGGACCATCACGTCCAAAATCAGAAGTTCCGGGCGCTCCTTGCGCAGGGCCGCCAGACCCGCCTCGCCGTCCGAAGCGGAGACGACGCGGTAGCCCTCCTTCTCCAGGTTGTACTTCAGCAGACGGACGATGTCTTTGTCGTCCTCGACGACCAGGATTTTCTCTTGGGCCACGGCGAGATGGTTCCATTTCCGGGCGGGGGAGTCAATCGCGCCGCCCGACGGGCGCGCTTGCGGGGGGGGCCGTCCATCCGCTATCCTCTCGGAGCCGTCACGCGATCGTCATTCCGCCGTCGCGAGGATTTGACGCGCGAGGAGACTCCACCTTGGCTTTCAGCCTGATTCCCAAAGAAGAGAAGTTCTTCGAGCTGTTCGAGGCGCAGGCCGTCCACGGCGTCGCCGCCGCCAAGGTCTTCCGCGAGCTGGCCCTGAAATGGACCCGCGACACCGCCCCCTTCGACCGCCTGCGCGACATCGAGCATGAGGCGGACATGACGTGCCACGACATCTACGACAAGCTGAACCGGACCTTCGTGACGCCGTTCGACCGCGAGGACATCCGGGAGCTGGCCAGCGAGCTGGACACCATCGTGGATCTGATCGAATCCGCCGGCCAGCGGATGTACCTCTATCAGATCGACCGGAGCACCGAGGACCTGGTGCGCCTGACCGACATCCTCTGGCAGTCCACCGAGACTTTGCGCAAGGCCGTCGCCGAGCTGCAGAACCCGGAAAAGTCCCGCCGCGTGCTGGATTACTGCATCGAGATCAACCGCCTGGAGAACGCCGGCGATCAAGCGCTGGGCGCCGCGATCGGCAAGCTGTTCCAGGGCAAGCCCGACCCGCTCGAGGTCATGAAGTGGAAGGAGATCTACGAGACGATCGAGCACGCCATCGACAAGTGCGAGGACGTCGCGCACACCCTCGAGACGATCCTCGTGAAGCAAGCCTGAAGTGACCGGACACCTGACCGTCGGGGTCGTCGTCGTCATGACGCTCGCGTTCCTGTTCGACTTCCTGAACGGACTGCACGACGCGGCGAACTCGATCGCGACCATCGTCTCCACCCGGGTGCTGTCGCCGAAGCAGGCGGTAATCTGGGCGGGCTTCTTCAACTTCGCCGCGGCGTTCCTCTTCAACGTCCACGTGGCGGACACGATCGGCAAAGGCCTGGTGGACCCGCGCGTGATCGACACGGCGGTCATCGCCGGTGCGCTGATCGGCGCCAGCCTGTGGGACTGGATCACCATCGTGTTCGGCATCCCGGTCAGCTCGTCCCACGCGCTGATCGGCGGATTGGTGGGCGCGGGCGTCGCGAAGGCGGGCTTCGACTGCCTGCTGTACGACAAGCTCAAGACCACCGTGATCTTCATCTTCCTCTCGCCGATGATCGGCCTGGTGTTCGGCTTCGGGCTGATGGTCGCGGTGTTCTGGCTGTTTCGCAAACGCTCGCCCAGCCAGGTGGACCGGACCTTCCGCGTCGGCCAGCTGCTGTCGGCGGGCCTGTACAGCCTGTCCCACGGCGCCAACGACGGACAGAAGACCATGGGCATCATCGCCGTCCTGCTGTACTCGAACGGCCTGCTGGGGGACAAGTTCTACGTGCCGTCCTGGGTCATCATCGCCTGCTGCGCGGTCATCGGCCTGGGCACGATGTCCGGCGGCTGGAAGATCGTCAACACGATGGGCAACAAGGTGACGAAGCTCCGGCCCGTGGGCGGGTTCTGCGCCGAGACCGGCGCGGGCCTCTCCATCCTGATCTGCTCGTACTTCGGCATCCCCGTTTCCACCACGCACACCATCACCGGCGCCATCGTCGGCGTCGGCACCACGCAGCGGCTTTCCGCCGTGCGCTGGGGGGTGGCCGGGCGCATCGTCTGGGCCTGGGTGCTGACCATCCCCTGCGCCGCCGTGACCGCCGCGCTGACTTACAAGCTCATCGCCTTCGTATTCTAGGCGGACGCCGAGTCCCCGGGCGCAAAATGCTAAATTGAGCCCGATGCGCAACGATCGGATTTTGATGGTCGAAGACGAGATCATGTGGATCGAGCTCGTCACCCACTGGCTGAAGCAGGCCGGTTTCGTGAACATCGACTCGGCCACGTCGGGAAGCGTCGCCATCGAGAAGGCCTCGCTGACGCCCCCGGACTGCATCCTCCTGGACCTGGTCCTGCCCGACCAGAGCGGCCTGGAGGTCTGCAAGAAGCTGCGCTCGCTTCCCGCGCTGGCGCGGGTGCCCGTGGTGCTGTTCACCGGGCACCGGAACGAGAAGGTGCTGGGCCTGCAAAGCGGCGCCGACTATTTCGTGGGCAAAAGCGAGAAGCCGCACGAGCTCCTGGCCACCATCGACGCCATCTTTCGGCGCAAGCAGATGGAGGAAGGCCTGCTGTCCCGCGGAGAGCTGACTCTGAAGACCCAGGACCGGAAGGTCGTTTGGCGCGGCCAGCCGGCGCTGGCGCTGACGCCGAAGATGTTCACCTTGCTCCACGTCCTGGTCGAACGCGGCCCCCAACCCGTGAGCCGCGCGGACCTCTACCGCCTGGTGGAGGGCGTCGAGGAGCCCGGACAGTCCCGCGCGCTGGACGTGATGCTCAACCGCCTGCGCAAGCTCCTGCCCCCGGAAATCAGCGCCCGTATCGTCAACGTCAAGAATTATGGCTATGTTTTTGTTGACGAAACACCGCCGTTACGCAATGTAACAGCGCTGTGAATTGACCAAACGTTAACTTCCTGTTAACCTGCGGTTAGTTCTTTCACCAGACTCTCTAACGACACTAGCACACGGTTCGCCGAGGGCGGACCCGCCGACCGCAAAGACGCCGCGGCCGGCGCCGGGGAAACCCGGGGTCGCAAAGCTACGGGGCTAACGGGAACGCCGAAGTTCTCCACGCTCGCCGGGTTACCGAAATGAAGATGCGCCATGCCGCCGCCGCGGCATGACCATTTCGGTAACCCGGCTTTTTTCGTTTCTAATAGGGAAGGGGGATCAACAAAAGGCTTTATGATTAAAATCCTCGGAGCAGGACGCGTCGCCGCCGCCTTCGCCCTCCTGCTCGCCGCGGCTCCCGCGCGGCCCGGGGATTTCGACAAGATCGCCGCCCAACTGTCCCGCGCGGCCAAGGCCCACGGCCGCCTTCGCGTCGCAGTCCTTCCCTTCCAGGTCATCGGCGGCAAGGGCTCCAGCTCCGGCCGCATCGTCTCCGAGCGGCTGATGGGGCCGCTGACGGCGGAAGGCATCGTCGAGGTCGTCGAGCGCACCATGCTGGACGGCGTGATGCACGAGCAGCAGCTACAGTTCTCCGGCGTCGCCGATGCGCGCTCGGTGAAGGAGCTGGGAAAAATACTGAACGTGGACGCGCTGGTCATGGGGACCGTGATCGCGCTGAAAGACGAGCGGGTGGAGGTCAACGCCCGCCTCATCGACGCGGAAACCGCCAAGGTCCTATTCGCCGCGGAGATGAAGACCGAGCAGGACTGGAACGAGTCGCTGTTCGACGACGCCGCCTGGAACCAGATGAACGTGCCCTCGCTTCCGAACTTCGACCTGGCGGCCTCCGCCGAGGCGGCGGTCTGGGGCTGCGGCCGCTCGGCCCAGACCGAGGACGACTACGAGCGCTCGCTGCTGGACCTCAAGGCGCGCTACTGGGCGCAGAAGCTACGCGCGGGCCTGGACGGCGCGACCCTCAAGCGCAACCCCGGCTCCGAGATCCGCAACCCCGAGATCCGCGCCGAGTTCTACCGCCGCCTGAACGCCCAGCACGCCGTGATCGGGCCGGATTTGTCGGACGCGGAGCTGGGCCAGCTGAAGGAAGGGCTGGAGCGCATGACGCGCCTGAAAGATTCGTGTCGCGGGGAGGGAGTATGATCGGTATTCGACGGATGGGTTGGGTCGCGGCGGTCGCGTCGTTGGCCGCCTGCTCGGGGGCCCAAAGCCGGGTCCATGACGGCAAGGTGGAGACGACCATCGATCAAAGGGCCGACCGGGGGCGCGTGCTGGAGTCCATCGGCATCGGCGCGTCCGATCCGACGCTTCCGACCGACACGCAGCGCAAGGCCCTGGCCCGCGACGCGGCCATCGTCAAGGCGCAGTACGAGATGCTGTCCTTGGTGAAAGGCGTCCAGCTGGAGGGCGGCATCACGGTGGACCGAGCCATGGAGACGGACTCCTCGCTGGAGACCAAGATCCTGGCGTCCATCCGCGGCGCCGAGATCGTGAAAAGCGAGTTCACGGCCGACAACGGCTGCGTGGTCACGCTCCGTCTGCCGAAAAGCCGGCTGGAGAAGATGATGGGAGTGCGGTTCGAATGAGGCCCGCCCTCCTCGTCGCCGTCGCTTTGGCCGCGGCCTGCGCGCACGCTCCGGCGCGCGGCCCGCTGCTCCAAAGCACGGTCGCCGAGGGGTGGGCGCCGGTCGTGAAGACCGATCCTCCCGGCACGCGCCGCCGGGCGCTGGCCGCGGCGCTGCGTTCCGCCGTTGAACAAGCGTCGGGGGTCAATGTGTCGGGGCGCACCCGCGTGACGCGGGCCGTCGCCGTGGACGAAACCATCACCGCGCGAAGCGCGGGCAGCGTGAAGTCCTATTTGATCCTGGACGAGACGGAGGCGGACGGCTTCCATAAGACGACGGTCCGAGCGCTCGTGGACCTCGATCCGGCGCCGGACCCCGCCGCCCGGCCCGAACCGCCGCCGGGAGACCCGAAGGTCGCGGTGCGTTTGACCGGCCCCAACGGGAACGACGCCGCCGCGGGCGTGCGCCGCGAACTGATCGCGCGCGGCTTCACCGTGATCGACGGCGACGGCGCCGACATCACGGTGAACGGCGACGTGGCCGTCGCGGAGCTGGGATTCGCCGGCCCCTGGAATTCCGCGCGCGCGCGGATCACCCTGGAAGCGCGCCAGGCGAAGACCGGGCGTCTCCTCTGGACTTCCAGCCGCGAGGCGTCGGGAATCGGCGGGGCCGTCGCGGCCGCCGGAGCCAAGGCGTCGGAAACGGCGGGGCGCGTCGGGGGAGAGGAACTCGCGCGGGAAGTGGCGGCGCGGCTGGCCGATTAAAGAATCAAAACTCGCGCCGGCGCGAGTGTTCGTGTCGAACACGACACATGACTGACTCCAGAGTCACCACCCTGGGCGCGGCAAGACTGGGATGAGAAATCCTCAGGGCTGGGATAACCCGCGCAGAGCGCGCGGCGGGGCGGACCAAAGCAACGTCGCCTCTCCCGGCGCGAGGGACTTCAGCGTCAACAGAAACGCCTGAGACTTCTTCAGATTCAGCACGGACTTCTCGCGGCCGGTCAGCAGCCACGACGCGAAGCGGGACAGATGCGGCTCATGGCCGACCAGGACGATCCGCCTCTCACGGCGGGTCTTCAGCCACGCGAGCAACTCCGCGGGCGCGCGGTCCGGGATCAACTCGGGACGCTTGAGTTCTTCGACGCCTCCGAACGCCTCCGCGATCAGTTCCGCCGTTTGAACGGCGCGCGCCCAAGGCGACGTCGCGACCAGGTCGACGCCGTCGAGCAGTTCGACCAGGCCGCGCGCGGCGGCCCGCGTCTTGCGGCGCCCGTCCTTCGTGAGGGGGCGTTCCTCGTCGGGGCGGCCCGAAGCCCGCCACTCGTCGCGGTCGCCGGCGGGCCCGTGGCGCACGATCAGGAGCTCCATGGGGTTTATGATATCATGCGCGCATGTCCCGGAACTTCGACGCGTTCGCGCGCTTGCTCTACCGGAAGCTGGATATCGACGACCTGCGCTACGTCGAGATCGAGTGCAAGAAGCGCGTCCAGCCCGAGGAAGCCGCCGAGCTGAAGGATTGGCTCCTCTCCCGCAAGGGCGTCAAGCACAAGAAGAGCGTGTTCTTCTTCGACCAGTTCCTGGATACGCCGTCGAACGCTCTCCTCAAGGCCGGGGCCAGCCTGCGCCTGCGCTACAAGCGCAACGGCTCGGCCGTCTACCTTCAATATAAAGGCCCCGGGTTCACGAAGGACGGGCTCCTCTACAGGTCCGAGTTCGCCTCGGCGAAATTGGCCGGCGTGTTCCTGGAGGAGAGCCATCACGACATCGTCCATTTCACGGACATGACCGTGGAGAAGATCCTGCGCGGCCAGACCTCCATCGAGATGGCCGAGGCGATGCGCCGCCACCTGGGCGCCGGGACCGTGCGCAAGCTCACCAGCGGTCCCATCATCGCCCTCTATCAGAAGGAAAAATTCGAGGTGGACCTGGGCAGCGCCTTCCTGGAGCCGTCGCTGGACCGGATCTACGCCTTCCACATCGCCAAGAAGGGCCTGCATCCCCTGTCCACCTTCTGCGAGTTCGAGAACGAGATCAAGGCCGGCGACGGCTCGCTGAAGGCCAAGCTCGACCACATGGACGAGCTGCTGGACTTCAACGCGGCCGTGGACAAGAAGTTCGACCTGCGGCGCGAGCCGCTGGACAAGTACCACCGCTGCGCGTCGTTCTTCCTGAAGCGCTGACCCCTCAGCGGAAGAGCTTCCGCGCGGAAGCCATCTCCATGGGATGCATCTCCGTGTCGCCCTTCGCCCGGCGAGACAGCCACAACTTGTCCTTCGAGTCGAACAACGCCGCGTACTGCGCCTCGTTGGGATTCAGCTCGAGAGAGATCACCCCCGCGGCCTGATCCACGGCGAGAACGATGACGTTCTGAAGGATCGTCGCGGTAACGGCCTCGGTCTTCTTATCTTCCATGGTCGCGTCGAACGTCGCCATCACGTCGATGCGGTCGCCGACGCTCAGGAAGCGAAGTTGATGAGCGGGCACGGAAAGGCTCGTCGCGCGGTAGCCGGCAAGCAGCTCCGGATTATCCGGCGCGGCGGCCTTCGGCGCGGCCGAGACCGCGGGCACGACAATGGAAAGGGCGAGAAGCAGGGCGGGGAATTTCATGGGGACACCTCCGTGTCCCCGACAGTATAGGGCGTTCCGCCCCGGCCCGCATGATCCGCGTTGTTTCGGGAAGTTAAAAAAACGGTTACGGCTTGGGCGGCGCGGCCGTCAGATCCTTGATGCCGCGCGTCTCCAGCGCGGTATCGCGGTAGTCGGAGCGGGCCAGCGCCTCGAAGAAGGTCTGGGAGCGCACCGGCACCGCGCCGGGCCCGGCGACCACGCGCGAGTAGGAGCCGTCCGGCTTGAGCATCCAGGCCTTCTGGTTGTCGGCCAGGCCCTTGCCCAGGATGGTGTCGTGGACGTAGCGCTTCAGCTGAGGGTCCTTCACCGGGAAGGCCACCTCGTAGCGCGAGTAGAAGTTGCGCGGCATCCAGTCCGCGCTGGAGAGATACAGCTTGCGCGTGCCGCCGGCGCGGAAATAATAGATGCGGCTGTGCTCCAGGAAGCGGTCCACCACGCTGAGCACGCGGATGTTCTCGGACAGCCCCTGGATGCCCGGGCGCAGACAGCAGATGCCGCGCACCATCAGGTCCACCTTGACGCCCGCCTTGGAAGCCTCGTACAGCGCCTCGATCAGCACGGGGTCCACCAGCGCGTTCATCTTCGCGATGATGTGGCCGCGCACGCCGGACTTCTGCAGGCGCGTCTCCTCGCGGATCAGGGAGAGCATGCTGGAGTGCAGG
Source organism: Elusimicrobiota bacterium (assembly GCA_044450965.1). GTDB lineage: Bacteria > Elusimicrobiota > Elusimicrobia > UBA1565 > UBA9628 > GWA2-66-18. The sequence goes on along the minus strand of JBIOJO010000046.1, from coordinate 6,875 downwards.
TTCACCGGCGCCACCAGGAGCTCCTTGAACTTGCTCGGGCGCCGGCCGCGGGACAGGGCGGCGAAATAGTCGGAGACCTCGCGGCCCAGGGCCTCGTCGCAGGTGAGCAGGCCCAGGTCGGTGTACTGCTTGGCGGTGATCGGGTGGTAGTTGCCGGTGCCGAGGTGAAGGTACGACACCTCGACGCCGTCCTCGTCGCGGATGACCTGGGTCACCTTCGAGTGCACCTTGAAGCGACCGAGGTGACGCACCACGCGCACGCCGGCCTTGCGCAGCTCCTCGGCCCAGCGCAGGTTGTTCAGCTCGTCGAAGCGCGCCTTGATCTCCACGTACGCGACGACCTTCTTGCCGTTCTTGGCCGCTTCCTTCAGCGCCTCCATCACCGGGGAGTCCTGGCTGGTGCGGTACAAGGTGTGGAAGATGCGCTTGACCTGCGGGTCGCGCGCCGCGCCCTGCAGGAACTTCACGACGATGTCGAACGAGTCGTACGGGTGATGGAGCAGGATGTCGTGCTTGCGCACGATCGCGAAGGCCGAGCGCGGCTTGCGGAACGGGCCCGGCACGCGCGGCTCGATGGGCGGGTAGCGCAACGAACCAGGGCGCGGCGGCTCGATGCGCGCGAGCGTGCGCAGGTCCAGCGGCAGGTCGAAGCGGTACAGAGCCGCGGAGTCCAGACCCAAGGACGTCGCCAGAAAAAGCGCGCCCTCGGAGTAGGTCGGAGAGTCCACTTCGAGGCGGACCACCTTCGCGCGCACGCGGCGCTGGACGGCCTCGAAGATCTGGTCTTCCAGCGATTCCTCGTAGTCCGGACGGTAGCGCAGGTCGGCGTCGCGGATGATCTTGAACGGGAACGCTTCGATGACCTCGCGGTCCGGGAACAGGGCGTCGGCGCGGTCGGCCAGCCAGCGCTCCAGCAGCGCGAAGCGCCGGCCGCGGCCGCGGCCGGCCAGCGCGATCAGGCGCGCCTCGCGCTCCTCGATGGTGATCACCGCGTACTCGCGCGGGAAGCGGATGAACACGTGGATGCGCGAGCTCATCAGCGGCGGCAGCGGTTCCGGGAAGCGCCGCAGGACCGTGCGCAGGCGCGGCAGGCGCGCCTGCATCTCGCGGTCGGGACGGCGGCCCGTGGTGAAGTCGGTCAGGATTTCGATGCCCTCGCGGCTCAGGGCCTCCAGCACGCTCTCCAGCACGGTCGCCTGGCGCGATTTCTGACGCAGGGCGTGCTCGCGAATCTGCGCCAGGACCTGGCGGGTGGTCAGGCCGTCCGGAAAGCGCCGGGTCGGGGACAGCCGCGCCATCTTGGAGATTTCGGCCACGCGGACCATGTAGAACTCGTCCAGGTTCGAGCTGACGATGGTCGCGAAGCGAAGGCGCTCGAGCGGGGGGACGGACGCGGTCGCCGCCTCGGACAGCACGCGGTCGTTGAACGCCAGCCACGACAGGTCGCGGTTGAAGAATCGCTCCGAGGCCTTAAGGCTCTCGTCGGGACGGGGCGCTGAGGCGGAGGCCTCGTCGATGTGCAGCGGGTGGAGCTTCGCCATGACCGTTCTCTTGGCCATGATAGCTTTTTGGCTCAAGCCCGGAGAGCCGTCCCTCCCGTCGAACGCAGGTGCGCGGCCAGGCCGAACTGCGCGAAGGCCACCAGGACCAGGCCCGCCCCGACGGCGGCGAACGCGGCCCGAGGACCCGCGCCCAGGGCGAACGCGGCGCCGACCAGGGTCTTCAGGCCGACGGAGACGCCGTTGGCCGCGAAGCGCGAAACGGCCGTCACGCCGCCGATCGCCTCGTGCGGGGTGCGCTCCTGCAGACGCCGCGTCAGCGCCAGGCGCGCGCCGACGTTCGCCAGCGCGAACGCGAACGCCGCGAACATCATCGGCCACAGGCTGCCGGGAGCCCAGCCGGCGGCCAGGAGCAGGACGCCCAAGCCGCCGGCGGCCACCCAACGGGAGCCGTCGCCGCGACCGCCGCTGCGCGCGTACGCCAGCGCGCCGAGCGCCCCGCCCAGGCCGAAAGCAGCGCCGACCCAGCCCGCGGCGCTCGGCTGGGCGAGGATCGCCTTGGCGAAGAACGCCGACAGGAGCTTGCGCAGAGGGTAGAGGTTCAGGACGGCGACCCCCAAGGCCGCATAAAGCAAAGAACGGTCGGTCAGGATCAAACGGAGCCCGGAGATCGTCCCGCCGCGGCCCTCGTCGCGCGCCGGGGCGCGAACGGCGCGGCGCTCAGGAATGAACAGGAAGGCCGCCGCGGCCAGCACGAAACCGACCGGCACGAACACGTGCGCCGCCGGTCCGGGCTTCCCGATCATCAGCGCGCCGAGGATCAGCGGACCGGCGACGCCGCCCAGGTCGAAGACCAGCTCGTAGCGGGAGTTCAGGCGGTCCAACTCCGCGCGGTCGCCCTCGCCCAATTCCAACGGCAGGGCGTGGACGGCGGTGTCGGTGAAGCCGCGGACGAAGGCGTCCAAGGTGTAGGCCGACATCGCCGCGATCAAGGTCAGGCGGCCGGCGAACCACAGCAGCGGGATCAACCCGAGGGCCGCGCCGCGCAGGAACGTGGACAGTGCCAAAAGCCGCCGCGCGCCCAGACGGTCCGCCGGCCATCCGCCCGCCAAGGAGCCGCCCATGTGGACCGCGGTGTCGAAGGCGGAGAAGAACGCCGCGTGGCCCAGCGAGCCCGACAATTGCGCGATCAGCAGGGGCTGCGCCAGGTGCAGGGCGCTGTTGACCACCTGCGACAGCGCGACGCCTCCCAGGAAGCCGGACAGAGGCGCGGGTGGCCGTCGGGCGACGGCGGCCTCCGGAACGACGGCCTCCATTGACGCGAGGCTCACGCGGCCGCCGTCATCCGCGCCGGCCAATTTTCCTTCTTCTGGTAGACGCGCCGCGCGGGCACGCTGACCAGCCTCCGCTCCGGCAGGATCAGGGCGGTCAGCGCCCCGCCGTAAACGCAGCCGGTGTCCAGGCCGATGGCGTTCCTGCGGACGATGGGCTCGGGCTTGGCCCAGTGGCCGAACACCACGGTCGTCGAATCCTTGTAGGACTCGTACCAGGGGCGGTCCGTGTCCTTGAGCTTGCGCATCGTCGTCAGCGAGACGTTCGACTGCCACTCCAGTCCCTCGCGCGGGTCGAAGCCCGCGTGGACCACCAGGAATCCCGGGCCCGACGCCGTCAACGGCCAGCGCGAGATGTAGCGCATGCACTCCTCGTAGCGCGCGCCGAACTGCTCGTGCGTCTCTCGGTCGTACGGCTTGACGTTCGGGACGACGGCGCGGCGCCAGCAATTCAGGAAGCGGAGCTCGTGGTTGCCCAGCACGCACTCCACGTTGGGCGTCTTCATGGCCCAGTCCACGACGCCGAGGCTGTCGGGGCCCTTGCAGATCAGATCGCCGACGCTGATCAGACGGTCCTCCGGCTTCACGGCGACGGCGCGCAGGAGATCCTTCAGCTCGTCCAGGCAGCCGTGCACGTCCCCGATGACGATGGTTCTTCCGACGGCCGTTCGCGTCCTCATTCGTCGTCTCCTTCGCCGTGCGGCTCCAGGCCGTCGCGCTTCATCTTTTTCAGGTAGCGCGCGTGCGCGTCCACGATCTCGTCGCGGATGGTCAGGCCCGCGGCCGCGATCTCGTCGAAGTGATCCTCGAGATGCTTCTCCAGCTCGGCGGGCGTCGCGCCGACCAGGGAGAGCCGGTGGGCCCGGCCCAGCTGGGTCCCGACCGAGTAGGCGAAATCTTCCTGCTGTTCGTGGTTCAGCATCTTCTTGATCTTCACGTTCTGAGGGGAGATCTGCCGAACGTCGTACTCGACGCCGTCCAAGACCGCGGAGCCCGGCCTCAGCGCCCAGCCCGGCGCGTAGAGGTCGGCCGCGGCGTGCATGCGTTCGACTTCCGTTTTGTACGGGTTCTTGTACCACTCGGTGTCGGGATCCGTGCGCGTCGCCTTGATGTTGAGCAGAATCCGGTCCTTCCCTGACTTCGCGTCTTTAGGCGCCAAAACCACGAGGAATAATCCGCGGAAGCCCATCGACCCCTGTCCGCGCCCGGCTTCCTCGATGAAATAATCGTTCAGGAAGCCCGTTTCCTGCGTCTTCGCGTAGCCCGCGATCAGCTTGACGACATCGGGATCGCCGACCCGCAGCTTGTTGGCGCGCATCTCCTTGGCCCATTTATTATTCGCCGCGAGATAAGCGTCGGTGGACGCCTCGTCGTCGTCGGGCTCGATATTCTTGAGCTCCCTCACCTCGGAGAACGGACGGTCGGGATGACGGAAGCCGCGCAGGTAGCCTTTCTTCAGCTGCTTGAGCACGTCGTGATCCAAAAGACCGTCGCCGTCTTTCTTGCGGCGGAGGGAGAGGGACACCATCAGCCGCACCAGATCCCACGCGTACGGACCCACGCGCGCGCGGTCGAAGTCCACCATGGCGGCGCCCTGCGCGGACTTCGCGTAGTTGTCGATGTGGGGGGAGCCGTGCAGGAACGCCTTCGGCATGGACCCCATGTCCATCAGCTGGGCGAAGCGGTCCTGCATGGGCAGCAGCATGTTGCGGAAGTAGAAGTGCGCGCCGCGCTTCTCGTGCAGGTAGTTCGTGCGGATGTTCTCCGCGTCGCCGGCGGGATCCTTGTCGAAAAGATTCGTCCTGGCCAGCGGGTCGCTCTTCTTCGTGAACGAGGACAGCGGCCCCAGGACGCCCAGCGCCAGCGCGGTCACGTCCGCGTGAACCTCGTCGCGGCCGCGGTCGGCGTCCACGACCTTGAAGCCGAACTCGCGCGCCTGCGCGTCGTACTCGGCGGTCACGCGCGTCTGGAACAGCTTGAAGTTCTCGACGGGGTCCTTCGACAGCTTCACGTCCAGCCCGGCCTCGTAGTACTTCAGCCCGCGCCGCTCCTTGACCGTCTTCGCGCCCTCGTCGTCGCCGTCGAAGTCCTCGGAGAGGCCCAGCTTGCCATCCGAGCGCGCCAGCACGCGGCCGATGGCGGTCTTGACCGGCAGCCGGAAGTACAGGACCGCGTCCGGCTTCGGCGCGAATTGATAGAGGCGGCGCAGCCACGCCGCGTCCATGCCCCGCACGCGGTCGCGCGCCAGCGCCGTGAAGAACCAGCGGTCGGCCAGGACCACCGAGCCTTCGCGCAGGGCGGGGAGGATCAGCTTGTCCAGCCGGTCGGCCAGGTCCGACGCGTTCATCAGGGCGAACGTCTGCGGCGTCAGGGTCTCGGACTTCTTCGCCTTCTTGACCGCCTCGGAGACGACCTCGGAGGAGTTCCAGCTGGTGGTGACGACCTTCAGGCCCCGGGCCTCGAGCTCCTCCTTCAGGCGCTCCATCTGCGTGGATTTCCCGGACCCATCCAGACCCTCGACCACGATCAGGCGGCCGGGCATGCCGTGGACCGCGGACGGACGCGGGCCCGGCGCCGCGACCGGCGCCAGCCGACCGGCCAGGAACGGCAGGAAGCCGACGACGCCGGCCGCGGCCAGCGGCGCCAGGCGCCCGCTCACGAACAATTGCGCGATCGCCGCCAAGGCCACGCCTCCGCCCACGATCCAGAAGGACAGCGCCGGAGCGACGGCGGCCGTGAAGGCCAGGCCGGCCAGAAAGCGGACGCCCAGGCCGGTGAGGTTGGCGGTGAAGCGCGCCGCTCCCATCGCGGCTCCGGCCGCGCCCGGCGCGGCCCGCGTCTGGATGGCCGCGTTCAAGGCCAACCGCGCCGCGACGTTGGACGCCGAGAAGGCGAGCACGCCCAGCGCCGCGGGCCAGAACGCCCCGGGAAGGAAAGCCGCGGCCAGGGCCACGGTCCCGACGCCGCCCGCGATCAGCCACGCGCGGGCGCCGACGCTCTTGTTCCAGCGTCCGTACGCCAGCGAGCCGACGAAGCCGCCGACGCCGAAGAGTCCGACCAGCCACGCGGCCGACGCGGTGTCGTGGAGAACCTGGGTCGCGAAGATGGCGGGCAGGAGTCCTTTCAACGGATACATCGTGAGCAGGGCCGTCGCGACGAGAGCCCAGCGCATCCAACCGTCCAGGACTTTCTTCGGCGCCTGGAACGCTCCGGGCGCGGGCGTCTCCGCGGCGACCGCGGCGGTCTTCGGAATCGCCAGATACGAGAGCGTCACGGCGGCGAACGCGACCGGCGCAAGCCACAGCGCCGCGGCGGAGGCGACGCCGCCCAGCCCCGCGATCAGCGCGCCGGCGATGAACGGGCCCGCCACGCCGCCGGCCTCGAAAAAAGACTGGTTCTTGGCCAAAATGCGCTTGAGCAGGCCGTCGTCGCGTCCCGACAGCTCGGACGGCAAGGTGCTGCGCGCCGTGTCGGCGATGCCGCGCGCGAAGCACTCCACCAGGTAGGCCGCCGCGACGGCCGGCAAGGTCAGGCCTCCGGTGAGCGCCAGCACCGGCAGGAACGCCATCGCCGCGCCGCGGGCGATCGTCGTGCCGATCAGCACGGGTTTGGCCCTGACGCGGTCGGTCAGCCAGCCGCCGACCAAGGTTCCCGCCGCGTCCAGCGCGGAGCCGATGGTGACCGCGAACGCGGCCGCGGCGGCCGAGCCGGTCATCTTAAGGAACAGCAGCGGCATCGTCACCTGAAGAGCGTTGCTGGCCAGCTGCGCGCCGAAGGTGCCGCCCAGGTAGCCGGCCAGGCGCGGAGACGCGGACTTCGGCGCCGGGGTCAGCCCCGTGGGACGGACGCCGGTCGAATCCGCGCCGGAAACCGCGGGGCCGTCCGACGCCGCCGGAAACCGCGCGCCGTCTGCGAAATCGAGCCGCTGCCGGTCGGTCTCCACGGAAGATGGGCGCGCGCCGGTCTCCAGAGCGGACGCGGCCGCCGCGCGCACGGACGAAGCGGCGGACGGCGCCCGGTACGCGTCCGCGGCGGCCGGCAAGGC
>JBIOJO010000045.1:0-30164 GCA_044450965.1 Elusimicrobiota bacterium | reverse complement strand
TGTGCGTTGTGGTTTGGGGGGGGTGTGTGGTGTTGGTTCTTTCTCTGCGCTGCGGGCGGGCGTGGGCGCGTCGCGCCGCCGGGGGCGGCCGCGCGGCCCCGCCCCTGCCCCCCCCCCCCGCCCGTTCGCGCGCTACAACGCCTCGACGCAGGCAGCTATCCCGTCGCCGCCGCCGACCGAGATCGCCGCGCACCCCCGCCGCTTGCCGCGCCGGCGCAATTCCAGAAGCAGCGAGAGGACCAGGCGCAATCCGGTGGCGCCGAACGGATGTCCCAGGGCGATCGCGCCGCCGCGGACGTTGAGTTTTTCCTCGGGAATTCCCAATTCCGCGGCGTCCAGCAGCACCTGGGCGGCGAAGGTCTCGTTGATCTCCCACAGATCCACGTCGGACATCCGCCAGCGCGCGTTCTCCAGCGCCTTGCGGATCGCGGGCACGGCGGCGTAGGCCATTTTTTGCGGCGGCACGCCCAGGTGGGCGGTGGACGCCAGACGGCCCAGCGCACGCCCGGGGGCGGCCTTCGGCGCGGCCAGGATCAGCGCGGCGCCGCCGTCGACGATGCCGTGAACGTTGGCGTGGGTCATCATCGTCGTGCCGTCCTGGAAAAGCAGGCGTGCTCCGGCGAAGTTTTCGGGCGCCGGGTTTTCCAGCACCGCGTCATCGGCGGAGAGGCCGGCGAGCGGGACGATTTCCGCGGCCAGAAGGGAGGCGGACTCGCGCGCCTTGAAATGAGAACGGTACGCCCAGCCGTCGACGACCTCTCGGGACAGCTTTTTTTCCTCGGCCAGGGCCGCGGCGGTCTTGGCGATGTGCTGGCCGCAGGAGATGTCGGTGAACGACGGCACGAAGACGTCCCGGCGCAGGCGGCTGGGCGCGTCGGCGCCCACGGCGGCGGCCAGCGCGGCCTCGCCGCGCGCCACCGCGTCGGCCGCGGTCTTCAGCGCCAGGAGTCCGGTCCCGCAGGCCAAGCTCACGGCGACGCCGGTGACTTCCGGCGGACAGCCGGCGCGGCAGCTCACGTAGCGCGCGCCGTAGCAGCCGTGCGCCCCGGCCTGGTACATGTTGCCGAAGGCGACGTGTCCGAGGTCGGCGGGATTCAAACCCGCGCGGGCCAGCGCGCCCTTCAGCGCGGCCGCGCCCAGGTCGAACGGGTCCAGGTCCTTGAACGCGCCCCCCGGCGCGCCTGCGCCGGTCACGCCGTGCGACCACGTCGCGAACGGGGTGCGCGCGCCGGCCAGGATCAAGGTGTCGCTCATCGGACCCTCCTCAGGATCTTCCGCATCTCGGCGTGGACCCGGCCGTTCGTGGCCAAAGTCCGCGCGCCCATGTCCGCCATCGTCTTCCAGCGGCGGCCGTCGAAATCGGTGACCTTTCCGCCGGCCTCCTGGACCAGAAGCCAGCCCGCGGCGACGTCCCAGGGATTGAGTTGGAACTCCCAGAAGCCGTCGGCCCGTCCGGCCGCGATCCAAGCCATGTCCAGCGCGGCGCTGCCGGAGCGTCTCACGTCGTGGCAGACGGTCAGGAAGGCCTTGAAGCGCGCCAGGTAGAAGTCGGCGCGCTCGGCGCGGTCGTAGGCGAAGCCGGTGATGAGGAGCGAGTCGGCGACGCGCCGCGTCGGCGTCACGCGCAGGCGCCGCCCGTTGAGCGTGGCGCCCTTCCCTTTTTCGGCCAGGAACAGCTCCCGGCGCGAAGGATCGTATACCCCGCCCAGCACCGGGACGCCGCGGCGCAGGACGCCGATGGAGACGCAGGAGGCGGGGTAGGAGTGAGCGTAGTTCGTGGTGCCGTCCAGCGGGTCGATGACCCAGAGGAATTCCGCGCCGGTGAGTTTCACGGCGTCCTCTTCGGCCTTGTAATCGTCATCGGGGAAGGCTTGCCGGATGGTTCGAAGGATGGTTTTCTGGCTTTCAATGTCGGCGACGGTGACCAAGTCAGCCCGTCTTTTTTGGCGGTAGGATACTTTGCCGAAATGCCGGGCCAAAACCTTTCCCGCGCGGTCGAGCGCCGTTTTCAAGACGGAAAGACGGGTCATGACTTCCTCCGGAGGGCGCGGACCACGGCGTCCGTCATCGCCCGGTCGTCGGCCGACCGCGCGACGGAGGCCGTCACGCCGCGTCGTCTCAGGACGGCGGCCGTTACCGGACCGATGGCGACGGCCGCGCAGACGCGGAAGGTCCGGCGCATGCGATCGGTCCCGAGCGCGACGGCGGCGGACTCGACGGCGGAGCCGGACGCGAAGCACGCCGCGTCGGCCCCGGCGGATAAAGCGGAGCGAAGTCGACGGCGGCCGGTGTGATCGGGCGCCGTCCGGTAGGCCGAAACGACGATGATCCGGTGTCCGGCGGCCTTCAGCAGACGTGGAAGGGCCTCCCGTCCCCGTTCGGCGCGGGGAATCAGGACGCGTGAGCCCGGCGGCAGACGTAGGGCGCGGGCCAATCCTTCGGCGCGTCGGACCTCGGGGACGACGGTCGCGCGCCAACCGCGGGCGGCCAGGGCCGCGGCCGTGGCGGGACCGACGGCGGAGACGAATCGGGGCGCGACGGGCTTTTTGCCCAAAACGGAGGCGGAACGGACGAAGAAGGCCTCGACGGCGTTGGCGCTGGCGAAAACGACCGCGTCGAAATCGGCCAACCGGCCCAACGACGCGTCCAGACGGCGATAGGACCGCGGCGGCGAAATCCGGATCAACGGCGCCGCGACGACCGTGGCTCCCATGGAGCGCAACCGTCCATTCAGCTTCGACATAACGGCGTTGGTCCCGGTCACGATCACGGTCCGTCCGTTCAATGCCCGCCGGGACGTGCTCATATCCCTGCAATTCTAGCCGATTTGACACCGGGGGAGGGGTGTGCCATAATACCGCCAGCAGCCCCCCATGTCCTGGTTTCAGAAGAAGGCCCCCGAACCGTCGGCGACTCCCCAGAAGACCGGTCCCGCCTCGCGGGCTCCGAAGGGTTTGAAGATCGGCCCCCTGCTCAGCGAGGCGGTGATCCTCTTCCCCCCGGCCGGCCAGGACAAGAACACGGTGCTCCAGGAGCTTTGCTCGGCGGTGTGCCGCCAGGCCGGCATCCCGAATTGGGACGCGTTCCTCGCCAAGGCCCAGGAGCGGGAGCAGGGCATCTCCACCACTTTGGACACGGGTTTGAGCCTGCCCCACGCCCGCATGGACGGCATCGACGGCATTTTGGCGGGCATGGCGGTCCTCAAGGACCCCATCCCCGATCCGAAGCAGGGGGATCTCTCGATCCGCGTGGTGTTCCTGTTCTTCTCGCCGAACAAGCCGGAAGCCTTCCCCCTGCACCTGCAGCTCCTGCGCGGGGTGTCGTCCTTGTTCCAGCCGGCGCTGATCGACCAGCTCACCTCGGCCGCCGGTCCCGCCGCGGCGCTCGAACTGGTCAAAAAGCTTGAAGGCTGAGCCTCGCCCCGGACGCCGCGTCACCGAAGTCGTCGTCCTGACGACGGCGATGCTGTCGTTCATCTCCTTCTGGCGCGCGTCGGCCATCGTGCTGTGCGATCTGGCCTCGACGGCCTACTACATCGGCGGCATCGTCGAGCAGGCGGTCGGCAAGTCGGCGCCCTGGTTCATTCTAGCAGTGATGGCGTTCTCCTATACCATCCGCGCCGTTTACATGGAATCGTGCTCCATGTTCGTGCGCGGCGGCGTCTACAAGGTCGTCAAGGAGGCCATGGGCGGCACCATCGCCAAGCTGTCCGCGTCCGCCTTGATGTTCGACTACGTCCTGACCGGGCCGATCTCCGCCGTGGCCGGCGGCCAGTACCTGGCGGGCCTGCTGAACACGTTGTTCCCCCATTTCCGCATCGGCTGGCACCTGGACCCGAACTCCTTCGCCATGGTGTTCGCGATCGCCGCCACCATTTACTTCTGGTGGGAGAACATCAAGGGCATCCACGAGTCCAGCGACAAAGCCTTGCGCATCATGCAGCTGACCACGGTGATGGCCGTGGTCATGATGGCCTGGTGCTTCTACACGCTGTGGCTGCATCCGGCGCCGCTGCCCCCGCTGACGTTGAACTTCAGCCCCGAGGGCCTGGGCTGGGCTAAGAACATCGGCTGGCTGAAGCCCGTCGGCGCCATCGGAATCACCATGGCCTTCGGCCACTCCTTGCTGGCCATGTCCGGCGAGGAGTCCCTCGCGCAGGTGTACCGCGAGATCGAGGCGCCGAAGATCAAGAATTTGGAGAAGACCGGCCTGGTGATCTTCATCTACAGCATGCTGCTGACCTCCTTGGTCAGCTTCTTCGCGGTGATGATCATCCCGGACTCGATCCGGATCTCCCAGTACGGCGACAACCTCCTGTCCGGCCTGGCCATGTCCGTCGTCGGCCCGCATTGGGCCCGGATCCTTCTGCAGTCGTTCGTCGTCGGCGTGGGCGTGGTCATCCTGGCCGGCGCGTCGAACACCTCCATCGTCGGCGCCAACGGCGTGCTCAACCGCCTGGCCGAGGACGGCATCCTGGTGGACTGGTTCCGCGGCCTTCACAAGAAGTACGGAACCACGCACCGCCTGATCAACCTGATCGTGGGCATGCAGATCGCGACCATCATCCTCTGCCGCGGCGACGTGTACATGCTGGGCGAGGCCTACGCGTTCGGCGTGGTCTGGTCGTTCGTGTTCAAGACCATGGCGGTCATGATGCTGCGCTTCAAGAACCGCGAGCCGCGCGAGTTCATGGTCCCCGGCAACGTCCGGATCGGCGACGTGGAATGGCCCGTCGGCCTGGCGCTGATCTTCGTCGTCCTCCTCTGCACGGCGCTGGTGAACTTGGTCACCAAGCGCGTCGCCACCGTCTCCGGCTCCATCTTTACCGTGGTGTTTTTCGGCGTGTTCCTGTTTTCGGAGCGCTGGAACGAGAAGCACCACGGCGACGCCCACGACCTGCACGAGAAGTTCAACCTGCGCCAGGAGGACGACCTGGTGCGCGTGCGCGGCTCGTTCCACAAGCCGAACCGCGTCCTCGTCGCGGTGCGCGACCCGAAGAACATGCTCCACGTGATCAAGGCGCTGGAGGAGCTGGATTCGGAGAAGACGGAGCTGGTGGTCTTCACCTCGCGCATCCGCACCGGCCTGGGCCTCGTCGAGGAAACCATCGAGATGGACACCGACGAGCAGAAGCTGTTCACCCGGGTCCTGGAAATCGCCGAGAAGGCCGGCAAGAGCATCACGCCCATGCTGGTGGTCTCCAACGAGCCGTTCTACGCCATCGCGCAGGCCGCGCAGGCCGTCGGCGCCTCGGAAGTGATCTTCGGCGTGTCCGCGAAGCTGTCCACCGACGCCCAGCTGGAGCGCCTGGCGATGACCTGGGGCTCGCTGACCACCGACAACAAGCAGCCGGTGCGCTTCCGCATCATCGGCACCGGCGTCGAGCACGCGGTGGACTTATAACGCCATGCCCTCTCTGCGCATCACGAAGCACGGCGAACGGGTCCTGAAGACGGTCTGCCCCCCGGCCGACTACGCCGCGCTGGCCCCCGAACTGCCGAAGCTCCTGAAGGACATGTGGGCCACCATGACCGCCGCGCACGGCGTGGGCCTGGCCGCCCCGCAGATCGGGCTGTCCCTGCGCTTGGCCGTGATCGACGTCAAGCCCGAGGGCAAATCCCAGCGCCTGGTGCTGATCAACCCCGAGATCGTCTCCGCCGACGGCGAGCAGAACGACGAGGAAGGCTGCCTGTCGGTGCCCGGCGTGTACTCCAAGCTGAAGCGCTTCGCCAAGGTGCGCGTGCGCGCTCTCGGCGAGGACGGAAAGCCGTGGGAGATGGCCGGCACCGGCCTGCTGGCGCGCGCCTTCCAGCACGAGATCGACCATCTCGACGGGAAATTGTACGTCGACCGCCTGCCGTTCGAGGATCGATTGAAGGTTCTCGACGTGATCAAGGGCGCCAAACCGGGCTGGGACTGAATCCAACTGTCGTCAAAGACAGCCGGATTGTGAATAAGTGAATGGATCCCCTTTGAAGACATTATTTTTTGGAACGCCTGAGACCGCCGTTCCTTTTCTGCGGCTTCTCGCCCGGAAGACGGAAGTGCTTGCCGTCGTGTCCCAGCCCGACCGACCGTCGGGGCGGGGCTTGGAAGTCAGCCCCACCCCCGTGAAGGCCGCGGCGCTAGGACTGGGCCTGAAGGTTCTCCAACCGACGAAACCGTCCGAGATCGCCGCCGAGCTCAAGGCGCTGGGGGCCGATCTCGCCATAGTCGTCGCCTACGGCCGAATTCTCAAGAACGATGCTTTGTCGGCGACGAGATTTGGCTTCATGAACGCCCACTTCTCCCTCCTGCCGAAGTACCGCGGCGCCGCGCCGGTGCAATGGGCGCTGGTGCGCGGCGAGAAGGTCACGGGCGTGAGCCTGTTCTGGCTGGATGAAGGAATGGACACCGGCCCCGTCCAAGCCATGCGCGAGACGCCGGTGGATCCGGACGAAGACGCCGGCGAACTGCTGGCCCGCCTGACCGCGCTGGGCGTGGAGATGTTGGATTCGGAGTTGACGGCCTTGGAGGCCGGCAAGATCGTCCGCCGCGTCCAGGACGGCCTTCCCAGCGTCGCGCCCCTCATCAAGCGCGAGGACGCCCGCATCGATCTGAACCGCCCGGCGGGCGAAATACATGATTTAGTGCGAGGGTTTCGCCTCTGGCCTCGAGCGGCGCTGGAAAAAGAGGGACACGGCCGTGTTTTGGTCCTCAAAACCGCCCATGCCGTCGCGGCCGATCCGGCCGGGGCCGGCAAGCCGGGACGAGTGCTTCTCGTTGATCGAAACCGGGGAATATTGGTAGAATGTGGGTCCAGCAGCCGTCTGTGGTTCCTCGCCGTACAACCTGAGGGAAAAAAGACGCTGAACGCGGCGGATTTCGCCAACGGCCTTCGTTTGGCCGCCGGCGGCTTTTTGCCGTTTACGGACGAGAAGAATTGAGCGCACGAACGGAGAAGGCGTTGTCATGGGAAATGGCCGCGGTCGGCGCGGTGCTTCTCGCCTTCTCCTACTGGGCGATCAATTGGGGCATGGAAGGACTGGTTCACAACCGCAAGACGGTTTCGGTTCCGGATTTGAAAGGACGCTCGTTGGCCGCCGCACTCGACATGCTAGCCCCTCTGAACATCGGACTGCGTAAGACCGGCGTCGAATTCGACGCGACGGTCCCCATTTCGTCGATCCTGCGCCAGGATCCGGCGGCGGGCACCGTCGTGCGCGAGGGCAAGACCGTCCGCGTGATCGTCAGCCAGGGCGGCCAGACCGTCCAGGCGCCCTCCGTGATCGGCCTGCCTCAGCGCAACGCCGAGATGTTGCTGCGCCAAAGTCAGCTGGCGCTCGGCGAGGTCAGCGAGGCGTATTCCCTCAAGGCCGAGAAAGGCCAGGTCCTCTCCCAGGACCCGAAAGGCGAGACCAGCGTGGAGCGCGACACCTTGGTCAATCTCGTGGTGTCGGGCGGGTCGCCCCCCGCGGGCGTCTCCTTGATGCCGGACTTCCAGCGCAAGACCTTGGATGAAGTGCAGTCCTGGGCCGCGGGCGCCGGCATGAAGGTGGACGTGAAGTCCGACCCCAGTTCGCTGTTTCCGAGCGGCACCGTTCTGACGCAGACCCCCTCTCCGGACGCCGCGCTCTCCCCCGACGGCTCCATCTCCGTCACCGTCTCCGGCCACAAGGGCGCCGCCCCGACCGCCGCCACCAAAACTTTCCGGTATGAACTGGCGCAGGGCGGGTCGGACAGCCAGGTGCGCATCGTGATGGTCGACAAATACGGCGAACGCGAGCTGTTCAACGGATTGCGCAAACCCGGATCGAAGATCGAGGTTCCGGTGCAGACCGCCGGCGGCGCGCGGGTGAAGATATATCTCAATGGAATTCTTGTCGAGGAACGGGACTTGTGACGATGACCGCTTCCAAGACCGTCTCGATCGTGCCCTCGCTTCTCGCGGGAGATTTGTCCCGGCTCGGCGACCAGCTTGATGCCGTCAAAGCGGCGGGATGTAATTGGGTCTCCGTGGACGTGATGGACGGTCATTTCGTCCCTAATTTGTCGTTCGGTCCGGACTTCGTGAAGCTCGCCAAGTCCCGCGGTTTCTTTGTTGATACGCATCTCATGGTCACGAACCCGCTCGATGTCGCCCCTTGGTTCGCCGAACAAGGCTCCGACATAGTGACGTGCCACATCGAGGCGGTGACGGATCCCGTGGCCGCGTTGAAGAAAATCCGTTCGATGGGAACGAAGGCGGGGCTCGCGGTGAAGCCCAAAACCTCTGTTGATGGATTAATTTCCGCGTTGGATGTCTGTGATCTCGCGTTGGTCATGTCCGTTGAGCCGGGCTTCGGCGGCCAAAAGTTCATGGCCGACATGCTTCCCAAGGTCGCCGCTCTACGCAAGGCCATCGATGCCCGACATCTCGACTGCTGGATTCAGTTGGACGGGGGCGTTGGCGCTAACAATATCGCACAAGCCGCATCGGCCGGGGCAGATAGTCTTGTGGCCGGATCGGCCGTCTTCGGCGCGAAGGACTGCGCCGCCGCTTTTCGCGACCTGGAGCTGAAGGCTCGGGCCGCGTTCGGATCGAAGTCATAGAAGGAACGGAGGCACACATGGCCGTTGTCATTCGTCTGCAGCGCATCGGAAAGCCGCACCAGCCCTACTACCGCATCGTCACGATCGACAAGACGCGCGGCGCCACGGGCAAGCCCATCGAAGTGGTCGGCACCTACAACCCGCGCGAGGAAGTCGCCGGCAAGAAGGTCGTGCTCAAGGCCGAGCGCTACGAGCATTGGATCAAGGTCGGCGCTCTCCCGTCCGAGACCGTCGCGTCTTTGGTCAAGTCCGCGAAGAAGCTGACCGCGAAGGCCGCGAAGTAAAGGATTGAGATGAAGGAGCTCACGCTCTTCGTCGTCAAGAAGCTGGTGGACAAGCCCGAGGCCGCGTTCGTGGACGAGACCATGGAAGGCGACGTCGCCGTCCTGAAGGTCGTCGTCGCGGAAGAGGACAAGGGCAAGGTCATCGGCAAGATGGGCAAGGTCGTCAAGGCCATCCGCGCCGTCGTCGGCGTGGCCGCCGCGAAGGCCGGGCGCCGCGTCGCCGTCGAGGTCGACTAGAAGCATGAGGATCGACTTCGTGACCCTTTTCCCCGACATGTTCGCGCCCGTCATGGACGCGAGCATCATGGGCCGCGCCCAGGAAAAGGGATTGATCTCGTGGGGCTGCGTGAATCCCCGCGATTTTTCCGAGGATAAGCACCGCAAGGTGGACGATCGGCCCTTCGGGGGCGGTCCCGGAATGGTGATGATGGCCGAACCTCTGGCCAAGGCGGTCGAGAGCCTTAAGAAAAAAGGCACGACTTGCATCTTCATGTCGCCCCAAGGTGAGAAGTTCACCGACAGCAAGGCGTCCCAGTTGGCGAAGAAGAAACATCTCGTGCTGGTGTGCGGTCACTACGAGGGCGTCGACGAGAGGGCCTCGGAGCTGTTCGACGAGGAGATCTCCATCGGGGACTACGTTCTGACCGGCGGCGAACTGCCGGCGATGGTGCTTGCCGATGCCGTCGCTCGGAAGTTGCCAGGCGTTCTGAAGAAAGAAGATGCAACGGTGAACGAATCTTTCGTTGCCGGTCTTCTTGATTTCCCGCAGTATACCCGCCCGCGCGAGTGGCGCGGTCAGGAAGTGCCCGAAGTCCTATTTTCTGGAGATCACAAGAAGATCGCGGATTGGCGGCATAAAGCCGCCAAAACCGCGACGAAGCGTAAGCGACCCGATCTGCTGTCTCGGGCGTAAGTCAAGAAGGTCAGGAGAACGCGTATGATGGCCGCATTGGAAGAGAAGAAGACGGACACGACGAAGACCTACCTGTTCCGCCCCGGCGACACGGTCAAGGTTCACATGAAGGTCAAGGAAGGCGACAGCGAGCGCATCCAGGTCTTCGAAGGCACCGTGATCAGCCGCCGCGGTCGCGGAGCGAGCGAGACCTTCACGGTCCGCAAGATCTCGTTCGGCGTGGGCGTGGAACGCACGTTCCACATGTCCTCCCCGCACGTGGAGAAGATCGAGCTGGTGCGCTCCGGTAAGGTGCGCCGCGCCCGGTTGTACTACCTCCGCGGTCTGACCGGCAAGTCCGCGCGCGTCGACGAGCGCGTGGCCGCCGAGCAGCCGGCGGCGTCGGCCAAGCCCGCGGCGAAAGCCCCGGCGCCGAAGGCCGAGAAGGCCGTCAAGCCCGAAGCCCCCAAGAAGGGCGAGGGCTCTCCGGCCGTCGCCAAGTAAGAACTCTTGGACGGCCGGCGCTTCGACGCTGACATGAGACGGCGCGCCGCGGGCGCGCGTTTGGTCGGCGTGGACGAGGCCGGCCGCGGCCCCCTGGCGGGGCCGGTCGTGGTCGCGGCGGTGGCGTTGCCGAAGGAGCCTTCGGCGGAGCTCTGCGGCGCGCGCGATTCGAAATTGATGACCCCGAAGGGCCGGGAACGGCTCTTCGGGGTCATTTATTCCCAGGCGGTCGTGTCGGTGGCGTGGGCGTATCCAAGCGAGATAGACCGGGACAACATCTTGGCCGCCACCTTGGCCGCGATGTCTCGCGCCGCCAGGCGGGTCGCCGTTAAGGCCGGCAACGGTCCGGTTCTGGTGCTTGTCGACGGTCCCCATCCGATCCGGAATTTCGGTCTGCCGCAGCAAACCGTCGTCGATGGCGACGCGAAATCGTTGTCGATAGCCGCGGCGAGCATCGTCGCCAAAGTTGTTCGCGACCGCTGGATGGAGCGTTTGAACCGGCGCCATCCGGGATACGGCTTCGCCCAGCACAAAGGCTACGGAACGAAATCGCACATGGCGGCGTTGGACCGTCTCGGTGTTTGTTCCGCGCATCGCCGCAGCTACGCTCCGGTGACGCGCCGTATTCCGGTCGCGCCATGAATTACGATCGCATCGAGACGGGACAGAAGGCCGAAGACCTGGCCGCTGTTTTTCTTCAGGCCAAGGGAATGTCCGTCATCGAGCGCAACTTTCGGGCGAAAGTGGGCGAGATCGATTTGATCATGCGCGACAACGATGAAGTCGTGTTCGTCGAGGTCAGATCGCGCGCGAAGAAGGAATTCGGCGGCGCGGCCGCTTCCGTGGACGGACCCAAGCGCCGCAAACTGATCCGCGCCGCCGCGTTATGGCTTCAGGCCCGCGGCTGGGACGGCCCCTGCCGTTTCGACGTGGTGGCGCTCGACGGAGCGCGTCTCGAACACATACCCGACGCGTTCACGGCGGACCGATGACCGAACTGATCCCGGAACTTCTTCCCGACGACAAAGCGGCCCCTTTCTGGGATCATCTCGGCGAATTGCGCAATCGGTTGGTCCGTTCGGCGATCGCCATTTTCCTGGGCACGTCGGTCACGTATCTTCTGCGCTTCAAGCTGTGGGAGCTGGCCAAGCGTCCGCTGATGGCCGCCATCGCGGCGCGCCCGGCGCTGGGCACGGAGCCGTTCGCCTACACGGATCTGGCCGAGCCGTTCATGGCGATGATGCGTCTCTCCTTCTGGGCCGCGGTGTTCGTGGTCTCCCCCTACGTCTTCTACCAGGTCTGGGCCTTCGTGAAGCCCGCGCTGCGCGAGCGCGAGAAGAACATGGCCACGACCTTCGTGGCGGTCACCAGCGCCTGCTTCATCCTGGGCGCGGCGTTCGCGTACTTCTTCATGTTCGGGACTTTGGCCAACCTGCTGATGGACGAGGCGGTGAAGGCCGGGATGCGGCCCAACCTGAAGCCGACCGAGTACCTGAACCTGTTCCTCTACACCGTGGTCGGCTCCGGCGTGGCGTTCGAGGCGCCGGTGCTGTTCTACTTCCTGGCGCGCTTCGGGATGGTGCGCTCCGCGGCCATGCTGAAGTACTGGCGCGAGGCCACCATGGTGATCCTGTTCGTCTCCGGCTTCATGACGCCGGGCGACGTGGTGGCCACCATGATCATCTTCGGTGTGGTGCTGCTGGCGCTCTACTTCATCTCGACGTTCATCGTCTGGCTGGTGGAGCGCTCGACGGGCTACGTTCCCCCCGCGCCCGAGCCGGATCTCGTCGACGAGGACGAGCCGGTCTAAAGAGCGCAGGCTCCGGTCAGATACGGCCCCAGGCAGCGCGCCACGGTGGGATCGTGCAGGGCGTTGTCCTTCAACTCGTCCATCGCGCAGGAGACCACGGGCTTGTAGGCCGTCTCGTACCTCTTTTTGTTGTGCGGGGTGAAATAGCCCGCGCAAGTCGCCCCCGCCGCGACGGCCTTCTGGACCTTTTTGTTCAGGCCGTCCGGGCTCCCGTCGTAGAAGTCGTCCAGCATGAGGATGCGCGACGTATTCACGCCCGCATCCAAGGTCGCGCCCAGGCCCACGTAGCCGCCGCTGTGCGCGGCGATGATCCGTTTCGCGAAGGGCTTCCCCGCCTCCTGGGCCAGCGCGGCCAGGTTGTTCTCCGTCACGGCCTGGCCGCTGCGGCAGGTGACCAGGACGGCCATCTTCTTTTCTTCGGCCAGTCGGCCCAGCCCGTAGAATAGGAACGCCTGGCGCGCGGAGGCCAGGCACTCGGACGCGGGCACCCGGGACTTGTAGACGGGATGGTGGCCGCGCAGGTAGATCAGCAACGTCGCGTCCTGGGGCGCGTCGTCCGGGACGAAGTAGCAGCCGATCCCGCCGAGCTGATGGCAGGACGCCGCGGCGAATTCGGCGTGGACGGGCGTCGCGGCGAGGGCCAGCAGCGCGGCGAAGAGGATCGTCATGACCGCAGTATAACCCCGGAGGCGGCGGCGGTCAACTGTGTCCGGACACCGTCGGGCACGCTAGGGGCGGCTAGTCTTCGCCTTGATCCTTGGTGAAGGCCAGGACGCCGTCGTACTCGGCCAGCTTCTCGATGTGCATCCAGGGAGCCAGGCCGGCCACGCGGGTCATGAGCTCGACGATAGTGGAGTCTCGTAGGGATTCGCCGTCCTTGGCGGCCTTGAAGCGCAGGCGCAGGCAGTCGGAGGGATCGGCCTTGACGCCCAGCTCGTTGGGATACACCTTGGCGCCGCGGTTGGAGATCTGAGCCAGCCGGACGGGGAGCCCCTCGACGACGGCCTGGACGCGGGGTCCGAGCGACGCCGGGGTCTCCGTGGTCTCCACGAAGACATCCACGCCGACGACGCGGCGGCGCTTCACCGTCACCAGCTCGGCGGATTTTGTGAGCTTGGGCATCTTGAGGCGGCGGTGCTCGCGCTTGGGATAGGACTTGGGGGCGCGTCCCAGGTTCTTGATGACTTCCTTCGTGAAAGCCTTGGTGCCCACGCCGCCGGGTCCGGCGATGTCGGTGGTCAGGGCCTTTCCGTCCTCGAGGGTCACGAGCAGGGCGTTCTCCACGGCCTCGGCGGCCTTCATCTCGCCCAAGTGGCGCAGCATCAGGACGGAGCTGGAGAGAATGGCGGTGGGGTTGGCGATGTCCTTGCCGGCGATCTGCGGGGCGGAGCCGTGGACGGCCTCGAAGATGGCGGCGCCGTCGCCCAAGTTGGCCGACGGGGCGAAGCCCAGGCCGCCGATCAAGGCGCTGGCCAGGTCGGACAGGATGTCGCCGTTCATGTTGGTCATGACGATCACGTCGAACTGCTCCGGGCGCATGACCATCTGGTGGGCGCAGTTGTCCACGATCATGTGCTCGGCACGTATCTCCGGGTAGTCCTTGGAGACTTCTTCAAACACACGTTTGAATAATCCCTCCGTGAACTTCAAGATGTTGGCTTTCGTCGCGCAGTGAACGGTCTTTCTTCCCTCGGCGCGCGCCAATTCGAATGCCAGTCGTATAATTCGTTCAGAGCCCTTATGAGAAATAATCTTCAACGCCTGAGCCACGCCCGGCGTCTGCATGTGCTCAATGCCGGCGTACAAGTCCTCAATATTCTCGCGCACGACGACGAAATCGATGCCGCGGCCCGAGTAGGGGGTGCGGATGCCGGGTATTTCTCTGACTGGGCGGATATTCCCGTAGGTCTCGAAGTATTTGCGGAGCGTGACGTTGGCGCTCTTTTCACCGAAGCCGACCGGAGTTTCCAACGGACCTTTCAGCGCGACGCGAGTGCGCCGGATCGATGCCACGGTTTCAGGAAGAACTCCGCTGGCCACGCCTTTTTTGAACACCTCGGCGCCGGCCTTGCGTTCCTCCCACTCGATGGGCACTTCGGCGGCGGCCAGGACGGCTTTGACGGAGGCCACCACTTCGGGGCCGATTCCGTCTCCGGGAATTAAAGTAATTCGGTGTTTCGAGGTTTTCGGGGACATATCCCGACTATTCTACTCGATTCGGAGGCGGGCGCCCTTGGAGGGCGGAACCAAGGCGGCCAGGCCCTCGCCGCGCTCGGCGGGCATGGGCGTCACTTTGACGAAAACGGGATCCACTCTCAGGGAGACGGCGATGCGTTTCCTGAGGGCCTTGGCGCGGGCCAGGGTCAGCTTGGCCTTGGGCTTGGCGGAGTAGAGCTCGAAGCGGTAGGTGCCGTCGCGACGGGGCTCTCCGGCGCGGAGGGCGTCGGTCATGGCGTCCAGGTAGTGCTCGGCGCCGGTGGCGTACGACGTCTTGCCGTCCACGAAGATCTCGTCCACGACCACTTCCAGGCGGGTTTCCCCCGCGTATTCACGATGGGTGAAGGACTTGATGGCGACGGGGTCGCTTTCGATGGTGAACTCTCGTCCCCCGCGGCGGCCGGTGAATCGGTACTTGTAGCGCCGTCCGGCGGCCAGGTTCAGGCGTCCGTCCGGTCCGGCGCCGTCCCATTCGATCTTCTCGCGCATGAGGCCCACGCCTTCGGAGCGGTACACGATGTCGCCGTCCACGGCGCGGACCTGGAAGGTCCAGGAGTCGTACAGGGCGCGGATGTTTTCCGGCGACAGGGCCAAGAACGGCGGTTCGGGGAACGGCTTTTCCAGGCGGACGGATTCGGGGGTGGTGTGCACGGTGTCGGGCTGCGCGACGCCGACGCCGCGGCCGAGCGCTAGGGAATTCAGCACCTCGTCCACGACGGGTTTGGACGGGGTGGGCGCGGGCACGGCCAGGGCCGGCGCGGCGGCGCGGGCGTGGACGGTGATGTCCTGCGAGATCTCGCTTTTGCCTTTGGCGGGGTCGGCGGCGAACGCCGACACGGCGAATAGCAGTGAAATGAACATCATGGCTTAGGCGGCTCCGTCGCCAGCGCGATGGACTGCGCGCCGGTAGATTTGGCGGCGGCGATGAGCTTCTGCACGGTGCGGTACGGGACGGCCTGATCGATGCGCAGGAGCACGATGGAATTCTTGCGTTTCTCCACTTCCGCTTTCAGGTCAGAAACTAAAGTGTTCCACGTGGACGGCGCGGCGCGCACGGAGAGCGAGCCGTCCTTCGAGTACGTCACGGCGATGGTGAGATCCTGGTTCGGGGTCTGATGGGCCAACGGAAGATCGACCGGCAGCGTCGGATAGGAGAGCAACGGCGCGGTCACGAACAGAATCACCAACAGAACGAGGGATATATCGATCACCGGGATGATGTTGACCTCGGTGACGGGCTCCGCCTCGGGAGTTTGCGCGCGCAGGCGCAGCATCGCGTACTTGGCCATCAGGGCACCAGCGGAGAGGACGTATCCGCGACCTGCACCAGCGCCACCGTGGAGGCGCCGCAATTCTGGATGGCCTCGATGGCGGAGACGACGCGCCCGTTGGGTATATCCAGTTCGGGGGCCAAGAAGACCTTCTTGTCGTCGTGGCGGGCTAACTCCGGCACCAACCACGCCTTGAGTTCGGCGTCCGTCGCGAGCAATCGACCTTCCAAGACATAACCTAACGGCGATAATCCCACCGCCAGCACGGGTTCCGGTGGCCTAGGAACCAACGGGTCTTCCCCCGCCTTCGGACCCTTGGGCAATTCCGCGGCGGCCTTGGCGGCGGCGGTCTGTACCTTGAGCATGGACTGCGCGGCCATGGGAGATAGGACCAGGAGGATGATCAAGAGGACGAGTGACACGTCCGCGAGCGGCACGACGTTCACGTCCGATATGGGCGCGGCCTCGTCGTGCTTGACGAAGGGGCTAGACACGCGGCTTCTCCGAGAGCTCGGCCAGCTCGAGCACCCAGAGGTCCGCGGTGTTGAGCCGGTGACGCGATTCCAGAGTGAAGTAGTTGTACAGCAGCGCGGAGAACACCGCTAGGCCGATGCCGCAGGCCGTGGCCACCAGCGCCTCGGAGATGCCGGCCGCCACCACGGCGGGTCCGCCCGCGCCGGCGGCGGAGAGATCGTGGAACGCGCGCATGATGCCCAAGACGGTTCCCATCAGACCGATCAGCGGCGACACGAAGCTGGCCGTGCCGAACAGGCCGACCCGTCGGTTGAGAGCCATCGAGTAGCGTTGGCGGTGGACTTGGAAAGTCTCCACCAGTTTTTCGGTGTTCGCCCCGTCCATCGCCAGAAGCGCCGCCATCCCCGCGCCGAGTATGGTGGTGTCGCGCCGCGCCAACGCCAGCGCCCCGCCCCGGTCTCCGGCCGCCAAACGGTCGCGCGCCCGCTCCCACATGGCCGACGGCGGGCGCAGCTTGACCCAGTAGGCGAACAACCGCTCGAGCGACTGCCCGAGCACCGCGAAGGACAGCACCAGCAAAATCGGCATGGCGATGCTGATCGAAAGCATCTCGCTGAAGGTCATGGATCCCATTGCGGCGTAGTATAGCGGAGCCGTCTGAACCCCGCAAGGCCGACAACGGCGGGTGTCAGGCTTACGGTTTTATGGTTATTGAGCGACTAGGACCACTGGACCGATCCGAAGGAGCCTAAAGACCCCTGTGCACGGCGAAGGCGGCTGTTATCGTTAATATATGAAGAATGACATCTTCCTAGCCCTCGCGTTTCTGACCATGGTTTCCCCCGCCGCCGTGCATGCTCAGCATGTCGATCAGCCCGCTCCCGCGAAGGCCAAGGAAACGTGTCCCTGCACCAACCCGCGCTTCGAGGCCATCACCGAAAAGGCCAAGGCCGTCGTCGTCTATTGGGAGGCGCGCGGCAAGGTGAAAACCGCCGGCGTGATCGGGACGTTCGCCTATCTCGGCGCGGCGCTGTCGGGACATCCCACTCAGACGCTGCACGAGGCGGCCGACGCCTTGGGTTCCGCGGAAGGTGAGATGCGCGAGGCTCGCGAGAAAGCGGCTCGGTTAGGCGGATTGAAGGTGGAAGGCGCCGGCGATGACGCGAAGGCCACCATCACGCTCAAAGAAGGCGTGGATTACACGCTCGACGGGAAATAACCGTCATAACCCGTAAGCCTGACCCTCATTTTCCGATGAGGGATTTGTCTTGGGTCAAGGCTTCCAGGCGCTTGCGGGCGGTTTCGAAGTTGGGGCTGCCGGTTTCGGAGCGCTTGACCACCTCGGCGTAGAGCGGCGCGGCGTCCTTGGGCTTGTCCTCCAGCTCCAGCATCAATCCGAGGCGTAGCAGACCGGACAAACGCGCGGGGTCTTCCTTGGGTGTCGCGTCCTTGAGCTTCTCGTAAGCCGACTTCGCGGCGGCGGTCTGTTTCAGCTTCTCTCTCAGGCGGCCTAAGGCGTAGAGGGATTTGACCCTTTCCGGACCGGAAGACGCCTTCTCGTAGTCCTTCGCCGCGCCCGGGTTGTCGAACTTGTCCTCGCGCAGCCGCGCCGCGTTCCACCACGCGGAGGGAGCCTTCGCGTGCTTCGGGAAGCGCGCCGCGAAAGCTTCCCAGGAGGCGGCCGGGTCCTTGCCGGACTTGGACAGCGCCAGCGCCCGGTTGTAGGCCGCGTCGGCCGCTTCGTCGTCGTCGCCGGTCACGCGCGCGTAGGCGGCGGCGGCCCCGGCGGCGTCGCCGGAGCCGTAAAGCAAAGCGCCCAGGTCCATGGCGGCCGCGCGCGCGCGCGGGTCCTTCGGGTGAGCGCTCAAGAAGCGGCGGTAGGCGTCGGCCGCGTCGGCGGTTTTGCCCAGCTCGCGCAGGGCCTCGGCGCGGTAGAAGCGCGCCTCCGCGGTGCGCGGCGAGTGCGGGTCCTTCTCGATCTGCTGGCGGAACAGATCCTCGGCCGCGGCCCAGTCCTTGCGCTTGTAGGCGTTCGACGCCAGCTGCCAGCGGATGGACGCCACCAGCGGATGGTCGGGAAGCTTCGCGGCCAGGTCGATCAGCTCCGGGTCCTCCCGGTCCGCCTGCCAGAGAGAGGACAGCAGGAGGCCCTGGACCTCTTTCGTCTTGGAGTCCTCCGGCGCGCCCTTGAGATAACGCCGGTACAGGGGGATCGCGTCGGTCCAGCGCTTGGCGTTGTAGTGGACCTGCGCCATCAGCAGCAGCGCCTCGCGGTCGGCGTCCTTCGCCTCGGACGCCCGGCCCATCTTGCGGTAATGCGTCAGCGCCTCCTGCGTCAGGCCCAGCTCCGTGTCCAGCTGGCCCAGCTGAAGGTGGGCGTCCGCCGCGTAGGCCGAGTCCGGCGCGCGGTCCAGCAGAGCCTCGAACGACTTCACCGCCTCGTTGGGCCGGCCCAGGCGCTTGAGCGCCAGGCCGCGCTCGTAATACGCCTGCGCGATCAGCGGGCTTTTGGGGAAATCGCGCGTGAAGTCCAGGTACGCGGCCGCCGCGTCGTCCAGGCGCTTGGCGCGCGTCAGCTCGTTGGCGGAGGCCAGGGCCAGCGCGTCGCGCAGGTCGCCCAGGCGCCAGCGCGACGCCTCCGCGGACGCGCGGGCCAGCGCGTCGCGCGCGCGGTCGGGCTTGCCCTGGCGGTCCCAGTCCGCGGCGATGGCGGCCAGCGCGTACGCGCGCGTCGGCGACTCCTGGCCCGACGCGGCGAACGCGCGGTACAATTCCCCCGCCTCGTCCTTGTGGCCCATCTTGTCCATGGCCGCCGCGCGCCAGATCTGCGCCAGCGCCAGCCAACGATCGGAGGTGCTTCCCGGATCGGCCGCGGGCACGGCCTTCAGGACGTCGGAGTCGCGGCCCAGCGCGGTCAAAGCGCCGCCCAGCAGATGGATGGCGCGCGTGCGCAGGCGCGGGTCCCGTCCCGGCGCCCGGGCCAGCGGCAGCAGGAACTTCAGCGCGCGCTCCGGCTCGCCGCGACGCAGGTGGAGCGCGGCGATGGCCAGGCCCACCTCGTAGCGGTCGGGGCGGTTCGGGTAGCGGCGCAGGTAGTCGTAGGCGTCGCCCAGCGCCTGGCCGTCGTGGCCGCCGTCGATGGCGGCGCGCAGGCGCGAGAGCGCGTCCTCGGGCGTGGTGGAGGCCATCGGCGGAACGTACGGCGCGTCGGCGGCGGGCGGCGGCGGCAGGTCGGCGCCGGGGATGGCTTCCAGCATGCGCTGGCCGCGCAGGGCTTCCGCGCTGGAGGGGTAGCGCTCGATGAGGACCTTGAGCGCGTGCCGGGCTTCGGCGTATTCGCCCTGGCCCAGCGCCTCCTCGGCGGATTGATACAGGCTGTGCGCGGCCAGCTTCTTCTCGGCGTCCGACGCGGCGGGCTCCGCGGCCGCGCAGACGCTCGCGGTCAGGACGCAGAGAAAGACGGCGCGCGCAAATACGCGTGTCACGGGTGAAGTGTAGGGCGGCGTCCGATAGAAGTCAATGACCGCCGCCCGTGCCGCGCCTGCGGCGCGGCCTACGGGAGGGAGACGAGCTGGCGCGGGCGGGAGTGGTCGAAGAGCTGGTCCGCGCTGACCTGGACGAGCGGGCTCTTGCGGGCGGCCTTCGCGGCGAACTGAAGTTGAGCGGCGGCGCCCTTGGGCGTCAGAGGCTTGGGGCCGCGGTCGTTGGAGACCAAGGCGGCGGCGCCCTCGTCGCCGTCCAGGAAGCTCCAGTCCAGATGGATCTCGTTGTCCGGAAACTCGTGGTGGATGGACAGCTCGGACGGCAGGGAGAGCGGCAGCGGGACGGCGGCGCCCGGGAGGCTCATCGGACCCTGGACCGGGGCCGGGAAAGCGGGAAGGACGGGGGCCGAGGGAAGGATGGGCAGCGGGACGGATTTCACGGAGAGGGCCGGGGTCAGGGAGGCCGAGGCGGAGAGGCCGGACGGCAACGAGAACGACGGCATCTTCATGGGGAGAACCGCGGACTGGGCGGCGCCGGAGAAACCGATGACGGAAACAAACAACGAAACGACGCGGTGATTGATCTTCATGTCTGACGACATGATACCGCGTTCGACCGATGCATCACGACGACACCGGTCAAACCGATGGCTTGACCGCGGTCAACTGGTGAATCGGAACTTGACCCGGCCCCACACCTCGGCGGCGCCGGCGGATGGGACGGCTTCGAAACGCCAGCGGCGCAGGGCGTCCAGCGCGCGGCGGTCGATCTCCGGGAAGCCGGAGGTTTTCAGGATCACCGAGCCCGGCTTCACGGAGCCGTCGGGCAGGACCTGGAAGCGGACGATGACGGTGAGGTCCAGGCCGCGCGTTCCCACCCAGTCGGGGCTGGTGGGAACGGCGCGCTTGAGCACGCGGCGGTTGCCCACCGGGCCGTCCAGCGAGTAGGACACGCCGGAGCCGTCCGGTCCCGTCCCCCCGCCCGTGGCCTTCGCGTCCAGGATGTCCGAGCCGCCGGAGCCGGCGGCGTCACCGGGGTCCGCGGATTCGGCGGTATCGGCCAGGGCCGCGGCCGCGCCGGCCTTGCGCGCGCCGGCGAGCGCCGCGCCGCCGTCGTCCGCGCTCGCGGCGGCGGCCTCTTCCCCGGCGTCCAGCGCGGTGTCCGGGTCGTTCATCGTGGCGAGTTCCTGGGAGAGCTCGGCCTTCTTGGCGGCCTTCGCCCGGCGCGCCTCGGCCAGCGCCTCCTGGCGCGCCCGCTCCGCGGCGGCGGCCCGCTCCTTTTCCACGCGGGCGGCTTCGGCCCGGCGTGCGCGCTCCACGCGGGCGTCCTCGGCGCGTTGCAGGGCGGCGGCGTGGGCGGCCTCGGCCTTTTCCTTGGCGATTTGGGCGCGGGCGTCGGCCGCGGCCTTGGCCTCCTCGGCGCGGCGCGCGGCCTCCACGGCGGCGGCGGCTTTGGCGGCCTTCGCGTCGTCCATTCGCTGCCGGCGCGCGGCCGAGGCGGCGACCATGGCCTTCACGTCCACGGCGGGGCGTGCCGCGATTTTCACGACGGGCCGGGGCTTGGTCGCGGCCTTGGGCTTGGCGAGGGTGGAGCCGGCCTTTTCCCAATTTGATTTGACGGCGGCGGGCTTGGGATTGGGCAAGGGCTTGGGCGGCGCGTCCACGGCGCCCTTCTTTATTTTTTCGGGCTCGAATTTCCCGGGTCCCTTTTGCGGAGTCCGTCCGGCCTTCCCGTCCCCGCCGGGCGCGGGCGCCAGGTTCGGCGACGGCGCGGGCGGCGGCGGCAGGGCCGCGACGAACTCGATGGGCACCAATGAATCCGGGGTCCGGTCGCGCGAGCCCCAGCGCATGGACGGATTCAGCGTGAACAGGACGCCGTAGACCACCACCGCCGTCAGATAGAACGGCAGTTCGTAGAACCAGTCCGGGTCCAGCTCGTCATCGAAGGCCATCGTCCGAAGGATAGCCTCCGTCCGCGGATCGCGCAAGCCCGGAGCGTGGAGGCGCGCCCGGCCTCGTCCGGACCGGTCCGTATCGAATCAATGCGTCGAAGCGCATCGATTTTATACGGGCGCTGAAGGATGGTTCGCCCCCGCCAACGGGGTTCCGTGTTGTAGAATAAGTCATGGCTTCCCCCGTCACGCGGCACCTGACCATCCTGCTCACGGACATCAAGGGCTTCACCGACAAGACCTCGCACAAGACCCGCGCGGACATCCAGTCCATGCTGGACGAGCACCGCGCGGTGGTCCTCCCTATTCTGGAGGGCGGCGGCGGCGTCCTGATCAAGACCATCGGCGACGCGTTCCTGATGACCTTCGACAGCCCGACCAACGCCGTGCTGGCGGGCGTCGCGGTGCAGGAAGCTCTGACCAAGCTCAACGAGGGCCGCTCCGCGGACGACCGCCTGGACATCCGCATCGCGATCAACGCGGGCGAGGTCAACCTGGTGGAAGGCGACGTGTTCGGCGAGCCGGTGAACATCACCGCGCGCATCGAGGGCATCGCCGAGGCGGGACAGGTCTACTTCACCGAGGCCGTCTATCTGGCCATGAACAAGGCCGAGGTTCCCTCCAGCGAAGTGGGCCTGATGCAGCTGAAGGGCATCGCCGAGAAGATCCGCGTGTACAAGGTCCGCCGCGAGGATCCCGTCGGCACGGCGTCGGCGGCTCCTGCCCCCGCGCGCACGGGCCTGGGCCGTTTCCTGCCGCCGATGGCCGCCGTCGCCGCCGCGCCGGCCGCGTTCGGACCGGGCGTGAAGGCCATCCCCGCTTCCGGCGCTCCGACGGCGCTGCCCTCGTCCTGGCGCCGCGCCGCGGCGCTGATCATCGACGCCGTGCTGTGCTCGATGATCGTCGGCGTGTTCGCGGGGCGCCACGGCACGAGGGTGCACATCAGCAAGAAATTGACCGCGCCGCCCGCCGTCACGATGGACGACAAGGGGATGAAGCTCCAGAGCGGGAACACCAATCTGGCCTTCGACGACAAGGGCATCCACGGCAGCGCCGGCGACACCAAGATCGCCATCGACGAGAACGGCATCCACGTGGATCCCAAGGAGCCGAAGCAGAAGGTCGTCTATCAGAACGACAAGGGCGTGAAGGTCACCGTGGACGACGACAAGACCGACGAGGACAATTCGGACGACGGCGGCGGTTCGCTCGCCCGCCGTTTCATGAGCGGCCGCTGGGATTTCGCGATCGTCTGGTTCATGTACGCGCTGGTTTTCCTGAAATGGCGCAGCGCGACGCCGGGAAAAATCGTGATGAAGCTGCGCGTGGTCTCGCAGAACGGCCAGGAGCTGGACAAGCGCCAGCGCATGCTGCGCGCGGGCTTCTCTCTGATCTCCGGCTACGCGCTGTTCCTCGGCTATCTGTGGGCGCTGTGGGAGCCGCAGCGGCGCACCTGGCACGACCTGATCGCCGGCACGCGCGTCGTTCCCGTCGAGTAAGCGCCGCCGTTAAGGCAGGAACTTCAGGGAGCTTTCGTCGAAGAGCGGGTGCTCGTCCTGGCCGTACATCACGAACACGAAGCGGTTCGGATTGTCCGCGTGGAACTCGAAGTAGGTGAAGCCGTCGGGGAGTTCCCCCTGGTCGCCGCAAGGCGGCGGCGGAATCTGGTCGCCGGCCTTGCGGGCGATGTCGGCCGCGAAGTCCTCGTCCGGCGTGATGGTGTAGGCGGCCTTGCCCGCGCTCAGGAACCCCAGCTTCTTGAAGACGACGGAGCAGTGGCGCCGCTGCTTGAAGCTGAGCTTGGAGAACGCGACCCGTTCCACCGCCGCCTCGGGCGTCTCCTTGGGCTTCTTGGCGAAGACCGTGACGATCGGCTCGCGGCGCATGAGGCGCGTGCCGGTGTCGCGGATGACCTCGTAGACCGAGGTGTCCTTCGCCGACGTCTCATGGTCGATGGTGCGGAAGCCCAGGTCGCACTTCTGGTGCAGCATCTCCAGGCCCAGCCCGGCGTCGGACAGCGTCGTCCAGACGCAGCCGCGCTCGGCCGGGCGCGACGAGGCGGAGGCCGTGGCGGCGACGAAGACCAGCGCCAGGGCCGCCCGAGAGCTCACAGATTCTTGAGGCAGGCCTCGGCGATGGACGGAGCGGTGAAGCCGTACTTCTCGTACAACTGCTCCGGCGTGGCGGACTCGCCGAAGTCGTGCATGCCCAGGCGGAGCACCGGGATTCCGGCGCCGTGCTCGGCGGCGGCCTCGCAAACCGCGGAGCCCAGTCCGCCGTTGACGTTGTGGTCCTCGACGGTCACCAGACGCTGGGAGTCCTTCGCGAAGCGCGCGACGGCCTCCGAGTCGAACGGCGACAAGGTGGACGCGTTGGCCACGCGCACGGCGAAGCCCTTGGCTTCCAGGGACTTGGCGGCCTCCACGGCGTGCGGCACGGGGCCGCCCGACGCGATGATGGTGGCCTGATATTTCGCGGGCTTTTTGGCGGGCTCCCAGATCACGTCGATCTTGTTGGGCTGCCACTTGTAGTCGGCGCCGTGGACGTCGGGCATCTTTTGGCGGGTGAGGCGGATGTAGACGGGCCCCTTGTGTTCGATCATCCAGGCGACGGCCTGCTTGGTCTCGGTGTCATCGGCGGGCTGGAGCACGGTCATGTGGGGCAGCGCGCGCATGGCGGCCACGTCTTCCAGTCCCATCTGGGAAGTTCCGTCTTCCCCGATGCCGATGCCGGCGTGCGTGCCGACCAGCTTCATGTTGGTCTGGTTGTAGGCGGCGGACACGCGGATGGTCTCCAGGCGGCCGATCAGGAAGCAGGCGAAGGAGGCCAGGACCGGGACCTTGCCGGAGAGGGCCAGGCCGGCGGCGATGCCGACCATGTTCTGCTCGGCGATGCCCACTTCCAGATGGCGCGCGGGATACTTCTTCATGAACGCCTGCGTCATGGTGGACTTGGAAAGGTCGGCGTCCAGGACGACCAGGTTCGGGTTCTTCTCCGCGATCTCCAGGATCGCGTCGCCGAACGACTCGCGGGTGGCCTTAAGCATTGAGTATCTCCTTGACCGCCTTGTCCGCGTCTTCCTTCTTGGGCGCGTTTCCGTGCCAGGCGATGTTGTTCTCCATGAAGGAGACGCCCTTGCCCTTGATGGTCTTGGCGATGATCGCCTGCGGCTTGCCGCCGCCGTTGTGCGCCGCGGTCAGGGCCTTCTCGATCGCGTCGAGGTCGTGCCCGTCGATCAGCTGGACGTCCCAATTGAAGGAGCGCAGCTTGTCGGCGAGGGGCTCGATGTTCATGACCTGATCGACGGGGCCGTCGATCTGGCCGTTGTTGTGGTCCAGGATCATGATGAGATTGTCCAGCTTCCACTTGGGAGCGGACATGAAGGCTTCCCAGTTCTGGCCTTCCTGCATCTCGCCGTCGCCGAGGACGACGTAGGTCTTCCAGTTCTTTTTGTCCATCTTCGCCGCGATCGCCATGCCGACGCCGACCGACAGGCCCTGGCCCAGCGAACCCGTCGAGAATTCGATGCCCGGCAGGCGCATGCGGTCCGGGTGGCCCTGCAGCGGGCTGCCCAGCTTGCGCAGCGTGAGCAGTTCCTCGTGCGGGAAGTAGCCGCGCTTGGCCATCACCGCGTACAGCGCGGGGCAGGCGTGGCCCTTGGACAGGATGAAGCGGTCGCGTTCGGCCCAATCGGGCTTCTTCGGGTCGTGCTTGAGGAACTTCCAGTAGAGCACGGTCAGGATGTCGATGACCGACAGCGAGCCGCCGGGGTGTCCGTTTCCGGCCGCTTCGATCATGCGGATGATGTCGACGCGCATGTCGCGCGCGAGGGACTTCAGGTCGGTGGAGGCGAGGGTGGCGGTGGGCATAGGTCGATTCTAGAAAAAAGAATCGAGCCGTGCCATACAACTGTTGGCGCCAACGGTTGAACTGTCCCCGGGGACAGTTCGATTGTGAATAACGCGAATAACTTATTCGGTATGATGCCGTCATGAGCGAACTCTGGACGCCGTCCCTCCCCCTCGCGCACATTCTTCTCCGCGCCGTCGTGACCTACGCCTTCGTGTTGTTTCTTCTTCGCCTCGGCGGCAAACGCCAGATCGGTCAGATGGGCCCGGCGGAGTTCGTGGCGCTTCTGCTCGTCAGCAACGCGGTGCAGAATTCGATGAACGGCGGCGACAACTCGATCACGGCGGGGCTGGTGCTGGCGGGAGTGATCGTCGGATTCAGCTCCTTGGTCGGCTGGCTGTCGTTCCGGTCGAGGAAGCTGTCGGATTTCATCCAGGGCCGGCCGGTCCTTCTCGCCTACAAAGGCGAGCTCGTCGCGCAGAACCTGGAAAAATGCCGCATCGCCGCGCGCGAGCTTCACGTTCTGCTGCGCCACCAGGGCGTGCACGAACTCCGGGAGGTCCATGAGGCGGTGCTGGAGACGAACGGATCCCTCAGCGTGGTGAAGAACTCCGACCTCGCCCCGGGGACCCGCGCCTAGCGCGGGTCCTGGACCGAGCCGACGAACAGCAAGGTCCCGGAGACGATGTCCTCGATGACGAAGAGGAACGGCCGGTCGGCGATGAAGACGAACGGCGGCACCGGCACATGCATCGCCGCGCCGACCATGTGCATCCTCACGGAGGTCTTCGCGGCGGCGACGGTGCCCTCCTCGTCCACCTCGATGACCGCCTTCTGCTGGACCTCGCTGATGTACAGCATGTCCTCGGGCCGCCGCGCCTCGGCCATGTCCCGGAAGTCGGAGCGCGTCTTGTCGAACGCGGCGCCGGCGCCCATCTGGATCAGCGGGTCGTTGAGCTTCAGCGTGCTCTCGAACTTGAAGCGCGGCAGCTCCACCCGTCCTTCGCGCGGTTGGAGTCGCGCGCCCAGGTTCTTCCACCAGGTTCCGGCGAGTTTCCCGGTCAAGGCGGCCAAAGTCGTCCCTTTCGCGGGGAGCAGGACGGTCATCGCGATCCGGCCCGAGCCGTACGGCAGGCGCACGGCCTGCGCGTCCTCGTCCTCGGCGTAAGCGAATTTGTCCGATTCGTCCTCGTTCTTGGCGGCGGGGCCGAACGCCATGCGCGGCCGCGGGACGATCTTGCCCGACGCCAGGTGGAAGTCCGCGTCGCGCGTCTTCGATTTGTCGAACGGGCGCTTCCAAATCCCCTTGAAATACACCGCGTTGAGCAGAACGGCGACGTCTTTCTTCGGATCCAGCGAGTCCACGGCCTTCGTGATCTTCCCGTGCGTCCGTTCGGAGACCCAGGCGTCGGCCTCGGCGACGGCTTTGGGGCCAAACTCCCGGCGGAACACCTGGGCGTCGAAGCCGTCCTTGGCCCGCGCCACGAAGGAGTCCAGGAACTTCCAATCCGAGCGCAGCCACAGCGAGTTGGCGACTTCGACGGTCGTCTTGGGGTCCGCCCTCCTCAGCTCCGTCCGCGTCCGTTTCACGGATTCGACGAAATCCTCGGTGCGTCCGGCGCGAAGGGCCGCGGCCAGGCCTTCGGCGGTTTCGCCGCGCGCGCCGACATAGGCCAGGCCCACCGCCTCCCGCGCGCTGTACGGGGAGACGAGCACGTTCTTTCCGGGGCTGGCGGCCGCGACCTGTCGGTACAAGGTCAGGGCGAAATCGGCGGGATCGTCCGAGCCGGGCATCGAGAAGGTCTGGGCCCCGACCGTCGCGGCGGTCAGGACGGCGGCAAGCGCGGCGAACTTCGCGTGGTGTCTCATGTGTTCCTCCTCAATGAATCAAATTTTCGACCCTTCCGCCGCGGGAATGTTTCAAACGAACGCGCGCCCAGCCTTCGAGGCCATGTGATAGAATCTTCCCACTCATGAAGATCAAGCACTACGTCACCCAGATCCGCGCCGCCGCCGCCTACATCCGCAAGAAGGCCCCCGACTTCAAGCCGGACGTGGGCTTCATCCTGGGCTCGGGCCTGGCGAAGGCCGTCCCCCCTCTGGAAAAGTCCCGCACCATCCCCTACAACGACATCCCCGGCTTCCCGCGGACCACGGTCCCGGGCCACGAGGGCAAGCTGATCTTCGGACGCTCCGGCGGCAAGAACGTGGTCGTCATGCAGGGCCGCTTCCATTACTACGAGGGCCACGCGATGGAGTCCATCGCCCTTCCCGTGCGCACGCTGGAGTACATCGGCCTGAAGACCTTGATCGTCACCGCGGCCGTCGGCTCCATGCGCCCGGAGATCAAGCCCGGCCACTTCACCGTGGTCACCGACCACATCAACCTGATGGGCCGCAACCCGCTGCGGGCGTTCCATGAGGAAGAGTTCGGCACCATGTTCCCCGACATGACCCAGGCCTACGACAAGCGCCTGCAGAAGATCATGCTGGCCGTCTGCCGCAAGCGCAAGGCGCCGGTCCACCAGGGCGTGTACCTGGCGGTCGGCGGTCCTTCCTACGAAACTCCCGCCGAGATCCGCGCGTTCCGCGGCATGGGCGGCGACGTGGTGGGCATGTCGGTGGTGCCCGAGGTGATCCCGGCGCGTCAGATGGGACTGAGCACGGCGGCGCTGGTGTGGACCTCGAACATGGCCGCGGGCTTGCCCGGCGCCATCCAGAACCACGGCGACGTCCTGGCCCTGGGCGCGCGCGTGTCCGACAACCTGCGCCTTGTCCTCACCGATCTGATCAAGGCGATCTAGGTTCCCATGCTCTTCCTCGACCTCATCGCGAAGAAGCGCGACGGGGGCCGGCACACGCCGGCGGAACTGGAGTTCGTGGCGCGCGGGGCGGCGACGGGATTGGTTCCCGATTACCAATTATCCGCCTGGTTGATGGCCGTCACCTGCCGAGGCATGGACGAAGCCGAGACCGTGGCGCTCACGCGGGCGATGGCGCGATCCGGAGAGACCCTTGGTCTCGGAAAGCTGGGCCGCAAGAAGGCCGACAAGCATTCCACCGGCGGCGTCGGTGACGGCGTGTCGCTCGCGCTGGCGCCGTTGGCGACGGCATGCGGTTTAGCCGTGCCGATGATGTCCGGGCGGGGTCTGGGACACACCGGCGGCACGCTCGACAAGCTTGAGTCCATTCCGGGCTTCCAGGTGCGCCTCCCTCTTCCCCGGATCCGGAAGCAGATGAGAAAGCTGGGAGTCTGCCTGTTCGGGCAAAGCGAGAGCCTGGCTCCCGCCGACCGGACGCTGTACGCCTTGCGGGACGCCACCGCCACCGTTCCGGCCCAGCCGCTCATCGTCGGTTCCATTTTGTCCAAGAAGGCGGCCGAGGAGCTGGACGCCTTGGTTCTGGATGTGAAGGTCGGTTCGGGCGCCATTTTCCGGGACGCGGCGTCGGCGCGCGGCCTCGCGCGCGCGTTGGTCAAAACGTCCAACGGATTGGGGATTCCGACCGTGGCCGTGCTCACGGCGATGGAACAGCCGCTGGGGCGGTATGTTGGGAATTCACTGGAAGTACGGCAGGCGTTGGAGATATTGAACGGCATCGAAACGGCGCCGGACTACCTCGAGTGCACCCTCGTCTTGGGCGGCTGGATGCTCAAGCTGGCGGGGCTGGCCAAAACGGCGGAGCACGGCGCGGACATGATGCGATCCAGGATCGCCGATCGTTCCGGGCTGAAGATATTTAGAAATATCGTGAAAGCGCAAAACGGAGATGTGCGCGTGGTCGACAATCCCGATCGCCTGGCCAAGGCGAAAAAATCGCGCCGTTTGACCGCGCCGAAGGATGGATACATCACGGCGCTGGACGCGCGCAAGATCGGTCACGCCGGCGTGCTGATCGCCGCGGGCCGGGCGTACAAAGAACAGAAGCTCGATTTCGGGGCCGGATTGATCTTGGAGAAGAAGGTTGGCGACCGCGTTCGCAAGGGCGACCTGCTCGCCTCGCTTCATGCCGCCGACGACACGCGCTTGAACGCGGGCGCGGGCGAGTATTTCTCCGCTCTTCAAATCGGACCGAAAGCCCCGCGCCGCGGACGCACCATCATCGAAGTCCTTAAATGAGGAATTCCCCGATGCCCAAATTACATGTGAGCGATCATCCCCTCGTCGCCGACAAGCTGGCCCGCCTGCGCGACAAGAACACCAATCCCCAGGATTTCCGCCGGCTGATGGCCGAGGTCGGCCTGCTGGTCGGCTGCGAGG
This sequence comes from Elusimicrobiota bacterium, assembly GCA_044450965.1. GTDB lineage: Bacteria > Elusimicrobiota > Elusimicrobia > UBA1565 > UBA9628 > GWA2-66-18. The sequence continues at coordinate 599 of JBIOJO010000045.1, read as the reverse complement.
TCCTCAAGGGCGTGCGCACGCGCAAGTCCACGGTGCAGACCCCTCTGAAGACCGCCCCGTCCGTGGTTCTGGACCAGCCGCTGACCTTCGTGGCGGTCCTCCGCGCCGGACTGGGCCTGATCCCCGGACTTTTAGAACTGGCGCCGAAGGCGTCCATCGGCCACATCGGCCTGTACCGCGACGAGAAGACGCTCAATCCCGTGCGCTACTACGTGCGCCTGCCCAAGAAGATCTCCGATCACTTCGTGGTGCTCTGCGACCCCATGCTGGCCACCGGCGGCTCCGCGTCGGAGTCCCTCCACATCCTGAAGACCGACGGCGCCAAGAACATCGCCCTGCTGACCTTGCTGGCCTGCAAGCAAGGCGTCGCGCGCGTCCACAGGGACCATCCCGACGTCCCCATCTTCACCGCCGCGGTGGATCCCATCCTGAACGACCACGGCTACATCCTTCCCGGCCTGGGCGACGCCGGCGACCGCCTCTTCAACACCTGAATTAATGGGGTCAGGCGTCAACAAATCAAGCGGGTTGAATAAGTTTATTTGTTGAAGCCAGACCCCAAAAAAGAAAGCCCAGAGGGGTGAGGGGCATAGATGCGT
>JBIOJO010000044.1:0-30929 GCA_044450965.1 Elusimicrobiota bacterium | reverse complement strand
TCGGCCGCGGCCGGCTCGCCCTCGGCGGGCGCGACGCGCCCCCCGTCGGACTCCTCCACGGCGACGGCGGTCGCGTCGGCGGGAGTGTTTTCCGTGACGGGAGTCTCGACGGACACCGCCTCGGCGTCGGGCGCGTCGGCGGCGGGAACGTCGGAGGCGTCAGCTTCCGGGTTGGACATCGGGTTCTCCGGGGATTCCGTCGTTTCCGTCGGCTGGGGCGTCTCCGGATTCGACGACGGGAGATTCTGCGGCAATGGGCGTTTCTTCATCGGCGGAGGCCTCTTTCTTGAAGATGCGGATCTTTCCGAAGTTCGCGTCCTGGCGGATGAAAATCTTCTGCAGCTTGGTCAGTTCCAGCATGGCCAAGAAGCAGGCGATGATGCCGCGGCGCTTGCGCTCGTCGGCGAACAGCTCCTCCCACTCGATCATCGGCTTATCGGAGAGAAGGAAGAGGATCTTCTCGATCTTCTCTTCGATGGGGAATTCCTCGCCGGCCACCTCGCGGGAGTCGTCCTCCGCGCCCTCCAAAATGACGCGGATGTGGTCCATCAGCTCGAACAGCGTCAGGTTCGGGGACTTCTCCGCTTCCTCGAAGTGCGGGGCGCCGCGGAAGAACACGCCGTCCATCTCCTCGGCCTTATGCGAGAGATACTTGGTGGCTTCCTTGAACTTCTGATATTCCAGCAGCTTCTGCGCCAACTGGGCCGTCGGATCGGGGCCCTCGTCCTCGTTGAGAAGCTCCTGGCTGGGGAGCAGGGCGCGGGACTTGTACGCCATCAAGGTCGCGGCCATCACCAGGAACTCGCCGGCGATGTCCAGGTTGAACTCCTTGAGCAGGTCCAGGTAGGCGAGGTATTCCTTCGTGATGTGGGCGATCGGGATGTTGTGGATGTCCAGGTCGTCCTTCTTGACCAGGAACAGCAGGAGGTCGAGGGGTCCCTCGAACAGCTCCAGATTCACCTGATAAGCTTTTTCGGCCATTTAGCGGAGCCTCATCGCGCGGCGGACTTCGTCCATCGTCTTCTGCGCGACGGCTCGCGCCTTCCGCGCCCCGTCGGCCAGGATCCCGTCCACGTTCGCGGCGTCGGCGTCGAACGCGTCGCGGCGTCTGCGAAATTCATCGTACGGCGGCGTCATCTCGGACAACAAATCTTTTTTACACGCGGAACATCCCAGCTTTCCCGCACGACAGTCCGCTCCGCGCTGAGCGACGAACACGTCATCGGCGTACAGCTTGTGCATGGCATACACCGAACAGCCTGGCGGATTTTCGGCGCACGGCTCGGGATGGCCCGGATCCGTGGCGGACTTGCGGGTGGGGTCCGTGTACATGCCCTTCACTTTTTTCTCGAGCGAGGCGGCGGTCTCATAGATGTCCAATGCATTGTTATACGACTTGGACATCTTGCGTCCATCCAGGCCGGGAACCTTGGGAGTGGGCGTCAAAAGCGGCTGCGGCTCGGCGAAGACCTCGCCGAAGACATGATTGAACTTGCGGGCGATCTCGCGGGACAACTCCAAATGGGGCAACTGGTCTTGACCGACGGGCACTTTCGTCCCGTGGTACAACAGAATGTCCGCAGCCTGGAGGACGGGATAACCGAGGAAGCCGAACGTACGAAGTTCGTAGTTCGCGCCCTGTTTGTTTTCAACGTACTTGGTCGAGTGCCCATCCGCGGCGAGACCCGCCTTCGTCTTCGCCAGTTCCTGAAGCTGTTCTTTCCAGGTGGGGTTATTCTCGAGAGACGATAACGGAGTGACCATGGACAGCATCAATGCCAATTCGGCGTGTTCGGGGACGTCGGATTGCCGGAAGATCACGCATTGGGCCGGGTCCAATCCGGCCGCCAGCCAGTCCAGCACCATCTCGTGGACGTTTTTCTTCAGGTCGGACGTGTCGTTATACCCGGTCGTCAACATGTGCCAGTCGACGACGGAGAAATAGCAGGGGTACTGGGTCATGAGGCCGACCCAGTTCTTCAACGCGCCCCAGTAGTTGCCCAAATGAAGGCGGCCCGTCGGGCGCATGCCGGAAAATACGACATCCTGACGCTTCATTCCGTCGGGATTCTAGCGTTTTGCCGAGGGGATTTCCACCTGATAATAAGGAAGCGGGCCCGGGAGTGGGCGCAAAAAGTCAACCACGGCGAATGAATTGATCGTAGTCGTCGAGGATCCTTTCTCGATCGGGAATTTGATATGCGGCGTAGGCAATGGAGATAACCATGAAGAATAAAACGGCCCAGTGTATCGGGGAGCTCAACATCATTCCCTTTCCCATCACCGCAAAGATATTCGATAGACCCATCATGAATATGAGGACTCCAAAATACCCCCTTACCATTCGTATCGCGCTGGCCCTGAGTACGGTCCTCCCCGCAGAATCGAGTGGAACACCGAAATAGTCGCGCCTCCTAGCGAGACGTTCATCCTTTGCAATTAATGAACGATGAAAGAATTGGATGCAACCGGCGAGGAAGACCACGAAAAGGGAAAAAATCATGAAAAAAACGGCGTCCTCATGAAGCGAAGCGCGCACCTGAGACCCTGCCCCCCTTGGTTCGAACTGGAACATCGCTACACTGAGAAAAAGCCCGACAAGCAGAAGGAAGACGACGGAGATCCCATAATTAAGTCGCAATCTGGCGATCAACCGCCCGGACAAATCCGAGGATAATTCCGCAGAAAGCTGCTCTCTCGTCAGCTTGCTTCGAGCTTCTGTGTCGCCCGATGCCTGCTTCTGGTCCATTTGAGAAGGTTAACAGGATCGCCTCAAAAATGAAAGCCCCCCAACTCTGGAGGGCTTTCTTAACTGTTGTTAACAACAGTTAACATCGAGATTTTCGCCGCCGCGTCCTAATCCAGGTCGGGGACAGGCTCGCCCAAGAGCTTGGCGCGCGCGAAGACGAAGGGGACCGAACCCACGGCCAACAGCTTGTCGTGGAAGTCTCGGTCGGTGTAATCCTTGCCCATCTTCTTCTTGTAGTCCTCGCGAAGCCTGACGATCTGCGTCTTGCCGGAGAAGTAGCAGATCAGCTGGGCGGGCCAGTTGACGGCGCGCAGTACGTCCTCGTCAACGGTCCCCTTGCCCGGCTCCGAGGCGGAGCTCTTGAAGTCCCCCGCCTGCTGCAGGGACCACAGGCCCGACTCCACGTTCACGTCGTAGATCACGCGGCGCACGCGGAAGCGCCAGGAGTCCAGGGTCTGGTACTGCGCGTCCACGGACGCCCCCAGCCCGCCGGCCCGTTGGAACATATCCTCGGCGTACAGCGCCCAACCCTCGTTCTGCACGCCGTCGGCAAGAACGCTGCGGATCGGATCCTTGATGAGTCGCGCGATGGACAGCTGAAGGTGATGGCCCGGCACGCCCTCGTGCGCCGCGTACGGCCCCATCCCGTTGACGCGCTGGTTCAGCGCGCCCATCACGGCCTCCAAGCGGCGGTCCTGGGACCAGTCCGCGTGGAAGTGCTCCACGTTCCAGTAGCCCACGTTCGATTTCACGTAGGTGGGCGGCGGATTCATGCTTCCGCCGTCGCCGGTGAGCGGGACCATGGCGTCGGGCGTCTCGCGGGCGTGGATCGGACCGACGCCGCGGGGCACCGTCAAGACGCCGGACTTTTCCAAAGCGGCGCGGTCGTCCTTGACGATCTGATCGTACAGACCCAGAAGCTTCTCGCGCGTCAGCGACTTCGCCAGCTCCGCCTGCTCCGGCGTCGGCTTGGGCTCCGGGGTCAGATGAGGCTTCAGCTCCGCCATGCGCGCGTCCACCAGCTCCAATTCGCTTTGCGCCTGCGCGAGCAATTGGGACGGAGTCCACGGCAGAAGCTCCTCGTTCTTCACTATCCAGGCGTAGTTGTCGGCGCCGACGACGGAAAACTCGGGAAGGTTCTTCAGCGCCTTGAGCTCGTTCGCGTACGCCGACAAAGAAGCGGCCGCGGCGTCGCGCGCCGGAGAGGCCTTCTCCGCGGCCAGCATCTTGAGCAGACCGTCGATCAGCCCCAAGGACGTCGTCACGTCGCGCTCCGTCGGGGAGGCCGTCGCGCGGATCTCCGTCACCATGGGCGGAATCAACGGGAATATCTTCTCGCGCAGATCCGAGCGTTCCGGCGCATAGGTGAGAAGCGCGATGAAATTGTTGGCCAAAGGCTCCAGCCACGCCCCCGGCCGGTGGAGGTACGGCTTCTCGCTCAGCAGAATGTGATCGGCGGCGCGGGCGTTGGCGTAGATCCAGCGAAAATCGATCTGCGCGTCCACCGGCCATCGCCGCCACGGCATCGCCCGCAGCGCGTCGATGTCGGACTGGAGACGAGCGTGGAGCGCGCCGATGCTAGGGGCCGCGAACGACGGCACCCGCGCGCTGTCGTCGAACAGGCCGGCCCCGGACGCCATGCTGGGATCCATGGCGAAACGCACGTCCAGAACATCTTTCGCGACGCGAACGAAGTCCGGCGTTCCCGGAATCGGCAGGCGCGCCACCGTCATGCCCGCGGAGGCCGCGGACGAGAACAAAAGAACGAAGGAGAGGGTGCGGATCATGCGGGCTCCTTTTTGCGACGCGGGTGGAAGGCGAGCACCCACCAAACCAGCACGACGGCGTAGAGCTTGAAATAGCCCAAAAGTATGTCCCAGCGCCCCATTCCCAGTTTTGCGCCCAGGGCCTTCGTCGAATTCAGCACGGCGAAAATCGCGATCGCCCAGAGAATTCCCGCGGGCGCGCCGGACTCCAATGCCGCCAAGGTGGGAGGGATCAACAAAAAGAACGAATAATCCTTCAGACGAGGCACCGCCAGCGCGTAGGCCGCGGCGAAAAGAAGGACCGTGGATAAACGCTTCGCGCGCTCCGAGCCGTTTCCGCGCCAAAGGCGGAACAACGAAAATGACGTCGCGGCGGCGATCACCCCAGACCAAAGGAAGTGGGCCGACGTGGCGAAGGACACCGCGCGGGCCCGGTCGCCGGAGGCGACCTCGTACACGTGCTGGAAGAACCCCCAGGTCGAGCAATTGTTTGGGCCTCGTTCGTAGCGCCAAGGCTGGCTTGGGTCCGCCAATTGATGAAAGAAGCTCCTCAGCAGGCCCGGATGGATCAACTCGTTCAGGCCGAACGCGCCGGCGGCAAGAGCCAGGCCGCCGAGGAACAATGCCGGACGGGGGCGCGAACGCGTCAGCGCCAGACCTAGGAACGCGACGGGCAACAGCTTCGGCTGCGCCGCCGCGGCGACGAGCGCGATGAAGAGCCAGTCCTTCCCGGCCACGAACGCCGCCAAGCCCGCCCAAAGAACGAGGTGTTCAAAGGAGGCCGCGTTTCCCGCGCGGAAATCTGACCAAAACGGGCTTCCGTACGCCAGCGCGATGAACAGCAGACGCGGGAAATCGGCGCCGGGCGGCAATAAATATTCGCGCCAAAGCCACAACATCAAGAACAACGAGAGGCCTTTCAGGCCGGCCCAAATTTTTTCGCCCACGCCCGGCCAAGCGTCCGACGCCGCGGCGAACGGACGATAGAGATCCGTGGCCAACGGAGGGTAGAGGCATTGGTAGCCGATGCCGTCCACGACGGGAACCGACGTGTAGGGGTCCCCGCCGGAGGCCAAGGTGCGCGCGCAGGTCATGTACACCTTCAGGTCCCACTGGAGACGCGCCGTTTGCATGAAGAAACCCGTCGCCGCGGCGAACACGAGAACGCCGCCGATCAGGCCCCAGCGATATTTCTTCAACGCTTCCTCAGCCAGGACAGCGCCGCGGCGCGGGTCTTCAGGCGGCCCAGCCGCTGGAGGCGGGCCGCCTCGTCGATGATCCGGTGGAACTCGGGTCCGGGCTTGAGGCCCAGCGCGATCAGGTCGGAGCCGCGAACGAAGCACGGCTTCAGGGCAGCGGAAGGGAGTTTCGGCACGGCGCGGCGAACGGCGTTCAGGACTAATTTCGACGGCGCGATTTTCGGCGACTTGTCGGAGGACGCCAACGACAACGCCTCATGAAGCTGGGTGCGGAGGTGATGCTCGAACGGAAGGGAGTCCACGAAGGCCAATCCCTTTTCGGGCCCCAGCGCCAACGCCATGGCGGCCAAGCGCGGCTCGACGCCGTCGGGCAATTTCTGCCGCCACGGCAGCTCGGGATGGATTAACGCGAGATAGCCCCACATTTCAAGGAGGCCGAAAGCGAGCGCCGGGTTCTCTTCGCCCAGAAGACAGCCCAGCTCATGAAGAAGACGATGCCGGGATAATCTCGCCGCTTCTCCCAGCCGCAGCACGTCCTTGGCTTCCCCGCCCATGCCGTCGGCGGGTTTATAACGAAGTCGGCCCAAGAAGCGCGCCGCGCGGAATACCCGCGTGGGGTCGTCCCGAAAACTCGCGGGATGAAGAACGCGAAGCGTGCGGCCTTTCAGGTCGCGCAGGCCGCCGTACGGATCCACCAAGGTCTTCGAGCCGTCGTCCAGCCGCACCGCCATGGCGTTGATCGTGAAGTCGCGGCGGAACAGGTCCTGCTCGATGGACACGCCCGTGGCGGTCACGTCGGGCAAGGCGGCGGGCGAAGCGTACGTCTCGGCGCGGGTCGTGGCGACATCCACGCGGAAGCGCCCGCGTCCGATGATCCGCCGCGTGCCGAACCGGCCGAAGGGCTCCACCGTGCCGCCGGTCAGCTTCGCGCACAGGTTCGCGACGGGGTCCGGGTCGCCGGCCACCGTCAGGTCCAGGTCGTAGGTCGCGCGCTTGAGCAGCCAGTCGCGCACCGGCCCCCCCACGACGTAGAGCGGAAGGTTCCGGCGCTTGGCCTCGTCGGCCAGCGGCTTAAGGAAGCGCGCGGCGGCCGCGGGGATCGCGACCGTCGCGGCGTCGGCCTTCACCGCTTCTTCGCCGCGGGCGGAAGAGGCGCGCCCGGATTCTTCTCGAAGACCTTCAGGAAGTCGGCCCAGGAGGTCAGGCGGTCGTTGGCCTTGATGAGGTCCTTCATGCCCTTGATCAAGCCCTCGCGCGTGGCCTTGCCCGTGTGCGGGTATTCCGACGGCGCGCCCGTCATCCGCGCCCAGCGCGGGCTGGCGCGGTACACGGACAGCCCCAGCTCCTTGGCGTACTCCAGCATCACGTCGCGCTCGTCGATGCGCCAGTCCTCTTTTTCCAGCAGCGCGCCCAAGCCGTCCTGGCCGAAGAAGATCTCCGGCACGTAGTCGATCGGCAGCTTGCCGCCGAGCGTCCCCTTCATCTGCTCGAAGTCCGCCGTCATCTTCTCGCGCCACTTGGCCTGCTCGGCGCTCCACGACTCCGGAAAGACGAACGCCATCAGCTCTGCGTCGGGCTCGTAGTAGATCCAGGAGACCTCGGGCATGAAGGCCTCGTTGCAGTGCGCGCACAGGAGGAGATTCAGCTCGCGCGCCTTGATCTGGTCGCGCAGGGACACGTCGGTGCCGCCGTGCACGAAGCTCCACACCGGGGTCTCGAAAACCTCCGAGCAGGCGGCACAGCGCGCTTCGACGTCTCCTTGGAAGGACATGAGACGATTATAAGACTTGCGCGGCCCCGGCGCTAGCGCGTCAGGCGCTTGAAATACTCTTTGATCGCCCCGTCCTGGGCCGCGGGCCGCGGCTCGGAGAGCGAACGCTGGAGCTCCTCGCGCAGCTCGCGCGGGGGCTTATAATCGTCGGCCGAGGGAAGGCGGACGCGCTCGTAGCGCGCCCCCGTGGCGCCGCGCGGCGAAGCGCGCACCGACGCGCTCCCGCCCCCGCCCGCGCCGGAGCCCATGGACGACGCCGCGCCGCCGGCCGCCGAAGACGCCGACTCCGCGTCGCGGCCGCCTTCCTGCAGAAGGGCCAACGCGGCTTCCGCGCGCCGCAAGCCCTCGCCGGAGTCGCCGCGGCGGAGGGCTCCCTCGCCGGCGCCCTCCTCGCCGATCGCGTCGTCCACGCGGCGCCCGACTCGGCCGGAGAGATAGCCCATGCCTTTCGCCGCGTCCTTGACCTCGCCGCGCAGCGCCCGCGCGCGTCCCAGGGCGGCGGATTGCGAAGCGGCCGCGCCGCTCGCGGCGGCCGCGCCCGCGGACGGGGAAGGCGGGCCCTTCAGGAGCCGGAAGGCCAGGGCGTCCAGAGCCCCCGCGAATTCCGCCGCGCCCGGAACGCCGCGCGGGCCGGACGACGCGCGCAGGCGCGCGGAGGCGGTCCGCATCATCATGGCCGCGCCCGGAGCGTCGGAGGCCGTCAAGCGCCGGGCCGCCTCGGCCAGCGGGGCGCTCGCGCCCGCGGCGTTCGCCGCTTCTGCCGCGGGCGCGGACGAAACCGCGCCCTCGAACTCGGAGTTCATCCGCTTCAGGAATTCCCGCTGCTCGGCCAGAAACGTCTGCAGGCGGCCGTTCTCCACTTTGCGCGCGTCCTCGACGGCCCGCGTCTGAGCCTCGACGGCGTCCTGCCAGGCGCGGCGCACGCGGTCGGCGGCTTCGCTCCCGCGCCGGCCGCGGGATTCGGCCGCGCGGCGGCCCGCTCCGTCCAAAGCCCTCGCCAGCTGCTTCAGCTGTTCGGCCAGCCTCTTGGCGGCCTTGGCCGCGGCTTTCACGTCGCCGGATTGGAGGGCGCGGCGCAGCTCCCCCGCCGCCTGGCGCGCCCCGTCCAGCGGCATGTCCTCGGAGCGGCCGCTCGCCTGCTCCGGCGACACCTCGGGCATGTCCTTGATGGCGCGTCGAAGCTCGTCGAGAGTCTTCTCGACCTCGGACAAGGACTTCTCCAGAGCCTCCATCTCCGCCGGAGAGACCGTGCCCTGGCTCCCCCGCGCGGCCATGTCGTCGGCCTGACGCGACATCTCGTCGCCGGTCTTGCCGGCCTCCCCCATCTTCTGCGCCATGTCCTGGACGGCCTGCGCGCGCGCGCCCTCGCGCAGCGCCTGCTGGACGCCGCGCGCCTGCTCGGCCAGCGAGTCCTGGGCGCGGGCGGCGGACGGCGCGTCGGAGGACGCCAAGGCCTTCTCGGCCGCGGGCAATTCTTCCTCGCCGGCGCGGGCGAACTCCTCGGCCGCGCGGGCCGCCTCCTCCGCCAGGCCCGGATCGCCGCGGGGATCGTCGCCGGAGCGCTTGGCCCAATCGTTCAACGCCGCCTTCGCCGCGGCCCAATCGGCGCGGAGGCTTTTCGTCTGCTCCGAGGACGCGGGGATGTCGTTCCGGTCGGACGCCGCGCGCGCGGACTCCGCCCGGGCTGCCGCGCGTTCCACCGCCGCGTCGGCCGCGTCGCGCGCGGCCAGCGCCGCGGCGTGATCGGCGGCGGCGTCCACGATCTCGACCGAGCCCTTTTCCGAAACCCCGCGCTGCGGCGGCGAGGCGTCGTCGAACGCCTCGATCCAGAATTCGACGCGCGTCCCGGGCCGCGCGTTCGGGAGGGTCCAGGAGTAGTCGCCCAGCAGTTCGGCGCGGGCGGGAGAAGGCACCGCCAGCGGCACGGCGTGCGGCGCCTGCCCCGGAACGGAGAAGACGATCGCGGCGCGCGTGACGGCGCCGTCGTCGCGCGCGGCGTAGGCGACGACCACCGAATCCCCGGGCGAGGCGACCAAAGGCACCTGCGGCGACAGGAGCTCCGCGGTGGGCGGCTCGTCCGCGGCGACGCTCACCGAATAGACGGGCGGGGACGGATCGCGCCGGCCGTCTCCGGTAACCAAATCAAAGGACAGCAGGACGTCCTCGGACGCCAGGAATCCCCCTTTCCAAGAAGCCCCGTCGCGCCGCATGGTCGCCGCCGCGCCGCCGGAAAGGCGAATGCCCGCGGACGCCAGCGCGCCCTCCGCCTCCGCCTCGATCTCCACCCAATCGCCCCGCCGCGCGCGCACGGCCGCGTCCTCGCCCAGGACGAAGCGGCGCTCGCCGCGGGACTCCCGCACGACGGCCGTCGCGCGCGTCCAGCGCGGCGGCGGCGCGGGCTCCAGCCGGTAGGCCCGGCCCAGGCGGTCCCGCCAGCGCACGCGGTAGTCCAGCGGCGCGGACAGCGCGGCCGTCTTCCACTCCGCGCCGTCGGCGTCGATCCGCGTCCACGGCAGCGCCCGCCACGCCCCGCCGGAGCCGCGCGCTTCCAAAATCAAATCCCCGGCGCGCACCCCGGCGGACGCGCCTTCCAGGTTCGGCCGCGCGGTCACCGCGGCGGGACCGCCCCAATCCGGCTGGGCGTCGCCCGGCGCCACGGAAATCCAGCGCTCCAGAACGCCGTCGCGCCACGGCGTCAGAACCCGCGCCCAGGACGCGCGGTCGCCCCAGGCCGCGTTCGTCGCCAGCGCGACCGCCGCCGCGGCCGCCCAGCGGCGCGCGCGGCGGGACGGCGACCAGGAAAACAGCGGGCGGTCCGGCAGGCCGGCCGCCAGGCGCCCGGCGCGCGCCAGGTGCTCGGCCCGCAGCTCCTCGGACGTTCCCGGCGCCGCCGGACCCTCGCGCAGGGCCCAGGCCGACGCCAGCACGGGGCGCGTCTCCGGCCACGCCGCGGCGGCTTCGTCGAAGACGGCGTCCCAGGTCAGCGCGCGCCAAGGGATCCACCCCCGGCGGTAGAGGACCGACGCCTGCCACGCGGCCCAGCACGACAGACCCGCGAAGCGGACGCCCCCGGAAAGAGAGAAGCATTGGTCGAGGAGCGCCAGCGCGCCGAAGAAGGCGAGAGCTCCGCCCGCCGACAAAGCGCCGGCCTCCAGGAGGATCGCGCGGCGCCCTTCCGCGCGCCAATCGCCGGCGCGCTCCTTTAAATCCATGCGCTCAGTGTAGCCCGGCCGCGCGGGCCTCGCCAGGGCGGTACAGGGCGGCCAGCAGCGCCGCGATCCTGGCGCGCCCCTCGGCGTCGGCGGTCAGGTCGTACAGAGAGATCGTTCCTCCCGGAACCGCGACCGGAACGCGCGTCCGCAGCCAATCAAAGAGAGCGTGATCCTGGTAGTACGTGCCGACGCGGTTCGTCTCCGAGATCGCGAGGAAAAGCGGCCCGCCCGGGGACAGAGCCGCGTTGCCCGTGCGTTCGACGTTCGCGACCGTCAGAAGGGGGACGTAATGAATCCCGTACGCCTCGGGATCGCCGCTGCCGAAATAGGACAGCACGACGGGCGGATTGCCGCGCGCGGCCAGCTCCCGCGCCAACGCGGGCAGGTCCTGACCCCAGTCCACGTTCGAATCCGCCAGCCAGGCGTCGCCCCGGCCGCGGACGATCTCGTTGAAATAGGCCAGGGGCCGCGGCTGATTGGCCGCCACGGACGTTCCCAGCCACAGCCCCGCGGCGGCCAGCGCCGCGCGGCCCGCCGCGCCGCGCCGCCACAGCGCCGCCGCGCCCAGCCCCGCCCATAGACACAGGAACGGATAGACCGGAAGTATGTGCCGGTAGCCGATCTGCGTCTTCGACGTGAGCGCAGCGAGAAAGTAGCCGACGGGCGGAATGAGAATCCACGCCGCCTCGGCCCGACGGCGGCGCAGGGCGGCGAACGCGCCGAATCCTCCCAGCAGCAGCAGCGGCAGCGGCGTTTTGACCAGGACGGCGGCGGGGAAATACCACCACCAGCCCGCGGTCGAATGCTCGCCCAGCAGGTACGACGGGCGGCCCTCGGACAGGCGCGACAAGGTCGCCGTCAGGCCGCGAAAATAGAGCTCCACGAAAACGAAGCGGTACGCGGCGGCCAGAACCAGGGCGGCGGCGGCGGCGGCCAGCGCGACGTCGGACGGACGCGGGCGCCGGGACTTATCCGCGCGCGCCTCCGCGATCAGCGCGAACCCGGCCAGCGGCGGGAGAAGGATCATGTTGAATTTCGCGGCCAGCGCGCCGCCGGCGGCGGCTCCGGCCAGAAGCCACGACGCGCGCGTCCGCGGCGCGGTGGCCAGCAAGGCGCACGCGGCGAAAAACAGGGCCGCGGACGGAGCGTCCGTGGTGATCAACGCCGCGTTCGACAGCCACGGCACGCAAAAGCCCAGCGCCGCGGCGGCGCCCCACGCGGCCGGCTCCCCCTCCAGGCGGCGCGCCCACGGGATCAGCGCGGCGGCGACCAGCAAGGTCAGCGTGAACAAAGTCCATGCCCGCGCCGCGCCCAGCAAAGCCGCGGAAGGGACGCGATTGTGATAAAGGAAAAGATCGCCGTAATGATACACGGCCGCGTCGATCCACGCGGGATGGGATTGGAAGCGGTCCGGGTGCAGGAACAAGAGCGGCAGGGCCGCCCACATCTCCCCCAGCGGCGGATGGTCCATCGCGTTCAGGCGGTAGCGGCCGTGCACCAGGTCCATGTAGCCGGCCGCCAAATGAACGGGCTCGTCGTAGGTGGGAGATGAATCGCGGACCAAACCCAGACCCAGGAAGGAAGCGGTCAAGACGGCGAAAACGACGGCGGCGAAGGGCGCGCGGCGCACGCGCCATTCTAGCGCTTAGACGGCCGCGGTGGAAGACAGGCGATTCTCCGCCTCATCGACGTCGCGGAGCGATTCGCGCCGCACATCGATGGGGCGCATGGGCTGGCGGGGAGCCGCGCCCTGACGGCGGCCTTCGATTTCCTGCAGGATGTCCTCGGCGCGGACGTGGTCGAGAGCCGAGCTGCGATGGGAGTACGCCTTCCACCAGCGGCGGAAGTCGACGGCCGGATCCCAGTCGTGCAGGATGGTTTCCAGTATGGTCTTCATGACGAGCCCCACCCCCACCAGCCCGATGGTGAGCGTGAACATGAACTTCACGTAGAGTTCCATTCCCGTCATGTCTTGATGGTAACACGCCGGCCGCGCCGGCGCCCGGGCCGGGAAGGCAAGCCTCGGCGCCCCTAAAGGCCTACTCCAAAATAGGTCTTACGGCCTAGACGCCAGAAAGAGGGCCGAAGCGCGGTCGAGCAGGGCGGCCGAACGCGCCGTCACCGCGCGGGATTCCAGCGTCTCGGCGAGCTGGGCGGCGTCGCGCGCCCCGACGATCGCCGTCGCGACGTACGGCTTGGCCAGGATCCAGCCCAAGGCGGCCTGAGCCGGAGTGACGCCCTCCAGGGCGGCGACGCGGCGCAGCACGTCCACGACGGCCGCGCCGGCGGCGGGGGCTATATAAGGGAAGGCGTCGGGAGAGACTCGGCGGCCGGAGGCGCCCTTCGCCGCGTATTTTCCGGAAAGAAGTCCTCCGCCGAGAGGGCTCCAGGCCGTCAGGGAAACGCCCTCCGCCCGGACGACGGGAACGAGATCCGACTCCGGAAAGCGCGAAACCAGGCTGTACTGCACCTGATCGAACTCGAAGCGCGCGCGGCCGCCCGCCGACGCGGTTCCGAGCGCCATGGACAGCTGGGGACCGGAAAAATTGGAGGCGCCCAGGACCCGGACCTTGCCGGCGCGGACCGCGCGGTCCAGCGCTTCCAGGGTCTCGTCGAGCGGGACGGAGGGGTCCCAGCCGTGAGGCATGTAGAGATCGACCCGGTCGGTGCGCAGACGCCGCAGGCTTCCTTCCAAGGCGCGCCCGATCCAGCGCGCGGACAGGCCGCCGCTGGCGCGGTCGCCCAGGTCCATCTGCCCCAGAAGCTTGGTCGCGAGCAGGACCTTGTCGCGGCGGCGGCCCTTCAGCAGCCGCCCCAGCATCTCCTCCGCCGCGCCGCGGCCGTAGATGTCGGCGGTGTCGATCAGATTCACGCCGCGCTCCAGCGCCAGGTCCAGCAGCGACGAGGCCGCCCGGTCGTCGATCGCTCCGATGCCGTGCCAATCCGCGCCGAAATTCATGGTGCCCAACGACAACGCCGACACCGTCAAGCCGGAGCGTCCGAGCGCGCGCTGTTCCACGTCCGGATTCTAGCACGTGATCGCGCCGCACGGCTTGACAGAATGAGCCGGGCGGTCCATAATGGAGACATGAGCGCGGCAGAATCGGCGGGAACGGCGGTCGGCAACCGCCTACTTCAATTGGCCGGAATGATATTCGCCGGGCTGCTCGCCGGCACCGTGATGGCGTTGGGCGTGAACGCCTATTGGCTGAAGCCCCAGCGCGAATCCGCCCAGCTGCGCTACGAGACGATGATCGACATCACCAAGCTGTTCACCCTGCAGGAGAACTACTTCAAGGCTAAAGGCGTCTACGCCGACGGCCTGGACACCCTGCTGACGATCGCCCCGGATCGAGACGAGATCAAGGCGCGGCTGGCCCGGCATGTGGACATGGCGACGCTCGCCGTCGTCGGCGGCCCGAAAAAATTCAAGGTTGAAGCCAACGCGCTGGACGCGGACCGGACCTTGGTCAAGCTCAAGGGGCCCGTGGAGCAAATCGTCCGGAACGACACGGATGTCCGCATCACCGAGGCGTCCTCCAGCGCCGGCGGCACCTACGGCAAGCCGGTGGCGCCGGCCGCCCCGGCCGCCAAGCCCGCGAAGCCCCGCTCGCGCTGAGCGCCGCCCCCCCGATGGGTCTTTTCCGCCTTCGCTCGCCCTTCAAGCCGGACGGAGACCAGCCCTCCGCGATCGAGACTTTGACCCGCCGGCTGAAGGAAGGCGCGCCCGCCCAAACCCTGTTGGGCGTCACCGGCTCGGGTAAAACGTTCGCCATCGCGAACGTCATCAGCGCCTTGGACCGTCCCACCTTGGTGATGTCGCCGAACAAGGTGCTGGCGGCCCAGCTGTACGCCGAGTTCAAGGCCTTCTTCCCGGACAACGCCGTCGAGTTCTTCATCTCGTACTACGACTACTACCAGCCCGAGGCCTACGTCCCCTCCACGGACACCTTCATCGAGAAGGACTCGTCGATCAACGACCGCATCGACCGCCTGCGCCTGAAGGCGACCAGCTCGCTGATGGCGCGGCGCGACGTGATCGTCATCGCGTCGGTGTCGTGCATCTACAACATCGGCTCCCCCGAGAATTACGAGAAGCGCGCGATCCCCCTGGAGGTCGGGTGGAAGACGACCCGCGACGAACTGGCCGAGCGCCTGGTCGCGGTCCACTACGAGCGCAACGAAATGGAGTTCGTCCGCGGCAAGTTCCGCATGAAGGGCGGCGTGGTGGACATCTTCCCGGCGTACATGGAAACGGCGCTGCGCGTCACCCTCGGCGACGAGGCCGTGACGGCGATCGCCGAATTCGATCCGCTGACCGGGAACAAGATCAAGGATTTGACGCGCGAGTGGGTGTACCCGGCGAAGCACTTCGTCACCGGCGGACCGGAGCGCGAGCAGGCGATCACCGCGATCCAGGCCGAGCTGGCCGACCGCGTCAAGTTCTTCCAGAAATCCGGCAAGCTGATCGAGGCCCAGCGCATCGAGCAGCGCACCAACTACGACGTCGAGATGCTGCGCGAGCTGGGCTTCTGCCACGGCATCGAGAACTACTCCCGCCCGCTGTCCGGACGCCCGCCCGGCGAACGCCCGAACTGCCTGATCGACTTCTTCCCCAAGGACTATCTGCTCGTCATCGACGAATCCCACGTCGCGGTCCCGCAGATCGGCGGCATGTACCAGGGCGACCGGGCGCGCAAGCAGACCTTGGTGGATTTCGGCTGGCGCCTGCCGTCCGCCCTGGACAACCGCCCGCTGAAGTTCGCGGAGTTCGAGGCGCTGGCCGGCCAGACCGTGTTCGTGTCCGCGACGCCCGGCCCTTACGAGTTGACGAAAACGCAGGGCGAGGTCGCCGAGATGGTGGTGCGCCCCACGGGCCTGGTGGACCCGGAGACGATCATCCGGCCCAGCGAGGGCCAGTTGGACGACCTGGTGGTCCGCCTGCGCGACCGCGCGAAGAAGAAGGAGCGCGCGCTGATCACGACCTTGACCAAGCGCACGGCGGAGGACCTGACCACGTGGCTGCTGGCGCAGGGCGTGAAGACGCGGTACCTGCACTCGGACATCGACTCGCTGGAGCGCATCCAGATCCTTCAGGACCTGCGCGCCGGCGTCTTCGACGTGCTGGTGGGCATCAACCTGCTGCGCGAGGGCCTGGACCTTCCCGAGGTCTCCCTGGTCGCCATCCTGGGCGCCGACCACGAGGGCTTCCTGCGCTCCGAGACGACCTTGATCCAGATCTCGGGGCGCGCCGCGCGCAACGTCGGCGGCCAGGTCATCCTCTACGCGGACACGATCACAGGCTCCATGAAGCGCGCCCTCGACGAGATGGACCGCCGCCGGACCAAGCAGCTGGCCCACAACCTGAAGCACGGCATCAAGCCCAAGACCATCATCAAAGCCGTCGAGGAGCTGGAGGAATTCCAGAGCACGGCCAAGCGCGAGGGCTTGATGCTGCTGCGCGACGCCGAGCGGCCGCTGACGGCCAAGGATCTGCCCACCATCGTCGCCGAGGTCGAATCGCGGATGAAGGCCGCCGCCGACGCGCTGGACTTCGAGCAGGCGACCCTCCTGCGCGATCAGCTGTTCGAGCTCAGGTCCATGTCCGCCAGCAAGGGCGCGGGCGGAGCGCGGCCGCGGACAAAAAGGAAGCCGGCGGGAGCGCCGGAACATGGCCAATCATAGCGCTCGAGCGGGAGGGAGAGGCGGCGCGGCTTGGGCGGTCTTGCTCGCCGGCTTGCTGGCGGTTCCGGGGTTCTGCGACGACGCCCCTCTGGCGGTCTTCGGCGGCGCGCCGAAGATGATGCGGGAAGGCGACGTCTCGGTCAGCATGGACACCGAGACCGTCGTCATCGAGCCGCGCCGGGAGAGCTATCGGGTCGCCGTGGTGTTCGAGTTCTTCAATCACGGAGAATCCACGAGCATGGCCGTCGGGTTTCCCAGCGTCTACCCTTACGGCCTGGGATTGGGCTCCGACGAGATCGAGGATTTCGCGACCTGGGTCGACGGCGTCCGGCAAGAGGTCGGCGAACTCCCGCGCGCCAAGGTCCACATGGCGGTCGCGGGCCATTTGAAAGAAGCGAAGCAGTGGCTGGTCACGCCCATGACGTTCAAGGGGCACGCCCCCACCGAGGTCTGGGTCAGCTACACCGGCAAGTACAACCCCGAGAACCTGGCCCAGACTCACGAGATGAGCTATCTGTTCGGGACCGGAAGGCCGTGGAAAGGCCCCATCGGCAACGCCCTCTTCGTCGTGAAGCGCAGTTCCGATCAGCCGGTATTCGACGCGGAGTTCCAGGAGGTCCCGGAAGGCGCCGCCAAGGCCGTGCGCTTCGGCGAGTTCACCTACGGCTACGAGCTCAAGGACGTCGAGCCCGAGCCCGGGGCCCGGATAGAGCTGACCGCGACCGCGGACTGGCCTCAGGACTGGATCGACTGGGCTCCGAGGACGGCCCCGGCCGGGACGGTTCTGAGGCGCAGAGCCCCCGGCCGGAAATCTCCGCCCATTCCCTTGCTCAAGTTCTGGGACTCACCCGTCGGAGAAGACGTCTTGGCCCGCCTCTCCCTTTCGGAGCTGCGGCTCCTGCGCAACGCCGTCTTCGCGACCCACGGCCGATCCTTCGCCGATCCGGAACTGCGGGAGTTCTTCGGCCGCTTCACCTGGTATCATCCCCGCCCGGAGTTCAAGGAGTCCGACCTCAACGCGGTCGAGGCGCGGAACGTGGCGACGCTCGCGGATTACGAGGCGAAGTTAAGAAAAAATCCGGCGAACCTTGAGTCGGACCTGTCCCGACGGGTGGACCCGAAGATTCTGAAGGCGCTCTTGGGGCCCGACGACGAAGCCGCCCGAAAAGACGCTCGCCGGCCGTAGACGCGCGGCTCGGCGGCGCGGGACCCGAGGAATCCGATCTGCGGAGTTATACCCGGGCCTCCCGGGAAAAGTCCGCATAGCGCGGTCGCGGAGCCGTCGCTATACTGACGAGCGGAACTGAGCGATGGACATGGCCAGCCGGGACCCCGGCGCAGAAGCGCCTATCTTGGCGGCACCGACGGCACCGCGGCCCCGCGGAGCCGTCGTCGCCCTGAAATGGTCGCTGTTGGCTCTCGGTGGATTGCTCTTCGCCCTGCTGATCCGCCATTACGGTACGCGCGAGACGTTGGGCCGCCTGCTGGCCGTCTGGCCCGCCCTCCCGCTCATGATGATGATCGAGTCCGCGGCGAAGACCGCCAACGCCCTGGGCCTGCGGCGCGCGCTGTCGCGGGAGGGCCGCCGGACGCCGTTCCTCGAAATCTTCCGCCTGATCCTGGAGGCGGACGCGGTGAACTACCTGCTTCCGACCGCCTCTCTGGGCGGCAACGCCATTTTGGTCCGGGGCTTGATGCGGCGCGGCACGCTGTCTGAGAGCGTGGTCGCGGTCGCGTCCGCCAATTCCGCCCAGGTCACCGCGCAGTTCCTTCTCGTCCTGGCGGGTTCGGCCCTGGCGCTCGCGGCGACGCCGATCCCGGCGAGCCTGCGGCCGGCCATCTGGGCCGTCATGGGCCTGAGCCTCGTCATCGTCTGCGTCTTCCTGCTTGTCCAGGTCAACGGCGTGTTCGTCCTGTTGAGCTCCGTCCTCCGCCGCGTCCACATACGGATTCCCTACCTGCTCGAGCGCGAGCGTCAAATCGCGGCCTTGGACAGCAGCCTGCGCGGCGTGCTGCGCAACCGCCCCGCGGATCTGGCCCTTTCGACGTTTTTCTTCGCCTGCGGCTGGGCCGTCAGCGCGGCGGAGATTTACGCCGTCCTGCGCTTGATGAAAGCCGAGTTCGGCTGGCAGCAGGTCCTGGCGATCCACGCCCTGGCCGTCTTCATCGACGGCGTGGTCTTCTTCGTGCCGGCCCGCGCCGGAAGCCAGGAGGGAGGCAAGATCCTCGCCTTCACCGCCGTGGGCCTTCAGGGCGGCGCCGGCCTCACCTTCGGCCTTCTGCGCCGCACGCGGGAGATCATCTGGGCGCTTTTCGGCTACGCCCTGCTGGCGCAGCGCGCGGGCGGCGGCGTCCCGGCCGTCGTGCCCGCCCCCGTCTTATAACCCACAGAGACCGGCCCGGCCTCAAAACGGGTAGTCGAGTCCCACGAAGACGGAGGACCCGTCGCGCCCATAAGCCACGTCGAGGCGGCCGGCGATGTTGGGCCGCGCCAGCACGCGCAGTCCCATGCCGGGATTGACCTGAAAGTTCTCGAAAAGGCGGGGATAGCTCCATGAGCGACCCACGCGGCCGACGTCCACGAACGGCGCGAGTTCGGCCTCGATGAGGTTGCCCATGATCGCGCGCCGGAAGACGCTGACGCGTTCCTCGGCGTTGAAGAGGACCGCGTAGTTGCCGACGAAACGCCCGCGCCCGAATCCCCTAAGCGTCGTCTCTCCGCCTAAGGTCGGGCGCTCGTAGAACGGGACGCCCCGGCGGACGATGCCTCGGACGTCCTTGGGCATGGCGTCGATAAACGCGTGCGTCACCAGGACCGCTCGGCCGTCGGCATGCGGCTGGTAGTTGCGCCCCTCTCCGGTGATGTGCGCCCAGCCGAGGCGGTCGCCCGGCTGGAAATTCTCCTCCCATTCCGCCGCGACCGACACGAGGCTGCCGCGCAGGGGCGTGAGTTGATTGTCCCGGTCGTCATAGGAGAGCGTCAGTCCTTGCCCCCAGATGCGCGCGCCATCGATGCCGGGGGCCTTCGGGTAGCGCTTGAGCGTCTGCGGAAGGCTGGCCACGGCGCCGTTCTCGATCGTCACCCGGCGCAGGCGCTCGGTCGCGACCAGCGAGACGCTGCGGCCGAGATTGACGCCGCCGCCGACCTTGAGATTGGAATCCCCCATCGTGTAGTTGCTCTCGCGCTGCTCGGAGACCCGGTTGCCGAACCCGAAGAACCGGTTGAACGCGCTCTTGCCTGAATTGGCCTGCGCGAAAACGATGTAGCGCCCGCCGCCCGCGGCGGTGTCCTTGTAGCTGAGGTCCACCGTCCGCTCGATCTTCGTCGCGTACGACAGGATCGCGTGGTATTGCTTCGTCTCGGAACGATAGCCGAAGTAATTGAAGGTGAAGGTCTCGCCGATGAGGTCGTTGTGGAGGTAGAGCGGCGCGTAGATGTCCTCGATGTGCCCTTTCGCGTTCGCGCGGAAGATCGGCGTCAGGCCGCCGATCCAAGCGCCTTCGTTGCGGTTGTAGGTGAACGCGGGCAGGGGAATGACCGTGTAGCCGGTGCCGATGGCCGACTTCTCGAACGAGGCATCGGTCGCCACTCGCGCCGAGTTCGGCAGGATCTGCTCGTTGATCCGGGAGCGAACGGACATGGAGACCGTGCTCACCTCGACCGGGGCGGAGGGGCTGATCAGGCCGACCGGCGATGTCTCGGCGGCGGCCCCGCCCGACAGCGCGAGAGCCAGCGCAAGGCCTCGGATCACCGCGTGAACCATGCCGCCAGTATACTGTCCGATCCGCCGCGCCTCCGGCGAACAACCGGCGAACATCTTAATCGCGTCCGAGTGACCGGAGTCTCCTTGACGCGGCGGCCGAATCGCACGCGGCGGGACCTCCCGCCGTCTTGACAGGACCCGGAGGCGGGTCTACACTCGAGAGGACCCTCGTCGCGGCCCTCTTCATGAACCCTCGCATGAAGCGACTACTCGCCTCCTTCCTCGCCTTCGCCCTGGCGTGCCCGCCCGGCATCCTGGCCGGAACGCCCGCGGCCCCGGCGCCGACTCCGCGCGAAGCCGAGGCGCGCGACTTCCGAGAAGGCAGGCCGTTGGAACCCGCCGCCGCCCCCTCTCCCCCGGAATGGATGAAGGCCCGGGAAGAAGCCGTCGCCGTGCAGAAAGGGCGCGCCCCGGGGGAGAACGACGCGGCCTACGAAGCGCGCATCCGCGCCGCGGCGCGCGGCCTGGGACTTCAGGCCGCCGACGCGGACGCCGCCGTGCAGCGCTACATGGGCGGACGTCCGGCCGGGCCCGCCGGCGCTCGCGCCGACGAGGAAGGCCGCGCGCGCGCCACGCTGGAATCCGCGCGGAAGAACGACGCCGCCGCCTCGGCCCGGGCGAACGCCTTGGCGCGCGCTCTCGCCTCCGGAGCTTCGGCCGACGCCGGGACCGCCGCTGGTTCTCAGGGAATCTCCGCCCGCGCCGCGCCGACCCCGGATCAGATGCGGCGGCTCAACGCCGTCCCCGCCGCCCAAGGCGGACCGAGACTGGGCGCGGGACCGGCCGTCGCCGCGCTTCCGGCCGTCCCGGTCGAACCGTCTTGGAGCGAACGGGCGCAGAACGCCGCGTCGGAGAAGCTGCGCGCGGCGGACGCGGTCCCGGACGACGGCGGCCTTTCGAATTGGGCCCAGCGCCGCTGGCTGCAGACGCAGGGCGTCGGCCAGTTCATCGCCGGCAAGGCCGCCGACGGCGCCACCTGGTCCGCCGCCTGGACGGGCGCCAAGGACGTCTCCCGCTATCCGACTTACGTCTGGAACGGCGGCAAGGCCGTGGTCGAAGGCTTCGTCGGCGACTTCGCGAACGTGTACACGGACGGGGCGCGCTTCATCAAGAACCCGTCCGCGGCCAAGGCGGCCGACCTGGGCGTATCGACGGGCCTGGTCGCGATCAACTTCGTCGGCCTGGGCATACCCGCGCTGGTGAAGACGGGGGCCAAGACCGCCGGCACGGCGATCTTGAAGGAGTCCGTCGAGGTCGCGCTCAAGGACGCCGCCGAAGCCGGAGTGAAATCCGCCGCGGAGAGATCCGCCGCCCGCGCCGGATTCCGGGAGGCCAACGCCGAGCTGATCAACGGCAACCTCAAGATCGCCGGCTCCGCGGAGCGGACCGCCGCGGTGCGCGCCCAGATGCCCGGGCTCGGCGAACCTCAGGTGAACGCGGTGCTCAAGGCGCACGAAGCCTTTCCGTGCGCCGGCGCGGCCTGCACGCAAGCCGATCTGCGCGGAAAATATGAAATCATGAGCAAGGCGGGGATGTCTCCCGACGAGATCCGCGAGACGCTGGATCGCGGGCTGGCCGGAAAATTCACGGACTGGCTGGCCGGACGCGCGGAGGAGGCCAACAAGATCATCGGCCCGGGGACCGGCGCGTTCGAAGGCGTGACGTTCACGGTGAAAGGCGAAGCGCTGGCCCTTTCGCTCAAGGCGAAATCCCCCGTCGCCGCGATACCCTTGGGAGAGGTCCGCCAGGGCGGCATGCTCCTGCGCTCCAGCCAGAACGGAGCCAACGCCCGCATCGTCGCCGAATACTCCCTGCTGATGAAGACCGGGAAGTGGGACTGGGCGCGCGGCGCGCGCATCGAGATCGGCGTCGGCCAGAAGGGCGAGAACGTGATCCTGGAAGGGCACCACCGCGTGATGGCCGCCCAGCTGGCCGGCGTCAAGATCCCGGAGTCGGCCTTCCTGCGCACGCGCAAGCCCGCGGTGGCGTTCGATTGGAGCCGGATGAGCTGGTTCAACCGCATCAAGTGACGCCGCTCTCAAGCGGCCCGACGCTGGAGATGGCGAAAATGCGTTAGAATCCCGCCTGTCGGGGTCCGCGACGGGCGCGACCCGGCTTCCGCACGGAGGCACTCCTATGAAGATGTCCGCGTCGGCCGTACTCCTTATTTCTCTCGGTTTGGGATTCTCCGGCTGCGTGCCCATGATCGCCCCCGAGCGGCCGCGCGGAGCGGGCAGCCAGCGCGTGATGACCGCCACTCCCGACGAAGTTCGCGAGGCCTTCCACCGGTATTTCGACAAGGCCAATGAGACCCGGCCCAGCAACATCCCGCCCTACGTCATGACCGACTCCCCGGACAGGTCCGAAGCGGTCAACACCAACAGCGTCATGGGTTCGCCCATCGTCCTGAGATACAAGATATTCCTGTCGCCGGGCCCCGCGCAAGGCCAGACGTCCGTGGAACTCCTCAGCGAGATGCCGAACGCCGGCGGCATGAATCAGCCCGAAAATTTGGCCAAGCAGGAGAAGGCGATGCTCGACGCGCTCTCCGACTCCATCGAGCTGGCGCGCGCCCGCAAGGGACCGCCGCCCTCCGGCGCCGCGCCGCCGACCCCCGAGCCGGGCGGGGCCGACCAGAAGCCCTGGTGGAAATAAGGCCCGGACATCAAGCGACGGCGCTCTAGAGCGGCGGAACGCCGAACAACGCGCGCGCGACCACTTCCGGACATTCCTGCTGGGGCAGGTGGCCGCATCGCTTGGCCACCTCGTAGCGCGAGCCCTTGATCAGGCGGTGCAGGCGCGCGCCGACGGCGATCGGGATGATCCCGTCCGCGTCGCCCCAGATGATCGTGGCCGGGGCGCGGAGACCGGGCAGGCGCGAATCCAGCAGCTCCTCCCGGCGCAGGCCGTGCACCAACTCGTAGGTATGCCGGCCCTTGATGGACGCCAGCGCGGAGATCCACGCCCGCTCCGGTATTTCCCGGTCGCGGTACCGCGCGCGGCGGCTGAACTCCTTAAGCAAGGGCAAGGTGGGCTCCGCCAGCACGCGGGCCGATTCCACCTGGCGCCCCGAAGGATCCTCGATCCCGGCCGCGTCCGCCAGCACCAGATCGTGGACGCCGGCGGGCCAGTCCAGCGCCAGCCACAGCGACGTCCAGCCGCCCAGGCTGTTGCCGGCGACGGTCCATTCCGGGCAGCGGCTCTCCAGAGCCGTCCGCAAGGTCCGCGCCTGAGCGCGGATCGCCCAGCCGGAGGAATCGGCCGGCGGCGCGGAGCCGTCGGCGCCGGGCATGTCGGGAGCCAGGAGGCGCAGTCCCGCGCGGCCGGCCCGCGGGTCCATGAGCATCTTGTCCCAGGTGAGGGCCGAATCGCCCAGGCCGTGGATCAGCGCGACGCAGCGGCAGGGCTTGCCGGGCAGGCAGCCGTTTCTTTCATAGGCGAACAGCCCCCCTTCCAGCGGCACCCGCCGCACGCCGTTTTTCCAGAGCGCCGCGCGGCGCAGGGCCGTCACGGTCTCGAACGGGGCCAGAGTAAAGGCCGCGACGGACGCGAGGAAGAAGGCCCCCGCCCCGATGCCCAGCCAAAACGCCGCCTTGCGCCGCATGGCACATTATATAGAATGCGCGCAGAGAGGTTCCCATGCTCGACGAAACGCTGTTGAAGATCAAGACGCTGAAGACCGACCTGCGCAAGCTGGACGCCGCCCACGCCGAGAAGGCCGGAAGCGTCGCCGGGTTCGCGGACGCGGCCGCGCACGAGGCCCGCCGCGCCAACCCCTCGCCGAAGCGCCTGAAGCTGGCCCTGGCGGGACTGGAGGACGCGGCCCAGGAGTTCGAGGCCACCCACCCCACGCTGACCGCCGCCGCCAACGAGATCTGCCGGGAGCTTTCCTCGCTGGGAATTTAACTCCGGAAAGAGGCGGCGGCGCCTCTTGACAAATCAAGGGTCCGGGCTTATCGTTCCAGGAACACCCCTGGAGAATCCCGATGAAGCCCCAATCCCTCCTCCCGGCCGCCGCCATCCTGGCCTTGGCGCTCCCGGCCCTCGCGGGCCCCAAATGCTCGCCCCCCGGATCGGGCGGAGCCAGCACCAACTGGGGCGTGGACTACCGGGAGCGGGTGCGCCAGGTGTTCGACGCGGCGAAGGATGTCGCCTCCAAGGACCCCAACTACAAGCTCGATCCAAAACTGACGCTGATCTTCATCAACGACCTGCCGAAGCAGAGCGGAACGCGGCTGGTGGACGGTTCGCCCCTCTCGGCCTTGCAGAAAGGGACCCTGGGCCTCGAAACGGACGCGGTGATCTACACTTTCGGCGTCCTGGAGATCGCCTGCGACGAGGCACAGTTGGGGACCTTCATGCTCCACGAGATGAAGCATATCCAGCGCGGGCCCGACGGGAAGAACCACCTGGACCACGTGAACGAGTGCCGTCAGAAGATCGTCAAGAACTGGACGGACCACGCGGACCTTTCGACGTACTACCCCGCCCCCACGGGGAACGCGGCGCGCGACAAGGCCGCGGAAAAGGCCGGCAACGAGGCCGCGATGGCGGCCTTTCAGAAAGCCCGGGGCAACGAGGTCGCGACGACCTGCGTGAAGCCCGTGGAGAACGAAGCCGACGCCTTCGCCTTCGCCAAGGCCCCGCAGCTTCCCTACAAGGTGGAGGCCGGCGACCCCGAACGCGACAAGCGCGTCACGGTTTTCGACAACGCGGAGAAATGGTTGGGCGTGCTGGGCATCTCGCAGAACGACCCCGGCCACGGGACCTTGGCCGAGCGCGAGCAGGCGGCCAAGCTCGCCGTGAAGGAGCAGGCCAAACTGGAATGGCTCAAGAAGCAGCAAGACGACCTGCAGAGCTACCAGCCGCCGAAGTTCTGACGCCGTCCGCGCATTGACGCCGGCGCGCCCACAGAAGTACAGTGTGGGCATGATCAAAGGAATTTTCGCGGGCGTGGCCGTCACCGTGGCCGCCGGCCTACTCGGCGCCTACGTGTTCGTCTCGATGGGCTGGATGCCCGCCAACGCCGACGCCCCGCCCCCCGCCATCGAGAAATGGGCCGCGCGCAAATCGCTTCACGCCACCATCGCGCGGGAAGCCACCACGGCGCCCAACCCCGTCGCCGTCAGCGACGCGAACCTCGTCGCCGGCGTGAAGCTGTACGCCGCCAACTGCGCCGTGTGCCACGGGGCCGCCGACGGCGCCGCCTCCAACATCGCGAAGGGCCTGTACCAGCGCGCGCCCCAGCTGGGCAAGCACGGCGTGACCGACGACGAGGAGGGCGAGACGTACTGGAAGATCTATCACGGCATCCGCATGACCGGCATGCCGTCCTACCGCGCGACCTTGAGCGAGACGCAGATGTGGCAGATCACGCTCTTCCTGAAGCACATGGACGAGCTGACGCCGGGCGCGAAGAAGGCGTGGCTGGCGCTGCCCAGCCAGGCGAACGGCGCCTAAGGACGCGTCACTGGTCGGAGCAGGACGGGGCGCCCGCGCTGAAGCCCGCGTCGCGGTTGCCCTTGAAGCACTCGTCCACCGTCGCGCGGCCGAAGCGCGATACGACGTCCTCGGGCACGTCCCCGCGGCGGACCTCCTTGTACTCGAAGGCGACGCCGCCGTCCTTCGCGACGGTCGCCAACAAGTAGCCGTAGACGCCGGTCTTGGCGAACATCCCGGCGGGAAGCCCCGGAGGCAGGCCGTAGCGGGTCGCGCCGGCCGTACCGACCAGCCAGCCGGGGAGCACGCCGCGGTCCCCCGCTTTGGCATTCTTCCAGTACGGCGTCGCGTAGAGACCTTCCATCACGTAATGGGAATGGCTGGAGAGCACCTGGACGGACTTTCCCGTCTCCCGCGTCCACTTGAGCAGGTCGCGGTACACCTTCCGCCCCGACTCCGTCCCGGCCGCGGAGTCGTTCATGCCGTGGCCGCACGAAAAGCTGTTCGGCAGGGATTCGTGCAAGCCCACGACGAGGAGCCTCACCTCCGGATCGGCCTTCGCCCGCGCCAGGACGCGCTCGAACCACGCGACCTGCGCGCCGTCGAACTGCTCCTCGCTGGCGTTGTCCAAATTGACGAAGTCCGCGCCTCCCTGCTTCCAGTGGTAGTAGGTCTTCAAACGCCGGTCGGCCGGGTCGTCGGCCAGACGCTGGTCGCGCAGGACCGGCTCGTCCAGCCAGTCGGCGAACTGCGAGACGTAGCCGGCCCGCGTCATCGGCGCGATGAGCTCATGATTGCCGATTCCCAGGCGGACGGGCATCGAGCCGAACGGAGTCAGCTGATTGGCGATGAAATCGTCCCACGCCTGACTTTGATATTGAGAGATCAACATCGCGCCGCCGTGCGCCGCGCGCATGTCCTGATCGAAGTCGTAGATCGCCCGGAAGTCCCCCAGGTGCCAGTAGAAGGCGGCGCCGTCCTTCTTCGCGCCGCGCGCGATCGCGGGCATGACCACGTCGCCGCAGTTGCGGGAGTCGCCGGAAACGGCGAAACGCCACGTCCCGCCTTCGGGAGCGGCGGCGCGGACGGCCGAGGCGGCGGCGAGCAGGACGAAGAGCAGGGAGGTTCGCTTCATAGGCGCATATCCTAGAATATCCGAATGATCGTCATGAAATTCGGAGGCTCCAGCGTGGCCGGCGCGGAGAAGATCTCCCGGGTGGCCGGGATCGTCCGCGCGCGGCTGGCGAGCAAGCCCGTGCTGGTCGTCTCCGCCTTCCGCGGGACCACCGACGACCTCCTGGCCCTCGCGCGCGAGGCGTTGAACGGCGACGTCTCGCGCCTTGAAGCGATCGCCCGGCGCCACCGCGACGCGGCCGCGGAGCTGGGGGTGGACGCCGCCCCGCTCGAGCCTCTGCTGGAGGAACTGGCCGCCCTCGCGCGAGGGATCTCGCTCCTTCAAGAACTGACGCCGCGCACCCTCGACCGCGTCGCCGCCTTCGGCGAGCGCCTCTCGGTCCGCCTCGTCGCGGCCGCCTTCTCGAAATCCGGCATTCCGTCCCGCGCCGTGGACGCCGACGCCGCGGGCCTGATCACGGACGACCGCTTCGGCTCCGCGGCGCCGCTGCCGGAGGCGGACGAGGCCCTGCGCGCGTCGTTCGCGCGGATCGCGGAGCTACCCGTGGTCACCGGCTTCATCGGCCGCACGCGCGCGGGAGAAGTCGCCACCTTGGGCCGAAACGGCAGCGACTACTCGGCGACGATCCTGGGCGCCGCGCTCGGGGCGGCGGAAATACAGATCTGGTCCGACACCGACGGCATCATGACCGCCGATCCCCGGCTGGTGCCCGCCGCGCTTCCGCTGGAAGTCCTGAGCTTCGCCGAGGCCTGCGAGCTGGCCTACTACGGCGGCAAGGTCCTGCATCCGCACACCTTGGTGCCGGCCATGCGCAAGGACATCCCGGTGCGCGTGCTGAACACGTTCAAGCCCGATCATCCGGGCACGACGATCGTCGCCCGCCCGCCGAAGGCCGCGGCCGGGGCGTCGGTCCTGAAATCCATCGCCTTCAAGCGGCATCAACTGATCGTCAGCGCGTCCAGCCCGCGGATGACGTCGGGCCCCGGCTTCCTCGCGCGCATTTTCGCGGCGTTCGCGCGCCATGAGATAGACGTGGACATGATCGCGACCTCCGAGGTCTCGGTCTCGGCCACCACCGGCAGCGAGCGCAACGTGGAGCGCGCCGTCGCGGAGCTGTCCGCCGAGTTCGAGATGAACGTGGAGCGCGGGCAGGCCGTGATCTGCGCGGTCGGGGACGGATTGCAGTCCGTCCCCGGCGTCGCCGCGGACGTGTTTTCCGCGGTGCGCGCGGCGGGCGTGAACGTGCGCATGATCTCGCAGGGCGCGTCGAAGAACAACGTGGCCTTCGTCGTGGACGACGCCGACGTGGAGCGCGCCGTGCGCGCCCTGCACGAGCGCTTTTTCTCCGCGCCGCGCCCTTGACGTCCGGCCCGCCGGGGCTACACTGGCGGGATGCTCGCCTTGCTGCTCGCCGCCGTCCTCGTCCTGCCCGCGGCGGCCCGCGCCCTGGACGCCCCGCCCTCCGAGAAACGGCTTGAGGGGCTCCGCCGAATCCTGGACTTCGGCCTCTGGAACAACCGCATCAACGCGCTGTACGCGCTGGGGGAGGAGAAGCGCGACGCCCTGCCGCTCCTGGATTACGCCGCGGACGACGCGGACTGGCAGGTGCGCCTGACCGCGGTGCACTTTCTCGGCAAGCTCGGCCCCGCCGCGGCCCCGGCGCTGGGACGGATCGGGCGCGACGAGCCCTGCCCGAACGTGCGCATTTCCGCTCTGCGCTGGATCTCGGGCTTGGGTCCGTCCGGCACGGTCCAAATGACTCCCGAGGACGAGAGGCTGCTGGAAAGCGTGCCCGACCGCTACGGAACCGAGCGCATGGGCAAGCCCCTGGCCGTCGATCCGCCCGACGACATGAACGCCTACTTCTTCAACGGCGGCGAGGATCTCCGCGTCTGCGCGTCGTCGGAACGCGCGGGACGGAGGCCGGGCGCGGTTTCGGAATCGGCCCGCGCCGATGCCGAAGAAGCTCCTGTGGACTTCCCGGTGCGCACGCCGCCCGTCCCTCCGCGCGCGCCGAACAAGGAGGCGGAATCCGCCTCGCCCTCCCCCCCATCGGCGGGCGAAACGGCCGGCGCGCCTTTCGTCGCGCTGCGGAAAATTTACGCGCCGCCCGCGCCGCCGACGCCGGAGCAGAAAAGAGCCGACGCGCAGCTCGACGCCATTTTAACTCCGGGAAGCCCCGAGACCTTGCCTCCGGGGCCGCCCGGAGCGGAAGCCTCGGAGCCCGCGGCGCCGGGCGGGCGCTTCGAATCCGCCTCGAAGCGGACGCTCGCGGCGTCCGGCGTCCCCGCGGCGGACGCGCGGCCGCGGGAGAGCTTCCCCGCGGGACCGCCGGCGCCGGAACGCGCCGCCCCCGCCGCGGCGGAAGGGGCCATCGTGGCGGACATGGGAACCGGAAAGCCGGAAAACGATCCGATCCCCGCGCTGATCGTCCAATTGTCCTCGCCCGATCCGCGGCGGCGCGCGCGCGCCGCCGACGAGCTGGGCAAGCGCGGCGCCGCGGCCGCGACGGCGGTCGCCGCCTTACGGCGACGCCTCGATGACCGCGACCGGCGCGTCCGAGCCAGCGCCGTACTGGCCCTGGGCAGCATGGCCTCCGCGTCGGACGGAACGGACGTCGATCTGCGTCGAGCGCTGAGGGATAAGGACGAGGACGTCCGCTTCAGCGCGAGGATCGCGCTGGAAAGGCTGGAATCGCGGACCGGCGCTAAGGGATCATCGCCCGGCCGAAATCCGACCAGAAGCCCTTGAAGCGGAGCCAAGGCGTGGTGCGGCTGGAACGCTCCAGGCCCTCCGCCAATATCTGGCGCAGGGTCTTGTGGTATTCGACGAAACCCATGTTCTGGTCGAAGCGCCCGCGCAGCATGATGGATTCGTCCAAGCGGGCCGCGTAGCGGCCCGCCACGTCCAACCCCTCGGGGAACGGCGCCGCGTTGCCGCCGTCCACTAGGTACGCGCGGCGGCGAGCATCCAGCGCGGTGCGCCCGATCATGATGTTGTCCGGACGCATGTCGTCGCTGTTGACGTTCCCGGCCGCCATGCGATTCAAAAGGTCGAGAACCAACGCCGCTTCCTCGGGCCCCAGCTTTTTCGCCCGCGACAGGCTCGACACCGTCTCCCCGTACACGCGCTCGCGCACGCTGAGCAGTCGTCCGCCGACGACGGCGCGGCCGAAGTGGCGCGGCCCGACGTCCGCCGCGGCCAAGGCGTGCGCGGTCTTTTCCTCCAGCGCGGCGGTCTGCCGAGGATCTGGGTTCGACATCATAAGGATCGAGGCGGAGTGTTCGACCGTCTTGATCACCGCGCCGGGCACCGACGGGTGGACCTCCACGAAGCCGAATTCTCCCTGCCCCAGACGCTCCAAGGGCTTCCCGTCGCGGCGCCAGCCTCCCCTCTTCAGCGTCAGTCCGTCCAGTTCCAAAGAGGGCGCGGCGGCGCGCGCGTCGAACCAAGACGAGAGCGCGGGGTCCTGCCGCGCGGACCGGGCCAAAGCGCGCACGTCCTCGTCGGCGTCGGGCCGGTCGGCCAGGCGCGCGGCGGTCAGCTTCGCGGCCGCGCGCGCGACCGGCGAGGCGGACTCCGCCTGCCGGACCAGATAGGCGGCCGCGGCCGGAGCCGGCAGCGGCGCCAAGGCCCGGGCCTGGAGGGTCAGAGCGGCGCTTAATGCCGGAGCCGGCGCCAACGGCGTGCCCACCAGCAGCGCCGGCACGCCCAGCGGCGCGCTGGCCGAGAGCGGCAGGACGCGGACCTGAGCTCCGGCCGCCGCGGCCAAAGCCAGGGCCAGCGCGCCCGCCGTCATAACGCCGATCGGCCTCATCACCTTGATAGTGTGCGCGACGGCGAAGCCGACCGCCAGGTCCTGGGGTCCCAAGACGGCGTAGGCCTCCTGCCGCCCGGCGCCGGGCCGCGCGGCCCATCAGCCGAAGGGCGCCGGGAGCTATGCTTTGCTCAATGCTTTCGCGCCGCCGGGCCGTTTTCGTCCTGCCGTTCCTGCTCTCGTCCCTGGCCGCGGCCCAAGTGCGCCCCGTCCCCGCCGAGGCCGGAACCGCCCCCCTCGCGATCGGCGCGCGGTTCACGGCGGACGCGACGCCTCTTCCCATCACGGTCGCTCCTTCCGCAATGCTCTCCGGCGCGCCGGCTCCGGGCGCCGCGGCGTTCACGGCTCAGCTCCCTTCAATGACCGCCGCGCCGGTCCTCGCGGCTCCCGTC